>JAVBKZ010000057.1:0-60186 GCA_031553755.1 Bacteroidales bacterium | reverse complement strand
TGCTAACGTAGGCACTATAACCATAAAAGCTGAAGTACAAAATACAGACGGATCTACATCAAGTACTACTTTAAATATATCAGTTGTTCAAAGAACTACAGGGTATGTAATCTGGGGTTATAACGCTAACCCTACAATATCAAAGATTAGTGATATAAGTGTATTGATGCCTGCTGTAGAACGATCGTCTTATTTAGGCAGTTACCCATTTTTAGATATTGGCGCTTCATCATACAGATATTTTGCAATAGATAAAATATTTGGTAAACCAACACAGTCTCAATTTGTAGATAATAGTAATGGAAGTACATGGGCAGTTGTAGAACAAGCATCGATAGTTGAACCAAATACCGGTAGAGAATATTATATATTCAGGTCTCAAAACACTATAAAAGATGCCCAGACAGTTGATATTGTAACACAACCATCTACTACATTTAAGGTGTATTGGGGAAATAGTGTTGTTAGTAATTTAACAAACATAAACGCGCTAAGTAATCGTCAAGAACGTACTACTTCTTCATACGTAGGTGATTATACATATAATGGTATCGATAATGAATACTGGTATATTTATATAGATACTGCTTTAGGAGTTCCTTCAGAAAATCAAATGTTTGACGCTTCTACTGGTTTCGGGTGGCCTATACAACAACCTAATTCTGGCACTACTACATATAATGGTAGAACTTATACAATATATAGATCGTCATATCAATTGATGAATAGCGCAACATTAAAAATAACTAATTAAAATGGCAAAACCAGCAAACGGGACATCAGTTCTAGGATATGTATGTCCTATAGATACAACATCAACATACCCAGCACATTCAGAAGAATGGGGTAGAGGTGGTTATAGATCAGTAGCTATAATAGAAGAGCGGGATGCTATACCCATGGAGAGGAGAAAAGAAGGAATGCTTGTAAATGTTACAGGAAGTAACGAAATTTTTAAATTACAAGGTGGTATAGCAAATAGTAATTGGAAGATATGGGATTCAATCAATATAAAAGGAATAGAACATTTAGGTAAAGTTGATATCGATGACATCGGAAACGGTGATTACACATACGAGGATGGAAATGTTCTCGAATCGTATACGTACAGATTAATTCAAGTGTCTGGTGGAGGTGTCGGTACTGTTAAGACGTATCAATATAGATTCAATTCTTATTTAACAACTCCGACAATAGAATATAGGTTTAAAGAAGGACTATTTGGTTCATGGTCTACATGGACATCTATAATTAATGATATTCCTGATACCGATAATTTCGTTTTAAATGATTGGAATGATAAACCTATAGATATTAAGGCATATGATGGAAGTATGGTGTGCTCAATTACTACTCCGGTAGATGTATATGACACCATGAGATTCGAGAGACTGTGTGATAGCAGTGGTTATAATAATGGTGTTTATTTAACTTATTATGATGGGTTGATTCTTGGTACTGATACTGCAAGTGCGTATTACGTAAAAGATTATAATGGTACTTTTCCAGTAGATCCAGATAGGGAAATTGCAGTTAAGGGTGATATTCCAGATTCCAGCTATTTTATAAAAAATGGGACCAACGGCACTCCGGTAAGAATTGCGTCAAGTTATGTAGAATTAGCATCTTCTGGAATTATAAGTTTACTTTCTCCTGAAATACAAATACCTGGTTTTTCTAAACTATCAATAGGGGATGGTTATCCTTATGGAACAGATTTATTGTGGAATCCAGATACATCCACAACAGAAATAAAATCAGATTATCCAATAGACCTATCAAGCCAATTGAGTTTATATTTAACATCTTACCAGGGTGACATTAATATGTATACGGCAACTGGTGGAATATATCTCAATGGGCATGATCAGTTATATTTAAATAATGAAAATTCAAGCATACATCTCGACAATACAGGTAATATTAAGTTTGATGCTTTCAAAGATATTTTAATTTCATCAGAAGAAAGCATCAAACTAACTCAAGGTGGCGTTGATGTATTATTGTCATCATACGATGGTTTATATTTAACATCTTATCATGGACCATTGATAGAAAGCACTCATCATTATACAAGATACCACGGTGCTAACGGAAATGAACTAATTACTTCATACGATGATGTCACGGTATTGAGCGCTCCTAAATT
Organism: Bacteroidales bacterium; assembly: GCA_031553755.1. Classification (GTDB taxonomy): domain Bacteria; phylum Bacteroidota; class Bacteroidia; order Bacteroidales; family Azobacteroidaceae; genus JAIRVZ01. The sequence continues at coordinate 58,037 of JAVBKZ010000057.1, read as the reverse complement.
TGATATTTGGGTGGATGATTATAAAATGATCGAAGTATCGAATAAAATGAACCCAATGGGGTATCTTGTAATGGGTAGTTATCCATCTATGGATAGTAATGATATTGGTATTGAATTTAAAAGTTATTTTGATGATGAAAAATCGGCAGCTATAGCATACTCACCACATCTTTCATTATTATATCTTGAAAATTACAATGGCAACATAGATATATACACAGGTGGAAAATTGAATTACAATGATAACGAAGTAGCCACTGTTGATAAAATACCAAACACTAGTGAGTTCGTTAAGAATGGTTGCAATGCTTCAAACATTGTCATTGAAGTTAATGGAGATGATGGTATAAATCTATATAAGACTGTACAATCTGGTAATAATGTATCAGCATCGTACTTAATATTCAATCCTAATTTTTATGCCAATGGTATCGCTAGAGATAGTATGCTACAAAATATAAATACAGGTGGTAGTATATATTTATTATCGGACGGAAGTACTATTATTAACTCTTATTCATCAAATTCGGAAGATGCACAATATATTACAAACGGTAAGGCTAAAACTTATTATATAAATGACGCTCTTGTAGGAGACAGTAATGCCGAAGAATATATATTAGATAGGGAAGATAGGGAAATTGCAGTTAAGGGTGATTTGTCTTATTTTGAAAGAGAAGTAACATTTGCAGGTAATATATATTTTATAAACCAATATTCGACAAACAATCCAGGAGATAGTGCTAGAATAGCAGTTATGGATAATGTTACCGGATTTATGCGAACGATGACAAAAGCAGATTTCAAAGCATGGTTAAATTCATAAACAATAAATATTTTACAAACAATTAATTTTAAAAAAACATGTACAAGTTAGATTTAACAAAAAAAGTAATCGCGACAGGGTTTCGCAGGGATTACAAAACAGGGGAACAAACAGAAGTAGTTGTTGAAACGCCGCTTTCAAACTTTGTTTCCCAATCTCTAAAAAGGGTAAGGTCTTTTAGTGAAGCCGAAAAAGTTAGAGGTTTAATCGGAAAAGTAAAAACAGGAAATCAGATCGAAGTGACAGGAGAAGAAATGAAAGTTGTTTTCGAAATTTTCAAACGGACAGAAACGGAAACTATGCTGGCATTTGCGGACATGGCAAATGCATTGAATGAAGGTTTCGACATTGTTGATTACGAAAAAGCAAACACACCGGCTTAAAGGTAAGGTATAATGCCATTGGGTTGGCATTATATCACGATAATAAATAAAATATTATGTTGAAAATTAACAAGGTGAACGACAATGTTATATTTGTCGAAAAGACAAACGACGAGGGGCATGTTATTTTGTCGGGTAATACAGGGGCGGTATATTATGCTTTTGTATCTAATACTCGAGTTTCGTTACTAAACAAAGCCAATAACGCGGCTTTTGTTTCTGGTGATTTAAAAAACACTTATATTGATGGGGAGTTGGTTCCTCAATCTCCCGAAGAAGCATCTAAATTATTGAATGGTTTTGTTGGCTTGGGTTTTAAGCAGGGAGGGCCGTCTTCCTCACCAACGCCGGATGATTTTGTAACAAAAGAGGCGTTTGAGATATACAAAGTATCGGCTGATGCTAACATTTCTAAGCTAACTCAAACTACCTATAAAAGTCGGATGACTGTTACTTTGGATACTGATAAAAAAACTTTTATCTTGGGTTCAAGTGAAATAAGCATGTCTTTATCTGGAGTATTTACGGAAGTTAATTTTGGGGCAATAGTTAAACCCAATGCTAATATTGCAGAATTAAAGGATAAGAAAAATTTCAAGTGGCAATTGTATAATATATATACTCAAAAACCAATAGTTGTTCAGGATTTATATATTAACCCAATATCTATTTTTGATATACATTTTGTACCCGGGACTAATAGGGCTAATGTATTTTTAAAACCCACTAAAGAAGATTCTAAAGTCGGCTTCGGACAAATTATCAGGCCATCAAATAATTCTACAACTTATGCCAATACTGGCGAGACATTAGCTCAAATAATAAATGGTGATATTACCGCTCAACAAATATCTCAAATTATACCGGGAGGAGTAATCGGTACAAATAATGAGGATGGTGTAAAGATTAGAAATAAGGTAGGAGCAATAATCGTCCCTGATTCTGAAGGAAACGCGATTCAAGAAAATGGATGGTTCTTTACTAACCAAGGAGATGCAAGTTGGATATATCCTACAGGAACAACCATATATTACAGGCATTTTTATGAATTTACCATTCAAGCAAACTCTCCGGAAGATGTTGTGAAATTAAAAAGATTTCAATATGAATGGAATGCTTATAAAGATACTGGCATAGATCAGGTTCAATATTTATCTGCATTATGGTACTCTACTGATAACGGTGTAAGTTTTAATAGGTTAACCTCAGATATTTCATTGGGACTGTCCCCGTTGTTAGCTGAATCCGGTTTTCAGCCTAAGAGCAAAATTGTAGACCCCATCTTTACAGAAATAGCCGCGTATAAGATTACGGTCAGGTTATGTTTTGGTGGAAATAAGTTAAGTAGCGGATTAATGCACTTTTTGAGAAATATAATTCTTACCATAGAATAGTTTTTTTTATTATAGAACCTTTTTTTAGGTAATTAATAGTTAACATGGACGCAATAAAAATAATTTTAGCCACGCTGATTGGCGGTTTGGTCGCTTACTTGCAACCGGTACATAACGCGATGGTAGTTTTAACTATCGTATTTGTAGCAGATATAATCTTCGGAATTTCTACGGATTTATTCGTCAATAAATTGCGTTTTTCTCCGAAGAAATTCATGTTCAGTTTTATCACAATAGCCATTTATCTTTCAATCGTTTCTTCCGTTTATGTCATCGGTGAAAAAATGGGGGACAAAAAAGAATCGCTATATGTCGTTAAAATGCTGACTTATGTATTTATCTATTTCTACGTATCGAACTCCCTGCATAATCTTACACAGATATTTCCATCAAACAGGGTATTCAAGTTTTTGGATTATGTCTTAGGGCTTGAATTTGTGAAACGTATTCCTGCACTTGGTAGTTTTTTAGAAAAAGAGAAAGGAGAAAAAAAATGAAACCAAAAGAATTTACAACAAAGTATTATCCGTTTGCCAAGCAGACGGAACAAAAAACAGGAATATCTGCCATTTTTATATTAGCTCAAGCAGCCCTTGAAACAGGTTGGGGTAAAAGCACTCCGGGAAATATGTTCTTTGGCATAAAAGACACTGACGGAATTAACGGCAATGAACAATTATTACGGACAACCGAAGTGCTGAAAAATCCGAATGTAACATTCCCGGAAATCATTTCCGTAACTAAACGCCCTGATGGAAAATACAACTATGTCGTAAAAGACTGGTTCCGCAAATACGACACACCGGAGGGAAGTTTTACCGACCACGCCTGTTTTTTCTTTACATATAACCGTTATGCAAAAGCGTTGGAAGTCAAACACGATCCCAACCGGTTTGCTGAAGAAATCGCAAAGGCAGGTTATGCAACCGACCCAAATTATGCCAATACGTTGAAGTCAATAATTAAAATGATAGAAAAGAATCTATGAAATTGAAATCAAAGAAACATTCATTTTGGAGAAATGTAAAAGCATTTTTCATTCGGATGGAGCGTTTTTATGAGAATAATCCGGAATTGCTTCTTAAAGATACGTTTAACGGAAATTATCTCATTTAAAGAAAATGGGCTTTTTCTTTAAACAAGAGGTATCACATTTAATAAAAAAGTAAAAAACTTTACATGAGGAGTACTTAAAAGGGGTGCGATTATGAAAAAGAAATACATAATAATAAGCATTATTTGTCTTGTTCTTGGTTTTTTTATTGGAAGGCAAACTGTTTCAACGGAGGCTAAGATAAAATATATTCAAGGGAAAGCAATTTCCGGAAGCGTTAATGACAGTCGGTTGATCCCCATTAAGGAAGAAAAACAAACCAATCCTAATTTACCTTTAAAGCCGGAAATAATTTATAAAGACAGTATACGGTATATTGTTCTCAAAGTTGATACTGCGGCCATTATAGCGGATTATATTTTGAAACGGTCATACGAATTAACTCCATTTGATGATGAAAATGGGAAACTGCAATTATTTCCAACAGTTCAGTATAATCAATTAACAGGTCTTGATTATCAATTTACGCCGATACGCAAGGAGATAATACAACAAAAAGAAAAATTGTGGCAGCCATTTGTTTCTGTTTCTTATTCTACTTTAGATTTTATAGGCATCGGAGGTGGTGTGTTTTACCAAAATTTAGGCATTGAATATCAATATCAGAAAGGCATTACTAACAACGGACATCTATTAGGATTAAAATACAAATTTTGATTGATGTAAGACAAATAATAGCGGAAAACTCCCGCAGACGAAAGGAGATAAATAAGACTTATGACCCGGTTACGGGCGAAGGATGCCGGGGAGAAAGGGCGCGTTTAGAAATAAAAGACGCGCCCTGTTCGATTTTATACCTGCCGGAAGCGATGATGCAAACAGAGGTTTGCCGGTTGCTAAGCAAGTATGGTTCAATTGAAAAGATATTTAAAGCGAACGGAGAAGAATTGACTGAAGAGTCGTATTATGAATTTTGGATAGGCTTTTGTGAGCTTCGATACAGGTTTGATTTTGAATATTTCGCCATTACTTGCGCTACTATCAGGGATAAAATTTCGGCTAAGGACATTCCTTTCAGATTGAACAGAGGGCAGCGTAGGTTGTTAGACCGGTTGGAACGGATGCGGTTGGCGGGTGTTCCTATCCGGTTGATTCTGCTTAAAGCGCGCCAATGGGGAGGAAGTACGTTGATTCAGATTTATATGTACTGGATTCAAATGGTGCATAAAAAAAATTGGAACAGCGTTATATGCGCTCATGTAAAGGATGGAGCGATTACTATCCGGGCGATGTTTGACAGGGCCATTAAGAAAATGATTCCGGTGGGAGGCATTAAACATTCAATCAAGAACTATCAGGGTACGCAAAATATCAAAGAAGTTCCGGAGCGGGGTTGTTTGATTACGGTGGGAACGGCCATTGAGCCGGACTCGGTTCGTTCTCAGGACGCTAAGATGGTTCACTTTTCGGAAATGGCCTATTACCCGAATAGCGAAAATAATAACCCTGAATTGTTGGAAACTTCAATCGTGGGCTCTATTCCGGCAGAACCAATGACGATGGTTGTTCGGGAGAGTACGGCGAACGGTGTGGGCGATTATTTCCATGAGCAATGGGAGAAGGCTAAAAGTGGAGAATCGGCGTATGACGCGGTATTTGTTGAATGGTTTTTGATTGATATTTATAGCCGGGAAATTGACGGTTGTTATTTTTTGCATAATGGGAAAAAGAAAGAGGGAACGGTTGAGGATTTCATAGCTTCGTTGAATGAGTACGAACTGAACCTTTTTAATAACAAGAAAGAATGTACACTTGAAAACCTGAACTGGAGACGTGCAAAACGCGCGGAAATGTCGAGTGAGGCGAAGATGAAACAGGAATATCCATCGGATGATATTGAGGCGTTTCAGGATTCGGGATTGCCCGCTTTCCGTTCGGAAGATGTGGAGGCGATGCGTGTTGATTGCCGGTTGCCGGAAGCTATCGGGACACTGGCATCGGACTGTCCGCCATCGGCTTCTAAACTTGAACCTAAACGCCGGAAAGAGATATTGCAAAACATCCGGTTTGTGGAAGATAAGGAGGCGTTGGAGGGTATACAATCGTCTGATCCGAATCTAAAGGCAAGGAAAGAGCGTGACCGGTTGAAGGTTTGGGAGTTTCCGGTTACGGATATGCGGGTTTCAGACCGTTATATAGTGGTATTTGACCCTCAAAAGGGTATTTCAGAAAAAGCCGACTGGGGTGTGATTGTGGTTTTTGACCGCTACTGGATGATGTTTGGCGGTAAGCCTGAGATTGTAGCGCAATGGCGTGGCAGGATTGACAAGGATGTAGCGATATGGGTAGCGGCGCAAATAGCCAAGTTTTATAATGACGCGTTGTTGGTGGTTGAGAGCAATACTTATGATTCGGAGTTTAAAGAGGATGATTCGGAGTTTATTTTTGATACTATCGCGGAGCATTACCGGAACTTATACAGCCGTACTCCTGCCGACAAAATAAAAGAGGGTTTTCCGGCTAAATACGGATTTAATACGAACCGGAATACCAAACCTATGATTATTGGGGGTTTTGTGGCTGTGTTGCGGGAAAAGGGTTATGTAGAGCGTGAAAATGAGGCTTTGAACGAAGCGAGAGTTTACGAACAGAAGAAGAATGGTTCGTTTGGGGCTAAAGAGGGAAAGCATGATGATATTATCATGACGCGGATGATTGGTTGTCAGATTTGTTATGAGTTACCGTTGCCTGTTGTTTTGGATGATGTGAAGAAATACAGGTCGGAGAGGCCGGTAGGGGAAAGCTCGATTTAGTTGACGAGTGACGAGTGACGAGTAAACAGGTAAACAAGTTGACGAGTGGGCAATTATTCATTATTCATTTCAAAAGAAAAGGCCTGTCATCACGACAAGCCTAATCCAAACCAATACCATGAAAAATAGGTAAAAATCAAACCACCAAAATCTTTCTATACCTGAAATATTTTTCCTTTGCTGCCAACCTGTCTGCCGGAGTAGATTTATTATTTCTGTTTACCGGTGTTGAATAAAATACTGATTCGCCATGAATCAAATCGAAAGTGCGGATGTTTTTCGGCAGCCATTTTTTTCGTTTGAATCGTTCGATATCAGCACGACATACGGAGACTAATTTCTCTCCTTTCGGAAGTTCAAGTAACATGATATGAAACTGTTTGTTAAATGCCTTTTGCTTGATATCCGCCAATTTAATAGCAAGGCTCATTTTGAGCGACTGCCTGAAACAAAACAGCCAGTTGAAAAACCATGCCCTGAATTCCCTATAATCCGAAATAACCTCTTTTATCATAAAAAAAATCTTTTTCCGCAAATATAACGCCATATAACCATTCATTTGTTATCCGGCCGTTATGAGTTTTCGACATAGACGGAAATAATGAATAATTGATAAGTTTTTGGTTTTTACCTCATTTTAGTATTGTTGTATTCTTTTTCTACTTCTGTATCTAAGTATTGTATTTGCGAATTTTCATCAATTATTCCGGCAAAGGCGAATATAAATTGCCGGTGTTTACTCCGGGCGAATAATCCCATATCCAAATCTTTATAGCTGTTTGCTTTGAATGGAATTCCACGCAAGAGGGCGAAGTTAACGGCATCATTGGAATAGTAGTTCAATACAACCGGCAGTTTGCCGGCGGGACCTTTGGCATTGAAAATCGTGGCCCGGAGAATTATCCGTTCCAATCGTTTGATGTCGGTGGAGCCGAAAAGCAAGGGACGTGTGATAAAACTTACGTGCGCTTCGTTTGTTTCTGGCAGGGAATAGTCTTTGATTTTACGACCATCAATCACTTTTAATCCGGGATAAGTGTTTCCGACTACTTTATTGAACCGTTCGGTGGATTGATAGATGGAATAGTTATCAAGACAGACGACATAGCTGAAAGGGGAATCTTTGTCGCATATAATCAGTTCGTTTTCGTGTGGATTATAAACAATTATTTCGATTCCTTTCAGGTATTCGGCAAATGGTTTTTGTTGGTAGTTTAATAACACGCCATCGATTACCTGAGATTCTCTTTCGTTGTGTATAATGTTTAGTTTTTGCGGCGGTTGCTGTAGTGAAGGTGTAAGCAACACAACTTCTTGTCCGCGGATGATACAGATCCCCCTCGCGGTTGTGAAAACAACGCCCAAAGGGGTGGAACATACGATCGGGGTTGTTGGGCATTCGTATGAAGTGGGGGCAGAGACGTTTGAATAGGCAACTTCTCCTTCGCCGACATTGAGGGAATATACACCCTGTGTGGTGAATATATACAGTGGGTATTGCCCGAACTGTCCTTCTGACATACGTTGGGCGTTGGATGCCATAGCGAGAATTTCTCCGTTTCCGACCGTGTAGGTGTTTTTATTGGGAAATACGAAAGGATTGTTTGGTTCGGAAACTTTGAGTTTGTTGGGTTCGGATTCTATTGCACGTTTTAAATCGAATCCTTGAGGAATATCTATCGGTTCTTCTGAAATATTCTTTCTTAAGGGATTTAAATCAGGATCAATATAGTAAGATAGATTCGGAATGAACTCGTGTGGCTTAAGGGACGCTGTAAATATTTTTTCAATCTTATTGGAATCGTAATTTCGAACATAAATACTCATACGAATCGCTCTTGCATCCGGGTAAGACAGAAAGGCGCCAACTTGATTAGCCGAAGTATTTGTATAGCTAACTGTTTTTAACAATGTGCCACCACTCCGTATTTCCACTTCAATATAAGTAGCTTGGTAATAAGCAAAATCAAGATATTTTTTTCCGTTATAATAAAATTGAGCATCGCTTCTATATTCAAAATGACGAATATTATGTCCTTTGTAAAAATTAGTATTAATTCCCGCAAGGTGTAATCTTCCATTATATAAATAACTACCATTAGAGCCATAATCGTGATTGGAAAAATCACCACAAATCATTATCTCTTGTGACTTTATATTTATAAATTTATCTCTATCTATTTTTTTGTCTGGAATAATAACAGATACGTTTTTTCCTGCTTTTATATTTTCTAAATCAATAGTTTTTAGTAAACGAAATTCACTTTCACTTTTCACTTGCTCCATCATCTCCTCCGTGATTTTCTCAATTAAAGGCATATCTGAACCAGAATCTCCATGTCCCATTTTCACGGAATCAATTATTTCTTCAACACTTGATATTCCAAGTGGTTGTGAAATGAATATATCTACCGACTTGATAATATCTCTCCAATTTTCTATTTCTGCATCTTTATAATATCCAAGTTCTACTCGATATCCCCGGACATTTACTTTTGAAGATGAATCTAATTGTTTGGGCTGCTGGCTTGTATAAATAGCTGTATAATTAATAGTTTTTAGTTTAAGGATATCCACCGGAGGCATAACAAGAATCGGAGAAGATTGTCTTGTCAGACTTCCATCGTATAAACGAAAAGCGTAGCGAATGAAATGAGCATCAAATAACCATTCTGCCGGATCCATAAGTTCTATTACCTCGTTTAGCAGTCCTTTTGTTCTTTCTTTGAAATTATCAGGATTAGTTATACTCGATCCATAACTTTCAGTATACGATCTGCTTCCCACATTAGAACTATGATGGCTTGGATAAATAACAGGTGTATCAGGAATATTCCCAAGAGGAATATAATTACCATCTTTATATAATAAATAATATATAAATTTATCTGCTACTAATAACACAGTGTTACCAATTTGCTCTATCCCCGTGATATTAATAGTTTTATCGTTAGCAAATATTTCTATTAATTTTGGCTTCGGATTGTCCGCTGTCCATGAATAAATAGAAAAACCATGTATAAACCATATCCCTATCCAATTCTCATAATCCCCTCCTTTGTGGATAAAGACCATGTCATACTCATATAATTCTATTTCTGTTTTTCGTGGGGTTACCGGATGCAAGGCTCCATTTTTCTGCCGCAGATTGACGAGGGAAAAACAATCTCCATCTTTATATTCGGATGTGGTTGTTATTCCGTTGATTGGTATTTGAACTCTCATATAATTTGATTTTAAGAAATTGCTTCGATGAAACGAGAAACGCATTTGTCGCCAACGCTTATCAGGTCGTTTACGTTCTTTATTCCGCTGCTGATTGTAGAGTGCTGTTTTCGGCCAAACATGGCCGCTATTTCGGAGAGGTACATTCCTGTTTCTTTTTTCAGGTAATACCAGTATACTTCGCGGGCCAAAGATACCGAACCTTTGCGGGAACGACCAAGTAGGTCGGAAGTAGGAATGCTGATTTTGTTGGCGTATTCTTCGAGCGAAAGCATATAAAAAGTAAACGGCACTAACTAAAGGTTACTAAAGTGGTAAGTGTAACCAGTAATTAACGCCGTCTTTTTTTATCTTTTCATGCCCTTACCACGAGGCTCTGTTTTTTAATTTCCTGTGCAATGATAAGGGTTAATTTTAAGGGGTGCAAATGGTTGGAATTGATTGAATTACGTAAAATTACAGATTGGATTAAATCTGTAACGTTGAGAGATAAAATAATTAAAATTTTAAGATTAATTAACAATTGGATTCAAACAACCAATCTAAAAAATTGCGGTTACACCTGTCTATAATTGAAAAATCAATTTCGATATAATAGTCTGTTGTTTTATGGGACATATCGACATGATTCAAGCACATCGCTATATCATCTTTACTTATTCCGAGTTTATTACGCATAACAGACGCTATCGTGCGCCGAACATCGTAGTATTCAAATTCATCTATTTGTAACTCTTTAGAAATGGCACGTAATCCGAAAGATATGGCTTTGTTGAAGTCTTTACTGTCTTTGTATGTGTCTCGGAATGAAAACATATATCCTTCTTTGCCTTTATATTTGTTTAAGTAGGGTTTTAGCTCCGGTTGTATTCCGATCGAAATAAAGGCGTTATCTGTTCTTTTTTCTTTTGTTTTGGCCCTTTCGTATTCTATCCGATTGTTTTTACTATGTTTTAATCCGTATAAATCTTTCGCGTTTGTTCCAAGCGTGAATAATGTAAGGCTGAATGCTTGTTTTGCAATTTGCCCCCGCTTTGTTTTCGGATCGTGATTCAATACTTTCAGTATTTGCCCTTTCGACAAAACAGAAGATTGACGAGGTTTTACCGTAGGCATCTTAAATCTCCGGAAAGGGTATGCAAACGTATATCCAAGATGTTCGTATTCGTCTATACAACGGTTGTATGTTGCCCGAAGTCGGCTCAAATAGGAGAGTTGTCCATTTTCTCCTACACCTTGAGCTTTGAGGTAGTTGTGAAATTCTTGTAAGAATCCGGGAGTGATTTTGTTTACCATCAAAGGCGTGTCTCCATGAAATTCCATTAAATGATTCAACATGGGATTGTAAGTCGGGAAACTTGGATTATTTTCTTGTTTCATCTTCAACACAAGTTCTTTTGTGAATTGCATGAAGTCAAGCCCATTTTTATGGGTTAGTTTGTGTTGGATGAATTTTGTTACATCTATAGCCGATAGCATACTGATGTCTTCAATATTATCCACTATCTCCCTGTATTGTTTTATTAAGACATTACACTTATCAAGTATTCTTGTGTTTTTAAGATTTAAATCTTTCGTCAGGTCTTCTTTCTTAGCGGAAAAATCGGTAAAAATGTAGGAATACTTGGATTTCCATCCAATCCGAATTGTTACCGGAAATGTTTTGTCTTTCTTTTGTTTCTGTGGAAGAATTTGAATTTTGAAACTTACTGATGCCATAAAATTAGGTATTAATTTTAGTATTAATTTTTGCCTTTTTCAACGTTACAGATTTAATCCAATCTGTAATTTTAATACTTTTTTAATACTGTTTATATCTCTCAGACTAAGGTGTTTGTATTGTAACTTCCTGATAATGAGTAGTGGGCTGTAGCGGATTCGAACCGTTGACCCCCGCCCTGTCAAGGCGATGCTCTAAACCAACTGAGCTAACAGCCCCCATTTTCAAGGTGCAAAGATAATTCTTGTTCTTGTTTTACAAAATATATCTTTGTTATTTTTTTGTTATTGGCTTGAATTAATCCAAACCGTCTATTGTAATATCCAAGTCAGTAGATTGAGTTTCTATACTTTCGATTTCTTGTTCTTCAATGAAAAATTTTTCTAAAATATTTTCTGAAAGTATTCTTTCATAAACTCCATTAGGGAGAAAAAATCTGATGTCTTTATTTTCTTTTAAGCTTTTTCGGATGAATGATGAAGAAACTTCTATCATCGGAGCTTCACAAAAACGCACATTGGGATGATTAAAAAATGCTTTGTCTGTCGTTTTTCTCGGATATACTACAACATTGAAATTTTTTAAAATCATTTGATAGTCTTTCCAACGATGGAATGTTTTCCAGTTGTCTGCGCCAATTATTAATTCAAATGATCTGTCTAAATAAGTCCTTCTTAGTTTTTGTAAGGTATTTACTGTGTAAATAGGGCGTGGTAAATCCCATTCAATTGTACATGTTTTAAATTTATTGTATCCTTTAATAGATGATTCAACAAATTCTAACCTTAATTCTTGAGGAATTAAATCTTCTTCTGTCTTTGTCGGATTTTGAGGTGTAATCAGAAACCAAATTTCATCATAATTTTCAAATTCGCAAATGTAATTAGCCAAAGCTAAGTGTCCGACATGTATCGGATTGAATGATCCGGGAAAAATACCTGTTTTAATCATTTTAGTTTTAAATAGTTTGTTATCGCTTGTATTGTATCTTTAAGTGTTGTTTCTAAATTATCGTTGATGATAACTACATCAAACCGGGGAGCGAAATTTAATTCAAAAGTCGCTTTTTTTATCCTGTTTTCTATAATTTCGGGAGTATCGGTAGCCCTGTTTTCCAATCTCTTTCTTAATTCTTCGATAGAAGGAGGCTGAATAAATACGGATAAGGCATTTTTCCCATATATGTTCTTTATATTACATCCACCTACTACATCTATATCTAACACTACATTACAACCATTGTTTAAAAAATTTTCAACTTCAGATTTTAATGTTCCGTAGTACAAGTTATTATAAACTTCTTCGTATTCAAGAAATTCATTGTTTGCGATACGTTTTTTAAATTCTTCCGGGGATAGGAAATAATATTCGACACCATCTTTTTCGTTTCCTCTTGGCAAACGACTTGTTGCCGATATAGAAAACCGGAGATTTAAATCCTGTTTCAATAGATTATTAATAATGGTTGATTTTCCTGAACCGGAAGGCGCAGAAAATATAATTAATTTCCCGGACATTATTTGTTTGTGTAAATAGAGTTTAATTTATGTTTGTAATTTAATGTATTATAGAATATTTAAAATTTGTTCTTTTATTTGTTCGAGTTCATCTTTCATCTGAACTACGATTTTTTGCATTTCCGCATGATTGGATTTAGAACCAAGTGTGTTGATTTCCCTTCCTATTTCTTGTGCGATAAAACCTAATTTTCGCCCTTGATTTTTTTCATTTTTTATAGTGTCTATAAAATATTTAAGGTGGTTGCTTAACCTGATTTTTTCTTCATTGACATCTAATTTTTCAATGTAATAAATCAATTCCTGTTCAAGCCTGTTGGTGTCGTAATTTTGTATATCCAATTTATTTAAAGAATCAATGATACGGCTTTTTACCTTTTGTACTCGTTCCGATTCATATTTTTCAATTTCTTTTAATAATTCAGATATATTATAAATTTTGTCTTCAAACATTTTTTGAAGCACGGCACCTTCTTGATCCCTGAATGCCGTAAGTTGTGCTAATGCTTCTTGTATGGTAGTTTTTATAACATTCCATTCTTCTTCCTGCAACTCAGAAGATTCCGCTTTTAATACTTCAGGTAAGCGCAGTAAGATAGAAAACCAATCATTAGGCAAAGGCAATTGCAAATTAGTCGAAACTTCTTTGATTTGAGAACAATAATTTTCCAATATGGATTGATTGATTTGTATGGAAGTCGCTTTTTCTAAGTTTTCGACATAAATTAGAAAATCAACTTTTCCTCTTTCTATATTTTGTTGTAAAATATTTCGTATTTCCATTTCTTTCTCCCTGTAAATGGGCGAAATTTTTGAACTTAAATCTAACTGTTTGCTGTTTAGTGATTTAATTTCTACGTATATTTTTTTATTTGAAAATTCGGAAGTAGCTTTTCCAAATCCTGTCATAGATTGAATCATAAAAAATCTTATTTTTGTGCAAAATTAGTTTTTTTATCTCTGAAAAGTTAATTTATTAGCTTTAAAATGTAATTTTGCAGCAAAATAATTACAAATTAAGGCTACAAAGGTAAAAATATTTTATTTTTTTACTACACAATAACGTTTTTGTTAGAATATAATGTCCTGCGTACTAAATATAGAAACTTCAACAAAGGTTTGTTCGGTTGCTTTATCAAATAATGGAAAAATACTTTTTTCTAAAGAAAATAGAGATGGAGTATCTCATGCCGAATTATTAGGCGTTTTTGTTCAGGATGCAGTTTCATATGCATGCCAACATAATTTAAAAATCGAAGCGGTCGCGGTGAGTTCAGGCCCTGGTTCTTATACCGGATTGAGAATCGGAATTTCAGAAGCCAAAGGATTTTGTTATGGAGCCGGTATTCCTTTAATCGCGATACCTACTTTAGAAATATTGACTAACCGGATGATTCGTTTTGGATTTGAATCCGATTATTATTGTCCTATGATTGACGCTCGCAGGATGGAGGTTTACGCGGCGATTTATGACAAAAAAATGAATAAAATAAGAGATGTTTCTGCTGATATTATTGATGAAAACTCATACCTCGATTTTTTATCTAAAGGAAAAGTTTTGTTTTTTGGCGATGGTTCGGAAAAATGTAAACAAGTGATAAGGTCGGAAAATTCTATATTTATTGAAAATGTTTTTCTATCGGCTGTTGATATGGTTTCCATTTCGGAAAGAAAATTTGAAAAAGGAGAATTTGAAAATATCGCCTATTTTGAACCCTTTTATTTAAAAGATTTTATGGCGACAAAAGCAAAAAATAAAGTAATTAAGAATTAAGAATTAAGAATTAAGAATTTTCCACATTATAATACATGTTAATTCAACACTACAGAAAAACAAAAAATATTTATAAAAAGTTATAATATAATGAAGTATAATACAAAATTAGCAAGATTGATCCTTCCCGAATACGGTCGGAATATTCAAAATATGGTAGAATATTGTGTTTCTATTCCTGATAGGAATGAAAGAAAACGCTGTGCAAATACAATCATTAATATTATGGGGAACATGTTTCCTCATTTGAGAGATGTCAATGATTTTAAACATATATTGTGGGATCATTTGGCTATTATGTCGGATTTCAAGTTGGATATCGAATATCCGTACGAAATAATAAAAAGAGAAGATTTATATATAAAACCTCCGAAATTACCCTATAACAATGGTAAGATTACTTACAAACATTATGGTAAAAATTTGGAAAATATGATCAAGAAAGCTACAACGTATGAAAATGGCGGTGAGCGTGAACAATTGATTAATTTATTGGCCAATCACATGAAAAAATCTTTTCTTACCTGGAATAAAGAAGTGGTTGACGACAGGAAAATTTTTACCGATTTAGATATGCTTTCCGATGGAAAGATTGTTTTAGATGAAGATTCTCACAAGTTGACAGAATCGAAAGATATTTTAATGAAGAAGAATAAAAACCTCACAAGAAGACAAAATAAATAAAAATGGCTTCATTTGTTATAGAAGGTGGACATAAATTATCCGGAGAAATTATTCCTCAAGGCGCAAAAAATGAAGCATTGCAAATAATTTGCGCTGTTTTATTGACATCCGAAAAGGTTATAATTCATAATATTCCAGATATTTTAGATGTTAATAATTTGATTGTTCTGTTGGGTGAAATGGGCGTAAAAGTAGAACATTTAAATCCCGGAACATATTCTTTCCAGGCAGACGACATCAATTTTGAATACCTTCAAACAGAGAGATTTTTGAAAAAAAGCGCGTCATTGCGTGGTTCTGTGATGATTGTCGGGCCATTGGTAGCGCGTTTTGGTAAAGCGCTGATTCCTAAACCGGGAGGTGATAAGATTGGACGTAGAAGATTAGATACGCATTTTCTTGGAATTCAAAAATTAGGAGCTCATTTTGAATATGATCAGGAAAAGCAATTATATAATGTAAGAGCGGATAAACTGATCGGCACCTATATGTTGCTCGAAGAAGCATCTGTAACAGGAACTGCAAATATTTTGATGGCATCGGTCTTGGCTGAAGGAAAAACAACCATATATAATGCGGCTTGTGAACCATATTTACAACAATTATCAATGATGTTGTTGAAGATGGGGGCGAAAATATCCGGAATTTCTTCTAATTTGCTTGAAATTGAGGGAGTTGAGCGTTTGGAAGGATGTGAACATACAATTTTACCTGATATGATAGAGATTGGCAGCTTTATTGGTATGGCCGCTATGACTTCTTCTGAAATCACAATTAAAAATGTTTCATTTAATCATTTAGGAATTATTCCTGATGCTTTCCGGCGATTGGGGATCGTTGTCGATCAACGAAATGACGATATTCACATTCCGGAGCAAGACCTTTATTCCATTGAAACTTTTATAGATGGTTCTATCATGACGATTTCAGATGCTCCGTGGCCGGGATTGACTCCTGACTTATTGAGTGTTTTTTTAGTTGTGGCTACTCAGGCTGTGGGTAGTGTGTTGATTCATCAGAAAATGTTCGAAAGCCGCCTGTTTTTTGTCGATAAACTGATTGATATGGGAGCGCAGATTATTTTATGCGATCCTCACCGTGCTACAGTTATTGGTTCAGGAAAACGTTATCCTTTGAGGGCTTCGGTTATGACTTCTCCCGATATACGCGCGGGTATTGCATTGTTAATCGCGGCGATGAGCGCGGAAGGCACCAGCCGTATACATAACATAGACCAAATAGATAGAGGTTATCAAAATATTGATAAACGGTTGAATATTTTAGGCGCAAGAATAACAAGAATTGATTAATAATTCGTTCAATCAATCCTTTCTTCGATTGTATAATCATTCCTTTCATTCGAATTCCTGGTTATCAGTTCACCCAAAAAACCGGTAAGGAATAATTGTGTCCCTAATATCATACACGTCAGGGCAATATAGAAATAAGGAGTATCCGTAACCAAACGGTATTCGTTTCCCGAATGCATGCTGTATATCTTCAAGGAACCAACGGTAATTACGGCAATAAATCCAAGGAAAAACATCAAGGAGCCTACTAATCCGAAAAAGTGCATGGGTTTTTTTCCGAATTTAGATAAAAACCAAAGGGTCGCCAAATCTAAATATCCGTTTACAAAACGATTCAGGCCGAATTTAGTAGAGCCGTACTTCCGGGCTTGATGTTGTACTTCTTTTTCACCGATTTTATTAAATCCCGCGT
This sequence comes from Bacteroidales bacterium, assembly GCA_031553755.1. GTDB lineage: Bacteria > Bacteroidota > Bacteroidia > Bacteroidales > Azobacteroidaceae > JAIRVZ01. The sequence continues at coordinate 40,925 of JAVBKZ010000057.1, read as the reverse complement.
TTTTAGCCAAATAAGGAATCCAACGGTGCATATCGTTGTATATTTCAATGTTTTTGACAACATCTTTTTTGTAGGCTTTTAATCCGCAATTGAAATCATGTAGTTTAAGGCCTGAAAAAGCCCTGGCTGTGGCGTTAAATAATTTAGTGGGAATAGTCTTGCTTATAGGATCGTAGCGTTTTTTCTTCCAACCGGAAACTAAATCATAACCCTCTTCCGTAATCATGCGGTAAAGTTCCGGAATTTCATCAGGACTGTCTTGTAAATCGGCATCCATTGTTATAACAACATTTCCTTCCGCTTTTTGGAAACCACAATGCAATCCGGGTGATTTTCCGTAATTACGCCTGAATTTTAAGGCCTTAATTTCTTTATGCTTATTTTTTAATTGCCAAATAACGTTCCAAGAGTTATCCGTACTTCCATCATCTACAAAAATAACTTCATATTCGAAACTATTTTTATCCATAACGGTTTTTATCCAATCGAATAACTCAGGCAAGGATTCTGCTTCATTATATAATGGTATGACAACGGAAATATCCATACATTTTAATTTTGCAGGCAAAAGTAATACAAATAATTTGAAGTTTGTAGAAAATATTCAGATTGGAAATGCCTCAAGTATTTTTTTATTTTTCATGCTTTTTTTTTGCTATCCCAATAAATACTTACTACTTTTGCGGCGAATTTGGGGATAGTTTTTGGCTTACACGGTCTCTTTTTCCGGGGAATAGACATGAAAAACATCTCATAATGATTAATATATGAGTAATTCGGCTTTATTTTTAGTTGTACTGATTACGGCGATGTTCATGGTAGTAGCTGCTTTGCTAATCGCGAAATGGTTGGCGCCAACTTCTACAAATCCTCTCAAAGGAGAGCCTTATGAATGCGGAATTCCTACCCGCGGCACCTCTTGGATGCAATTTAGAGTAGGATATTATCTTTTTGCCATATTATATTTAGTATTCGATGTTGAAACTGTATTGCTGTTTCCCTGGGCTGTCATCATGAAAGATTTGGGAGCGCAAGGATTGGTTTGTGTGTCGTTCTTTTTGGTAATATTGGCATTAGGTCTGGCTTATGCTTGGAAGAAAGGAGCTTTGAAATGGAAGTAAAAGACATATATATCCGCAATATGAAAAACGAGGATTTCAAAGAAAATGAATACCTCGAAGAATATGTGGAAGAATTGCGCAAAAATGGCGTGAATATTTTTATTGGTAAACTGAATGACTTAATTAATTGGGGACGTTCCAATTCGGTTTGGCCGCTTACGTTTGCTACAAGTTGCTGTGGAATCGAATTTATGTGCCTTGGTGCTGCCCGTTACGATTTTGCCCGCTTTGGTTGGGAAGTAACACGTAACAGTCCGCGTCAGGCAGATGTCGTTTTCGTTTGTGGTACGATTGTGCATAAAATGGCTCCCGTATTGAAACGTTTGTACGACCAAATGGCTGAACCCAAATACGTGATGGCTTTCGGAGCTTGCGCTATCAGCGGAGGACCGTTCAAAAGTTCATATCATACTGTAATGGGAGTAGACCAAATTATTCCGGTTGACGTATATATTCCCGGATGTCCGCCGCGTCCAGATGCGATGATTTATGGAATGATGCAATTGGCGCGTAAAATAAAAGTTCAAGATTTTTTTAAATTACCTGAACAACCTATAAGCCCCACCTCAATCCTCCCCCAAGGGGAGGAAGTAGCTCCCTCTCTTGGGGAGAGGGCGGGGGGAGAGGCTCTTGAGAAAGGAGGGCTCAATGCAAATAGTTAAAGATAAATTGTCAGCCTTGTCTTTTGCAACCGTTGAAGAAAAAGGCAGAACTTTAAATGTTACAGTTCCTAAGGAAAATTTGTATGAAACAGCCCAACTGCTTAAATCCGGCATGGGAATTTCATTCGATTTCTTAATGGATATCATCGGAATGGATTATGGAGATGAAGGTTTAGGAGTTATTTATAATCTTTCTTCTTCTGAATTTCCGTCTTATTTAGTTGCGTTAAAAACGATTACTCCCAATAGGGAAAATCCTACATTATATTCAGTTCACGATTTATGGCGTTCTGCCGGACTTTATGAACGTGAAGTTTATGATTTCTTCGGAATCAAATTTATCAATAATCCCGATATGCGTCGCCTTTTCCTACGTACAGATTGGAAAGGTTATCCATTGAGGAAAGATTATGATGCAAATCCAGAAATCAATCCTGTTCCGTTGGAAAATGAAATCATCGAGGATATGGAAACTGTTCCTACCCTTGATATTCAAATGGAAAAAGAGATTGAATCGACTCATAAATTATTCGGGGAAGAGGAGTATATTGTTAATTTTGGACCTCAACACCCTGCTACACACGGTGTTCTCCATCTTCGCGTTTCATTAGACGGAGAAATTATCAAGAAAATCGACCCTAATTTCGGGTATATCCATAGAGGAATAGAAAAAATGAGCGAAGCTTATACCTATCCTCAAATCCTTCACTTAACAGACCGTTTGGATTATCTTTCAGGTACAATCAATCGTCATGCCGTATGTTTATGTTGCGAAAAAGCTTTGGAATTAGAAGTTCCGATGCGTGCGCATTACATTCGTACTATTTTTGACGAATTGACTCGTGTCGCTTCCCACTTGTTGGGTTGGGGCTGTATGGCGATGGACATGGGTTCGATTACTGCTTTCGTTTACGGAATGCGTGACCGTGAAAAAATCATGGATATTTTCGAAGAAACTGCCGGAGGACGTTTGATGGCTAATTATAACGTTATCGGAGGAGTAGCACAAGATATTCATCCGAATTTCCAACGCAAGGTCAAAGATTTTGTGAAATACCAACGTAAGATGTTGAAAGAACATCACATGCTTTTTACCGGAAATCCGATTGCGCGTGGACGTATGGAAGGTGTTGGTTATTTAAGTAAAGAAGCTGCAATTTCATTGGGAGCGACTGGCCCTTCAGGACGTGCTTCCGGTTGGAGTAACGATGTTCGTAAAATCGAACCGTATGCTGCTTATCGTCATGCGAATTTCAAAGAAGTATTGCGTCAGGATGGTTTGACTTTCGACAGATACGTGATTCGTTTGGATGAAATCGAAGAATCTCTCAATATCATCGAACAATTGATAGATAATATTCCCGATGGAGCTTATGCCGCTAAAACAAAAGCGATTATCAAGCTTCCTGAAGGAGAATTCTTGCAGCGTGTCGAAAATGCGCGTGGAGAATTCGATGTATATATCAACAGTAAAGGAGATAAGTCACCTTACAGAATTAAGTTCCGTTCACCTTGTTTGACATTGGTTAATACATTGAATGAAACATGTATTGATACTAAAGTGGCAGACTTAATTATGGTTGGAGCTTCTTTAGATTATGTAGTACCGTGTATAGATAGATAAATTAATGGAGAATGGAAAATTGAGAATGGAAAATAAATTCTCAATTCTTAACTCTCAATTCTCAATTATTATAAATTATGTTTGATTTCTCAATAGTAACATCTTGGATAGACCAATTTTTGCGGACATACATGAGCGAATTTTGGGTTTTATTCGTGGAATTTGTACTTGTAGGTGTCGTTATTTTGGCAGCTTATGCTGTATTGGCACTTTTACTTATATATATTGAACGGAAAGTTTGCGCATTTTTCCAGTGTCGCCTTGGTCCAACTCGCGTGGGACCTTTGGGATTATTGCAAAGTGTGGCCGATATGTTCAAAATATTGTTGAAAGAAATAATCAAGATAGACCGTGTAGACCCATTTTTATTTAGAGTCGCATCGTTTTTGGTTATTATAGCTTCTATCTGTACGTTTGGAGCATTGCCTTTTGCCAAAGGATTACATGCCGTTGATTTTAATATGGGCGTATTCTATCTCTTGGCTGTATCTTCGCTTGGAGTTGTAGGAATTTTGTTGGCAGGATGGGCAAGTAATAACAAATATACGATGATTGGAGCCATGCGAAGTGGCGCTCAATTAATCAGTTACGAACTTTCGTGCGGATTGTCGTTGTTGACAATCGTTATCCTTTCCGGAAGTATGCAACTTTCTGAAATCGTAGCACAACAAGCTGACGGATGGTTCATATTCAAAGGACATATTCCCGCTTGTATCGCGTTTCTTATTTATTTGATAGCCGGACACGCAGAAACGAATCGTGGTCCGTTCGACCTTCCGGAAGCGGAATCGGAATTGACAGCAGGTTATCATACTGAATATTCGGGAATACAATTCGGATTTTTCTATTTGGCAGAATATCTAAACATGTTCATTGTTGCAGGAATAGCCGCTACTATGTTTTTGGGAGGATGGATGCCTTTCCATATTCCGGGATGGGGCGAATTCAACCAAGTGATGGATTATATTCCATCTGTAGTTTGGTTTTTCGGAAAAACATTCTTGTGTGTATTTTTGGCATTGTGGGTACGTTGGTCGTTCCCTCGTTTAAGAATCGACCAATTATTGAACCTTGAGTGGAAAATATTGATGCCCATCAGTTTGATTAATATATTGTTAATGGCATTGTTAGTTTGTTGAACGTTGAGCGTTTAATGTTTAACAATCAGTCGAAACAATCTCAAATTAACCAAAATAATCTAACTCATGGAAAACCATGTTTATGCGTTTGAAAAATTGGAGGTATGGAAAGATGCTAGAATATTTGTTAATGACATTTATAAATTAACAAACAAGTATCCGAGAAAAGAACTATTTGGTCTTTGTCCACAGATTCAAAGAGCGGCAGTATCAGTAGTTTCTAATTTGGCAGAAGGGTTATCAAGGAGTTCTTTCAAAGAACAGGTGAGGTTTACGGAAATTGCATATGGCTCATTAATGGAAGTATATTGTCAACTGTTAATCTCTTTGGATTTAGAGTATATTAATAAAATAGAGTTAGATAAAATAAAGAATAATATTGATAAAATTGCAGGAAAATTAAGTTCTTTAAGAAAATATCAATTAAAGCAAATAACTTAAGTGTTCCATCAGATTTAGTTTATTTGTTTAATGTTGAAAGTTTAATGTTTAACTCTTTCATTTTCAACGTTAATCATTAAACAAATCCAAAGTATGAACTAATTTTGAACGATAACTTAAACATTCAACATTAAACGTTAAACAAAATAATAATGTTAAACTACATATCAAACATATTCATCGGAATATTCCGGTTATTGCAAGGAATGTATATTACCATGCTGAATATGATTCGTCCGAAAGTGACGGAAGAATATCCCGAAAATAGAGGAAAAGTTTTTCCACACGAACGCATGCGTGGACAATTGGTGATGCCTCACAACGAAAACAACCAACACAAATGTACGGCTTGTACTATTTGTATGGTAAACTGTCCGAATGGAACAATTCAAATTACCTCCAAAAAGGAAATTGATGAAGAAACAGGCAAAGAAAAGAAAGTATTAGATAAATATTTTTACGATTTGGGTAGTTGTACGTTCTGTGCTCTTTGTACAATGACTTGTCCTCAAGATGCTATCGAATGGTCGCAAAATTTTGAACACGCGATGTTTACCCGTTCTAAATTGAATCAACAACTCAATAAAGAAGGCTCATCGTTGATGAAGAAAGAGAAAAAATGAATAATTAATAATGAATAATGATGAATTTATTTTTCATTCCTCATTTTTCATTTTTCATTGATAAAAATATATGGAAGCAAATCAAATTATTTTCTATATCCTTGCCATTTTTATTTTGGCAATGTCTGTTTTGGCAGTTACCGCTAAAAAAATATTAAGAGCGGCCACTTATCTATTATTCGTATTGATAGGTACGGCAGGTTTGTATTTATTGCTGAATTATCACTTTTTGGCTGCTGTACAAATATCTGTATATGCCGGCGGTATTGTCGTATTGTTCATTTTTGCGATTTTTCTTACCAGTAAAGATGGAGATGCCATTGAAAAAAATGATAATAAAAAGATTCTATACGGAATAATTGCTGCGATATCAGGTATTGCTGTAACGTCTTTCGTTTTGTTCAAGCATCAATTTATATACGATAGCAGTAATACGACTATGCTTGGCGAACAGGAAGTCAATATGAAAGCAATTGGTTATGCTTTGATGGGAACTGAAAAATATCAGTATTTACTTCCTTTCGAAATATTGAGTGTCTTGTTATTGGCTTGTATTATCGGAGGAATTTTGATAGCGAGAAAAAGGTAGCTCAAAATATTATGGAATTACAAATTATTCAAAACAAAATCTTAACCATCCGAAACCAGAAAGTAATGTTAGATATAGATTTAGCGGTACTTTATGAAGTTGAAACAAGAGTATTGAAACAAGCAGTAAAGAGAAACATAGACCGTTTTCCGGTAGATTTTATGTTTTATCTTACTGAACAAGAGATAGAAAGTTTGGTATCACAATCTGTGATACCTTCAAAGAAGCATTTGGGAGGTGCTATCCCGATGGCTTTTACAGAGCAAGGTGTTGCAATGTTATCAAGTGTTTTGAAAAGTAAAACAGCATTAAATGTAAATGTTGCTATAATGAGAACATTTGTAGCCATGAGGCAATATGCATTAGGTTATTCTGAATTGAGAGACAAAATTGACCAATTGGAAATTGAGATGAATATGCAGTTTGAGGATATTTATAAAGCATTGACCCAAATGTTAGATAGGAAAAAAGAAGACAAACCTCCTTTCAAAGTTGGTTTTGTTCAATAAAATAAAAGAGAATTTTTATGATCCCAATGGAATATTATTTAGTAGTCAGTACGCTGATGTTTTTTATCGGAATTTACGGATTCATCGCGAGAAAAAACATGTTAGCCATATTGATTTCTTTAGAGTTGGTTTTGAATGCGGTAGAAATTAATTTCAGTGTATTCAACCGTTATCTCTATCCCGGACAGATGGAAGGAATGTTCTTTACATTGTTTGGTATTGCAATCACAGCTGCCGAAACTGCGGTTGCCATTGCCATAATCATCAATGTTTACCGAAATATCGGCAACGTTAATATCAGGAACATTAATAAAATGAAAAATTAATAATTAATAATGAACAATGAATAATGAATAATTTTTTCGTTTGTCTGCTTATTCTTCATTCTTCATTCTTCATTTTTCATTAACAATATTATGGAATATAGCTTATTAATATTACTCACTCCTTTTTCCCTGTTTTTGTTATTGGGATTAACAGGGCATAAAATGAAGCCGAATGTAGCCGGAATTATCGGTACGTTGGGAATGGCATTTGCTGCGATATTGTCCTATACGATTGCATATCAATATTTTTTCGGAGCAGGAAAAGTCAACGGAGCATTTCAGGAAATCATTCCTCTTTCTTTCGAATGGTTACGTTTCACAGACAAATTGCATATTGATTTGGGAATCTTGTTAGACCCCATTTCCGTGATGATGTTGGTTGTAATCACCACCGTTTCGTTGATGGTTCATCTCTATAGTTTGAGTTATATGCACGGAGAAAAAGGATTTCAACGCTATTACGCTTTTCTTTCTCTGTTTAGCTTTTCAATGTTAGGATTAGTTGTCGCGACTAATATTTTCCAAATGTATATTTTTTGGGAATTAGTAGGAGTTTCTTCTTATTCCTTGATTGGATTTTATTATACAAAACCATCGGCTGTGGCGGCTTCGAAGAAAGCGTTTATTGTTACTCGTTTTGCCGATTTAGGTTTCTTGGTGGGAATATTATTACTTTCTTATTATACCGGAACATTCGATTTTGCAACATTGACCGCAGATAAAGCTTCGTTAGTCGTAAATTCTACAGCAGGAGTTTCTTTTATGGGATTGTCGATTGCATCTTGGGCTACAGCTTTGATTTTTATGGGAGGTGCCGGAAAATCAGCGATGTTTCCGTTACATATTTGGTTACCGGACGCGATGGAAGGTCCAACGCCTGTTTCCGCACTAATCCATGCTGCGACAATGGTTGTTGCCGGAGTTTATTTGGTGGCTCGTTTGTTTCCTGTCTACTTTTTTGCTTCACCGGATGTATTAACAATGATTGCTTATATCGGAGCTTTTACCGCTTTATTTGCGGCAGTCATAGCGATTACACAAACCGACATCAAACGTGTATTGGCATTTTCAACGATATCTCAAATTGCATACATGATGGTTGCTTTGGGCGTTTCTGAATACGGCGGACACGATGGATTGGGTTATATGGCTTCTATGTTCCATTTGTTTACTCATGCTTTCTTCAAAGCTTTGTTGTTCCTTGGAGCCGGTTCGGTTATTCATGCTGTTCATAGTAACGACATGAAAGACATGGGACGTTTACATAAATATATGCCGATTTCGAGTTGGACATTTTTGATTGCTTGTTTGGCAATCGCGGGAATTCCTCCGTTTTCTGGATTTTTCAGTAAAGATGAAATTTTAGCTGCTGCGCATCATCACGACCCGATTATCTTTTGGACGCTTTGGGTTGTTGCTGGATTGACAGCTTTTTATATGTTTCGTTTGTATTTCAATATTTTCTGGGGAAAAGAAAAGGAATACGATTCGCATCACAAACCTCATGAATCGCCTTGGTTGATGGCATTTCCGTTGATTTTCTTGGCTGTATTGTCTTGTTCAACCGGATTTATCCATTTCCCCGAACTTATAACCAGCGACAACATGCCTTTTGAAGCACATATTGATTGGTCGATTGCCGGATTAGGTATTGGAGTAGCGGTTATTGGTATCACTTCAGCTTTCTTATTATATGCGAAAGGAAGTGAAAAACCTGCTCGAATGGCTAAATCGTTAGGCGGAATATATACTGCGACTCTCAACAAATTCTATTTGGATGAAGTTTGGATGTTTGTCACTCAAAGTGTGATATTCAAAATGATTTGTAAACCGATTGCATGGTTCGACCGCCATGTCATTGACGCTTCTATGGATGGTTTAGCATGGACAACTCAAAAAACATCATCGGTCATCAAAGGGTTGCAATCCGGTCAGGTTCAATTCTACGCTTGGGTATTTGTGATGGGTGCGATTGTGATTGCAGCGTTGGTTTTGTTTGTATAAACCCCTAATTGACTAACGTTGAACGTTGTTTCCCCTAAAGGGGACTTGGGTTAAGCATTCACAATAAGTGAAAATAAAAATTATAATATAAAAATTATCACTGCCTCAAAAGCCCCTTTAGGGGTGGGGGGTAAAAGAATTATGAATATTCTATCTTTATTTGTCTTAGTTCCTGTATTGATGATTTTGGTCCTATTTGTTTGCCGAAATATGCAACAAATCAGAGCGACAATGATTACAGGTTCTTCTATCCTGTTAGTTTTGGCAGGAGTATTGACTTACATGTTTGTTCATCAAAGAGCCATTTCAAACGATGAAATGTTGTTCGTTTCAAGTATTCCTTGGTATCCGTCATTGAATATAGAATATTCCGTAGGAGTTGATGGAATTTCCGTAGTGATGATTATTCTTTCCTCCATCATTGTATTCACCGGAGTATTTTCATCATGGAATATGAATATGGCTAAAGAATTTTTCCTTTGGTATTGTCTATTATCCATCGGGGTATTCGGATTCTTTATTTCTATAGACTTGTTTACAATGTTTTTCTTTTACGAAATAGCATTGATTCCGATGTATTTATTGATTGGACTTTGGGGAACGGGAAAGAAAGAATATTCAGCCATGAAATTGACTTTGATGTTGATGGGAGGCTCTGCTTTCCTGATGGTTGGAATCATTGGAATATATTATACTTCGGGACATACAAGCATGAATTTATTGGAAATTGCTAACAATTTACATATCCCGATTGAACATCAACGTTGGATTTTTCCTGCTACTTTCTTGGGATTTGGAGTTTTAGGCGCATTATTCCCTTTTCATACATGGTCGCCTGACGGTCACGCATCCGCGCCAACAGCAGTATCTATGCTTCATGCCGGAGTATTGATGAAATTGGGAGGTTACGGATGTTTCCGTGTTGCCATGTATTTAATGCCCGAAGCTGCTCATGAATTGGGTTGGATTTTCTTGATTTTAACAGGTATCAGTGTGGTTTATGGAGCGTTTAGTGCTGTTGTACAAACCGACTTGAAATACATCAACGCATATTCTTCTGTTAGTCACTGTGGATTGGTATTATTTGCCATCTTGATGATGAACCAAACTGCAATGACCGGAGCCATTATGCAGATGTTATCTCACGGGTTAATGACGGCTTTGTTCTTTGCTTTAATCGGACTGATTTACGGACGTACTCATACTCGTGATATTCGTGAAATGGGCGGATTGATGAAAATTATGCCATTCGCTTCAGTATGTTATGTGATTGCCGGTTTGGCTTCGTTGGGACTTCCGGGATTAAGCGGTTTCGTGGCCGAAATGACGATTTTTGTTGGTTCTTTTCAACATGCAGATACATTCCATCGTGTGTTAACAATCGCGGCTTGTTGTTCGATTGTAATCACAGCAGTTTATATTTTACGTACAGTCGGTAAAATATTATACGGTCCTGTTCAGGATAGCCATCATATCGGATTGCCAGATGCGGCTTGGTACGAGAAAGTTTCAGCCGTTGGTTTGATTGTAGCTATCACAGTAATGGGAATGTATCCGTTTGGCGTATCGGAAATAATCAGCAATAGCTTGGCTCCGATAATACAAAAATTAACAATATAAATTGACAATTGAAAGTGGACAATTGAAAACGTAATTGTCAATTCTCAATTCTCAATTCTCAATTCTCAATTCAAAGAAATATGGATTTCAGTAACTTTTTATTAATGCAGCATGAAATAGGATTGATGATAGTATTTATCCTATTATTCAAATACGATGTTTTTTGCTCTGAAAAATGCAAACAATGGTTTCAATTGGTTGCTTGCGGACTGTTTGGGATATTTACCGTTGCAGGTTTCTTCATAACAGAAACAGGAGAAGCTTTCGGTGGAATGTTCGTTAGTTCGGAAATAACTATCATGATGAAAAACATTTTGAATGTTGCAACCCTGATTGTATTTCTGCAAACCGATAGTTGGTTGAAAGCAAATGATACAGTACATAAACGTGGAGAGTTTTTTACTATTACTTTAGTAACTCTGTTGGGAATGTATTTAATGATTTCGGCAGGAAACTTCATGATGTTGTATATCGGTATGGAAACAGCTTCTTTGCCTTTAGCGTGTTTGGCTGCATTCAATAAGTACAAAGAAAAATCGGCGGAAGCGGGAGCAAAATATATCTTGATTTCTGCTCTTTCTTCGGGAATTATGTTGTTTGGATTGTCTTTCCTTTACGGAGCAATGGGAACAATGTATTTCTCTGATATGACAGCTAAAGTTATTGGAGAACCCTTGATTATTTTAGGATTTGTCTTTTTCTTCTCCGGATTGGCATTCAAACTTTCATTGGTTCCGTTTCACTTGTGGACAGCAGATGTATATGAGGGAGCGCCAACAAGCGTAACGGCTTATTTGTCTGTTGTTTCGAAAGGAGCTGCGGCATTTGCTCTGATATTTGCATTATATAAGGTTTTCGGAAATATAGAAGTTGTTTGGCATCAAATCCTTTGGTGGTTGTCGGTGATTACAATTACCGTAGGAAACCTTTTTGCGATTCGTCAGAAAGATATCAAACGTTTCTTCGCGTTTTCTTCTATTTCCCAAGCTGGATATATTTTGTTAGGAATCATTGCCGGAACAGCGCAAGGAATGACAGCAACAGTCTATTTTGTATTGGTTTATGTATTCTCTAACTTGGCCGCGTTTGGAGTTATTTCAGCTGTGGAAAATAAAAACGGAGGAAATACGCTGATTTCTGCGTTTAACGGATTATATAAATCCAATCCAAAGTTGGCATTTGTGATGATGTTGTCCGTTTTTTCATTGGGAGGAATACCTTTCTTCGCAGGATTCTTTAGTAAATTTTTCATCTTTATGGCTGCTGCCAAACAAGGAGAATATTTATTGGTATTCATTGCGTTGTTAAATACGGTAATATCCTTATTTTATTATTTATTGATAATCAAAGCCATGTTTATCAAGGAAAGTGAAACCGGAGCAGTTGAACGTTTCAAAACCGATTGCTACAACAAAACAAGTTTGGCATTGTGCGTAGCCGGTATTTTGGTAATCGGATTTATTTCTTGCATTTACGGATATATCAATGATATTAGTTTTGGGATGTAATAAGTTCCCAATAACTCTAACAGAGTTCAAAACTCTGTTAGAGTTTAGCCTAGCCATTAATTAAGGTAATTATTTATTGAAATCTATACAATTAATCCGGAAGATTAAAGCATCTCGAATAGATGAATTTTTCTTCCGGATTTTTTTTTGTATAATTTATATATACAAAAAAACAGTAAGTATTTTTAATCGAAAATCGAACAAATTTTATAGAAAAAAATAATAAACATTTTGACATATTAATAATAATCTTGTCTTTTTACTATTTAGTTCATTTTAATTACTTTATTATTTACTTTATTTTATCTACTTTCGTGGCTTTTCAGTCAAAAACATTAGTCAAAATTTTAAGATTTTTTTTACATAGCGTAAGGGTTATTGATGTTTTTTGTGTCTTATATATAGAATCTGTTTTGATGTGCCTAACACAAATCCATTAAAACAATATCTAATTTTAGACAAAAAAACTTTGATAAATAAAAAAATAACAAATGAAAAAACAAATTTTATCCATTTTTTTAGCTCTACTTACATCTTTCGGTTTTAGTATCCGTTTATGTGCAGTAACTAATCCTGTCGATTATGTAAATATATTAGTAGGTACACAATCAAAATTTGAGTTGTCAACAGGAAATACTTATCCGGCTATTGCGATGCCTTGGGGAATGAATTTCTGGATTCCTCAAACCGGAAACATGGGCGATGGATGGACTTATGTCTATATGGCAGATAAAATTAAAGGATTCAAACAAACGCACCAACCCAGTCCTTGGATAAATGATTACGGGCAATTTTCCATTATGCCGATTACCGGAGATATTGTTTTTGATCAGGAAAAACGAGCCAGTTGGTTTTCTCATAAAGCGGAAATAGCCAAACCATATTATTATGGTGTTTATTTGGCTGATCATGATGTCACAACCGAAATTACTCCTACGGAAAGAGCCGCGATATTCCGTTTCACATATCCCGACAGCGACCAGTCGTATGTTGTTGTTGACGCTTTCGACAACGGTTCTTATGTGAAAATTATTCCGGAAGAAAATAAAATCATTGGTTATACAACGAAAAATAGCGGAGGGGTTCCCGATAACTTCAAAAATTATTTTGTAATCGTATTCGACAAACCGTTTACTTACAAAGCGACTGTCGGAAACAATGAAATAAGGAAAAATGAACTTGAATCGAAAGAAAATCATGCGGGAGCCATCATCGGTTTTTCAACAAAAAGGGGAGAAATAGTTCATGCCCGCGTAGCATCTTCGTTTATCAGTCATGAACAGGCAGAAATCAACTTGAAAGAATTAGGAAAAGGCAGTTTCGACCAAGTTGCAGAAAAGGGAAGAAAAAAATGGAACGAAGTATTAGGTAAAATTGATGTAGAAGATGATAATATTGATCATATACGTACTTTTTATTCCTGTTTATATCGCTCGGTACTTTTTCCCCGTTCATTTTACGAAATAAACGCGAAAGGACAAGTTATGCATTACAGCCCTCATTCAGGAGAAATTTTACCCGGATACATGTTTACCGATACCGGTTTTTGGGATACTTTCCGTTGTTTGTTCCCATTCCTGAATTTGGTATATCCATCAATGAATGAAAAAATGCAGGAAGGATTAGTAAATGTTTACAAAGAAAGCGGTTTCCTGCCGGAATGGGCAAGTCCCGGACACCGTGATTGTATGGTAGGAAATAATTCGGCGTCGGTAGTTGCCGATGCTTACATCAAAGGATTGCGTGGATATGACATTGATATTTTATGGGAAGCCCTGAAAAACGGAGCAAATAATGAACATCCCAAAGTTGCTTCAACAGGACGTAAAGGATATGAATATTACAACCGTTTGGGATATGTGCCTAATAATGTGGGAATTGGACAAAATTCCGCCCGTACACTGGAATACGCGTACAACGATTGGACTATTTATCAATTAGGAAAGAAACTCAACAAACCTGAATCGGAAATAGGTATTTATGCTCAACGGGCGATGAATTACAAAAACCTTTATAACCCTCAATATAAACTGATGACCGGCCGTAATGATAAAGGAGAATTCGACAGTAAATTTGTAGCTGAAGACTGGAGTGAAGCCTTTTGCGAAGGAAACAGTTGGCATTGGAGTTTTTGTGTATTTCATGATCCCAAAGGTTTGATAGATTTAATGGGAGGCGAAAAAGGTTTCAATCAAATGATGGATTCGGTATTCATTGTCCCCGGTGCCAAAGGAATGAAAAGTCGCGGAATTATCCACGAAATGCGTGAAATGCAGGTGATGAACATGGGACAATACGCTCATGGAAATCAGCCGATTCAACACATGATTTATCTTTACAATTATTCGGGACAACCATGGAAAACGCAATACTGGATTCGTGAAGTGATGGACAAACTTTATTCCGCCACTCCCGATGGATATTGCGGAGATGAAGATAACGGACAAACTTCGGCATGGTATGTTTTCTCCGCTTTGGGTTTTTATCCGGTATGCCCCGGAACTAATCAATATATATTGGGAACTCCTTATTTCAAGTCGATAAAATTGAATCTCGAAAATGGAAAAATAGTCAACATAAAGTCATTCAATAACAGCAAAGAAAGTCGTTATATTGCGACGATGAAAGTGAATGGGAAAAATTATGAAAAAAATTATTTAACTCATGATGTGTTGCTGAAAGGCGCTAATATTCAGTTTGAAATGTCGGCAACTCCCAATAAAAACAGAGGTGTAAAAGAAGATAATCGTCCGTATTCTTTTTCAGATGCATTACGACCCTAAAAAATAGAATTGTGGTTTAACTAATTGAATAACAATCGATAAGAATATTTAATTTTCAAGTAACCTGAAAATTTATTATCTTTACATAGTTTGTTTTGTTTATTTTATGAAGAAAAAGAAAATATTATTTTGTAGTTGTTTGATTATCATGGTATTTTGTAGTTGTAGAACCACAAAACAAAATTATAATCAAAAAAGAGCGGAAACAACATTAGATTCTATTTATAAGTATTATTCTGTAGAAAAAACACCTCTGTTGAGGGAAACATATCCTTTTGACGATAAGCATACAGTGACTTATTTAGCAGGAGAAAATAAGGTTAAACCTAATCCGTACTCTTATTTGTGGCCATATTCGGGAAGTCTTTCCGCGGTAAGTGTATTATGCGAATCCGCTCAGGTAAAAAAATATGATGAATTACTTGAAAAACGAGTTCTTTCCGGTTTAAAAAAGTATGACGATATACGCAGAAGTCCCGATGCTTACGCGTCTTATATCAATACAGCGCCAAAATCAGACCGTTTTTATGATGACAATATCTGGATTGGGATTGATTTTACAGATTTGTATTTACATACAAAAAAAACGGATTATCTAAATAAGGCGAAATCGATTTGGAAATTTATAGAAAGTGGAACCGATGACAAGTTAGGTGGGGGAATTTATTGGGTTGAACAAAAAAAAGGTTCAAAACACACCTGTTCGAATGCGCCGGCCATTGTTTACGCTATAAAATTGTTTGAGGCGACAAATGATAGCGCTTATCTCTATACAGGTAAAAAACTTTATCAATGGACAAAAAAAAACTTACAGGATCCGGAAGATTATCTTTATTACGATAATGTGCGTATCAATGGCTCAATTGATAAAAAGAAATATTCTTACAATAGTGGACAAATGTTGCAAGCAGCCGCTTTATTATATAAGCATACACAAAAAGATATATATTTGAAGGATGCTCAAAACATAGCGAAATCATGCTACAATTATTTTTTTAAAGAATTCAAACCATCCGAAAAAGAATCTTTCCGTTTATTAATCAAAGGAGATGTGTGGTTTTCTAATATCATGTTTCGAGGATTTATCGAATTATATCACATAGACAATAACAAGGAATATATTAATGCTTTCCAGAAAAATCTCGATTACGCTTGGTTATACATGCGTGCGGAAAATGGACTTTTTAACTCCGATTGGAGTGGTATGAATAAAGATAATTCCAAATGGTTACTTACGCAGTTTGCCATGGTTGAAATGTATGCCCGGATATCGAATATAAAATAATCTTATTAAAATATTAATCTCATGAAAAGAAAAACTCTATTGATTTCTTGTTTTACTTTAGGTTGTATTTCTATTGCGAGTGCCAATGTTAATGCGAATACAACATTAGCCAGTGATAATACGAAAGTCTATGTTTCTCAACGTCCACAGGAAAAAAAACGGTTGTTTAAATCAAATTCCGTAGAGGAAAAAATTAAAGAAGTAACCGCGAAACTTAAAAATCCATACCTAAAATGGATGTTTGAAAATTGTTATCCTAATACGCTTGATACTACTGTTCGTTATTATAATGATAATGGAGAGGATGACACTTTGGTTTATACAGGCGATATTCACGCGATGTGGTTACGCGATTCCGGAGCCCAAGTATTTCCATACATTCAACTTGCGAATCAAGATCCCGCACTGAAAAAAATGCTTAGAGGCACCATTCTTCGTCAATTCAAATGCATCATTTTAGACCCTTATGCCAACGCGTTTCTTGACCCGCACGATCCTAATCCCGATCATAATTGGATGAGTGATAAAACAGATATGAAACTTGAATTACATGAACGTAAATGGGAAATTGATTCATTGTGTTATGTTATCCGTTTAGCATACCAATATTGGTTGGTTACAGGTGACGCGAGTATTTTCGGTGATGAATGGAATAAAGCGATAACTTTGGTATTGAAAACATTCAAAGAACAACAAAAGAAGGGTGGACACGGACCATATACATTCCAACGAAAAACAGAACGCGCTTTAGATACAATGACCAATAATGGAATGGGTAATCCTGTCAATCCGGTCGGATTGATATCATCGGCTTTCCGTCCGTCGGATGATGCCACTACTTTCCAATTTTTAATTCCTTCCAATTTTTTTGCAGTAACTTCTTTGCGTAAAGCATCCGATATTCTTACTAAAGTCAATAAAAATACAGTAAAGGCAAAAGAATGTGATGATTTAGCTAATGAAGTGGAAACCGCGTTAAGGAAATATGCTACCTTCAATCACCCGAAATATGGAACTATCTATGCTTTCGAAGTGGATGGATTTGGTAACCAATTATTTATGGACGATGCCAATGTGCCGAGTTTATTGGCAATGGCTTATTTAGGAGATACCAATATCAATGATCCGATTTATCAAAATACCCGGAAATTTGTTTGGAGTGAAGATAACCCTTATTTCTTTAAAGGAACAGCAGGAGAGGGTATTGGTGGACCGCACATCGGTTATGACATGGTTTGGCCAATGAGTATCATGATGAAAGCTTTCACAAGTCAAAACGATAATGAAATTAAATGGTGTATAGAAACATTGATGAAAACCGATGCGGGGACAGGTTTTATGCATGAATCATTCCACAAAAATGATCCGAAAAATTTTACACGCGAATGGTTTGCCTGGCAAAATACATTGTTTGGTGAATTGATTATCAAATTAATTGATGAAGGTAAATTAGACCTATTGAACAGTATTAAGTAAAACTGTTTAGCCGAAAATTTCCCAAATAAAACTTGTGTTTTTTTGTATCCAATTAAACTTATACTATTTTTGTTTTGTCTTAATGCGGATGTGCATTTAATTTAAGGTGTATAATTATGATGTTAAAAGCGAAACAAATCATATCGGTAGGAGTTCATAATACGTTGGCGGAAGGAACAATAATAACCGGTAATGTCAAAGCAGACGAAGATTTCCGGATTGACGGTACGGTTGAAGGAGATATTGTCTGTAACGGAAAGATTGTAGTAGGAGTGAAAGGTACAATAATTGGCCAAATAAATTGCGCGAACGCGGAATTAATGGGAAAAATTACGGGAATGATTCATACTTCAGGTCACTTAAGTCTTAAATCTACAGCTATATATACAGGAGATGCTTATACAAAAACAATGGAAATAGAGCCTGGCGCTGTTTTTAATGGTAGCTGTACGATGACTGAATAATCTTTTTGCTAATTAAAACGCGATAAATTAATAAGAAAGCAGTTGTTCTATCGCGAATTCTGCTTTTTCGAAATGAAAGCCGGAAAGAATTTCTTCTTTCATGGCTTTTATTTTATCATTACAAAGGTTTCCAATACTTCCTTCATGTGTGTGATTGGCCGTTTTCTTTGCTTCAAATTCTCCCGATTCTACAGCAAGTCCAACTTGTTTGTAGGCGTCACGGAAAGGAATTCCTTGTAACACTAATTCGTTTACTTTGTCGACAGTAAACAATAATCCGTATTTTTCTTCATTAAGAATTTGTGTGTTGACTTCTATTTTTCGCATCATCATTCCGGCCATGTCAATACAATCGGACAATTCTCCGAATGCAGGGAAAAATATTTCTTTGATAATTTGTAAATCCCTGAAATATCCGGAGGGAAGATTATTGGTTACCGCTGTGATTTGCTGTGGAACGGTTTGTATTTTATTGCATTTAGCTCGTGTCAACTCAAATACATCAGGATTCTTTTTGTGAGGCATAATGCTCGATCCTGTTGTGAATTGATCGGGTAATTTGATGAATCCGAAATTTTGACTGTTGTACAAACAAGCGTCAAATGCTAATTTGGAAAGTGTAGCAGCGATACCGGATAAAGCAAAACTGACAGTACGTTCCATTTTTCCACGTCCCATTTGCGCGTAAACTACATTATAATTCAGATTCTCGAATCCCAATAAATCTGTTGTCATTTTCCGGTTAAGAGGAAAAGATGAACCATAACCGGCAGCCGATCCCAATGGATTTTTATTGCATACTTTATAGGCGGCCAACATCAATTGTAAATCATCAGTTAAGCTTTCGGCATAGGCGGCAAACCATAATCCGAAAGAAGACGGCATCGCGATTTGAAGGTGGGTATATCCCGGTAAAAGAATATCTTTGTAACGTTCACTTTGCTCCAATAATATGTCTATTAGACTACTGACCTCTTCTACGATACTTTTAATGGCATCGCGCGTAAATAGTTTTACGTCAACCAATACCTGATCGTTGCGTGAACGTCCGCTATGGATTTTTTTTCCAACATCTCCTAATTTCCGGGTTAACATTAGTTCGACTTGCGAATGAACATCTTCAACACCTTCTTCAATTTCAAAATTTCCTTCTTCCGCTATTTTATATATTTGAAATAATTCCGATAACAGTATTTGTAATTCTTCATACGTCAGTAAACCAATGCTTTGAAGCATTTTGATGTGTGCCATCGAACCTAAAACATCGTACTGAGCTAAATACAAATCCATTTCACGGTCTTTACCAACCGTGAATTTTTCAATTTTATCATTGACGGGAATTGATTTTTCCCAAAGTTTTTGAGACGACATTTAGAAATAATGAAGATGATGAAACTAATGAAAGAAATGAAACCAATGAAAGTAATCAGAGAATATTTTTTTTCATTTTTATTTATAAGGTATCGCGGCCAAGATATCAGCGACTTTATTAATTCCTTCCTGAAGAGGTTTAGATAACATTGGCTTAAGAAATGGATTTAACTTCGCTTTGATTGTCAATTTCATCTTGGTATTACTCTCTTCGGTTTGCTTCAGCTGTATCCACATATTAAGCTCAACAGGAGTTCCTTCCGCTTGAAACTTAATTGTTTTGTTAGGTTCTCTTTCAATGATGGAGAACTTTACTTTTCCAACAGGATTTACATCTAAACTGCAAGAATCTTTGTCGAATGTAAAATCTTTTATTTGTTGTTGGGGTATTTTATCCTTTACGAGTTCAAGATTATTCAAATCCGACAACATGTTGAAAATGTCTTCTTCATTGTATGGAATAGTCTTGACCTCGCTTGTAAATTCAGTCATGAGTAAGTTTTATTGATAATTTTATTTCGGATTCCAGTTTGCCGGATCTTTCCTCCATTGTTGTAAGATGGAAATTTCAGATTCGTCTATGTAATCTATTTTAAGAGCTTCATCAAGAATCGCGTCATAATTACAAAGAGTAGTCAGATTTACTTTTGCTTCCTTAAATTTTGTTTCTGAAATGGGGAAACCGTATGTGAAAATAGCAACCATTCCTAATACATCGCATCCCGCATTGCGAACGGCTTCAACCGCTTTTAAGCTACTTCCTCCGGTCGAGATTAAGTCTTCGATAACAACCACTTTAGAACCAGGTCTTAAATCTCCCTCAATTAAATTTTCCAATCCGTGATCTTTCGGGGTAGAGCGAATATATACAAAAGGTAAGTTCAATTCATCCGCGACCATAGCGCCTTGAGCAATGGCTCCGGTTGCGACTCCGGCAATGGCATCCACATTTTCATATTTTTCTAAAATTGTACGGGCTAATTCTAATTTGATAAAATTACGTACAGCAGGATATGATAAAGTTTTTCTGTTGTCGCAATAAATTGGAGATTTCCAACCAGACGCCCAAGTAAACGGATTCGCGGGTTGTAATTTCACTGCCTTGATTTTCAATAATTTGTCAGCAACAATTCTTTCAAGTGTTTTCATATTTATTCTTAAATTTCTATAAACCGAACAAAAGTAATTATTTATAGTGTAATATCATTGCAAAAGAGTATAAATATTGAATAATTCTATGAAAAATGTATTGTTATTCGGTGATTGCTAATGTGAAAATACTTATTTTTAGCTGCGTGTAATGCATCAATAATGTTTGTACGCAAGATTCAATAGTTGCGCCTGTGGTTAATACATCATCTATTATCAATAAATGTTTTCCATCCATATTTTCATCCGGAATTATATTGAAAATGTTTTCCGTATTTAACCATCTTTCATACCGTCCTTTTTTAGTTTGTGTATGATTTAGTTTTTTTCGGAAAACAATTGAGGTATTAACTGGAATACCGGTTTCTATAGAAATACCTTCCGCTAATTTTTCGGACTGATTAAATCCTCTTTTTTTCATTCTTTGGTAATGTAAGGGAATCGGGATAAGCGCGTCTATATTGTCAAAAAATGAAGATGTGTTTTTAATTTCTTTAGCCGCGAGTTTTCCCATTGAGATTCCAAAGTCAGAAAAGCCTTTATATTTAATATTTACGACTATTTTTTGAGATAATCCGCCTTTGTTGTAATAAATGAAAGAAGATACATTTTCAAAAGGTACTTTTCCTTTAAAACGATCAGAGGCCATATTGTTAGGTTGCAAATGATAATTTGTTCTTGGTAAACGCAATAGGCATGACAAGCATATATCTGTTTCTCCTTCAACTAATTTTATTTCACATAACATGCAACAATGCGGGTAAAATAGAGAAACGAATCCGGTTAAATAATTTTTTATTGTCGAAAATATCATCGAAATAATGGTTTTAGAGTTGGTTTTTTAGATTGATGGCAAATGTAATTATTTTATTTTGAAAAATAAATGTAATTTTATCTTCGAAAAGTAAAGACTTAATAGAAACTATCAGGAAAATATGAAGCACATCATTATCGGAGGCGTGGCGGGTGGAGCGACTGCGGCCGCAAGAATACGCCGCGTGGACGAATTCGCGGAAATCGTCTTGCTTGAAAAAGGGAAATATATTTCGTATGCGAACTGTGGTTTGCCTTACTACATCGGCGGAATCATATCCGAACGGGATAACCTGTTCCTGCAAACACCTAAATCATTAGGGAGACGGTTTAATATGGATGTACGGGTGGAAAATGAAGTCACAAAAATAGATCCGCAGTCAAAAACAGTAACTATCCGTAAAGCTGATGGAAGCGAATATACGGAAAATTACGACAAACTATTGCTTTCGCCCGGTTCCATGCCTGTACGTCCGCCGCTTGCCGGGATTGATCAGGAAGGGATTTTTACGCTTCGGGATGTCAATGATACAGATAAAATCAAGGCCTACATCAGAAGTCATGAAATCCGTAAAGCGGTGGTGGTTGGTGCAGGTTTCATTGGTCTGGAAATGGCCGAGAACCTGCATCTGGCAGGAGCTGAAGTTTCTATTGTGGAAATGAACAATCAGGTAATGACTCCCATTGACTTTTCAATGGCAGCTCAGGTACATCAACATCTTCTACAGAAAGGAATTCATCTATTTTTGGAACAAAGTGTCGAGAGGTTTTCCGGACGCGGCAATCAAATTGATGTCCATCTCAAAAACGGCGAGGCGATTGCAGCCGATATTGTCATTCTTTCAATCGGTGTCCGTCCCGAAACTACGCTTGCCAAAGCATCCGGACTGAAAATCGGAGAAACGGGTGGAATTTGGGTCGATGAATTTCTACAAACCTCTATTAAAGATATATATGCCGTTGGCGATGCAATCGAATTTCCGCATCCGCTTACAGGCAAGCCGTGGCTGAATTATCTTGCCAATCCGGCCAATCGTCAGGGACGTATTGTGGCCGACAACATGGTATTGGGTAATACAATTCCATACGAAGGAGCTATAGGTACTTCCATTGCCAAAGTTTTCGATATGACAGTTGCGTCCACCGGACTTGCCGCCAAGCAATTGAAACAAATGGATATTCCTTATCGCAGTTCGTGGACTCATTCCGATTCTCACGCGGGATATTATCCCAATGCCTTGCCGCTGAGTTTAAAAATTACATTCCACCCCGAAAACGGTAAATTATATGGTGCTCAATGTGTTGGTTATGATGGCGTGGACAAACGTATCGACCAAATGGCGTTTCTTATCAAAAACGGAGGAACTATCTACGATTTAATAAAAGTAGAACATGCTTATGCCCCGCCATTTTCCTCGGCTAAAGATCCGATTGCTATCGCGGGTTATGTGGCGAGCAATATTCTCAGTGGGGCAATGCCTGCCATAACCTGGAGAGAGATGCGGCATGCCGGTCAAAACAAAACATTGACTTTAGATGTCCGTACAGCAGCGGAGTTTTCAATGGGAGCAATTCCGGGAGCCGTCAACATTCCGCTTGATAAACTTCGCTCACGACTGTTTGAGCTTCCGAAAGAAAAAACGATTTATATCTATTGTACCGTTGGGTTAAGAGGATATCTGGCTGTAAAAATTCTTACAGCCAACGGATATACCAATGTTAAAAACTTATCGGGAGGTTATAAAACTTATTCTACGGCAACAACTCCGGTTGTATAGACAGAATTTTATCCCCAATAATATGAGCTCATGCCAAGAACATTTTCATATCTTCATCCACGGTAGTAATTCCGCCGATTCCGAAATTTTCGACAAGAATCTTGACAACATTGGGTGACAAGAATGCAGGCAATGTGGGGCCCAAGTGAATATTTTTAACACCCAAATACAACAACGCAAGTAATACGATGACAGCTTTCTGTTCGTACCATGCAATGTTGTAAGCGATCGGCAATTCATTGATATCGTTCAACTCGAATATTTCTTTCAATTTCAAGGCTATCAACGCGAGCGAATAACTATCGTTGCATTGTCCGGCATCTAATACACGGGGAATTCCGTCTATATCGCCTAAAGGCAGTTTATTATATTTGTATTTTGCACAACCTGCTGTTAGGATGACTGTATCTTTCGGCAGTTTTCCGGCAAATTCGGTATAATAATCGCGGCTTTTCATGCGTCCGTCGCAACCTGCCATCACAAAAAACTTACGGATGGCACCCGATTTTACTGCTTCAACCACCTTGTCGGCTACGGCAAATACCTGTTCGTGAGCAAAGCCGCCAACAATCTCGCCGGTTTCTATTTCGGTCGGAGCAGGACAACGTTTAGCGTGTTCAATCAATGCAGAGAAATCTTTACCCTTGCCTTCTTTTCGGTCTTCAATATGCGGAAATCCACTGAACCCGGATGCACCGGTAGTATATACCCTGTCGGCATATGTCGAAGTAGAGCGTGGCGGAACGATACAGTTTGTTGTAAAAAGAATCACGCCGTTGAATGTTTCAAAATCTTCGTTCTGACGCCACCATGCACTGCCATAGTTCCCTGCAAAATGGCTGTATTTTTTAAATGCAGGATAATAGTGAGCCGGAAGCATTTCGCTATGGGTATATACATCTACACCGGTTCCTTCGGTCTGCTCCAATAAATCCTGCATATCCCGTAAATCGTGTCCTGAAATCAAAATAGCTGGATTATTGCGTACTCCGATATTTACTTTTGTAATTTCAGGATGACCATAAGTAGATGTATTGGCTGTATCTAATAAGGCCATCGTTTTCACACCATATTCTCCACATTTCAATACAAGCGCGGTCAATTCACCGGCAGTAAGGTTTTGTGTCGTAGCGACCAAAGCCTCTTGCGTAAATACATAAATGTCGCTTTCCTCATAGCCCAGGTTTGCCGCATGTTCGGCATAAGCAGCCATCCCTTTTATTCCATAAATCAAAAGTTCGCGCAGAGAACGAATATCTTCGTTTTCGGTTTTCAGAATGCCTACTTCAGCGGCTTTCATATCCATCTCCGCGACATTATTGCATTTCCATGTGGTACAATCACAATTCAGACACGCTGTTGTGTTTGAATCTAATTGTTTCGCAAGCGAATCGCGCAAAGTGATGGCTTCATACACTCGTTTCACAAAACGCTCTTTATCGAAGTTGGCATTGGTGATAGTCATAAATAACGATTCCATCACAAAGTGGTTGGCTTCGACAGGCACGTTTGTATCCTGCTTGCGCAACTGTGTCGTGTAATGCGAAATTCCTTTCAAAAGAAACACTAATAAGTCTTGCAAATTAGCGACTTCCGGTGTTTTACCGCAGACACCTTTTACTGTACAACCCTTATTTTGGGCTGTCTCCTGACATTGAAAACAAAACATGCTCATCATTTTATGTTTAATTGTTAAAAATTTTCAGATACATTTTCTTCACTGATTTTAGACATTTATTCGTCATTATTTTTCTTTATTTTTTGCAAATGTATGGCCTTGTTAAAGTTAATTTTGTAACATTTGTTACATGGAGTGAGATTGTTTTGCATATCTTTGCAAAAAGATTGGAATAATGGAAAATTTAGATCTGCTTTTCTTCTGCGCGACATGTAGGGATAAGTCTCCTGAAGAAGTTGTTAAAATTAAGTGTACCATACCTCACTCCATAAAGAACTACAAAAAAGGAGAATATATAGTATATCAGGGTGATAAAGTAGAATATCTCTATATGTTGGTGAAAGGTAAAGTCAAGACGGAGATTGTATCAGATCCCGGATTAACACTGCATATCGAAGAAATACAGGCGCCGTATCCGTTGGCAGCCGCGTTTTTATTC
The DNA here is from genome assembly GCA_031553755.1 of Bacteroidales bacterium. GTDB lineage: Bacteria > Bacteroidota > Bacteroidia > Bacteroidales > Azobacteroidaceae > JAIRVZ01. The sequence continues at coordinate 15,523 of JAVBKZ010000057.1, read as the reverse complement.
GCGGATAATAATCGTTTTCCTGTTGACGTAATTGCGTTGGAAGATTCGGAGATCATACTGGTACGAAAAGATTCTATAGAAAAACAGATGGCTGAATGTCCACACTTTTTGCGTGGATTTATGGCTTTCACAGCCAACAGAATGCAATTTTTGTCGGAAAGGCTAAAGATTTTTTCACTGAAAGGAATTAAGGCCAAAATAGCTTTTTATCTTTTACAACGCGCTAAGAATAATGAGTTTGAATTAGGACGGAGCATCGCGTCCCTTGCCGAATATTTTGGAGTGGAACGACCATCACTTTCACGGGCGATTTCAGAAATGGTAAGAGATGGAATTATTGAATTCAAAGCGGGTAAAGGGAAAATTATTAATCGCAACGCAATGAAAGAGATGTTGTGATTTATTGATTGATATGTCAATTGAAATTTACAAAAACTTAACCGTTTCAATAATTTCATCGATTTGAAACCCTTTTCCTATCGCGAAACGTATCAGTTTTTGCTGTATTTCATAATCACTTTTACCCTTCACCGATTTTTTCTTATTTTTAAGAAGTTGTATCAATCTTTCTTTATTTTCTTTTGGATTGATATTGTCTAACGCGGATTCGATTAGTTCGTCCGGAATATTTTTTTTCTTCAGTTCAAATTTAATTTTATTATATCCCCATTTGTTAAACTTTGATTTATCGTTCACAAAAAAACGGCAAAAACGTTGTTCGTCAATAAACTTTTTTATCAACAGCCGTTGAATAATTTTGTTTTGGACAGGAAATTCTATATTCCAAAGAGTTAACTTTTTCTTTATATCGTCAATACACCTTTCTGTCCGGCTGCAATACGCGGCGGCTTTATGTAAAGCTTCAGTTTCTGATAAATGTTTCATTTTGATAATCTACAACTAATCATCCTGTCATTACCTGAAATGTCTTGTAACAAAAGAACCTCATCATATCCTTTTTCTTTCAACATATTGAGGGTTTCTTTACCGAATGATGAATTAACTTCAAAATATAGTTTTCCACCTTGATTTAGTAAATTATTTCCGACATCCGCTATTCGTTTATAAAACAAAAGAGGATCGTTTTGAGGTACGAAGAGCGCCGTATGTGGTTCATATTTCAAAACGTTATCCGACATTTTTTCTTGTTCGGATGGAGTAATATATGGCGGATTGCTTACGATTATATCAAACCGGATATCAGACAAATAATCGGGTAAATGACACAAAATATCAGATGGTGAAAAATTTACTTTAACCTTATTTTGTTCGGCGTTTTTCTTTGCTACGATCAATGCCTCTTCCGATATGTCGATAGCGTAAATATCAGAATCAGGCAAATATTTCGACAAAGCAATGGCTATGCATCCGCTACCTGTTCCGATATCCAAAATATTTAGTTTTTCCGGTTTTTGATGATTTTTTAATATCAATTCGACTAATTCTTCGGTTTCCGGACGTGGAATTAAAACCCGTTCGTCAACAAAAAAAGTGAGTCCGAAAAACTCGGTTTCTCCTAAAATGTATTGTAAAGGCTTTTGTTTTTTCAACGAATCTACAATCGCTATGATTTCTTTCCGTTCGTTTTCGGGGATTTTTATATCTTTGTACAGAAAAAATTCATACGGTTTGATTTTACAAACATGATTGACAATCAGCCTGGAAAACGATTTAATTTCCGAATCAGGGTAAAAAGAAGTCAATTCGTGTTCTATATATTGGATGATGGTCTGCATACATTTATTTTGTTTGCAAATGTAATGAAAGAATTTAGAAAGTTGGAATTTTGAATACGGAAGAAAAATATATACATCGTTGTATACAATTAGCTCGAAATGGCAAAGGTTTTGTCGCTCCGAATCCGATGGTTGGCGCGGTAATCGTTTGTGATGGAAAAATAATAGGAGAGGGGTATCATCGAAAATATGGGGAAGCCCATGCCGAAGTAAATGCCATTAATTCGGTCAAAGACCATTCGTTGTTGAAAAAATCGGTAATGTATGTAAACTTGGAACCTTGTTCGCATTATGGAAAAACGCCTCCGTGCGCTTCATTGATTATTGAAAAGCAAATACCTAAAGTAGTGATAGGACATTCAGATCCTTTTCCTGATGTTTCGGGAAGGGGAATTAGGATGTTGAAAGAAGCCGGTATCGAAGTTGTAACTGACGTGTTGAAAGATGAATGTGAGCGTTTGAATAAACGATTCCTGACTTATACTTTACAAAAAAGGCCATACATTATTTTGAAATGGGCGCAATCGTCTGATGGATTTTTAGATAAAAGAAGGAATTTCGGTTCGGATGAAAAACCGGTTCGGTTATCAAGTGATTTTACTACGGTGGTAGTGCATAAACTGAGAGCGCAGGAAAGCGCTATTTTGGTTGGAACCCGGACTGCCTTGTTAGATAATCCTTCGTTAACGACTCGTTATTGGCATGGAAATAATCCTTTGCGGATTGTTATAGATAAGGATTTGAAAATTCCTTTTGATTTTAATTTGTTCGATGGCTCGGTTCCTACATTGGTATATACCGAAAAAAATAAAGTTGACAGTCATAATATTTTCTATCGCCAAATAAACTTTAATGAAAATTTATTGTCTGAACTGCTGGCTGATTTATATGAAAAAAAAATACAGTCGTTGATTGTAGAAGGAGGAAGTTTTTTGATTAATAGTTTTATTTCAAAAGGATTGTGGGATGAAGCCAATGTGGAAATTGTATGCATGAAATTAAATTCCGGAATATCCGCTCCGCTTATTACTGGAACTATAATTAAAGCGGATAGGTATAAAAAATCAGTTATTTATCATTACAATAATAATAGATAACACTAAATTTTTTATAAATCATAGCCAATAAAGCAAAAATGTTTCTACTTTTGCAACTTGAATATTTTTATCTTATTTCATAATTTTATTTCGATGAATTTTAAAACTCTTTATTATATTTTTGGAGTAATTTTACTTTCTACATTAGTTTCTTGTTTAGGAGATAGTTACGAAGAAGAATATTTTATATCTCCAGATGCCGAAATAACAGCGTTTTCGATAAAAAATGATGCAATTTCAACAGACTTGGCAAATGTTGTGTTTTCAATAGACCAAAAAAACGGACTTATCTATAATCAGGATTCGGCCCAATATGGCCTTGTCCTCTCAGAAAAAGTGATTCTCACAATTTCGAATGTCGTTGGCGGATGGATTTACAATATCGCGGATAATGATTCAACATTGATAACAACGGGAGATTCTATTGATTTGTCGACAAAGATAAAAATCAGGTCTTATTCAGCTACAGGCCAATATAAAGATTATTCGGTAATGCTTAATATCCATCAAGTTGATCCTGATTCGATGGTGTGGAAAAAAACGATGGGTGATATTGATTTTTTGGAAACGCCTGAAACAAAAACAATTTTAAATAACGACATTTTTTATACATTCTCGAAAGAAGAAAATAAAGTCAACTTATATTCATATTCGTATAGCGATTTAATTGCCAATACAAAAACTTCAACAATTACAAATTTACCTTCCGACGCGGTTCTTGAACAAATACAATCATATAAAGACAATGTGGTAACCTTCACAAATTCAGGTGATTTATATAAAGCCTCTAAAAGCGACATGTCAGTTTGGAATAAAATTGAATTAGACGCCGGTTATTTGGTTCGAGCCGTGCTTGGAACCGTTGATAAAATTGACGCGTTATCTTTGATTGTGAATAAAGGAGAAGGAAATATATATGCTTTATATAAAGATAATTCATGGTTGTATGGAAGTAAAGTTCCGGAAAACTTTCCTTTACAATCTTTTTCATCCATATCTTATACGAATGTAGAAAAAGGCCGTCTTTTTGTTTCCGGAGGAATTACCGCTACAAGCTGTTCTACTATTGATGGATTGGAATGGATGAATCAGGGAAATTCACTGCCTGGCCTCATCCAAGCGGCTAATATTTTCAGATATAACAATCAATTTTATCTATTGAACGGAAAATCCACAACATATAATCAAATTGTATATAGTTCTGTTGATCAAGGAAATACATGGCAGGAATCAGCATCTAAAATGAATCTTCCTAAAGAATATACATATCGGGAAAATGCCTCTGTAGTTATTGATAGCAACAATAAAGTATACATTATCGGGGGAAAAAACGACGCGCGATTTACACCCGATATATGGGAAGGAAAATTGAATAAATTGAATTGACTCAAATTAAATAAAATAAGGAAAGTATAATTTTAATACTCTTTTGACGTTTTGATAAGGAGAAATATTCATTTTATGAAATGTATTAAATATTTATACTCTCAATATTTAGGTAAGATTATTTTATTTTTTGCAATGATTGTTTCGTCTTGTGTAACAGCGGTTGCACAGGAATATAAATACGAAATAGGAGGGATGATAGGCGCATCTTCTTATATGGGAGACGCGAATAAGAATAATCCTTTTTTGGAATTACATCCTTCTTTTGGAGCTGTTTTTCGAAAAAATATCAATTTTCGTTGGGCGTTGAAGACTGATTTGTTAATGGGGAAAATAAGTGGGAATTCCATGAATTTTGAAAATGTTTATCCCAATAACGCTACAGCCGAATTCAACCGGAATTTTTATGAACTTGGGTTTCAACCGGAATTTAATTTTTTGCCTTATAGTGATAAGTTCGCATACCTGCAGACAAGCAAATTATCGCCTTATGTGCTTTCCGGATTAGGGTTTACATTGGCTCCGGGAGATGATGATACGTTTTTCGGTTTTCATCTATCTTTAGGAATAGGAGCGAAATATAAAATAAAAAACAGGATAAATTTAGGTGTTGAATATTCTGTCAGGAAATTATTTGCAGATAGTTTTGACGCTCCGAAGCAATCAGGATTTAATTTAGATAATCCATATAAGCTTAATGATAGTATCCTGAAAAATAATGATTGGTACACATTATTAATGTTTTCGGTCACATGGGACTTTGGTCCGAATGATAGAAAATGTACAAACATAGAGTAATATACAATTAAAGAATGTCACTGAAAGATAAAATAGATTTATCGCGAGTTCCCGAACATGTCGCGATTATTATGGATGGCAATGGACGTTGGGCACAACAACAGGAGTTGGAACGTTTTTATGGACATCAGGAAGGAACTGTTTCTGTTAAAAAAGTAGTCGAAGTTGCCGGAGAAACAGGTGTTAAATATCTGACTTTGTATACTTTTTCTACAGAAAATTGGAATCGTCCCCAAGAAGAAGTCGATGCTTTGATGGATTTGATTGTAACAACACTCAAACGGGAAATTCCAGAATTGATAGAAAAAAACGTAAAACTTGGCGTTATAGGAGATGTCGAACGTTTGCCTTCCTACACAAGAGAAACTTTGAAAGAATGTATTGATGAAACCTCTGGAAATACGGGCTTAAACCTTATTTTGGCTCTTAGTTATTCTTCCAGATGGGAGATAACCAATGCCGTTAAGAAAATAACATCTGGTGTAATTAGTGGGAATGTTGACTTGGATGAAATTGATGAAGAGTTGTTTTCTTCTTATTTGAATACAGCCGGAATTCCTGACCCTGATTTACTTATCAGAACCGGAGGCGAATATCGTATCAGTAATTTTTTAATGTGGCAATTGTCTTATACGGAATTATATTTTACAGAATTATATTGGCCGGAATTCAGAGAAGAAGAGTTTTATTCTGCCATAATCGATTTTCAAACGAGAGAACGCAGATTCGGCAAAACCGGAGAACAAATCAAATAAATATGTTAAAAAAAATACTCCCTTTTTGCCTTGTTTTTTGTTTTGGAACGATTTTATTCGCTCAGGAAAAGGCAGATTCGAATACGATACAACAACCCACCGATACAATAGGAGAACCTTATGAAATTCCGGTTATTTCATATACTTTCAACCACAGGAAATATGAAATCGCGGATATCAAGGTCACGGGCGCGAGTAATTACGAAGATTTTGTATTAATTGGCTTTTCAGGATTATCCGTAGGCGATAAAATTGAAGTTCCGGGAGATGCTATCACAGATGCCGTAAAGAGATTCTGGAAACAAGGATTATTTTCGGATATAAAAATCCTCGCGACTCGCATGACAGATGATAAGGTTTGGCTTGAAATAGCGTTGAAACAACGTCCGATTATTTCCGAAATTACTATTTCCGGTGTTAAAAAAGGAGAACGGAAAGACATTGAAGAAAGAATAGGTGTCGCTAAAGGCAGTCAGATTACTCCTAATCTGATCGATAGGGCAAAAAAAATCATTAAAAAATATTTTGATGAAAAAGGATTCAGCAATGCCGATATTAAGGTAATGCAGAAAGATGATTTAAGTAATCCCGGTAAAGTATTCCTCGATATTGAAGTCGATAAAAATGAAAAAACAAAAATTCACGCGATCTACATTGCCGGAAACGAAAAATTGAGCGATTATACTTTAAAAAGAACAATGAAAAAAACCAACGAAGGTTTTAATCTGAAAGAAAGATTCAAATTGAGTTGGCTTAAATTGTTCAGTACGAAAAAATACGTAAACGAAGAATATGAAACCGATTTGGATAATATTATTTCCAAATATAATGAAGAAGGTTACCGCGACGCGAAAATAGTTTCTGATAGCGTTGTTAATTATAGCGACAAAAAAGTAGATATTTACATCGACATTGAAGAAGGCCAGAAATACTATCTCCGAAATATTAAATGGATTGGGAATACGCTATATCCTTCCGATAGATTAGAATATGTTTTGAACATGAAATCGGGAGACATATATAATCAAAAGAAATTGAATGAACGTTTATCTACCGATGAAGACGCGGTATCGAATGTTTATTATAATAACGGATATATTTTCTTTGGCTTGGACCCTGTAGAAACCAACATCGAAAATGATTCCATCGACTTGGAAATACGTATTTCAGAAGGACATCAGGCTACGATAAATAAGATAATTATTAATGGAAACGACCGCTTGTATGAAGATGTAGTTCGTCGTGAATTGCGTACAAAACCCGGACAATTGTTTAGTAAAGAAGCTTTAATGCGTTCTTTGCGTGAATTAGCGCAAATGGGACATTTTGACCCTGAAAATTTAACTCCTGATGTACAACCCGATCAAGAAACCGGAACAGTAGATATCGCTTATAATTTGGTATCGAAAGGTAATGATCAGGTTGAGTTTTCCGCGGGTTGGGGACAAACCGGTGTTATCGGCCGATTGAGCCTTAAATTTACAAATTTCTCTATGAAGAATTTGTTAAATCCCAGTAGTTACAAAGGAATTATTCCTCAGGGTGAAGGACAAACTTTGACTTTAAGCGGACAAACTAATGGCCGTTACTATCAATCCTATAGTGTTTCGTTTATGGATCCTTGGTTTGGAGGTAAACGTCCGAATTCTTTGTCATTAAGCGCTTTTTTCATGAAACAAACCAGTGTGGAAAGCAACGCGTATAGTGGTTATTCTCCCTATAGCAGTTATAGCAGCGGTTATAATTATGGATATTATCCTGTATATGACGCGGATAAATATATTCAAATGTTTGGATTGTCATTAGGATACGGTAAACGGCTTACTTGGCCGGATGACTATTTTCAAGTCATGGCCGAACTTTCATATCAGAGATACATGATGAAAGATTGGAATTATTTCCTGATTCAAAATGGAGATTGTAATAATATCAGTTTAGGATTGACATTAATGAGGAACTCTACCGATAATCCTTTGTATACAAGAAGCGGCTCTCAATTCACGGCATCAGTAAGCGCTACACCTCCGTATTCGTTGTGGGATAATAAAGATTATGCTTCAATGGCAGATAATAGCGCTGAAAAAAATAAATGGATAGAATACCACAAATGGAAATTCAAAGGAAAAGTGTTCATGCCTTTAGCTAATCCCGAAACAGTGAAACGGACTCCGGTTTTAATGAGCCGTATTGAATATGGATTTGTTGGTTATTATAATTCACATAAAAAATCGCCATTTGAAACGTTTTATATGGGAGGTAGCGGAATGTCTGGATATTCAAGTACTTACGCGACAGAAACCATTGCTTTGCGCGGATATGAAGACGGTTCCTTGACCCCAAGTAGTGGCGACGAAGGATATGCTTATTCTCGTTTGGCTTTAGAATTCAGGTACCCATTCTTGTTAGAACCAACTTCTACTATTTATGGGTTGGCTTTTGTAGAAGGAGGTAATGCTTGGCATGATATTAAAGGATTTAACCCGTTCGAAATGAAACGTTCAGCTGGAATCGGAGTTCGGATCTTCCTTCCTATGATTGGATTAATGGGTATTGACTGGGGATATGGATTTGATAGACCTAATTCAAGAAGTAGCAGTGTCTCAGGTTCTTGGTTCGGATTTATTTTAGGACAAGAATTTTAATTTACCACTAAGTTGATTTACTAATTAAATAGTTGATTAAACATGAAAAAAATTTTATTTATAGCTTGTTTTGCCCTGATAGGAATAGCGGCTCAAGCTCAAAAATTTGCCTTGATAGATATGGAATATATACTGAAAAATATTCCGGCTTATGAAATGGCTAATGAACAATTGAATTCTATTTCTAAAAAATGGCAAGGAGAAGTTGAAACATTACAACAAGAGGCACAAAATTTGTATAAATCATATCAGGCCGATCTTGTATTTCTTTCAGCAGAAATGAAATCAAAAAAAGAAGCCCAAATTGTAGAAAAAGAAAAAGCGGCTCAAGATTTGAAACGCAAGTATTTTGGACCGGAAGGTGAATTATTTAAGAAACGTGAAAGCCTTATTAAACCGATTCAAGACGAAATTTATAATGCGGTAAAGCAAATTTCGGAAGAAAAAGGTTATCATGTGATAGTTGATAGAGCGTCGGCTTCAAGTATCATTTACGCGTCTCCTAAAATAGATGTAAGCAACGACGTGTTGTCGAAACTCGGATATTCAAAATAAATACTTACATTTGTCGCTGTTTTTTTATAAAAATATTGAAATTAAATTATAAATTAAGAATAAAAAATTATGTTGAAAAAAATCGTATTGTGTGTATTCCTCTGTTTACCCTTAGGAATGATGGCTCAAGAGCTTAAAATAGCTCATGTAAATTCTATGGAAATTTTTAATGCAATGCCTGAAACTGCGGCAGCAGAAACAGAATTGGCTAACTTGAACCAATCTTTGCGCAAGGAATTGCAAACTATGGAAACAGATTATAATAAAAAGTACACTGAATTTATGCAACAACAAGATTCTTTGACTCAAAGTATTAAAGTAAGAAGAATGCAAGAAGTTCAGGACTTAAAAGATAGAATTGAAACTTTTTATCAACAAGCTGAACAAGAAGTTACTAAAAAAAGAAACGAATTAAACGCTCCTATTATACAAAAAATACAAACAGCAATCAAAGCGGTAGGAGAGGAGCATGGTTTCACTTACATGATGGAATCAGGAGCTTTCCTGTTTGTTTCTCCTAAAGCGACAGACGCGACTCCACTGGTAAGAACAAAATTAGGGCTAAAATAGATAAAAACTAAAAACAAAAAAATAAAAGTTAAAAATTAGCTAACGCATGTGAAAAAAAAATTGCGTAGTTTAGTTTTTAACTTTTATCTTTTCTATGTATTCTCCAATAGGTATTTTCGATTCTGGTTACGGAGGATTAACTATTCTTGAAAAAATACGTGACCGAATGCCTGAATATGATTACATTTATTTGGGTGATAATGCTCGTGCGCCTTATGGAGTTCGTTCTTTTAAAATAGTTTATGAATTTACGTTACAGGCAGTAACCCGATTATTTGAAGAGGGTTGCCAATTGGTAATTTTAGCTTGTAATACGGCTTCAGCAAAGGCTTTAAGAAGCATACAACAAAATGATTTGCCACAAATTGACGATAATAGGAGAGTACTTGGAGTTATTAGGCCAACGGTTGAAATTGTCGGAAATTTTACAAAAACTAAACATGTTGGAGTTTTAGGTACTCCGGGAACCATTATCTCAAATTCATATCCCATAGAAATAAAAAAACTTTTTCCTGATATTGTTGTTCAATCCGAAGCTTGTCCGATGTGGGTTCCTTTGGTAGAAAATCGGGAATATGAAAGTGAAGGAGCTGATTATTTTATCAAAAAACACTTAAACAATATATTGCAACGAGATTCATTGATAGATACCTTAATTTTAGGATGTACACATTATCCTTTACTCGAATCCAAAATCAAAAATTATCTTCCTAAGAATATTCAGGTAATTTCGCAAGGAAAATATGTCGCCGACAGTTTACAATGCTATATGAAAAGACATCCTGAAATGGATGAAGTTTGCAGTAAAAATAGAACTTGCAGGTATTACACAACAGAATCTTCCGATAAATTTTCAGAAATGGCCTCTATTTTTCTGAATGAAAAAATTCACGCACAACATTTGGTATATTGAAAAACAATCGCTTTTATTCTTCAATATTTCAATCCTACAACTACCGGATAATGATCGGATGGAAGTTTGGGTGTTCCGGTAACAAATTCAGTTTCCGTAGGAAAATCTCCTGAATGAGCAGGATTACCTGAAGAATTTGTCCAATATATGTCTGTTAAAACTCCATAACGAGTGGGAGTGAAGTGCTTTGTTATGAAAACATGGTCGATTCGTTGGTGGGTTACATTCGTAATAATGAATCCGTTGAAAGTTCCATTGGTTGCATATACAATAGGAGAGGTAAGATAACTGTCAGAGAATAAGCCTGATGAAGTAATGATTTTATATCCATCGCTATGTTGGTCGACATTGAAGTCGCCCGTCAATACTGTTGGCCGACCTTTGGCGATATCCCGCACTTTTTGTACAACCAACTCCGAACTGTGTTTGCGAGCATTAACGCCAATATGATCCATGTGCAAATTGAAAACGAAAAATGTGAATCCTGTTTTCTTTTCTTTAAATTTTCCCCATGTGCAGATACGATTCAAAGCTGCGTCCCAACCTTTACTTGGTACACTTGGAGTTTCCGATAACCAAAAATTGCCTGAATCTATTAACTTGAATTTATCAGTTTTGTAAAAGATAGCAGAATATTCATCATCCATAGATTTGGCTCCCCGGCCACGTCCGATGTAATTGTAATTAGGTAAATGGTTTTTCAAATCATTTACTTGATTGGTTTTACATTCCTGAGTCCCGATGATATCTAAATCATGAAAAAGAATCATGGATACAATCACCGGACAACGATTTTGCCAACCATTGCCGGCATCAACATCACTTTTGTTATCGTTGCGAACATTATATGACGAAACTTTCAATTCTTTATTTTGAGCACAAATAGAGAATGTAGATATAAGGATAAAAAAAAGAATATGTGCCTTTTTCATTGCGTTATATTTTTTTTGATTTTTACTCAATATGATTCTTTTTCGTTCGGAAAATCAATGTTTTTCACATCTTCAATATAATGTTGTACGGCATCATGAATGACATCATACAAGTTGGCATATCTTCTTAAAAAACGGGGAGAAAATTCTTTGTTGATTCCCAACATGTCGTGCATAACCAAGACTTGTCCATCTACACCTCCTCCGGCACCAATACCGATGATAGGAATGGTAAGTTCTTTCGCGACTTGTTCTGCTAATTTAGCTGGTATCTTTTCAATAACAATGGCAAAACAACCCAATTCTTCCAATAAATGAGCATCTTCCAATAGTTTTTTTGCTTCGAATTCTTCTTTGGCTCTGACAGTATAAGTGCCGAATTTATTGATTGACTGCGGCATTAATCCCAAATGTCCCATAACAGGAATTCCGGCACTCAAAATCCGTTGAATGGATTCTTTAACTTCTTCTCCACCTTCAAGTTTAATGCAATCAGCATGGGTTTCTTTCATGATGCGGATAGCAGAATAGACAGCTTCTTTCGAATTTCCCTGATAAGAGCCAAAAGGCATATCTACCACAACTAATGCTCGTTTTACAGCTTTCATCACTGATTTTCCGTGATATATCATTTGGTCGAGTGTCATTGGTAAAGTAGTGGCATTTCCCGCCATTACGTTAGAAGCGGAATCTCCAACTAAAATAACATCCATTCCGGCTTGGTCGATGATGGAAGCCATGGAATAGTCATAAGCTGTTAACATGGAAATTTTTTCTCCGCGTTGTTTCATTTCAAACAAGCGATGCGTAGTAACTTTTCGGGTATCTTCTTTGTAAGTTGACATAATTATTGAATTAAGAATTGAGAATTGAAAATTGAGAATGAAGTTAATGTGTAATTCTCCATCCTCAACTCTCCATTTTCAACTTAGTTGAGGGTGCAAAGTTATTAAATTTTATATAACTAAAAATAACAGGGAAATCAATAAGTCCCCTTTAGGGGATTTAGGGGTGTTAACTCATCCGGTTTTTGTAATCTTCATAACCAAACTCACGAAACATTTTCAATTTTCCGTCCGATTGTAACAAAGCCAAAGCAGGATGTGGAATGCCATTAAACATACTTGTTTTTACAATGGTGTAGTGAATCATGTCTTCAAAAATAATATCGTCGCCAATTTTTAACGGATTATCAAATGACCAATCTCCCATGAAATCGCCGCTAAGACAGGAATTTCCACCCATTCTGTAAGTAGGTTTTCCTGTAACAGGTTCCTGATAAGCATTGCGGATAACAGGTTTATAGGGCATTTCTAAACAATCGGGCATGTGACAAGTGAAAGACACATCAAGAATTGCTGTCTGAATGCCTTTATTTTCAACAATGTCCACGACTTTCGAACGCAAAGATCCGGTTTGCCAAAGGAACGCACTTCCGGGTTCGAGTATGATTTCGAGGTTTGGATATTTCTTTTTAAAGTTCTGTAATAACGTGATTAAATGCTCCACATCATAATCTTTGCGAGTCATTAAATGTCCGCCACCCATATTCAGCCACTTAACCTGATGCAGAAAATCTCCGAATTTTTCTTCTACATGAATCAATGTTTTTTCTAAATCGAAAGACGAAGATTCGCAATGTGTATGGAAATGCAATCCTTCGATACCTTCAGGTAATTTGTCGGGAAATTGCGAACGAACAACTCCTAAACGAGAACCGGGAGCACAAGGATTATATAAATCTGTTTCTACATTCGAATACTCAGGATTGATACGTATGCCACAAGAAATACGATTTCCATCGGCTCCAATCATGGGATAAAACCGTTCGAATTGCGACAAAGAATTGAACGTAATGTGACTGCTATACTTCATTATTATTGGAAACTCAGTTTCCGTATAAGCCGGAGAATAAGTATGCGCCGGACTTCCCATCTCTTCATAAGCCAGTTGGGCTTCAAATATGGAACTTGCCGTAGAATACGGAATGTATTCCCTGATAATCGGAAACGTTTTCCACATCGCGAATGCTTTGAATGCCAAGATGATGTTTACTCCGGCACGTTCTTTTACCGATTTTATCAGTGTGAGATTTTTGCGTAAAAGGTCTTCTTCCAAAACGTAGCAGGGAGAAGGGATTTGAGATATATTTGTCATTGATGTTATTGTAATTTATCTTTATATTCTTCTACTTTCTTTTGACAAAAGTCTATCAATTGAATTTTAGAAAGTCCTTTTGTATTAACACATTCTATTTTTAGAGAAACAACATCAAAAGATTTGAAGTATTTTTCTTCTGTTTGTCCTTCACAAACAATCAGAATGCTTTTGTTTTGGGAAAATTTCCCGATTTGATAACCGGAAGATGTTTTTTTTCTTTCCCATGTTTTTTCGTTTTTACTTTTCTTCATTTTGTTGGTCTTCGGTTTGGTCACAAATTTTTTCTAATTCTTCCCAATTGCCTAAAAAAGGAATGGCTCCATACTTTCCTTTGAAATAATCATTTTCGAAAGAAGCTGTATTTCTTATGTCCTTGATTTCAACCAAAGTATACAGGTAACTTCTTCCATAAGTGTCTTTTTCAACAAAGTCAATTTGGTCTTTTCTCAATAAATCGGAAGACATTAATTCTGTTGTATGTGTTGCCGCTATGATTTGAGATTTATTATTATTTTCAGAATTAAAAAGTGAAAATATTTTTTTAGTAAGTAGAGGGTGTAATTTAGAACCAAATTCGTCAATGAATACCGGATTTCCGCATTTCAAAGCTTGTAAAATGAATGGAGAAAGACTTAACATCTGCTGTGTTCCATCCGATTCAATAGTCTCAAAATACGCAGAAGCTAATGATACTGCATTATGATTTTCATCATAAACATAATGAGAACTCCTAATTACAGTTTTATTTTCATCTTCTGAATTTTCATTTTTTTCAGATTCTAGGCTGACAATGTTGGTATCCGCATATTTTACGAAATCGAAAATTTCTAATATATCATTTGTATTTTTAAAAAAATTAGGAATAGAAGAATTTATAGCTTCATTAACAGCTACAGAACTAATCAATATATCACTAATATTTTTTACAATTTTTTCGGCTAAATTATCATTGATAGAATCAATTAAACTTAAAAACAATATTTTTTCCGTAAATAACTTTGATTTGAGTTTTGAAATTTCATATCCTATGGAGATATATGTTTTACTAATTTCAATTATATTTTGTCCTTCCCTGATAAAAACAGGTACTTCTCTTCTGTTTGGAGTTGCATATAGCCATTCGTTGAGAATTTCCTGATGAGTTAACTCAAATCCATAACGATATTTTATATTATCAATATAGAATATCAATTGAAAAAAAGATGGTTCTTTCATCGTTTCTGTAGAATACATGAAAGGATGCACTAAATTTAAAATAGTACTATTTTTTAAACATTGTAATATGATGTGTTTAAAACAAAATAAAGCATTTATTATATTCGACTTTCCACTTGCATTTGCTCCATAAATTACTTTAGATTTCAATACTTTTGTTTTATCATTTACAGTCAGAACATTTTGAGTATCAAGTTTTTTATTCTTTGAATCTCTTCTGGCTGCTGACATCCTGAGTGTTTGAATGTCTTTAAATGACCTAAAATTTCCAAAACTAAATTCTTCTATCAGCATTGTTGATTTGATTTTTGCAATTATTTTGCAAATATAAGATTAATGAAGTGAATTTTCCATGTTTTATATAGTAAAATTGTGGAAATATTTCCAATATTATATTTATTCATCCACCTGATTGCTTTGGAAGGTGTTACATTATGGAAACGGTATCAAAAAGAATTGGAACAACTGAATATGAATATTTTATTAATCATGCAAAATTCAGATAGTATACAAAATACTCAAATGTTATCTGTTTGAGGATAAAATTTCCTGTTGTTTATGATCCGAAAGGAAAGTTCAAAAAAATAAATAAAATTCCGGATAATAATCGATTTTATACATTTTTGTAACTACTCAGGTCAGCACTTTAGGATCTATGGGATTTTACAATTTGGCAATTTCTGCCAACGCATAATACCTTGACCTTCCATTCTTCCTGGCAGTATCAGCGATAGAAAGCAGTTGTGAGAAAGAGTCCGCACCGG
>JAVBKZ010000019.1:0-28133 GCA_031553755.1 Bacteroidales bacterium | reverse complement strand
AATGCCTTTCGTTGCGACAAATATAATAGTAATTTTTTTTGACATAATGGTAAATTTAGAAAAAAGTGATCTTAACGGGCGATTTTCAAAGTACTGATTTTTAAGGTTTTAAAAAATTAATTTCTTAACGGGTGGAAAATTTCCTATTTTGACTAAAGAGCAAAGACAAAAGACTGAAAGAGCAAAGACAAAAGACAGAAGGAATAAAGACTAAAATTAGACAAAAGACTACAAGACAAGATTTATTAATTGCCGTCAGTTTAAACTGACGGCAAGGTTTTCAATTTATTTGACAAGGACTTTTGTAACCTTTCCGTTAATTTTAAGGATGTATAAACCCGATAACAATCCTGCCCTTTCGAAACTTTCTTTCGCCACTGTTTTGTTCAATAATATTCCGTTGATGTTATACAATTCAATATCAGCCATTCCATTAAAAGCAACCCGGATTCCTGATTCTCTTTCAATTGATAATATATCCGCAACTTCACTTTGAATTGATGTTGGAGTAGGCGCGACATTCCAACCAGAAATTAGATCTACCATTTGACTTAAAACAGTCCAACGATTATCACCTATTCCTCCCGCTCTGGTTTCGTATGCATTATCTGCTAAATTACTGCTATATGTATATAAATATTGCATATTCAACGCTACATTCGAAGTCGAATATGTATAAGTATTATTTTCTCCAACTGTCATTTGACGAGCTTCCCAAGTTCCTGTTCCTGCAAAATCGCCTGCAATATATAAGTTTTGAGGAATCGCGACTCCCTGATCTAAAGAAACTGTCCATGTCGCATTCCCAGTCCAAGTCATGAGGTAAAAATTTATACTGCGATTTCCGTCATTTGCATTTCCTGTTGAATATTGCGTCCTGACCATCACTCCTAATTCTTTTATCTTCGGCTTATCAGCTTCCAAAACATTGAAAAATTCATACAAATTATCAATTGTAATCGAATATTTCCCTGAGTTATTAACGCCATCCCAAGTCATTTTTAATTTATCGTCTAAGGCATCATAATCAGCATCTCCAGTCATATCATCTTCCCATGGAGTTGAATAAATTGTTTCTCCGGTGTTAGATGTGAGCCACGCGTGAATAAAACATTTAGGATTCCAACTTTTGAAATTCCCACCACCGTCAAAATAAAGAGTTACCGATTGGTCGGGAACAATCGGACTGGGAACTGAAGTCATCGTACCAGGTTCGGCTGCACGAGACAATGACACTACAAAAAGCATAGCAAAAAAAAGTACTAATCTTTTCATGATTTTAAAATTTTAAAAAGTGAATAAATAGTGTGTTATTTGAGAGTGGAGAGTGGAGAATTGAGAGTGAAAAGCGATAAAAAAGTCACTTTAAATTATCAATTCTCCATTTCCAATTTTTAACTTTTAGTTTTTAGTTTTAAAAAGGGTTAGGGGTAAAATTAAAGATACCTAAAACAACATAATCTTCCGTTTGATGCTTTGTCCGTTCAACCATACATCCAAAATGTAACAACCTTTAGTTAAATCAGAAACAGGAATAATCTTTTCGCCTTGTATATTTTTTATTAAAACGCCGTTAATCGTATAGATTTTTATATTTGTAACTATTTCATCTGTTTCAATATTCAGGAACCCTTCATTTTGAAAAACATTCAAATTTTCCGATTTCAAGTTTTTTATGGATGATGATGTGTCTATTTTTTTATTTGTCAGCACTTTGAATTTATTAGCCGCCAAATCAATTGTCATATTCGCGTTGGTTACATTTATGGTTTCGCCAGTCATTAAATCATACCAAGTTCCTGTAGCGGGGAAATTAGGATTGGCAGTAATACTCGCGTCAGGTCTGAAATTTCCGACAATAACCATCTTCAAATCGTCTGAATTCAAGGCGATACGGCGTCCTGTATTCCAATCGTATTCAGTTACTTGCATATTCCAATAAGCAGGATTATCAAACGCGTTTCCATAATTTTTACGCAAGTAATTCAGTTTAGCATATATATCATATACGGCTTTTCTTTGTGGAACATCGTAATAATCCCAACGGATTTCTTTTCGGGATGTCCGGTTGCTTTCGCTTATATCGGTCGAACCTGCTTTTGAATTGATGGAATAATCGTATCCTAATTCTCCGAATTGCCAAATCATTTTAGCTCCCGGAATAGGAATAAAGAAAGCGGCATTCAGGGCGGCACGCTCCATTTGTACATCGAGGCTTGGTTTTACCTGAGCGGATCCATAAGTTTTCGCTTTGTAGATAGTACGCTCTTCATCGTGACTTTCCATATAACCAACCAGGTTGTTGTAAGTCCAATCGCGCGTCCAACCGTTTACTCCGTTAAAATTAGAAGAAGAAGAATATCCCATGGCCGTTTGGCAATATTCATTATTTTTCTTTCCCCAAGGAATCAGTCCGTAATTGGCTAATTCTTTTTCTTCGGCATCTACGCAAAAATGCTCAATAATCATATACGCGTTTGGGTCGGTAGCTTTTATCTGATCGTAATAATCTTTCAAAATCGTAATACGACTGGCGTCATAATTTGCCGCTGTATTATCGTTTGACTGAGTTTGTGTGAATCCTTTGGTCAAGTCGAACCGGAATCCATCGAATTTATATTCCTTCAACATAAAATCGAGGTTACGTTTCACAAAATTACGCACCAAAGAGGAAGAATGATTGAAATCGTGAAAAACGCTGTATGGATGTGGCGCGTCGACATTAAACCACGGATTGTTTGAGGCTGTCTTATTGGTCGCTGAATTCCAGTATAATTTTGCAAAAGGATGACTTCCTGTCGCGTGATTGAATACCACATCCAAAATAACGGCGATTCCACGTTTATGGCATTCATCTATAAAAGTTTTGTACATGTCTTTTGTTCCATAAGCCTTATCCATCGCGAAATAATAACACGGATTGTAACCCCAACTGTCGTTTCCGTCAAATTCCTGGGTTGGCATCAGTTCTATCGCATTGATTCCCAATCCTTTCAGATAGTCTAATTTACCCATTAATCCGTTTAAATCGCTTGTTGATGTAAAATCACGAATCAGTAATTCATAGATAACCAACTTATCCTGGCGAGGTCTTTGAAAATTGGTTACTTGCCAATTATAAGGAGTTTCATTTGTCCGGAATACAGATACCATTCCATCATCGACATTCTTACCGGAAGGATATGGTTTCAGGTTAGGATAAGTAGACGATGGGATATATTTGTCGTTCCAAGGGTCTAAAACTTTCTGGGCATAAGCGTCTCCCACGTATAAAGTTCCATTTACCAAATATTGGAAAGCGTATTCAACATCGGGTTGCAAATTATTTACGGTCAACCACCAATAGCTACCATCTTTCTTCATCATATAATCGTTGTTTGGCAACCATTTGTTGAAATCACCTACCACAAATACATCAGTTTTGTAAGGAGCGTATAAAATAAATGTAACAGTATTGTTATTTTCGATGTTGATTCCATCGGGAAGCGAAGGACGAGCGACTGTTTCCTGGTCTTTTTTTACATTTACATAGATACTATCGCGTGCTGTTCCGGCTTCCGCAATCGCCCAATACGCTCCGGCATCATTGAATGTATATGCTTGGGAAATAGATGCACCTGTAGTCGTGGCAATTTTAGTATCATTGATATATAAATTCAATGTTGAACTCTGTGAAGTTATCGCTGAAAAAGTAACAGAAGTTCCTTTTGCTATTATTTGAGTTGTAGTTGGAGAAGTAAAACTTACATTCAATCCGGCTTGATACACATCCACAAAAATATCTTTTCCTCCGGTATCTTTTCCTTCTTTTGTTCCTGCCGGATTACGGAATACAAAACATAGCTTCATTATTTTTTCACCGGCCGGCACTCCATAATACGCCCGGATATCACTGATAGTCAATGTAGCTTTATTATTGCCAAGCTTAGTTAATTTATTCGCGGCGGTATTCGCTTTCGTGTCAGCAGCGCTTGTGGGCCATGTAGTTTTCACATATTTCCAATCGGAAGATGTCGCGCTTTTATCTGTTAAAACACCTGTGTGAGCATACCAGTCTTCCGTATTATCTTTCAATCCCGCATTACCGAGAGTAGCGTCAAATGTAACAACAATCTGTTGTCCTTCTATAACAAAGGCAGGAGATGTAGTTACGACTTGCGCTTGAACAGAAAACGCGATTGTCGCGAAGAATATAATTCGTAAAAGTGTTCTCATTGTATATAATTATTTAATTTTTAAAAACTTAATCGACACAAATTTACGAACGGAAAGAGAAGAAACATGTTAAAAGTTAAGGTTTTCGATATACTTATTCACGCAAACGTTTGCGAAAATGTGTGTTTTTGAGTTTGAAAAGAAGTTGTCTAAAAAGGATGTCATCCTGAACTTGATTCAGGATCTCCTGATAATCGCAGTAGATTGCGGATCAAGTCCGCAATGACAAATGTTCTTAACAGACTTTTTAGACAACTTCTTGATTTAATTTATATTATTATTTCTTTTCAATGATGATATAATGCTTTGTCAAATCATTGAATTTAACGGTATACGTTCCAGCAACGTCAATCGAGATATTATCGTTATTTGACTTTCCGTAACCGGCATTAGGTCCTCCCCAAGAAGTCGTCCAATCGTGGTCAAGACGATATTTTACTTCTCCCGGAGTTATTTCCACATCCGCTATCCAGTTATGCGTATCTTCCATCCATTCATAACCCAAATCCGCATCATCTTTCCAATCATTTGCAAATTTTCCGGTAAGCGATATCAGGGTATATGCCTGTGCCGCTGACGCATCGTAAGGTGTGATTGAATATGTCATGGCTTTAATATTAACATCAAGCGTATAATAACCAGCTGTCGAAACACTTAAGTTGCCTCCATCCTGACTTAGTTTGCCATCACCACCATTTCCATAAAGATTATCCCATGTACCAATATCCTTTCCACTTATTATTTTGAATTCTCCGGCATTGAAATATCCGGTATAAGTATATTGACCGACAGCCGGTTCATTGCTGTCACGATACATCAATCCTTTTAGGCTACTGTTATCCCAACCTTTTTCCAAAACTGATCCTATGATGTACAGAGGTTCAATATTTCCATAGGTAATAACAGTCTTCATCGTATTAAAATCAGCTTTAATTTTATACGCTCCGGCTTCACCTGTAAATTTTGGAGAATTACCTCCCTTGTTAATCGTACCTATTTCATCCAATGTTGAAGTTGATGGAGAGAAATCTTGCATCGCATCCCATTGTCTTACCTGAACAAATTTGTATTCATCATCCGGATTTAAGTTGATTGTTATTTCAAACACTCCATCTGATATTTTTGTAAATTCAAGAGCATTAGCGACATCCCAATTATTGAAAGAACCTACGGCATAAAGATGAACCGGTAATTCGGAATGAGGAACTAAAGTTAATGAAATGGGATTAGATACACTTGATGGTATTCTGTTGACACCATACATGGTAGTAACCCTGATGTCAAATTTTGTTGAATTGAGTTCATTTAATCCATAACTATCCCTGAGTATTTTCTGCAAATCAGCCGTTTTAACAGATAACTTTGTTGTGTCTGACGTACCTAAAATAACAGCTTTAGAAAAATTATGTCCTGTTGAATCCATTTCAACAACATAAGAAGGATTAGCTAAATCAGGAGCATTCGGTGTCCACGATAATGTAAAGGCGATCTCCTGATCTTTATCCAAAATATAAGTTTCCTGTTCCGGCATGTCCAAAACCGTTGACTGTGCCATCGGATCAGGAGTTATGTTTGTATCGTCTTCACATGCAGCAAAAGCAAAAGCGAACAACGCTACGGGTAATAAATATTTTAACTTCATGGTGTTATTGTTTTAATTATTTTATTTTTTCTTCACGGAAAAGTTTTTACTATTTCCGTGAAGAATTTTCATATCACAACTTTATTCTTGACTTAAGAAAACATAATTACCTGTAAGGTCATAGAAAAATACAGTGTAATTACCCGGTTTATCGGGAGCAAGATTATCTCCTGTATCTGACAATCCATACGGAAAATATTTTCCACCCCAAGAAACAGACCACGCGTTGTTCGCCCTGAATTTAACTTCTCCGGCACTCTCAACATTAGCCGGATCTGTAATATTTACATCTTTTACATACCAAATATGGGTATTATTCGGCACATTAACCATTGTTTCCGCAGGACTTCCTTCTCCCGGCCAATCATCGAATGCTCCGATTAACTCAATAAGAGAATAATCTGTAATTGTTGCAGGAGGAGTTGTTGCCACAATACTTAATGTATTGGCTTGTGTATTCAACGTTATTTTGTAATAACCATCAGCCGGAACAGTAATATTACCGGAACCTCCATCCTGGTAAACAAATTCACCAAAAGAAGCGCCTTGTCCCCATTGGTTTGTCCAATTATAACCATTATCAACTATTTTAAATCCTTTGGACGTTTCGAAATATCCCATATAAATAAAGGTTCCATTTCCGTTTCCGTCAAATCCATTACTATTATCGGCATAAAGCGGAATAAGTGAACTTCCAATAGCGGCCGATTCATTTTTCCATGCGCCGTCAGCCAATCCGATAATAAACCACGGAGTGATAGAAACTCCTGTTGTATAAGTTGTAATGGTCAAAGTAAAAACATCAGAAGCCGTTTCTTCCATGTATTTACTTCCCATTTTGGTAATAATCCGGAAATCATATTCGGCTGTTGCCATTGGCTCTGTTTTCAAACCTGTAACAATGGCGGAATTCAACGCTTCAGTAAGAACCGACATTTTTGTTGAGTCGGAAGATGCTACATCCTGAGCGTTTATAAATCCATTTCCTTTTTTATCTACCTGAAGAAAATATTTGGGAATTCCTATATTTTGACCAGCGGTTGTCCATTGTAGTTCGAAAACTTCCGATTTTGAATTAGCGCCCTTCAACACATATTCTTGAGAAGTTGGAATTTGTACTACAGAATGTCCTCCTGTATAAACAGGTTCATTATCCGCTTCACAAGCCGCTAACGCTATTACCAGAAGCAATGATAAAAATATCTTATTTATTTTCATATTGTGTTCATTTATGTTGATTAGACTTTGTTTACTTTTCATATTCCGGATTTTGTTTCAACTCCGGATTAGTAGATAAAGTTGACGGATCAAGTGGGAAAACATTATAATAAGAAGGAACATCTTTCCCTGTTAAAATATCTCCTTTCCAACTCCAGTTGTAACCGGTTGTAAACTTTCCAAAACGAATCAAATCTGTTCTTCTTTGACATTCCAGATATAGTTCACGTCCTCTTTCTGCCAAGATATCACTTTCTACGATATTTGTAGCAGCAGCGATGCCGGTTCTGGGATGGGCATGCACGATGTTATAAGCAGCGAGGCCTTTATCTCCGGCATTTGAACGGAATTGGGCTTCCGCTTTTGTCAAGTAAATTTCAGCCAAACGAATCAAAGGATAGTCTGTATCGGGAAATTGGCTTACTCCTTTTGCTGTGGATCCGTCTTTTCCTTTATTTGTAAACTTAACTACGGAATAACCATTTGTAAAATTTTTAATATCTGTCATTTCCTTTGTGCGTCCGGTTGTAAAGAATAAAGCTCTTTTATCAGAAGGATTAAACAAATCAACTAATTCAGGAGTTGCTCTGTATCCTTGCCAATCCGCTCCTTCTAAAAACACAAAATCAAACATATCAGAAGAAGAGAATGCTCCCATAATGAATTTAGTTCCTCCCCAATCTTGCGCGTTAGCCCTGTCGTAAGGAAGTGTAAATATGATTTCTGTTGATAAATCATTATCGGCACAAAATAAATTCTGATAATTATCTTCCAATTTCAGTAACGATTGGTTATAATTGATAATTTCATCGCTGTAAGTAATACAATCTGCCCATCTTTCTTTTCCTGTATAAACAAGTGAATTTAAATACATCTTGGCCAACATGGCTTGAGCAGCCTGATTTGTAAATAATCCATAACTTTGTTGCGAATGATTCAATAATTTACCGGATGCGATAACATCTTTAAATTCTGCTTCAATCCAGTTAAACAGGTTTTCACGTCCTAATTGTTGCGGCAGATATGAACCATCCATTGGTTTTGTTTCGTCAATCCATCCGGGATTTCCAAACAAATCCATCAAAAAGTAATAATTCATCGCACGTAATCCTCGAACTTCGGCCCGATAACGGTCTAAATTATCAACATGCACTTTAGGACTTTCAGTATTTCTTAGAAAATCGTTAGCAAAAGCAATCGTAAGCATACAACGTTGATAGACATTATAAGCATAGCGATTTCCGGGTTGAATGATTGTTTTGGAATAATAGAGAGGAGGTTCATCGTTCCAAGCTGATTTAACTTGGTCTGCTACCAATTCCTGCATATTAAAATAACTACGGATAAAACTGGATTCACTACCATCGCCTTCGCTAATATCTCTGTCCTGATCAGGTCCGGTATTCCCTATTCTACAAAATCCCGCATATATTTTAGCAACCAATTGAGGATAGGCTTCCGGTTTTAAATAAGGAGTCATCTCCGTATTTTCACTTTGGGGTACTGTATTTAAATCATCCGTACAAGATGAAAAAAAGCCCACCAATGACAAAGTCAGGAAAATTCCAAATATTGTTTTTATATTTTTCATAAGAATTTTGTTTTTAAAAGTTTAGATTTAATCCGACAATAAAAGTTATTGGTCTGGGATAGATATTATTATCTATTCCTGCATCGTTTCCTCCGGCTGTAACTTCCGGATCTAAACCGCTATATTTAGTGATTACAATAGGATTTTGGACAGCGGTATAAACCCGTCCTTTTAATTTAGCTTTGAAAAGATTTTCAAAGGAATACCCTAACGTAATATTATCTATTTTAAGGAAAGAAGCATTTTGAATATAATAATCAGATAAGGTTTGTTTGTTTCTGAAATTCGTTTCCAATGCTGATTTTCTGATATTACTCAAAAACATATCACTTCCGTTTCCATATAGTACACCATCAAGAGAAGCTGAATTGGCAGCCATAGCATTGTAATTATAATTACCAATACTGGCTCGTCCGTTAAATCCGAAATCCCAAGCTTTATAAGTAATTTTTGTATTGAATCCCATTAATACATCCGCAGAAGGTTTTTTGTAAAAATACTTATCATGTTCATCAATAATACCGTTTTTATCCCGGTCTACATAAGCTCCTTCGATTGGTTTTCCTTTCTGATCATATATTTGTTCATAAACATAATAAGTACCAGGAACTTGACCTACAGAATATATTTTACACGTTTCAGCACCATCGCCTCCGGTACTCCCGAATGTTTCACCCACAAAGCTGGGATCCTCATACCGGGTTAATTTTGTAATTTCAGATTTATTATAGGCTATATTAAAATCTAAATCCCAACTAAAATCTTTTGTAACTACAGGAGTTGAATTTATGGAGAACTCAATACCTTTATTTTCTAAGCTACCTACATTCGCAGCTATCAATTCCGCGAAATTTGTACCTGAAACCACTTTTGTTTCCCTGTTTATCAAATTATCTGTTTTCCTCAAATAAAGGTCAATTGCTCCATTGATCCTATTATTCAAGAACCCGTAATCGAGTCCTACATTCCATGTAGTAGTTGTTTCCCATTTAATATCAGGATTATAACCATTAGGTCTTAACAAATTCACCCAAATAGGATTTCCATTCTCATCCTTTCCCATGGGAAACCAAGCTAATCCGCGACCATATTGGTATGAACCAATGTATGGATAATCTCCGGATGAAATATCTTGCTGTCCGGTTATACCCCAACCTAAACGCAATTTCAAGTTCGACAAAGCATTTGCATCTTTAAGGAATGATTCATCATTGATTTTCCATCCCAACGCTAACGAAGGAAATAACGCCCATCTATTATCCGGAGAAAAACGAGAAGAAGCATCGTCTCTCAATGTAAATGTCATCAAATATTTATTATCAAACGCATAGTTAAAACGTCCAAAATATGAAAGTAGATAATATTCAGTAAAATTATCACTCGGAGAACCCGTACTTGCTAAATTCGATTTATCTATTTTCGAAACATAATATGTATCTCCTTTATCATCGTTTTCATTGTGTTGCCAAGAATAACCAAGCATCAAGTCAAATGTACTCTTAATGCTTTCAACATCTTTCACATATTGAGCATAAAAATCCAAGAATTTATTATCCATGTGAGCTTCATAAATACGTCTGGAACCACTCAAATTATCATTTACACTATAATTATTAGGCCTGTAAGGATCATTATAATTTGTTCCGTCTGTATTTGCTTTATTCATTCCCAAATTGAGATTCAATTTCAAGTCGGGGAAAAAATGCAATTTGTAATCAACCTGGATATTCCCAATGAAATTATCGACTGTAGAATTATCGTCTCTCATAGCAAGCATTGCCATGGGGTTCTTTCCTGCCACAGATATTAAATTGCCTGTCGGGCCTGTCCATGTATAATATCCTCCCCACATACTGCCGTTTTTTACAGGTTGTGTCGGATCGAATGAAGCTGCAGAACCAATCGCTCCACCATCTGCAAAACGGTTTTTAATGTTGACATATTTTCCATTGATATTGAAATTCAAATGTTTATCAAAGAAAGATGGAGTTAAAGAAATACTTGCGGTAGTTCTGTCCATATAGGTAGTTTTCAAAATACCATCTTGCTTGGTATATCCAATGGAAGCACGATAAGGAAGAAAGTCTTTAATGGCTCCAAAAACACTTACATTTTGATCGGTGTTGTAAACTGTGCGGTAAATTTCATCTTGCCAATCTGTGTTGTCATTTCCTAATAATCCAATCACATCAGGCCTATCTGCATAATTTTTGTTTACATAATTTCTGAATTCATTAGCTGACAATACATCAATCTGATTTCTTTTTGTTCCTATAGAAAAATTACCATCGTAAGTTACACGAACAGGTTTTCCTTCAACACCTTTTTTTGTAGTAATCAAAATAACTCCATTGGAGGCTCTGGAACCGTAAATGGCTGTAGCAGAAGCGTCTTTTAAAACAGTGAAAGTTTCTATATCATTCGGATTGACAGTATTCAGAGGATTTGTTGCTCCATCCATAATTTTATTGTCCATAATTACTCCATCTATGACAATAAGCGGATCATTACTCGCCGAAAGTGAAGAACCTCCACGTATACGAATAACAGACGCAGCTCCCGGCTGTCCACTATTGGAAATAACGGAAACTCCGGCAATCTTACCTGCTAATAAATCCTGAGGGCTCGTTATTAAACCCCTATTCATTTCGTCAGGCTTAATAGCGACAACAGAACCTGTAGCATCATCCTTTTTTACAGATCCATACCCAATAGCCACCACTTCGTTCAATAAAATTGCATCTTCGGTCAATACAACCGACAAATTCGGAGCGGCTTTAACTTCCTTAGATTTGTAACCAAGATAAGTAATTTGCAAAACAGAATTTGATGATGCCTTCAATTGGAAATTACCATCAACGTCTGTGATTGTACCTTGAGTCGTTCCTTTTATGGATACACTCGCGCCAATAATCGCTTCTCCATTCTTGGCATCAGTCACACGGCCTTTTACTGTTATATCTTGCGCATAAACAGAAAAAGAAAAAAGAAGACCGATAAGTAAGGTAGAGAAACCTTTTTTAAAAGGAGTAGAAATTTCTCTCTTCATTTGTAAAATTATTTAAGATTAATAATAAAATTGCTTTTTAATCATGTTGCAAACGTATAGAAACGTTTCATTTTATACAACTTTGATTTATTTTTTTTATATTCTTTCTTATGCAAACGTTTGCATAATCTATAGATATTATTTTTATCAAATTAAACAAATATTACCTTAATTTGGTTTTATTTTTATAATTTATTTCACTTGTTTTAACAACAACTTCTAATTCATGGAAAAAAAACATATAACTCTAAAGGACATTGCTAAAGCGTTAAAAATCTCAATATCAACAGTTTCCAGATCTTTAAAAGATCATCCGGAGATTAGTACGGGAACAAAAGAACTTGTATGTGAATACGCTGAAAAACACAAATATAAGCCTAATATTTTAGCTTTAGGCCTACGTATGCAAAAAAATAACACAATTGGTGTTATTATTCCCGAAATCGTACATTATTTTTTTTCTTCCGTTTTGTCGGGTATTGAAAAAGAGGCTGAAAAAGAAGAATATAAGGTTCTTTTTTGTCAATCGAATGAAGATTACGAAAGGGAAATTATTTGTACGGAAACTCTACTTTCCGCTCAAGTTTGCGGAGTATTGGCTTCGGTTTCTAAAAAAACTACACAATTCGATCATTTTCAGGAAATTATCGACAATGATATTCCTATTGTTTTTTTCGACCGTATTTGTACCGGAATTAACACCGACAAAGTGGTAGTAGACGATTATACCGGGGCTTTCAATGCCGTGGAACACCTCATTAATACGGGTTGCAAACGGATCGCGTTTCTTGGTTGCAATCCCATATTAGCGATATCAAATAACCGGAGAATGGGATATGAAGACGCTTTACGCAAACACAGGATTCCGGTTGATAAAAGTATCATGACTATATGCGATACAAAAGAACTGGCATTGGAAATTGTTCCGAAAATACTTCAATCGCATGATAAAATCGACGCTTTTTTTACGGTAAACGATGAAGTGGCAGCCACTTGCATTAACATCCTGAATTCATCCGGATACAAAATCCCTGATGAAATTTCCGTTTGCGGATTTACCAACAGTTATCTTTCCCAATTCACTTCCCCTACACTCACTTCGGTAGACCAAAGAGGTTTCGAGATAGGATCTACTGCCGCCCGTTTACTTATCAACAGACTAAAAAATAACGAAAATAAAGATGGAATTTTAAGTAAAGTTGTCAAAACTAAATTGGTTATCAGAGAATCTACGAGGTAATCTAAAATTATTCTTGTACATTTGCATCATAAAAAAAATTAAGCGAAAGATTCGATCATGAAAATTATAAATGAACATCTGATTTCGACCATTGAATCGGCGATTAAACAAGGATTGAAAAACTTCGAATCACTGGATGGAAATGACTCATTAAGTGATATTTATTTGTATTTTGATGAAGAAAATACAAGTTTAATCATCTATGATGACATGGAAAATCGATTGAAAGAAACCGAAGTCGACAATTTTCGGGACGTTTCTAATCTTACTAAAGAACAGGAACTGATTGTTTCGGCAAAACAAGCGATAGTAAATTTAGAAAAAAACGGAATTTTCAACAAAGAATATATCTACAAACCATTTTCAATCAGTTTTGTCGATAATGATTTCATTGTCTCTGAAGAATTATTTTTCATGGACGATGATACGTTGAAATTAGATGATAAACTGTTGGTTGATTTGGATAAAGATTTAGACGCTTTCCTGAAAAAAATAATGGAATAACTTAACCCATTTTACTGATTTTTCTCAATTTTACCTCATCAATAACTTTGATTTTTCTTCCGTCTAACGTGATTACTTTTTCGGTGACAAAGGTGGATAAAGTACGAATCGCGTTTGAAGTTGTCATATTTGACAAATTAGCCAAATCTTCGCGAGCCAAAAATATATTGATAGAAAAATCTTCATCTAATCCGTAACTATCAATAAGAAAGACTAAAGCTTCGGCTAAACGCCCGCGGATATGTTTTTGTGTGAGGCTTACGGTTCTTTCATCCGCGATTCCCAAATCTATTGATAATTGACGGATAAAATACATGGCTAATTTATTATTATTCTGAAGTAGTCCTACAACAACATTCATCGGGACAAAACAAACGGTTGAAGGTTCGAAAGCCGATGCTCCGGTCAAGTATCTTTCCTGAGCAAAATAAGCCCTGTACGCAAAATATTGAATCGGACGAATCATTCGTATGATTTGATTTCTTCCTCCGACTCCTTCTTTGTGAATTTTAACTTTACCTTTAAGAAGACACATCATGTCTTTAGGTTCATCACCTTCACAATATATGGGTTTATTTTTTTTGAAATGTTGAATCGACGCGTTCTTTCGAAGAATTTCCCTTTCTTTTTCATTCAACAATCTCCACACATCCGATAAACTACTCGACAAATCTATTACTTCCTGACTATTCATCACTCGAATTGATGTTATAAAACAGTGTTACGCAACACAAAAGTATAAAAAATATTCATATACCTTAATTCAATAAAAGTATTTTTCAATAAAATTATTTTTTACTGATTACAATTGTTATTTTTACAAAAAAAATAACGAATTTTTGTAAATTTTAAGTTGATTATTTTTCAGAAAAAATTTTTCAGATTATCGAAAACCGGACTGTCTTTTTTATTCGGTTTGTTTTTGTGTTGCCCTATCCCTACTTTCGGAGTCGACATTAAGGAGCAATATGCCGGCAGTATTATCCAAAAAGTAATCGATCAGGCCGAATTGCATAAAGGATATATCGATGAATATGAAGCCCAAGCATATATTAAGGGGATTTCAAATACTTTGAAAAAGAATATACTTTTCCGGATTGCCCCCGATTTTTTTGCTGCCGACAAAAAAAATAATCAAACCATACTCGAAACTTTTGTTGACGTACATTATAAGTCTCCTAATATTTTTTATCAAAAAATCAAAGCGGCTAAAGGAACCACATCCAATACTGATGATTTACAAGCTTTGGCTATCAAGTTTTTAAACGTAAATGTATATAATCCAACGGCTCTCGATGAAGAAATATTAATGCCTCTTTCTCGAAACGCGTTTAAATACTATCGTTTTTCGCATCTTTCAACCAATGATAGTTTAGGCTTTTTAATTCATAAAATAAAGGTAGAACCTCAAATTAACAGTCAAAAATTAATTTCCGGAACAATATCTGTCATTGATAGTTTATGGATTTTATCCAGCATGGACATTCATGGTAAATGGGATTTTTATGATTTTAATTTTGTGTCGAATTTCGGATTAACTCATAACAATGTTTGTTTACCGGTCAAAACCAATCTTTGGATAAAAATCAATATATTAGGGAATAATATTGAAAATCAATATTTTAGCGAAATAAAATACACAAACATTATTAAGAACGAAAAACTAACGGACCGCAAACATTTAGGTTATGATTTAACAAATTATTTCAATATAAAATCCGATTTGAAAGTAAACACAGATTCTACATTTTGGGAAAACAACAGACCAGCACCTCTCTCTATTTACGAAAAAAATATTTACGAAACTTATACACAAAAATCGGAATTGGCTACAGATTCGTCTTCCCTCAAAACAAAAAAATCATGGGATGTAACCAGGGGAATTATTTCTCCGAAAAATTTCAATTACGAAGATACTAAATTTCGATATTCTGGATTATTAAATCCTTTGAAATTAGCCTATTCCGGTTTAGATGGTTTTGTTTATTGGCAACAATTAAAATTATTCCATAATTTCGAATCGGGAGAAGCTATTTCTTTTTCGCCCGACATCGGATTCGTATTCAAACGAAAAGAAATTTTTTTCACTCTTCCGTTGAATTGGCTTTATCAGCCTAAAAAAATGGGAGAAATCAGTCTTTCGATTGGAAACAGAAACAATTCTTACAACTCTAAAGTTATTGAAGAAATTAATAAAGAACTGAAAGATTCTACATTTAATTTCAACGATTTAAACCTTGAATACTACAGGCATTATTATACTGCCTTAAATAACCGTTATGAGTTATTCAATGGTTTTTTATTTGACTTTGGAATTGATTATCACTTTTATCAGCCTTCAATCTTCAAAAAAACAAACAATCCTGATATCGTATTAAAAAGTGATTTGAAAGAATTGATTAATTCCGACTATATTTCATTTTCTCCCACATTAGGTTTCACTTATACCCCAAAACAATATTACCGGATTAATAAAAACAGGAAGGAATATATTAGTTCCAAATATCCAACTTTTTCATTTGAGTACTCAAGAGGAATTCCTGACATAATCAATAGTAACAGTAATTATGAACGAATTGAAGGAGACATACAACAACGGATCAATTTAGGACTATTGCGTTCTTTCCGTTATTACGCGGGAGCCGGAATATTCACCAACACGAAATCGGTTTATTTTGCCGATTTCAACAAATTCGCGAAAAGAAATTTTCCTCGTTCGTGGGACGACCAAATGGGAGGAGTTTTTCATTTGTTGGATGGAGCTTGGTATAACGCGTCTGATTCTTATGTGCAAGCACATTTAATGTATGAATCTCCATTTTTCCTCCTTCGTTTTTTCAAACGAATCAGTAAAGAAGTACTGAGGGAACGGATTTATTTAGGTCAATTATTCACACCTGTATTACCTTCCTATACAGAAATGGGATACGCTTTTGGAAATTACATATTCAGCGCCGGCATCTTTGTCGGATTCGAAAAAGGGAAATACCATAATTTCGGTTTCAAACTCGACTTTGAAATCGGAAAATAAAAATCCTATTACGATTTAAGAAACTATTTAAAATTTCGAAAGAGCTATAAGGGGAGCTATACCTCTTTGATAAAATCTATGATCTTTCTTTTTTCAGTAAGTCACGGATTTCCGTGAGCAATTCTTGGTCTTTTGTAGGAGCGGGTGGCGCCGGAGGTGTAGCCGGAACTTCATCCTTTTTCCGTTGCATTGTATTAATTCCCTTCACTAACAAAAATATAGCGAACGCGATGATAATAAAATCAAAAATCGTTTGAATAAAACTACCATAATTAAGAGTCACAGCAGGTATCGCGTTTCCGGCGGCATCTACCGTAGCCGCTTTCATCGTGATTTTCAGGTCGGTAAAATTAACACCGCCAACCAACAAACCAACCGGAGGCATAATCACATCAGACACAACAGAACTCACAATCTTACCGAAAGCGCCTCCCATCACAACTCCGACAGCCATATCCAACACATTGCCACGCATGGCAAATTCTTTAAATTCTTTCAGGAAACTCATAATATTATATTTTTGAGAATTACACTATTACGTACATAACAAGATTAATTTTAGTCTTATCTCTACTTAATTTTCCATTTATTTTCGCAAAATTAAAACAAAAACATTTTAATCTTTCAATTTGTTGTAAATTTGCGGAAAAATTACCGTAAACAAAAAAATGAAAAAATATATCATCTTTTTAATCCCAATTGTCGTTATTTTATCCTTATTATTAACATCTTGCGCGACACCTTGCGGATGTTGATAAATTATGTAAGGTAAATATAAAAAAAGAAAAACAAAATTATGAAATAAAGAAAAATTTCCGTAATTTTGCGGCGCAAAAGAGGGAGGTCTCTCCTATCAATGAAATTATTTTTCTAACCATATAAATTTTATTCACAATGATTAAAGTAGGTATTAACGGATTTGGTCGTATCGGCCGTTTGGTTTTCCGTGCTGCTCAAGGCAGAAATGACATTCAAATTGTAGGTATCAACGACTTGATTGATGTTGATTACATGGCTTACATGTTGCGTTATGATACTGTTCATGGACAATTCAAAGGAACTGTTGAAGTAAAAGACGGACAATTGATTGTTAATGGAAAAGCTATCCGCGTAACTGCAGTAAAAAACCCTGCTGAATTGAATTGGGGCGCTATCGGTGCTGATTATGTAGTTGAATCAACTGGTTTATTCCTTTCTAAAGATACAGCAAAAGGTCACATTGATGCAGGTGCTAAATATGTTGTTATGTCTGCTCCCTCTAAAGACGATACTCGCATGTACGTTTGCGGAGTAAATGAAAGCACTTATACTAAAGGTGAACAATTCGTTTCTAACGCTTCTTGTACTACAAACTGCTTGGCTCCTATCGCTAAAGTATTGAATGACAAATTCGGTATCGTTGAAGCTTTAATGACTACAGTTCACGCTACAACAAATACTCAAAAAACAGTTGATGCTCCTTCTGCAAAAGACTGGAGAGGTGGACGTGCTGCTGCAGGCAACATCATTCCTTCTTCTACAGGCGCTGCTAAAGCTGTAGGTAAAGTTATTCCTGAATTGAACGGAAAATTAACAGGTATGGCTTTCCGTGTTCCAACTTTGGACGTTTCTGTTGTTGACTTAACAGCTCGTTTGGCAAAAGAGACTACTTATGCTGAGATTTGTGCTGCTATGAAATCTGCTTCAGAAAACGAATTGAAAGGTGTTCTTGGATATACTGAAGACGAAGTAGTTTCTTCAGATTTCATCGGAGATGCCCGCACTTCTATCTTCGACGCGAAAGCTGGTATCCAATTGAGTCCTAACTTCGTGAAAGTTGTTAGCTGGTATGACAATGAGTGGGGATATTCTAACAAAGTATTGGATTTACTTGCTTATATGGCTAAAGTAAACGGTTAATACAACCTTATAAAATCAGGAAAAGTGAAGATTAACGTCTTCACTTTTTTTGTTTTAAGGATACCCTAATTACAAATAATTACTACTTTTGCACGATTTAAACGACAATCACAACGAAAATGTACATATTACTAAATAAAGAATTGAAATACATCTTTAATTCTGTTTCAACGATTCTTTTTTCAACTCTTTTTTTACTTATTTGCGGATGTTTATTGTGGCTTATTCCGGGACATTACAATATCCCGGAGAATGGTTTCTCTTCAATTTCTTCATTTTTCGAATTAGCCCCAATCCTTCTGTTGATCCTTATTCCCGCTTTGTCAATGCGTACTTTTTCTGAAGAAAAAAAACAAGGTACATTAGATCTACTATATACACGTCCTGTTAATCTTGCAGAAATCATCTTATCCAAATATTTAGCCGTTTTAATTTCGGTCTGCATTGTGCTCATTCCAACTATTATATACGTAATCAGCATTTATTCCGGGGCCATTCCCAAAGGAAATATCGACTTAGGGGCAATTTTGGGTTCTTATATAAGCCTGATTATCCTATCTTCCGGATTCATCGCCATTTCCGTATTCGCCTCTTCATTAACATCCAATCAAATTTCAGCATTCATTACCGGCTTATTAATTTGTTCGTTTTTTTATTATGGATTCGATTTGATTGCCGGACTTTTCCTTTCAGGGAAAATACAATATTATATCAAGGAAACCGGATTTTTATCCCATTATCAATCCGGACAAAATGGCGTTATCAACGTATTTGATTTATGTTATCCTCTTATTATCTCCGCTTTATTCTTATTTCTTGCCGCTTATTTTTTAAAACCTCAAAAAAAGAAAATATTTATATACATTTCCGTTTGTATCATTTCATTATTTTTGACTTCATTATTCAAAACGGAAATTGATCTAACTTCCGATAAACGATACACCATTTCTAACACCGTAAAATCTTTATTAAAAGAAATAAAATCTCCTGTTGAGATCGAATGTTATCTGGATGGAGATTTAAATCCAGGATTTTACCTGCTGCAGAAAAACTGCATTGACATGCTGAATAAGTTCGGCAATTTATCTTCCGGAAACATCGCTTACCGGCTTGTTAACCCGAATAAGGCAGGACGTGAATTCATTGAAATTTTAGATGAAAAAGGGATCAGGGGGACGGTTGTTAACGAAAAAAATCAGGAGGGAAAAACTACGCAACAAATTATTTATCCCTGGCTTTTATTGAAATATAATGACAAAGAACTTCCTGTTTCCCTTTTGATTAATGAAACCGGAAAATCGGGAGAAGAAAATCTGAACGCGTCTATCGAATCATTGGAATATCAATTGGCGGTAGGCTTAAAAACAATTACACAAAACACCGCCAGAAAAATAGTATTCCTTCAAGGACATAACGAATTGAACGAATCGGAACTCGCCGATATATTTGATAATTTAAGTTATAATTATCAGGTAGATATGGGTTATTTATCAAACGACATGAACCTTCCGCAATTGAATGAATATGAATTAATTGTTGTGGCCGGCCCAAAATCTCCGTTTTCGGAATCCGAAAAATTTTTATTAGACCAATATGTAATGTCGGGTGGAAAAATCCTATGGCTTATCAATGGAGTTAAATTGAAT
The DNA here is from genome assembly GCA_031553755.1 of Bacteroidales bacterium. GTDB lineage: Bacteria > Bacteroidota > Bacteroidia > Bacteroidales > Azobacteroidaceae > JAIRVZ01. Next base: position 8,098 of record JAVBKZ010000019.1, on the reverse strand, counting down.
CCGATAGCCTTTTCCGAGGCTGGAGCATCTCCAAGTATGGTTAATGAAATCAATCTGGAAGATATGCTTTTCGGATACGGCATCAAAATTAATCCGGTTTTGTTGGAAGATACGCAATGCGCGGAAATACCGGTCAATACAAATCCCGGAAGTCCAAACCCTGAATTCATGCCCGCTTCGTGGTATTTTGCCCCGATTTTGAATCCGGTTTCCAACACGATGATTACAAAAGGGATCTCGTTTGTTAAAACCGAATTTGCAAGTACGCTTTCTTTCACTGGAAAACCCGATTCCAGAAAAAAACGACAAGTATTATTACAATCTTCCGATTATTCGGCAACCGTGCGAGTTCCGGAAATGATTAGCCTACACGAAATAAACAGAAGTCCGGATAAAATGTATTTTAATCAGAAAAATCTTCCTGTCGCGGCACTTTTAGAAGGATGTTTTTCTTCAGCGTTTAACAACAGGCCGGTTCCGGGAAATATTAAAAATCATAAACTTATATCATCTGTCGAATATAATAAAATGATTGTTATAGCATCGGAAAATGTAATAAAAAATGAAATCACGGGAACAGGGAAAGATACTCAAATCTGGCCGTTAGGATACGACAGGTATATGAAAATACAGTTTGGGAATACCGATTTCATCTTAAATTCAATCAGTTACTTAACAGATGACGCAGGAATATCCGCTTTAAAAACTAAAAAATTGTCGTTGAAATTACTCGACAAAATTAAAATAAACGAAAATCTCACCAAGTATCAACTTATTAATATTTTATTACCGGCTTCGATTGTTCTTATTTTATTTTTCGCAAATAAAATTTTAAGAAGAATCAGGTATTCTAAAATACAATAAAATTGTATTATATTTCATCAAATATCCGTTCCGGATATTCCACATCAACCAAAAACAAAGCGTTTCCGGGCACAGAAGTTCCCGCTTTACAACGATCTTTTTGCTCGATGATTTTTCTGAAATCATCAATCGAAAGTTTTCCTCTGCCAACATCCAACAAGGTTCCGACAATCGAACGGACCATATTCCGCAAAAAACGGTCGGCTTGGATAGTAAACACCCACAATCCATCATCTTCCTGACTCCAAACAGCTTGCATAATTTTGCAATTGTTCGTTTTTACATCCGTATGCAGTTTGCTGAAGCTAGTAAAATCGGTATATTCAAAAAGCGTTTGAGCCGCTTTATTCATCATTTCAAAATCCATGGGAAATGAAACACGGCAACTCAAATCGTTTTTAAAAGGATTTTTCTTTAATGTAAGATAATATTTGTAGGTTCTTGAAATGGCGTCAAATCGGGCATGAGCATCAGAATTAACCGCAATTATACGTGAAATGGCTATATCGTGAGGTAAAAGACGGTTGAGTTTTTCGGTCAATTCCGCTCCTCTTATTTCCGAATGATAATCGAAATGAGCAACCATTAAGGCCGCGTGTACTCCGGCATCTGTCCTTCCGGCTCCGGTTATGGAAACCGGGGTTCGTAACAACAAACTCAACGTTTCTTCTATTTTTTGTTGTACGGCTATTCCATTCGGTTGGTTTTGCCATCCGCAATAATTTTTTCCGTTATAAGACAAATAAATGAAATAGCGCATGTTTTTTTATCTGGCAGTAATATGAAAGCAACCCTGTTTCCTCTCGTGTTTTACAAAACATTGATTTTCTTTTTTCAAATCTCTTAAAACAGAGGCTAAAACCATTTTCAATTGTTCGGGAGCCAATTCTAAGGTATCATTAGAGTTTTTCAGATAACGGGCCCACGATATATCAAAAGTTGTTCCGTACATGTGAGCCGAATTTTCCGTCGAATTTCCGTTTCTCTTTCTTAAGCTTTTAATATCGTCTTTTGTTCGCATAATGCTCGTTACATATAGTTTGTAATCCGGAGCATTCAGGTTTTTGAGAGAATCGCTAAAATTTTCTCCTATTTTATTCAATAAATCAAAAGCCTTAGGAACAAGGTACGGTATGGAATGTTTCAACTCTTCCACTTCATAACAATCACAATTTTTCACTTCTTTGAGCTTTTTTTTCAAATGTTCAGCCTCGTCGCGACTTGTAACAGGAGATACCCCAATTGCTCCGGCAGCTCCTAAATGAGCTTCATTCAGGTCATTAAAATCGCGATTATAACTCCCTATATACCGAATCGATTTCAGGGGTTCTCTTTCTTTTTTATCACAAGCGTAAAACAAACATGAAAAACAAATAGCAAGACATACGGTTATCCGTATGGAAAAAATTTCAGACAACACTTTCATACACAAACACTATAGATATTTTTTTATTCGGGCACAAAGTTAATGAAAAAAATATCTCTTAACCGACAATAATAGCATTTCAATTTATTATTACATTTGCATAATTATTGTGAATAATAAATTATCAATGATAGAAAGAATAATCATATTCGACAGTATCGACCCCGTTGTTTTTTTCGGGACAAATAATTCCAACATCCAATTAATCAAATCATTATATCCCAAGCTACGGATTGTAGCAAGGGGAAATGTAATGAAAATTATTGGAGATGACTTGGAATTAATCTCTTTTGAAGAAAAAATGAAAGCATTAGAAAAGCATTGCCTTGAGTTTAATCTACTTACGGAAGAAAATATTTTAGACATCGTTAAGGGAAAAAACACAGGACTTCCTCAAAAACAAGATAACTTGATTATCCACGGAATGAATGGGAAACCCATTTTAGCTCGCACGGAAAATCAACAAAAATTAGTCAAAGCTTTTGATGAAAACGATATGCTTTTTGCTATAGGACCGGCAGGTTCGGGTAAAACATATACTGCTATTGCTTTAGCCGTAAGAGCATTAAAGAATAAGGAAATCAAAAAAATTATTTTAAGCCGTCCGGCAGTAGAAGCAGGAGAAAAACTCGGATTTCTTCCGGGAGACATGAAAGACAAAATTGATCCATACTTACAACCTTTGTATGATGCTTTGGAAGATATGATTCCGATGGCAAAATTGAAAGAGTATATGGAGAATAAAATCATTCAGATTGCTCCGTTGGCTTTTATGCGCGGACGAACATTGAGTGACGCTGTTATCATCTTAGACGAAGCCCAAAATACGACAATTCCGCAAATCAAAATGTTTTTGACCCGTTTAGGAATGAATGCTAAAATGATTATTACCGGAGACGTTACACAAATAGATTTGCCTCTATCTCAGCAATCAGGATTGATACATGCAATGAATATCCTGAAAAATGTGGAAGGAATCGCTAAAATTGAATTTAACAAAAAGGATATTGTACGTCACAAATTGGTTCAACGAATTGTGGAAGCGTATGAGAAGAATGAAAAGAAAAATCATTAACGAGAATATATAATGAAGGGAATATTAGACACATCAAGCGATACATATAGAAAACTCATGGGAAATGGGTTCAAATATGAAGTACCTAAATTCCAAAGAGATTATACTTGGGAAAATGAACAATGGGATGATCTTTGGCAAGACATTGAATCTTTAATAAAAGAAGAAGATTCAGAACATTATATGGGGTATCTTGTTCTTCAAGAAATTGATAATAAAAATTACTTTATCATAGATGGACAGCAACGTATAACAACATTAAATCTCATGATATTAGCTGTCTTAAAGTGCTTGCAAGACCTAATAAATAAAGAAGAAGAAGCCGAAGACAATCAAAAAAGAAAAGATACTCTTTTCAATACTTATATCGGATTTATAGATCCTATTACTCTTATTTCAAACAACAAGTTAAAATTGAACCGAAATAGCGACGACTATTATAAAACAGAAATTGTTTTATTGAAAGACAGAATGTCTATCAGGAATACAAATTCATCTCAAAAACACATGAGAGAATGTTTCTCTTGGTATTATGAGAAAATTTCTAAAAAATATAAATCTGGAATCGATCTAGCAAAATTTATTGATAAAATAGCAGATAAATTATCTTTTACAGTAATCAGAGTTTCTGACGAACTAAACGCATTCAAGGTTTTCGAAACATTAAATGCTAGAGGGGTACAATTGTCTTCTTCCGACTTACTGAAAAATTATTTATTCTCTGTTGTTGATTCTGAAGGATATAATAAAACAAATATTGATGAATTGGAATTATTATGGAGTAAATTAATTGAAAAATTAGGAACACAAAAAGTTGAAGAATTTATTCGATATTATTGGAATAGTAAAAATAAAACAGTCAGAAAATCAAATCTATTTAAATCAATACGAAAGCAAATAACCTCAAAAATGTTAGCATTTCAACTCGTTAGAGAACTTAATGATGAGGCAGATGTGTACATGGCTTTACAAAACCCAGAAGATGATTTATGGAAAATGAATAGGGAAATACAAAACTTAATTCGGATTTTGAAATTATTTAAAGTCAAACAGCCTCAATCCTTATTTTTGTCTGCTTATCGAAATTTAGATGAAAATAATTTCTTGAGACTGTTACAAATGACAGTAGTTATATCTTTCCGATATAATATTATTTGTGGTTTCAATCCTAACGAACAAGAAGAGGTATATAATGACATTTCCTTGTATTTAAATGAACATAGACGACTAAATACCGAAAAATTAAAACAAATCTATATCCCTGACGATAATTTTGAATTAATTTTTTCATCCAAAGAGTTCAGAAGAAACAGTCAAAGTCACAAATTGGTTAAGTACATTTTATCAGAAATTGACAAATATAAAAATCATACAGACATTTCTTTTGAGAGTGATTTGTTTACAATCGAACATATATTGCCAGAAAATCCAGAAACAGATTGGCAACAGTTTGATGATGAAGCCGTCTCTAGATCTGTTTATAAGTTAGGAAACCTCACTTTATTGGAGAAATCTCTGAATAAAGATGCTGATAACATAAGTTACGAGAAAAAAAAGGAATTATTTAAGGAAAGTAGTTGTAAAATAACAAATTCTATTCCCGAATTCTACGAATCATGGACAGAGTCTTCTATTGCAAGCAGACAAAAACGTTTGACTACAGAAGCAAAATCAATTTGGAAAATACAATTCAACAATTAAAAATATGAAGAATACTTTAACAAGAACAGATTTCAATTTCCCGGGACAAACCAAAGTATATCACGGAAAAGTAAGAGATGTATATTCCATCGGAGAAGATACACTGGTGATGATTGCAACTGATAGAATTTCAGCTTTCGATGTTATTTTACCCGAAGGAATTCCTTACAAAGGACAAGTTTTGAACCAAATCGCCGAAAAGTTTTTGAACGCAACATCGGACATTGTTCCTAACTGGAAATTGGCATCGCCAGACCCAATGGTTACTGTAGGTTTACGCTGTGAACCATACAAAGTGGAAATGGTTATTCGTGGTTATCTAACCGGAAGTGCTTGGCGCGAATACAAAGCCGGAGCACGCGTATTGTGCGGCATAACTTTACCGGAAGGAATGAAAGAAAATCAGAAATTCCCCTCTCCTATCATTACTCCAACGACTAAAGCTGATGAAGGTCATGATGAAAACATTTCGAAAGAAGAAATCATCGCGCAAGATTTAGTAGGCAAGGAAGAATACGAACAATTGGAAAATTATACACAAGCTCTATTCAAACGTGGCACAGAAATGGCTGCACAAAAAGGTTTGATTCTTGTCGATACTAAATACGAATTTGGTAAAAAAGACGGAAAAATCTATTTGATTGATGAAATCCATACTCCCGATTCTTCCCGTTATTTTTATGCAGAAGGTTATTTGGATAGATTTGAAAAAGGAGAAGAACAAAAACAACTTTCCAAAGAATTCGTTCGTAAATGGTTAATGGAAAACGGATTCCAAGGAAAAGACGGACAAAAAGTTCCTGAAATGACTCCGGCGTATTGCGAAAGCGTTTCAGAACGCTATATCGAATTATACGAAAAAATAGTAGGCGAAAAATTCGTGAAAGCTGATATTTCCAACGTTCCTGGAAGAATTGAAAAAAATATTTTGGAATATTTGAAAAAATAATGCCTAAACTTTATATTATAGCAGGTTGTAATGGAGCCGGAAAAACAACGGCTTCATATACGATTTTGCCTGAAATATTGAAATGTAAAGAATTTGTCAATGCGGATGAAATTGCCAAAGGTTTGTCTCCCTTTCAACCAGAAAAGGTCGCTATTGATGCCGGACGAATTATGCTACACAGAATTGATGAATTATTAAAGTCTAAACAAGACTTTGCATTTGAAACTACTTTGGCTACAAGAACTTATGTCAATTATGTAAAAAAGGCTCAGTCGGAAGGTTATTCTGTGACGTTGCTTTATTTTTGGTTGAATTCACCTCGACTTGCTATTGAAAGAGTTAAGAAAAGAGTTAATGAAGGTGGGCATAATATTCCTAAAGATATTATTATTAGGAGATATAATTTAGGATTAAACAATTTATCAAAACTTTATATACCCATCTGTAATGATTGGATAATTATTGACAACTCTGATTTTCCATTAAAAATAATTGCAGAAAAGACAAGAAACGAAAATATAAAGATATATGATAATCCAATATATTCAAAAATAACAGGATTATGAAAAATAATGAACATTCTAAGATTATAGAAGGCTTAAAACTTGCCTATAACCGTCTTTTAGAGCAAAAACAAAAAGAAGATGGCGAGCTTATTTTTTCTCACGAAGGAAAAATTGTTAAAGTGAAAGCACGCGATTTAGATAAATTAGAAATAAACCTTCCCAAAATTTAATATGGACAAGTACGGCCTAATCGGTTATCCGCTAAAACATTCATTTTCAATCGGATACTTCAACAATAAATTCAAAGATGAATCTATTGATGCTGAGTATATTAATTTTGAAATTCCTTCAATCAAAGATTTGAAAGGTATCTTAAAAAATAATCCGAATCTCAAAGGATTAAACGTAACAATTCCGTATAAAGAACAAGTCATACCTTACTTAGACGAACTTAGCGCAAACGCTAAAGAAATTGGAGCAGTTAACGTCATCAAATTTATTCGCAACAAAGGAAAACTCAAATTAGTTGGATATAATTCTGATATTATCGGTTTCAAACAATCGATAGAATCCATGTTGACAGAATTTCATAGAAAAGCCCTGATTTTGGGAACGGGAGGTTCTTCAAAAGCCGTTTATCATGGTCTCAGACAATTGGGTTTAGAAGCCGAATTTGTATCAAGAGAAAAGAAAAAAGGAACATTGACGTATTCCGATTTGAATGAGCAAATTATGGCAAATTATACAGTTATAGTAAACTGTACTCCAATCGGTTTATTTCCCAATTCAGACAAATGTCCCGATATTCCCTATGAATTTCTCACACCGCAACATCTCTTATACGATCTGATATATAATCCGGATGAAACATTATTCATGACAAAAGGAAAAGAAAAGGGTGCAAAAGTAAAAAATGGTCTGGAAATGCTCCTGCTTCAAGCTTTCGTTTCTTGGGAGTTTTGGCATCAATAATCGACAACGAAAACCACTACATTTAACAAACCAGAACCTAAGATGAAATACGAATTAATAACCAAAACATATATATATCTGCCTAATTTACAACTACATGTTTCGGATAGTTTAGGACTTTATCTTGTGTTGCAGATTTGTCCACATGTAACGGCCTTATATTCGGTTTCTGTACGTCAAACCGAGAATTTGCCGACGACTTCCTTCAGATTCCATCTCACGATAGACACCCTTGCCTTAAGCTAACGCTTCCCTCTATCAAAGCGCGTTCGAGACTTACACCATAGAGTAAAATCTGAGATTGTTTTACATCCCGGTCGCAGAAAAAATGTGTGGAGTTTGAACGATAGTACTGGTAAAAGATTTCTATTAAAGAAACAAACAAAGCTATTCAACTCATTTTCGTAATAAGCTTTCCGGTAAATGTTATTGCCATTGGGAAGTTTTTATTTCTATGGTATGTATTTTTTTGTAACTACTCAGGTCTCATTCTCCAATAAAAAATCAATAAAATAAAATATTTAGGAGTTTTAAATACTAAATCTCCCGATTTTTCGTTTAGTATATATAAAACAAAACGGTGTTTCTATTTTGACTTTACCAGT
>JAVBKZ010000041.1:0-23302 GCA_031553755.1 Bacteroidales bacterium | reverse complement strand
TAGGTAACTGGTAAAGTCAAAATAGAAACACCGTTTTGTTTTATATATACTAAACGAAAAATCGGGAGATTTAGTATTTAAAACTCCTAAATATTTTATTTTATTGATTTTTTATTGGAGAATGAGACCTGAGTAGTTACATATTTCCAGAGTATTGTATAAAATGAAAAAGGTTTTCCCAACCGGAAAAACCTTTTTATAGTTTCAAGAGTTAATTCGCTCTATGTTTTGTCCTCTCGATGAAAATTACTACTTTTGCAAAAGATATAAGAGTTATTTGAAAGCGTGAAAAACGAAGTGTATCTAAGCACTTACCCACCTACTTATCCGCTGCCCTCTTTCAAACGAAGTCTTTTTAATCTATTTGTAGTCAAAATATTATCTACGGACTACAACAAAGATACTAATTTGAAAGCAATTCACAACTAGGATTGTAGGATGAAAAACTACAATCAGCTGTTTTTCAATGAACGAAGATACAAATTTGAAAGCAATAAAAACATTTAATCCTCTAACTTTTATCACTTGTATTAGTAATAAAAATCAGAGGATTAAGCAAAATTTATCCAATTATTTCGAACCTATTCGACAAATGTTATTAGTTGAATTTTTATTTCACTTTGTCGACAATAGCTTTGAACGCTTCCGGATGATTCATTGCTAAATCAGCCAATACTTTACGGTTGATTTCGATTCCGTTTTTGTGTAAAGCTCCCATTAAACGGGAATAAGACATTCCTTCCAAACGAGCTGCCGCATTGATACGTTGTATCCACAATGCTCTGAAATTGCGTTTTTTGTTACGACGGTCACGGAAAGCATAAGTTAATCCTTTTTCCCATGTATTTTTTGCTACAGTCCAAACGTTTTTTCTTGCACCATAGTAACCTCTTGTTAATTTGAGGATTCTTTTTCTTTTGGCTCTCGAAGCCACATGATTTACCGATCTAGGCATAGTAATAAAATGTTTTTGAATGTCAGCGCCGGATATTTCCGGTCTTTAGATGCTGTAATTCTGTTAATTAAATCTGTTAGAAAATCACTTTTAATTTACTTCAACGCAAGTAACATTTTCACGGCACGTTCGTCAACATTATTGACAAGTCCGGTGTGTGTCAATCTTCTTTTTTGCTTTGTAGTTTTTTTAGTCAAAATGTGACTTTTAAAAGCATGTTTTCTTTTGATCTTTCCTGTTCCGGTAAGAGCGAATCTTTTTTTGGCACCGGAATTAGTCTTCATTTTAGGCATTGCGCTAATAATTATTTAATTGTTATTAATTGAGAGTTGAGAGTTGAGAGTTGAGAGTTGAGAGTTGGGAGTGAATTTTGTATAAAAATCACTTCAACTTTTCAGTTTTTCAATTTTTCAATCTTCAACTATTTTTGTTTCTTCTATATTTTCAGCCTTTTTAGCTTCTTTCTTCGCATCTTTTTCCGCTTGGCGATTCACTTCCACTTTTTGGGTTTTAGTATGTGCTGCCGGAGCCTTCTTAGGAGCAAGCATGATAATCATCTTTTTTCCTTCCAATAAAGGCAACTGTTCGACTTTTCCAAAATCTTCCAAATCGTTGGCAAATCGAAGCAATAAGACTTCTCCTTGTTCTTTAAATAAAATAGAACGACCTTTGAAGAATACATAAGCTTTTACTTTAGCTCCTTCTTCCAAGAAACTTTTAGCATGTTTCAACTTGAAATTATAGTCGTGATCATCGGTTTGAGGACCAAAACGTATTTCTTTCACAATAATCTTCACAGATTTTGCCTTTTGTTCTTTTTGGCGTTTTTTTTGTTGGTAAACAAATTTTTGATAGTCGGCAACTCTACAAACAGGAGGAACGGCGGTGGGAGAAATTTCTATCAAATCAAGTTCTTGTTCTCTTGCTATTTTAAGAGCTTCATTGATTGTGAAAACACCTTGTTCTACGTTGTCGCCAACTAAACGAACTTCTTTAACGCGGATCTTTTCATTTACTCTGTATTGATCCTTCAGTTTGTCATTCTTCATTCAAAAAAATTAAATTAACCTCCTTTTTATTTTAGGTGATAAATAGACGAGTTAACAAGTTGAGAATAACTCGTTGCTCGTTAATTTGTCAACTATATTTATTGCCATTGATTCATTTTTTTCTCGACCTCTTCTTTAATCAAGGACGCAAAGGTAGTAATTTTCATTGAACCAACATCACCTTCGCCCTGTTTTCTTACGGAAACTTCATTATTTTCAGACTCTTTCTCCCCTACAATCAACATATAAGGTATTCTTTTCAATTCATTATCCCTAATCTTCCTTCCAATTTTTTCATTCCTGTCATCAACTAATACCGAAATATCTTGCATGCTTAATTCTTCGGCAATTTGATGAGCATAATCATTAAATTTTTCGCTGATAGGCAAAACAACTGCTTGGTCAGGAGTTAGCCATATTGGGAATTTACCTGCTGTATGTTCGATTAAAACGGCGACAAAACGCTCCATTGAACCGAACGGCGCACGGTGAATCATTACCGGACGGTGGCGTTGGTTGTCAGAACCAACATATTCTAATTCAAAACGTTCGGGTAGATTGTAGTCTACTTGTATTGTTCCTAATTGCCATCGTCTTCCTAAAGCATCTTTAACCATAAAGTCGAGTTTAGGGCCATAAAAAGCGGCTTCTCCCAATTCGATTCGCGCATTGATTCCTGTTTCTTTACAAACTTCTATGATCGCATTTTCCGCCTTATTCCAATTTTCTTCGCTTCCGATATATTTTTCTTTATTTTCAGGATCCCTTAATGAAATCTGGGCTTCATAATCCTTGAAATTCAATGCTTTAAAAATAATTTGGATAATATCCATTACCCTCATAAATTCTCCTTTTACCTGATCTTGGGTACAAAATATATGGGCATCATCCTGAGTAAATCCCCTTACACGGGTTAATCCATGCAATTCTCCACTTTGTTCGTAACGATAAACAGTTCCAAATTCAGCCAAACGTAATGGTAAATCTTTATAAGAACGGGGAAATGCTTTATATATCTCACAGTGGTGAGGACAATTCATCGGTTTCAATAAGAATTCTTCTCCTTCTTCGGGTGTATGTATCGGTTGAAACGAATCTTTTCCATATTTCGCATAATGTCCCGAGGTTATATACAACATTTTATTTCCGATGTGAGGAGTCATTACTTGTTGATATCCGTATTTTTTCTGGATTCGTTTCAAAAATTCTTCCAATTTCAAGCGCAATTGGGTTCCTTTAGGTAACCACAAAGGCAATCCTTGTCCTACATTCTGAGAAAAAGTAAATAATTCAAGTTCTTTACCTATTTTACGGTGATCTCGTTTTTTTGCCTCTTCCAATAAGACAAGATATTCATCTAACATTTTCTTCTTCGGGAATGTAATTCCATAAATACGAGTCAATTGACGGCGTTTTTCATCGCCTCTCCAATATGCTCCGGCAATGCTCATAAGTTTTATTGCCTTGATGTAAGACGTGTTAGGAAGGTGAGGTCCGCGACACAAATCGGTAAATGCGCCTTGCGTATATGTAGTGATTGTTCCGTCTTCCAGTTCACTGATTAATTCGGTTTTATATGATTCTCCCCTATCTCCGAACATTTTTATCGCGTCTTGTTTGGAAATTTCCTGACGCACGATAGGTTCTTTTTTCGCGGCTAATTCCGCCATTTTTTCCTCAATGGCTAATAAATCATTGTCTTTAATGACAACTCCTTCTCCCGGATCCACATCGTAATAAAATCCGTTTTCAATCGCCGGACCAATCCCGAATTTAATACCGGGGTATAGTTCCTGCAACGCTTCTGCCATCAAGTGAGCCGATGAATGCCAAAAAGCATGTTTACCTTCTTCATCGTCCCATTTATATAATTTCACAGATGCATCCTGATTAATCGGACGTGTTAAATCCCACGTATTTCCGTCAATACTTGCGGCTACAACATCTTGAGCTAATCTGGAACTAATGCTTTCAGCGATTTCAAACGCAGTAGCTCCTTGGTTATATTCACGGATAGAACCGTCCGGAAATGTTATCTTTATCATTTTTTATTTTTTTGAATCTGCAAAAATACTACACTTTTTTTAATGTTACAAATCAGGATAAATTAGTCTGCTGTCATTCGTTTGATAATACTATAAGCATCGATAATTCCTAATTCTCCGGCTTTACTTAAATCTGAAATTCCTTTCTCCGTATCTCCTAAATGTAATCTTGTTAATCCTCGATTAAAGTAAGCTTCAGCAAATTCCGCATTTTTATTTATCGCTTTATTGTATTCCAAAACCGCTGACCTAAAATCTTTTTTCGCACAATAAATATTTCCTTTGTTAAAATATGCATATGGAAAATCGGGGTTAATACGAATAACTTCATCATAATCTTTCAAAATTTTTTCGTATTCATAAGCAAGATTATCATTTTCTTTAAGGATAACCGCATCTTTTGGCTTTGTAAATTCGCCTTGTATGGTGGAATTTTTTTTGTCTGCCTGAATATTTAAGCTTATATCCGATTCCCTTTTATTTTCATCTCCATAGTTTTTAATTTCCATTTGTTTATAACGTAAAACGGCCCTATTAAAATACGCCATGGCAAAATCAGAATTCAATTCGATTGCTTTATCAAAATCTTGCATTGCTTCGGATAAATCTTGTAAAATCATAAAATCCACACCCCTGGCAAAATAAAGATTCGCATCAGAAGGGTTATGTGTTATTTTCAGGGAATAATTATTTATTGATTCAAAGTGAAATTCGGCCTGAGAGTCATTTAACGGAGCTTCTTCGTTTGTTATCTGTAATTGAAGCGGTAACTTATTTTTTTTGTTGTATTCCTCTAACATTCTGTTATCGAAAATTTTCCGTTCCAAAGCATCTTGTTTTTTATAATATGTTATAACAAATAGGGGTGATAAATCTATTTTTACGTTTTTATCTTGTACTCTTCCCCTTATTTCACTATTATATTTTGAAGCTGTTTCTTCTGATTTATCATAAACGACCAAACGATTGAATTTTTCAATATTTTTATCTGATTTTTCTCTCGTTTTACTGTCTGCCGCAACATCTTCATCGTCAGCTACGACTCCTTTGCCTGTTATTTTTTTTCCTTGTGCTTTTTCTTTTCTTAATTTTTGTTCTAATTCATAAGCTATCCAATAATCCTGATCGGCTCCTTTTACGTCGTTCATTTTCTTTTTAATTGTTGAACGTGTATAATATCCGGGAACAAAATTCGGATATTCGTTCAATACAAGGTTAATATCTGACACCGAACCTTTATAATCCCCAACTTCTTCTTTCAATAATGCCCGGTTAAATATAGCGGAATAATTACTTGGTTCCTGATTTATAACTACATCAAAATCTTCAATCGCCCGATTATTATCTCCAACCTGAGCCCGAAGTAATCCCCGGTTGAAACGGGCTATTATATTATCAGACTCCATTCCTATCACTATGTCGTAATCAGACATCGTTCCTCTCAAATCGTTCAAATGATATTTAACTAATCCTCGATTGATATAATATCCTATTTGTCTTGGTTCTAAACGGATGGCTTCATTAAAATCTTTTAGCGCATAATTCAGGCTATCCATTTGCAAATATAACAATCCTCGTTGTCCGTATACAGGAGCATAATATTTATCAATTCCAACAGCTTTATTGAAATCGTTCAAAGCAAGAAGAGTGTCAGATTTTTCGGTATAAATAGCTCCACGCATCAAATATCCGTTAGTATATTGGGGATAATATTTTAAAAGAGAATTTACAACTTCTATCGCGTTGTCATATTCTTTTAATTGGGCAAAGGCAATTCCCTTATTGAGAAGCATTTGTTTATCTTCAGGCCTGAATTCCAACCCCTTATTATAATCACTAATCGCGCCTTCATAATTTTTTAGACTTTGGCGAGCCGCTCCTCTACATTGATAAGCAAACACAATAAACGGATTCCGGTCTAAACAAAGAGTAATGTCTTCTTCCGCGCCTTTATAATCATCTAAATTTAATTTGGCAATCGCCCGATAGAGGTAAGGTTCCGCTAAATATGGTTTTACTTTTATTACCTGATTAAAATATTGGATAGAAAGTACGTAATCTTCAAAATATAAAGCGTTTTTACCTATAGCTAAAACCCGGTCTGTATTAATTTGTGAGAAAAGCGGAGAAAATAACATCCCCGCTATAGATAAGAATAATGATATCAGGATTTTTTTCATTATAAAAACAAATACTTTGTTTTATGATCTATCCTTCTATCAAGATTTATATTTATGTTTTCGTTCTGTTTCAGATATTTCATTATGATAGTAGGAATCATGTTTTATATAATATGAACTCTTTCCGTAATAGCGTTTACTTCCATAACCGGAATATCCGGAACGCAAATTAACGTCATTATAAACGATAACCATATTATTAATATTGTCTTCTTTTAATTCTTTTATAGTATATTTAAAGAAGTTCCTATTTGTTTTATTATTACGGACAACATAAAGAACCGTATCTACATGACGAGCCAAAAAATGCGCGTCAGAAACCAAACCAACCGGACTGCAATCTAAAATCAAATAGTCGTAACGCTCTTTTAATTTAGATATCATATCCACTGTTTTTTCATTCCTCAATAATTCACTTGGATTTGGAGGCGTATTTCCCGCGGGTAAAACATCAAATTCGTATTCCGGATGTTTAACTATCGCGTCTTCCAAAGAAACTTGTCCGATAAGATAATTAGAAATCCCCTTTGCATGCTCCAATCCCAAAGATTTAGAAAGGGCCGGACGACGAAGGTCGAAGTCCGCGATCAGCACTTTACTTCCCGTGAGTTCATAACTGGAAGCTAAATTACTCGCAATGAATGTTTTTCCATCTTTAGGTTCTGTAGAAGTTACTAACATTGTGATTGCTTTTTCCCGCTGAACAATATATTCCATCCTGGAGCGAAGATTTCGAAAACTTTCGGCAAACGCTGACTTTGAATACGATTTAACGACAACCTGCATTTTTTTATCCGTACGTTCGATTGTTCCTAAAATAGGCAATCCTGAAATTCGTTCAACTTCATCGCGAGATTGTAATGTAAAATTAAAAATAAGTTCTCTACAAACGATAAAGCTTATTATGATAACAATTACTATAGAAATATATAATACATAAGTATTATGTATATCTTGTTGATTAGTTACGGATACTGTACGAGGTTTATCCAAAATTAAGTTATCCGGAGCATTTGAAGCCATTTGAATCTGACTTTCAATTCGTCTCTGCATCAAGTAAGTGTTGTAAGAATCATTGATCTTAAAATCTCTTTCATGCGCCAATAATTGCCTTTCTTTTTCGGGAAGAGTAGATACTTCAGCCATCAGTTCCTGATAGTGATTTTCCATATCATTTTCATCTGTTTTGACAACTCCTTTTATTTTTACGACCGCAGCGAGAATCAACATTTTAGTGTCATTCATCTGCGAAGAAAGTTTTTTATAAATAGGATTTTCCGGTTTCATCGTTTTTAAATTCGATAGAAAACCATTATATTGAGCAACCAATCCATCCAATTGAGCCGATTGTATTCCCATATCCGACGGAGATACAAGAATATCATGACTGTTTTTTAAATAATTAGACAAGCTTTCAAGATATTCTTTTTTCAGTTTCAATTCAGATCTTTTTTGGTCTAAAGCCTCTAACTCAGCATTCATTTTTGTAGATTTTTGCTGACCAAAAATTCCTGTTTCCGCTTGATACTGATTTAATTTCGACTCTGATGCTGTAATTGAATCGCGTATAATCAACAATTGCTGATTGATAAAATCAATTGCTTTTTGAGAAGAAATATTTTTTCTCATTAAGTTGTCTGTAAAAAATTGTTGATTCAATATATTCAAAAAATCAACATCTCTCTCCGCGATAGGCCCAACTAACGAGACTTCCATTACAGAGGCTCCTTCCATTAGAAGTTTTTGCGATAATCTCGCACTGTAACTGCCAATCATTTCCGAATCGGAAATAAAACGAAAATTCAGGTTATATTTTTCAATAAAAAAATCTGATTTATTAATTAAGACAGTAAATAATGTATGTTGCAACGGCTTTCCATACGTTCCTTTCAATTGGAAAGCTTTCAACTTATTATTGCCTTCAAACGAGATCTGGTATGTGTCATTATCTATTCCGGAAATACCATATTCTAATCCATAAGCTCCGGGGAATATTATATCGGTATGAATTTCAACCGGTCCTTTTTTATATAAATTGGCATTTTTGAATCTGTTTTTTTGATATAATTCGCTGGTTATATTTAATTCTTCAACTGATTTTTTAATCAAATCATACGAACCATACATAATCATTTGGTTGTTTGTACCGCGAACGCCTTGTGTAGAATATCCAAAAGGATCGCCTCCGAAACTTTGTTTTTTACTGTCTTCTATGAGTATTTTTGTTGTCGTTTTATATGAAGGGGTCCAAGATTTATTTTTCAGATATGCCAATCCAAAAGCTAAAGTAATCCCTATAAGAAATAAATACCAAAATTTAGCGATCTTTATGATCCAATAAACAATGTCGAAAGAAGAAGTCGGAGATATCATTACAGGCGTAATCAAACTATCCGGATTTATACTTTCGTTCAGTTTTTGCTGTTGATTATTTTTATTTTCCACAAGACAAGTACTTTAATATTAAAACAATGACAATACCATAACAAACAAAGATAACGGTGCTACAAACATCGAAACAAAAGAAGATACTGAATCCACCCTGAAAAATGCTTTTGAATTTGTAGGAATATATATAACATCATTAGGTTGGATGTAATAATATTCAGATTCGATAATAGAAATTTCCCTTAAATCGAAAGTGTTTATATAATCCATTCCATCCGCGCCTTTTCGAATGATTTTTATATGCTGTTTATCTCCTGAACCTGAAATATCTCCCGCCAATGCCAAGGCTTGAAAGATATTCAAATTTTCTTTATATAAATAAAATTGCCCTTTACCGCCATCTCCTTGTACATAATAATTATTATTTACAAGGCTCAGTTTAATTTCGGCATCGGGTACAAGAACCGTAAATGTTTTTTTCAACGCGCTTTCCGCTTCTCTTATCGTCATTCCGGCAATCTTAATGTTTCCGATAGTCGGTATATATATCGAACCGTTTTCGTAAATACGAAATGATACGGAACTTGCTCCGCCGGATCCTCCAACGTTATAAAATCTTTGAGTTTCCGCATTTGAAGTCATTAAAATATACGAAACTTCGTCATTGACCCGGAGTTTATACTGCTGAAATTCTACAGGTTTGTACAAAGAATGACCTTCCTGCATATATTTTTTATCTTTACCGGTAATACATGAGCTAAATAAACATGTTATTAAACAGGCAATGGTAGCATATATGTATGTTCTATTTTTCATCTGATTTTATTTCGATTATTTCACAAAATTATAAACCATTAACCCAAGCGAAATAAATGTGGAAACAACCGCGAAAACGGCTCCAAACGAATTAAGTCCTAAAAATTGTCTTCCCATCGGCTGTATGTATATTACATCATCGGGTTGAATATAATAAAACTCGGAATTAACAACATCTTTGCTTCTGAGGTCAAAAGTTTTAATCACGGTTCCGTCTTCTATTTGTCGTATGATTTTTATATGTGCACGGTCTCCATACGTATTGACATCTCCACTTTGAGCTAAAGCTTGAAATATTGTCGTTTGTTCTTTTGCTATTTGATAGCGTCCACTCCCCGACTCTCCTATTACACTAAAATATTTACTTTCCAGTGAAACCAACACAATGCAATCTTCGGTTATGTTTTCGTTGATTCGTTTTTCTATCAATTGTTGTATCTCCAAAGTTGTTTTTCCCCGAACTGAAATATCGCCAATATATGGGAATTTTATCGTTCCATCGGGGGCTACAGCAAAGCCTTTAGTTGATGAACCTCCGGAAGATGATGCAGAACCAGACATAAAACTAAACAATTGAGAAGTTTGATTATCGAACGGATTTGTATGAATGGCAATATTCAATTGGTCTCCTACTTTAACTTTATATTCTCCCGCCGGAATAAATGTAGAATATTCAGGAATTCCCCCTCCCGGTTCTTGAAGTAAATTAGTTTGCTTTGTTGTAACACAAGATGTTAAAAACAAAACCAAAAATACCATGAAGGCGTTAATAAGCAACTTTTTCATTCAGTATTTATTTTATTTTCCGATGGCTTTTACTTTATAATTACAGTTAGAAACATTTCCTTTAACCAAGTTATTCAATTTGGATTTTATCAATTGTTTCCTTATTCCTGAAATCTTATCTATGAAAAGTTTTCCTTCCAAATGATCGTATTCATGTTGAATAACACGGGCAAGGAATCCTTCGTATTCCTCGTCGTGTGATGTAAAATTTTCGTCTAAATATTGTATCCTGATTTTTCCTTGTCTCGCTACTTTTTCATGTATGCCCGGCAAAGAAAGGCATCCTTCTTCCATTAATGCTTCTTCTCCTTCTATATGAACGATGTGCGCGTTAATCATTATTTTCTTCACATCCTTAAAAGCAGGTTCATCTTCTGCTAAAGGATTCAAATCAATAACTAACAAGCGAATGTCCAATCCTATTTGAGGAGCGGCAAGACCAATTCCATCCGCTTTATACATTGTTTCGAACATGTTATCAATTAGTTCTTTGATGTTCGGATAATCTGGAGTTATATCGTTGGCAACCTTTCTTAAAACCGGTTGGCCGTATAAATAAATCGGCAATATCATTATCTGATTGATTCTAAATAAGTTTGTAGCATAATCACAGCGCTTAGTTCATCGACTAAGGCTTTATTTTGCCTGTCTTTTTTTTTTAATCCCCCTTCGATCATAGCTTTGTGTGCGATGACGGACGTAAAACGTTCATCAATATATTTAAGTTCAATTGAAGGAATGTTTTTTCTTAGGTTTTCCGCAAATTTTTCAACCCTTATCATATTTTCAGATGGTTGATAATTCATTTGCTTAGGTTCTCCTAAAAGAAATAATTCAACTTCCTCTTTTTTAATGTATTCGGATAAAAAGGCGATTACTTTATCTCCGGGCAATGTTGTAAGTCCTCCGGCGATTATTTTAAGCGGGTCTGTTACTGCCAACCCTGTCCTTTTATGCCCATAATCTATAGCAATGATACGTCCCATCGGGTTGCAAAGGTAATAAAAATATAAATAAAAAAAATATTAGGTTCTGTAAAGAGGAAAAAAAGAAGAAAGAGGTTTGTTAATTGATAATTCTTTGTATATGTTTTCATTAACTATCCATTTCCAAACCTTAAATTGATAGGTTTTGGATGCCATTCTTGACTTGAATATATAAAGGTTATCATTTATTCCGCCAAATCCTCCTCCAAGGTGTAAAACCGAAAGATTTTTCGAATTCCCGATTTCTCTTGCCATATCTATTATATGTTTAAGAGGAGAATACCGCATATAATTATCAACCGTTACTCCCAAGTGATATTGCATAATTCCATTACAAATAGTAAACAATGCTCCTCCAATAATATTTCCCGACAATTCGGCAAATAAAATAAAAGATTCGAATTCGTTACTATTCATCAATATTTCAAAATAGTCAAGTGGAAAATGTAAATAAGAAGGAGCATTTAATCGCGCCATCGCGTTTTTATATATTTGGGAAAAAAGAATGATATCCTCCTTTTTCTTTGTCTGCCGAATTTTTATTCCGCATCTTACACTTCGATTGATCGAACCTTTTACAGAACGGCTATATGCCTGACGTTGAACATCTTGATCCAAAGACAAATCAATGCCTAATGTCAGGTTTGAATCTAAGACATTTCCTACCGGAAAAATATCAGAACCCTGTATAACCGGATGAAGGCGAGAAAACGCGGAAACAACTTTTTCTTTTTCAAAATATTCACCGAGAATCCCGGCTGTTTCAGGAAAAATGGTATCCCGGGAACGAATCCATCCCGCATAACCATAAACAGAGGTTACGTCTTGATAGGGAGTTCCTTCTATTTTCCTGAATATAAAAGGGATAGCAGACACTTTATATTTGTCCTGAAATACAAGCAAACGAGCGTCTCCGGAATGGTCTATACGATGATATGATGCCGTATGATAAAAATCATAAATATCGGTAAGAGAAAGGATTTTTTGCCATTCTTTATTGTCTTCCGCTTTGATGATTCTGAAGTTCATAAACAGTTAATACGCGTTTTCACGCTCTTTTTTGAGCATACTTAAAGCGGTCATCGCGATAATTTTCAAGTCGAAAAAGAAATTCCAGTTTTCGATATACCAGACATCCCGTTTCACTCGTTCTTCCATCTGAGAAATATCGCTGATTTCACCTCTATAACCAGTAATTTGCGCCCATCCTGTAATTCCCGGCTTAACCAAATGGCGAACCATATATTTATCAATCAAAGAAGAATATTCTTTTGTATGATTCAACATGTGCGGTCTTGGCCCAACAATACTCATTTCTCCTTTCAACACATTGATAAACTGCGGCATTTCGTCTAAATTAGTTTTTCGAAGAAAGGCTCCGATTTTCGTAATTCTCGGATCGTTTTTTTCAGCTTGCTTTGTATGTGCTTCTCCGTTCGGACGCATTGACCTGAATTTGTAGCAATAAAAATTTTTTCCGTAAATACCGGTTCTTAATTGCTTAAAGTATACAGGCCCCGGAGAACTTAATTTAATTAAAGTTCCGGCAATGACGTATAAAACGGGATAAATAGTTACCAAAATAAAAAGAGAAAAAACAACATCCAAACACCTCTTTACTAATCTATTGTGAATATACTGCAAGGGTTCCGGACGAATTGCCATTATCGGAACTGAAATAATAGGTTCCAGTATAAGACTTTTTTTAATAAAGAGAAAATATTCTGGAACAAGATAAAAACGAACCATATTTTTTTCACAAAAATTCATGGTTTGCACAATTGTATCCTGCTCTGAATAAGGAAGAGTACAGTAGACGTTATCGACATCTTTTTCTAAAACAAAGTCTTCTAATTCGGATACTTTTCCTAAATATAATTCACCCACATTATTTTTAGAAGAAGGGTTGTCATCAAAAAAACCCAAAACACGATAACCTGATGTTAATTCGGTTTTTAATTCCGCCAACAATTCTTGTCCACATTCTCCGGCTCCGACGATTACAACATGTTTAAAATTATGTCCTGATTTTCTATATGTTGTCAACATTTTTCTCACACAAATATGCCAACATGGAAGAATGAAACTTAATGCCAATATGTAATACAAAATTAATTGAATAGAAAACTCTTGCTGATACAGAAAGAAAAGGCCGGTAATAAGTAAGATCGCAAATAATAAAACCGTAGATAATGAGCGTTCGACTACTTTGTCAACATGTATAACAGGAATATGTATTTTTATAGGGAGAAAATAAAGCGCAAACGAATAACTAAGAATAAGAAGTAATTCTACGTGCTTGAATTCTTTGAAAAAAAAAGATTCGCCGGATGGTTCAAGCCAATAACAAATTAAAAAATAAATCCCGCTAATAAGAATTATATCGCAGAGATAAATCAACCACTTTATAAGGAAACCAAAACCTCTATGTTTTCTCATAATGTTTTTCTAAATCAATATAATATGCCAATGTGCTAATGAAAGACTTCACACATTGGCATATATCGACTTTACTTTCAAAATACTTTATGTTTATTTATTTAAACTGTATTTTGAAAATTTTATTTTATTTTATTCAAAATAATTTAAGATACGGTATCCTCCTTCTTTTAAATAGGCTTCTTTTTTCATTTCTTTGATATCGCTCAACATCATATCTTCGACAAGAGCCGGCAAAGTATATTGTGGAATCCACCCTAATTTAGTCCTTGATTTAGTGGCGTCTCCAATCAACAAATCTACTTCGGTAGGGCGGAAATATTTCGGATCTACTTTTACTACAGCGTCTCCGATTCTATCTTTAAATGCCTGCAAATAAGTATCTCCAACTTTATTTTTGAATGTATTTTCGTCTATCGAAACAATATATCCGGTTTCATCAACGCCTTCACCTCTGAATTCTATTTCAACTCCGGTTTCTTCGAAAGCCATTTTAATGAAATCACGGATAGCTGTAGTAATTCCGGTCGCGATAACATAATCATCGGGAGCTTCTTGTTGAAGAATCAAGTACATGGCTTTGATATAATCCTTGGCATGTCCCCAGTCGCGTTTACTGGAAAGATTCCCCATAAATACCTGTTTTTGCATTCCCAATACAATACGGGAAACTGCCCGGGTTACTTTTCTTGTTACAAACGTTTCACCTCTTAAAGGAGATTCGTGATTGAATAATATTCCGTTGCTGGCATGCATTTTATAGGCTTCCCGATAGTTTACGGTAATCCAAAAAGCGTACATTTTAGCTACCGCATACGGACTTCTGGGATAAAACGGTGTTGTCTCTTTTTGTGGAACTTCTTGTACCAATCCGTAAAGTTCAGAAGTTGAAGCTTGATAGATACGTGTTTTTTCTGTCAAATTCAACAAGCGAACAGCTTCCAGAATACGCAAAGTGCCGATTCCATCGACATTGGCCACATATTCGGGAGAATCAAAGCTGACCTTTACATGACTCATCGCTCCCAAATTATAAATTTCATCGGGTTGTACTTCTCCGATAATGCGGGTAATGTTCATCGAATCGGAAAGGTCTCCGTAATGCAAAATCAAATTACGGTTATCCAAATGAGGATCTTGATACAAATGATCAATACGATCTGTGTTAAACAGAGAAGATCTACGTTTAATACCATGTACGGTATAACCTTTTTTTATTAGATATTCGGCTAAATATGCGCCGTCCTGACCGGTAACACCGGTAACTAAAGCTACTTTTCCCATTTTTTGAAAGTTGAGAGTTGGGAGTTGAGAATTGAGAGTTAAAAGCTTTATTTCCATCACTTTCGATTCTCAACTCTTAATTCTCAATTATTTTAAGTACCAATTATATAATTTTTCTATACCTTCTTCGATTTCGATTTTATGCGTCCAACCTAAGTTGTGGATTTTATTTACTTGCGTAAGTTTTCTCATTGTTCCGTCGGGTTTATCCGCATTAAAATATAATTCGCCGGTAAAACCAACTTTCTCCGCTACTAACGCTGCCAAGTTTTTGATCGAAATTTCTTTTCCCGTTCCAATATTAATGTGAGTATTGCGTGTTTCTTTTTCATCCGGGTTGATTAAATCTTTAAAATCAACGTTTTCCATAGCATATACGCAAGCATCTGCCATCTCTTCGCTCCATAAGAATTCACGCATCGGGTTTCCGGTTCCCCAAATTTCTACTTTTCCGGTAGAAACACCATATTTATTTAGGATATTTTCAATTTCTTTTTGTCCGGATTGTCCTGATATTTTCTCAATCGGGCGTTTATCTAAATCCTTCTTTATACTATCCCAATCATTCCTCATTAAACATTTTGCCAAATAAACTTTCCGGAGCAATGCCGGTAAGACATGTGATTTTTCTAAATCAAAATTATCGTTAGGTCCATATAAGTTAGTCGGCATCACAGAAATAAAATTTGTTCCGTATTGCAAATTATAACTTTCGCACATTTTGATTCCGGCAATTTTAGCGATAGCATAAGGTTCATTTGTATATTCAAGAGGAGATGTCAACAAACAATCTTCCGGCATTGGTTGAGGAGCTTCTTTCGGATAAATACAAGTAGAACCAAGAAACAATAATTTCTTCACACCCGACAAATAAGCCGAATGGATAATATTGTTCTGAATCATTATGTTTTCGTAAATAAATTGCGCCCTGTAGGTGTTGTTGGCGACAATTCCTCCGACTTTAGCAGCTGCTAAAAAAACGTATTCAGGTTTTTCTTCCTGAAAAAATTTAGTTACAGCTTCTTGATTAATCAAGTCTAACTCATTGATTGATTTAAGGATAAAATTGGTATATCCTTTTTGTTTTAAGTTTGATAAAATAGCGGAACCTACCAACCCTAAATGTCCGGCCACGTATATTTTTGAATTTTTAAGCATAATAATATTTTTTTACGGGGCAAAGTTATTATATATTATTATCAAAATCAAGATAAAAATAAAAATATGATGTATTTTTGCGTTCTCTAATTTTTAAGATTATGCAATCTACTTATTCTAAAATAATTTCAAACTCTTTAAATATATCTGAACGACAAATATCAAAAACCATTGATTTATTGAAAGATGGAGCTACAATTCCTTTTATTAGCCGTTACAGGAAAGAAGTTACCGGAAGTTTGGATGAAATTGCCGTTGGAGCAATTAAACTACAATACGAAAAATTATTGGAATTAAGTAAACGGAAAGAAACTATTCTTCAAACGATAACCGAACAAGAAAAATTGACTCCCGAACTGAAACAACGTATCGAAAATTGTTGGGACAGCACAGAATTGGAGGATATTTATCTTCCATACAAACCTAAAAGACAAACGAAGGCCGAAATTGCCCGAAAAAAAGGATTGGAACCTTTGGCTAAAATTATAATGGCTCAGTTTGAAAAAGACATATATGAAAAAGCGTTGTCGTTTGTCAAAGGCGATGTAAAAGGTACGGAAGATGCTTTACAAGGCGCACGGGATATTATCGCCGAATGGATCAATGAAGATGAGTCGGCAAGAAATTCCCTACGAAATATTTTCACAAGGGATGCTATAATTTCTTCTAAAATAATAAAGGGAAAAGAAGAAGAGGCTGCAAAATACAGGGATTATTTTGATTTCAGCGAACCTTTAAAAAGATGCTCTTCCCATCGTTTACTTGCGATAAGGCGAGGAGAATCGGAAGGGTTTTTACGAGCAAACATATCTCCTGATGATGATAATTGTTTGGAGATGCTTGAACGTAAATTTGTGAAAGGAAAAAATGAAGCTTCAGAACAAGTTGTAATTGCTGTAAAAGATAGTTTTAAACGATTACTTAAACCTTCGATCGAAACCGAATTCGCGTCACTTTCGAAAGATAAGGCCGATGAACAGGCGATAAAGGTATTTGCCGAAAACCTGAAACAATTGTTGTTATCTCCTCCGCTCGGTCAAAAACGAGTGTTGGGAATTGATCCCGGTTATCGTACCGGTTGCAAATTGGTTTGTTTAGATGCTCAAGGCAATTTGCTTCATAATGAAACCATATATCCACATCCTCCTCAAAATGAAAAAAGCAAAGCCGGAATGAAAGTTACGTCTTTGGTCAGTACATATAATATTGAAGCGATCGCGATTGGAAACGGAACTGCAAGTCGCGAAACGGAAGAATTTATCGTCAATTTACGTTATGACAGAAAAGTGCAAGTATTTGTCGTTAGCGAAGATGGCGCGTCCATTTATTCCGCGTCAAAAATAGCGCGGGAAGAATTTCCTAACTACGATGTTACCGTGAGAGGCGCTGTCAGTATCGGACGCCGGTTGATGGATCCGTTGGCCGAATTGGTAAAAATCGAACCTAAATCCATTGGGGTTGGCCAGTATCAACACGATGTGGATCAATCAAAATTAAAGCAATCTTTAGATCAGACAGTAGAAAATTGTGTGAATCAAGTGGGCGTAAACCTGAATACGGCAAGTAAACATTTGCTTACTTATGTTTCGGGATTAGGCCCGGCGTTAGCACAAAACATCGTAGACTACCGAACCGAAAAAGGGCCATTTAAAAGCCGGAAAGAATTATTGAAAGTTCCCCGGCTTGGAGAAAAAGCATTCGAACAATCGGCAGGTTTCCTCCGGATTCCTGATTCAAAAAATCCGCTGGATAATTCCGCCGTTCATCCTGAAAGTTATCATATCGTTGAAAAAATGGCAAAGGATTTGAATTGTGATATTTCCATACTTATTTCGGATAAATCGTTGAAAAAACAATTGGATCTGAAAAAATATATCAGCGAAACGATAGGAATTCCCACATTAGAAGATATTATAGAGGAATTGGATAAACCGGGAAGAGACCCGCGGCAAATAATCAAAGTGTTTGAATTTGATAAATCGGTTAAAACCATCAACGATTTGAGGGAAGGAATGATATTACCCGGAATTGTGAGCAATATTACTAACTTCGGATGTTTTGTAGATATCGGTATAAAAGAAAAAGGATTGGTGCATATTTCCGAAATGGCAGACCGTTTCGTTTCAGATCCTACTGAAATTGTAACAATCCATCAACATATTCAAGCTAAAGTATTGAGTATCGATTTGGAAAGAAAACGTGTCGCCTTAAGCATGAAAATCGGATAAAAAAGCAATAAGTAAATCTCTTATCCGTTTATTCTTTCAGTACATAAATATCTTGATGAAAAAAAGTTTTTATATAACTGTTTTATTTTTCTTTATTGTTTCTTCCGCTTTTGCGCAAAAGCAAAAAATAAAGAATCAACCCTATGGAGACCAACGACTTTATCATTTTGGGTTATTGGTTGGATTAAATTTTCAGGATATGATTATTACAAATTCGGGTTACACGGGAGAACCTGACGGAAATGGCAATCCGGGAGAAACTTGGTTTTGCGAATTACCTGATTATTCTACCGGATTTAGCGTAGGCTTAATTTCCGACTTGTACTTGAATCCGTATATGAATCTGCGCTTTACTCCTACGCTTCATTTCGGAGATCAAAAATATGTTTTCAGGGAAGAAAATTCAGAAAAATTATACAGTACAAGTATTCGTTCCAACAATTTGACGTTCCCCCTTGATGTGAAATTCAGTTCTATGCGTTTGAATAATTACCGTCCTTTTGTTTCGGCAGGCGTATACGGTTCCCTTAATTTAGGAAGAAAAAAAGGAGAACCCATATTATTGAAAGAAACAGACTTTGGCATCAGTTTCGCGTTAGGATGTGATTTTTATTTACCAATCGTAAAAATTTGTCCTGAAATCAGGTTTAATTTCGGGTTAGTCGACCTAATAGAAAAAGACCGAAAAGACCTAACGGATAAAAGTTTGGAAAAATATACACAAGCGATATCCAAAGGCACATCGAGAATGTTTGTGCTAACATTTAATTTTGAGTGAGAAATACATAGATTACTCCATATTTTATTTTTTGAAAAAAGTCAAATATTCCTGTATTTTTCCACTCAGAAAATAAGGTAAATTAAGTAATTTAAACGGATTTCCTGCAATAGTTTTATGTTCTTCCAACTGTATTTTCCCTGCGTACAAACGGACAGCAAAATCCGTCCCCGAGGCATCAATATATTGGTGTAATGAACGTAATTTTCCACTTGCTCCTGACTTGACTTCAACGGGAATCATGCCTCCTCCATAAGGATACAAAAAATCAGTCTCCGCATCCGACTGTTTTTTATCGCGCACCCAAAAATGCAATGTGTTCAGAACGTTAAAATTTGCAGCTAATAATTCCTGTCCAACAATATGTTCTGAGATTTTACCCTTATACATATCATTTAAGTCTTTTGTTCCTATTAATCCGGTTTGTAAACCTGAAAAATAATTTACCATACCTGTGTCTAAAGCCTGTAAACGGGGAGATTTTTTTATATCCGGCATATAAGGAAATTCTGTCTGTGTAGTAGGAAATATCAAATTTATCAACATTGTTTTTTCCAAAGTTCTCAAGACTTCTCCCATTTCTTTCGACCCATAAGCGGAAGCTCCAAATCCGGCAAATTTGATTCGTGTACCAGCTTCGTAAAATACAGATTTAACTGCATGCCGAACTATTTGTATCTGATTCTGATTCTTCGCAGTTTTTTCAGCATCATCAAAATACGTAGTTATCAATGATTCGAAAACAGTTCGTAAAGCTGTAAGATCCTTATTCGCCACATACAATTTTATCACTTCAGGCATCCCTCCAATTAAAGTATAAAGATGAAATAAATCCAATATCTTTTCAAATGCAAAAACAGGCATTGGGACCGTATTGTAGAATTCCAATGCTTGTCTTTCACCCATTGCAGTTAAAAATTCAGAGAAGCAAAATGGACGCAACGCACGATACTCCACCCTTCCAACAGGGAAGTTGATTCCTTTGTCAAATATTGTTTCCAACATCGAACCAGCCGCAATGATATGAATTTCCGGAAATTCTTCATAAAAATAGCGCAACATCGCCACTGCGGAGGCTGATTCTTGTATTTCATCAACAAACAATAAAGTATCATTGCGTTTTTCCCAACTTTTATTGTACTGCAAAAAGAACAATTGCAAAATTTCACTTGCCGATGAATAATGAGTATAAATCTCCCTGTCACGTTCACGTTCTAAGTTCAAATAAATATATTGAGCATAGTCCTCTGCAAACAATTCAACAGCAGTAGTTTTCCCCACCTGTCGCGCGCCACGGAGTACAAGAGGTTTACGTGTATTGGAAAGTTTCCATCTACGTAATTCATCCACAATATTTCGCTCAAACATAATTTACAATCCCATTTTTTCAACTGCAAAGATATATTTTTTTTATAAAATCACAAAGTAAGGGCAATTTTTAATAAATTAAGTCACAAAGTAAGGGTAATTTTAGATAGATTTAATCACAAAGTAAGGGTAATTTAAATAAAATTATTAATATTCGTAACTCAACCATTTAGAAAAAAACACATCATATACCTGATATGTTGTAGCATTTTTGGAATTTGTCTCAAGCTGTAATTCTTTTTCCAACAAAGATAATATTTTTCAAAATACTATCTATTTTAGATAGTATTCTGATATCTTTTGCATACAATTCAAATAATATCTTCCGTATCTTTCCAACTGACTACTTTTGCTTCTTTTCGGATGACATTTCGGTCTCCTCCATAAAGCAAGTAAGAGTTTTCAGAATCGACATTAGCTAAGTGATTATAAAAATTCAAGCCTTTGAAAAAATCACCCGCAATTGTAGTAGAAGATTTGATCTCTACTTTTTTAATTGTGTTTCCTTCTTCAATCAGGCAATCCACTTCATTTCCGGAACTATCTCTCCAAAAGTACAATGGAGGAACCTGTGTCCGATTGAAATAATTCTTCATCATATCAGCAATCATCATATTTTCAAACAACGTTCCTTTAGCCCAATGTGAATCAAGGTCTTTTTCTTTCCGGATTCCCAATAAACTGCAAGCCAACCCTGTATCATAAAAATATAGTTTTGGAGTTTTTACCAATCGTTTAGAAAAATTGATGTAGTGAGGTTGAAGAAAAAACACAATGAAACTGGTTTCCAAAATAGAAAACCATGATTTTATTGTTTTCAAATCCACACCCAACTCAGTAGCTAAGTTATTATAATTAAGCAATTGTCCAACTCTACCAGCCGCAAGCCGCATAAATTTCTGAAAAAGGAATAAGTTCGACACATTTACAATCTGTCTCACATCCCGTTCTGTATACGTTTGTATATAAGAAGGATAAAATAATTCCGATTTTATTTCTTTATCATAAATTCTCGGATAAAATCCTTTCAACATATAATTTACCGGATCATCATTCAAATATCCGGCGTGTTGTAATTCTTCTAAGCTAAGAGGAAGTAAATGAGTAATAAATACCCTACCGGCAAGACTTTGAGATATTTTGGCAGATAATAGAAAATTTTGAGACCCCGTGAGAATATACTCTCCTACTTTTCCACTTTGATCACTTATCGTTTGTATGTAAGAAAAAAGCTCAGGAAGCAATTGAACTTCGTCAATAATAAGCCCTTTTTTATGTTGTGTCAAGAATGATCGAGGATCTGATTTTGCTTCTTGAAAAACATCCGGATTTTCTAAATTGACGTAATTATAATCAGGAAAACACATTTTCGACACAGTTGTCTTTCCCGATTGCCTGGGACCCGTAATCGAGATAATAGGCATTTTAGTTGCCATTTCCTTGATTATATGAATAATTTGTCGCTGTATCATTTGGCAAATATACAATATTTTTTGAAAACCCTTACAAATACGGAATTAAATTCCATATTTGTAAGGGTTTTCACCTTGCTAAATGTCATTCTGTCAAGTTTAAACTACAATCTAAAAGTTTCTAAAGTCTGTTTTAATCCTTCAATCACACCAACAGGTAACTTACTAACTCCTAAAGCATTTTTCATTTTTTGTTTGAGACTACATAGCTTTCTGTTAATTTTTGGAGGCGATTTGAATTTAATGGAAGTTTGCAACAATCTCCTATTTTTGCGATACTTGATATAAAACTTTTATTACAGTTCCATATACGTTCTTTTTTGTCTTTCGAATTTGCAATCAATTTGATTAATTGGTTCGTAGAAATAGCTTGATCATCAGCTAAATGATAGATTCCACTTTCCGGATTCTGTTTAATAATTTGTTCGATAATGAAAGACAAATTCTCAATACTCAAAAACGAACGTTTATTATCAAATGCTCCCAAAGGCCAAGGAATACCTTTGCTCACAATATTATACAATAAATTCAGATTACCCTTATTCCCAGGCCCATGAATCATACAAGGACGGAGAATGTAGACTTTTTTAGTTGAAAGTTGAAAATTGAAAGTTGAAAGTATATGTTGCTCTGCCGCGATTTTACTTTCGCCATAAGGGCCCACCGGATGCGGAATAACATCTTCAGTTAATACGTCACCAACAACAATATCCGCTGCCGCTTTCGTAGAACTGAAAAATATAAATTGTTTGGCTTTCGATTGTAAATATTTATCAAAAACCTTTTTAGTCAACTCAGTATTAATATCAAAGTAAGCTTTTTCTTCGCTTCTATTCTTCGTATCATGGGCTTTTCCTGCCAGATGGATAATGATATCTACTTCATCCCAAGGCAACACTTCCAAGTCATTCCATGAGAAATAACGGGAATATGCAGTATTGGATTTTTCAGAAACATCTAAAGCCCAAAGGGTGTTTTGTTCTTTGAGGACGTTGGAAAGATTGGTTCCAACAAAGCCATAGGCACCGGTAATAAGGATGTTCATTTGTATATAATTTATTCAGTATCTTTCCAACCAATCATTTTCATTTCTCTCCTGACGGTATTCCGATCTCCTCCATAAAGCAAATAAGAATTTTCAGAATCAGTATTAACCAAATGATTATAAAAATTCAAACCTTTGTTTTTTCGTCCTCAATGACTTTCTATTTTTGATTAAATTATCTATGTTCAATAGTTCGTTCAAAACATGATTAAAGTGTTGGTTTCCAGGAAAATAAGTTGAATTTTGTTTGGAAAAAACCGCAGGAATTCGTACCTTTAAAGCATTGATTACCAATCGAATGCTTCGATATGACTCCTGCGATTTA
>JAVBKZ010000024.1:0-62840 GCA_031553755.1 Bacteroidales bacterium | reverse complement strand
TAGGTAACTGGTAAAGTCAAAATAGAAACACCGTTTTGTTTTATATATACTAAACGAAAAATCGGGAGATTTAGTATTTAAAACTCCTAAATATTTTATTTTATTGATTTTTTATTGGAGAATGAGACCTGAGTAGTTACGGTAGGCGTAACATACGGAATATTTATTCCTAAAAAACCATGTATTTGTATTGCTCATCAATATATATTTCTTCATCCCGATTTTAAGTTTCCGGCGCAAAGTAAGTTAGAATTGTTTTTGTTGAAATTCTTTACATGGGTAACTTCTGTCGGTTCATCGAAACTTATCGCTTTGTCATTTCGAGAAATGGACGAAGTGAAACATAAATATAAAAAGAGAATAAAAGTCGTTCCGCCATTATTAAGAAAGGAAGTATTGGAAATAAAACCGGAAAAAGGAGATTATTTGCACGGATATATGTTGAATGAAATTTACGCGGAAGAGGTTATCCAGTCGCAAGTACATTCACCCGGAATTAACATGTGTTTTTTTTGGGATAAAAAAAATGTTTTGGATACTTACATTGTTAATGATAAATTGTCTTTTCATCGGTTGAACGATAAATTATTTATCGAACGGATGGCTGGCGCTTTGGCTTACGCGACAACAGCCGGATTCGAATCGGTATGTGAAGCAATGTATCTTGATAAACCGGTTTTGATGGTTCCAACGCATATCGAACAATCTTGTAACGCGTTCGACGCGCAATTAGCCGGCGCCGGAATTGTATCAGAACAATTCGATTTGAAAAAATTAATTGAATACATTCCACACCACAAAACTTTAGAAAATTTTGTGATGTGGGTGCGTCAGGCCGATAAAATTATTTTATCCGAATTAGAATGCGTTTACAATTGATCGTTAATTTCAAGCTCTTCCCGATTTGGCGATTAAATCTTTGATTTTATCAATAAACTCTTGGTTATTAATCAAATCTTCAATGCTAAGATGCATCCTATATCTCCAGTAGTGTCGGGGATTTGCCGGAATATTTATTCTTTCCGAATCATAATCTTGTTTCCTGATTTTTCCATCGGTAGATAACCAATCTTGTAAAGGTAAAATCGTTAACATTGAAGGAGATAACAAATGGTTAAATACAATTTGTTCACATAATTCAGGCGTACAATTCTCCGGAGCTTCACCGTGTTGATGTAAGACCTGATTATAATAACGTTGTGTTTTTTCCCAGTTTTCTTTCCACCAGCCACGGATAGTCGACATGTCGTGAGTAGATGTTGTACAAACAGAAAAATGACGCAAATTTTTCAGGTTAGTAAATTCTACATTTGACTCTTTGGGCATCCGTTCGATTTCGAGACTGAATATTTGTAACTTAGCCATTACTTCCGGAACAGATTGGGGGATCATTCCAAGGTCTTCTCCGCAAACCAACATATTGGTATATGAAATGAGAGGAATCAAACGTTTATATCCTTGTTCTTTCCAAAAATCATTGTGCTTTTGATAAAAATAGTTCCAATATAAATAATCGAACGCGTATCTATCGGAATTGTTCAATTCACGGTAAATATATGAATTACTTGCTGAAATGCGAGGGTGGTATCCTTGTTTTTCTTTATCCGCGATGAATAAAACTTCGTTCGAGATTGTGTACAATCCTTCTCTGATTTGAATGCTTTTAGAGTCTGTTTTATCTGAAAAATAACTTTGTATTTTTTTCTGAGTGTCGTATTTTTCTTTTAGTGAAAAATGATGGGATGACGAACGTTGTAAAAAAACATTGCAAACTTCAGATGTATATTCACCGAATAACTCCGGAAGAAAACATTCATTGATATGAGGAGATGTGAAACGCTCCTTGTTGAAATTTAAACCGGCGTTTTCCATTTCGTTGATTGTGAAAGGAATAGCGGGATTGAATGTTCCGCATAATCCCTGTACATAATTTTCTGGAATTTCCCAAATACGGAAAAAGCCAAGAATGTGGTCGATTCGGTACGCGTCGAAATAATCCGACATTTTTCGAAAACGTTTTTTCCACCATTCATAATCATCATTTTCCATTTCAGACCAGTTGTATGTAGGGAATCCCCAATTTTGTCCGGTAACTGAAAAATCGTCAGGTGGAGCGCCCGCATGAGCGTGCATATTGAAATAACGGGGTTCGGTCCAGGCTTCTATGCTCGATTTGCTGATACCGATGGGAATGTCTCCTTTTAAAACAATTCCATTCGCGTGAGCGTAAGACCTTACTTCGGCTAATTGTTTATCTAAATGATATTGAAGGAAATAATAAATAACGATTTCTGAATATACGGATGAATTTATATCCGTTAAATTTTCAATTTCCGTTTTATTGTATTGTGAATATTTATCCCATTTTGTAAAATCGGAAGTATGATATTTATCTCTCAGGTATGAATAGGCGGCATAAGGTACCAGCCAATTTTTATTTTTTTCGAAGAAATTGAGATAATCTTCAGAACTTAAAGTTTCTTTTCCTTCTTGTTTGAATATTTCGTGAAAAAAATCCCATTTTATTTGACTTACCAATTCATAATCAAGAGTTTCCAATTGATTAATTTCCAATTGTTTTTTTGAAAAATATTCGCCTCTTTCTTTGTCCTTCAACTCGCCCATTTTTTGCAGACTCAAATAAAGAGGATGTAAAGCGTAAATGGAAATCGCGTTATAAGGATATGAGTCCATCCATGTATGAGTCATGGTAGTGTCGTTTATAGGCAATATCTGGATGATTTTTTGGGTTGTTAATTTAGCCCAGGTGATCATATCCTTCAAATCAGAAAAATCGCCTATCCCAAAACTTTTGAAAGAGCGTAGAGAAAATACAGGGATAACTAATCCCGCGCATTTGAAATCGGGAGAATTTTCTTTAAATAGTAATCCGGAAATAATGGCTGTTTCATTTTTTTTCAATAACGGAAGATTTAACAAGCGATTTTCTCCTGCCTCCCAACAAACTATCGATTTTGTTTTATTTTCAATAATAACAAATTTATATTCAATAGGGTATGATAGATTTTTCGCATCGAATTCAACGCTCCACAGAGGAAATTTATCACAACTTAGGATCAACGCTTTCGAAACGTCCCAATTGCCAAATTCTTCCTGGTTTCCGGTAATGGCTATGCTACAATCTTTTTCGATGCGAGGAGCAAGCACTTTCAGCAGTACTTTTTTGTCGGATTTAACAACTCGTTCAAATTTATCGCAAGGATGGGCGAATAAACTTTTTGTGAACGCTGATGAAAAATAAGCTAAATGTTGAGGACAACTTTGCCAATAATCAAATAAATAATACGAATTTTTAACATCAGAAATAACAACCGAATGATTTATATTCCATTCTTCAAAAATTATCTTGTCATTCGATTTCATGAAATACCTGTATTCGAAAGCAATGGCATTGTCGGGTAATTCAAGTTCGAGGGTCCAATTACCTTCTCCCTTGCATTCCATTACTTTGGCTTCGTGTATTTCCCATTTTCCTAATTCAGGAATTGAACCTAACACATATAATGACTGCCCCCAAATTGTATAGAAATTAATATTGAAAGATACTTTCATAAACTGCCAATTTCAATCGTTTGCAATAGATTCGATTCTCAACGTTTTGTTATATAGTGTTTTATCGGATAATACTTCCATTGCTTTATTTAAGTTGTTGTCTTTTTTCAAAGATTGTATCAGTTCTCCTTTTTGAAAATAATAACGTTTGACAATTTCTTCGGCAACATATTCGGATAGTACATCTTTATACAGATTCAAATCCCGGTCTAAGTCGGGTTTGAGTCTTTCTTCCAAAGCGGCAAATTCTGATGATGCCGTATCCATATAACCTTCAAACTGCATTGTTTCTTTCAACACAGCTAAAGCTTTTTCGCTTTGGCGGTCGTATTCAAATTTTTTACTTTTTACGAATGTCTTAAAATTTTCATAATCTTCGTCGGTTAATGTAAAATCTTCTATTGAAGCTATTTTTTTATTTTTTTGTTTGTATCCGGTTGCGAAATCAAAAATAATATACTCCGACATTAAGTAATAAATGATGCTTGGAAGTTTTGTCTCTTCTACGATAAAATCGGGACTAATACCTCCTCCGTCTTTTACTTCACGTCCTTTTGATGTGTGAAATACGGTAGCCAGACTATCGGGAACTTCCGCGACGCTTCCATCCGGATTGCGGTGCGAATAATCGAGGGCTTGCACACAACGGCCGCTTGGAATATAATATTTGGCTGTTGTTATTTTTAATCCTCCGTTATAAGGGATTTCCCGTGTTGTTTGTACCAACCCTTTCCCAAAAGTACGAGTTCCGACAATAACCGCGCGATCCATATCCTGTAAGGCTCCGGCAACAATTTCAGAAGAAGAAGCTGAGCCTCGATTCACAAGGATCACTAAAGGAATATCTTTGTCGATTGGTTCCTGAGTTGTCCGGTTAGTTCTGTCCCATTGTCTGATTTTTCCTTTGGTCGTTAATACGATTTGTCCCTTGGGTACAAACATGTTCACAATTTGTATCGCGTCATCCATTAATCCGCCGGGATTATCTCTCAAATCTAAAACAAGAGACGTGATGCCGTGATTTTTCTTTAAATCTTCGAAAGCCGATTTAACTTCAATTGCCGATTGGTCGGTAAAACTCGACAGGTTAATATACCCAGCGTTATTTTTTAAAACGCCATAATATTTAACCGGATTCAATTGTATCCGTTTTCTCATGACTTCGACCGTCATGGGCTTTTTTTCACCCAAACGTTGAAGTTTTATTTTTACGACGGTATTGGGTTGTCCTTTGAGTTTTTCACTGGCCTGAGCAGTTGTTTTGTCTTTCAAACTTTCTCCATCAATTTCGAGAATTTCATCTCCGGCTTGTAGACCGGCTAAAGCGGCCGGCATTCCTTCATAGGGGTCCGAAACGATTATTTTCCCTTCACGTTGGGAAATAATTGAACCTATGCCCGCATACTCTCCGGTTGTTATAAATTTGAAATCTTTCATCTCTTCTTCCGTGTAATAAACAGTATACGGATCAAGTTTACTTAACATATAATCGATGCCGTTTCTGACTGTTTTTTCGGCGTTGATGGAATCTACATAAAACATGTCCAATTCCTTGAATAATGAATTGAAAATATCTAACTGTTTGTTTGCTTCATAGTGTTCGTTTTCAGTCAATTGAGCATGTGAAATGCTTGTTGCTAAACATAAGGAGAGGATAAAAAATAAACAAATTTTATTCATATTATAATAATGATATTTTTAGAAAAATGTAAAAGTATAGAAAAACAATATTAATTCAAAATTTCAGTAGCCTTGTTCCTGATTTTTTCCCAACAGTCTTCAGTTAGTTTCGTTCCAACGGTTTCTATGATATTTGACGCGAGTAATGATCCTATTTTTCCACATTGTTCGAGACTTCCGTTTTTAAATAATCCATAGAAAAATCCGGCCGCGTAATAATCCCCCGCCGCAGTCGCGTCTATCATATTGGCTTCGTATACAGGAATATGTACTTGTTCGTTTCCTTTCATGATTATAGATCCTTTCGAACCGATTTTTACGATAGCGATTTCTACATTTTCGGCGATTTCCCTGATTGCTTCTCCCGCGGGTTTGCCTGTAAGTGCTTTAGCTTCTTCTTCGTTGGCGAATACAATATCAATATATTCTTCAATCAGTCGTTTGAGAAAATCACGATTACTTTCCACTACATTGTAACTTGCCAAATCAAGAGCGGTTTTGATTCCGAGTTTTTTCGCCATCTTGAGTGTGTTTTCGATAAGTTCATAGTTTTGAACCAAGTAACCTTCTACATAAAAGCAATCGTAAGATTTAAATATGTCTGATTTTAATTCTTCATAGTTCAATCCGGCGGCAACACCTAAATAAGTGCCGAAAGTACGCTCTCCATCAGGAGAAATCAGTGCCATTGCCGTGCCGGAAGGAGCTTCTTCCTTTATAAAATGAGGAATCACACCACTTTTTTCAATTTCTTCAACATAAAAAGACCCGTATGAATCGGAGCCTATTTTACCGATAAAGCCGGTGTGGACTCCCATCTTTGCTAAAGCCAAAGACGTGTTAGATGCCGAACCTCCTGTGGTCATTTCGGTTTTTAATCCTTTGATTTTTTCGAAAATAATTTCCCGCTGATTTTCGTTAATCAGCTGCATACTTCCTTTGGGTAAGTTTAACTCTGTCAGTAAGTTGTCGTTTTCTATCAATGTCAATATATCAACGAGGGCGTTGCCCATTCCTAATACTTTCATAAAATTATTTAAAAAATTTCCACAAAGATATTGCATATTTAGAATATATACACTACTTTTGCATCGCTTTTAAGATAAAAAAAGCAAAAAAAATTCTTCCTTAGCTCAGTCGGTTAGAGCATCTGACTGTTAATCAGAGGGTCCTTGGTTCAAGTCCAAGAGGGAGAGCTTAAAAATTAAAGAGTTACACGAGAATGTAGCTCTTTTTTCTTTTTAAGAACATACGATTCACATACAAGTGTGGAGATTCTTTGAAAATGGATGATGATTTGAATGTAACCCTATTTGCCAAAACTTTTCATAAACTTTCTTCTTTTTTCAACTGATATACACCTACCATACCGGAAGAATAAACAAAGCAAGGCTTATGTGAGAAATACTCTTTCGAGGTACGAGAAAGGAAGATTTCTTGCATAACCGGAAGCTTGCCTTGATGGTTTATTCTGGAGGGATAACTTTGTGTGGCGGATGGAAAAGATATCCGACATCATCATTCTTTCCATATAAAATTAAATGAATATCCTTTATTTCGCCTCTAATGATTATATTTGCATATAAATCAGAGAGATTATGAATTTATTAAATTTTGGATTCCAATATCCACATAATGTTTTTCTTTCTTTGGGAACAAATCTCGGGAATAAGGAGAAAAACTTAAATTCTGCCGCCTGGTATATCAATCAGAGAATTGGATCAATAAAATCACAATCTTCAATGATAGAAACCATACCGTGGGGATATGAATCTCCCAATTCTTTTTTGAATTCGGTAATTAGAGTAGAAACTTTGTTATCTCCTTTAGAAATTTTACACCAGACACAAATAATAGAAAAGGAGATGGGAAGAACCGAAAAAACAGATAAAACATATCAAGACCGGATTATCGACATTGACCTGATTCTATATGATGACCTGATTATTGAATCGAAAGAATTACAACTCCCCCACCCGCTTTTTCATGTCAGAGATTTTGTATTAATTCCTCTTTGTGAAATCGCACCCGACATATATCATCCTTTATTAAAGAAAACAATTCGAGAACTAACAAATGCAATAATCGACAAAAAACGAGTTAATACAACATGATGAAACCTACAATCAGATATATTATTCAGTTTCTTTTGGGAAACGCTTATTCTCCGGAAATAGCGAATTTAATCGGATATACTTCAGACAAATCCGAATTTCACCGATATAGAATTATCATCATTCCTTCCGGTTTTTTCGATCCTGATGTGTATGGATCCACACAATCCATTCCAAAAATACCGTTGAAAAAGATAAATGATATCCCTTTATTGTTTGGAACTCCTATTATTGAACAATCAGACAATAAGCTTTTTATCAAAGCCGACATCATTGCTTCTTCTTATTTTTTTCTATCAAGATATGAAGAGTTTGTTAGATGGCATGTAAGAGATATTCACGGACGTTTTCCGGGGAAAGAGTCATTACCCTACAGAGCCGATTTTATCGACCGTCCGGTTGTGGATGAATATGGCAATTTATTAAGGCAATGGCTCAAATCTCTTGGCGTTGTTTTACCTGAAATTCCTCAAAAGTTAAACAAAGTATATCTTACCCATGATGTAGATATTCCTTTTCTTTACCAACGGTTTTTGAGTTTCGCCAAAGGGCTGTTAATCAGGAAAGAAAAAATTAAAATCATCCAAAGTTTTTTCGGAAAACGGACTTCCGACCCTGCTTATACATTTCCCTGGATTATCGAACAAAATAAATCGTTGGAAAAAATAATCGGTCGGGATTCCTGTGAAACCATATTTTTCTTTAAATCTATTGGTGGCCACCAAAACGACAGACCACTGTATGATTTAGATTCTAAAGATATACAAAATTTAATTTCTTTGTGTAAAACTGAAAATATTACAATTGGATTACATTCAAGTTATTTGGCAGGGATGATTCCGAAACTCATTCAATTTGAAAACTTTCATCTTAAAGAAATTTCCGGTTCGGATATAAAATTTAATCGTCATCATTATCTCTCCTGCCGTGAACCCAAAGATTTTGAATACCTGATAAAATATGAAATCACAGACGATTTCACAATGGGATATGCCGATGTTGCCGGTTTCCGCTTGGGTACTTGCCGGCAAGTTTTATGGATTAATCCGGCAAGAAAAAAAATGACATCCTTGAAACTTCACCCATTAACTGTGATGGAATGTACATTAGACCGGCCTAATTACATGGGATTAAACTTCGACCAAGCATTCCATTATTGTAAAGATTTAATAGAAAAAACAAAACAATTCAATGGAGATTTAACGCTGTTGTGGCACAATACTTCTTTGATAGAAAACAAAAACAATTATCAAAAAAAATTATACCAGTTACTTATCGAAGAATTAAAAAATATTTGAACTTATAAAGTAACTGTTTAAATTTACAATCAAGGACGATTAAACCACATAAAGCACATAGAACACATAAGATTTTTAGACTAAAAAACGAGTCTTAAAGTCTTTTAATCCAAATCTATCTTCTTTGTTCTATAAATTTTTACTCTTATAATAATTTCTATGTGCCTTATGTGGTTTAAATATAACTCATATACCTATTCGAAATTTTCAAACAATTGCTAACACTAAATAACATTAAGTAGCATTGTGGAAGTACAGTTTTTACAGGATAAGCTATTTATTTGCATCATCAATCAAAAGATGAATTATTCAAATAATAATCCTTTAAAAATTAAAATCATGACACGAGCTATTGATTTGTATTCTAAAGAATGGTGTGATTTGGTGTTTGGTAACAGAAATCAAACTTACGGAGCCTGTGAAATCCGCAGGAATTCAAGCCGAAGACATTTGATGTCGATAGGTATCGTAACAATATTGGGATT
The DNA here is from genome assembly GCA_031553755.1 of Bacteroidales bacterium. GTDB lineage: Bacteria > Bacteroidota > Bacteroidia > Bacteroidales > Azobacteroidaceae > JAIRVZ01. Next base: position 53,690 of record JAVBKZ010000024.1, on the reverse strand, counting down.
AGCTATCGCTCTTTCGCCCAATATTATAAAGAAATTCTTTCCCACTGAAAAAGTGGAACCGAAAGAAATAATAGGTCCGGTAACGTTGATGAATCCGTATCAGGAAAAGCAACAGGAAATTCTTAATATGGCAAAAAGCATGGTTGTTGCAACTCCCGATTTAAAGAAAACCATCAAATTTACGACTCTTAAAATAACTGAAGATGATAAAGTTTCGGATGAAGATGAAATAATGGCACAAGCCGCGATGTCTGATTCTAACGCCGGAATTTCAATCGCAAATGTGGAAGGCGTGGAAGGAGGAAAAGCAGATATCGCAGACTACAAAGACAAAGTTTTCGGAGAACCGGCGGAAGCATCTACTCCGTTTGAAGTCGTGGAACAAATGCCTTCCCTGCCCGGAGGCGAAAAAGAGTTGATGAGTTATTTAAGTAAAAACATCAAATATCCGGTTATCGCTCAAGAACAAGGTATTCAAGGAAATGTAGTACTGCGTTTTGTCGTAAGTAAAGACGGTTCGGTTACAGATGTTACCATAATGCGTTCATTAGATCCGTCTTGCGATAAAGAAGCCATCCGCGTAGTGAAGTCAATGCCGAAATGGATTCCCGGCAGGCAAAATGGTATACCGGTAGCTGTTTTTTATACTTTACCAATACGATTCAGGTTGGAAAAAATTTGAATCAAAATAATGGAGATACTATCTAAAAAATTACGTCTAAATAATAATTTCATTTACGATTTCAATGCCATTGTTGGCGCAACATTCTTCATCAGCTCCTGATTATGCAGTGGCATACAATAATCGTGGAATTATTTATAATGAATTAGAAAAATATGAGGACGCAATAGCCGATTACAGTAAAGCGATTGAATTAGATCCTGACGAAAACTTGTTTGAGTTGGCCATTGAAAAATTCCAAAAGGCAGCAGAACTAAATCCCAACAATGATGATATTTTTAATGCTTTAGAAAAGACGACTCAAGAATTAGCTCAACTAAGAAAAAACGTACTTAAAAAGAAAGAAGAATATTGAATAAGTTAAAAGTCTGTCATCCCGGCCTTGAGCCGGGATCTCCTAAAAAATCAGACAGTGAATCAAGAGATTGCGGGTCAAGCACGCAATGACAAAACGTTCATTAATGACTTTTTAGACACCCTCTTACAACTATCAACTATCAGTTGTCGCCTATCCACTATCCTCTACCAAACAAGCTTATACCCAACACCCCTGATATTCAGAATTTTAATATTAGAATCTTTCGAAAGTTTTTTCTTGAGTTTAACGATAAAAACATGCAGGCTTCTCAAGTTAAAAAAATGGTCATCGCCCCATAATTCCAAGAGCACGGTTTTACTCTCCAATACGTTGTTTTGATTACGGCAAAGACGCAATAAGATTTCGGCTTCCCTATGCGATAAATCTTCTTTATAATCGCCGCAAACAAGCGTTTGTTGAATAAAATCGAATGTATAACATCCTATGTTATAAATCGTTTTTTCTTCTTTTTTTGCGATCAGATCACGATTCAACAGGCCTTTTATTCTCACAATCAATTCGTCCATACCAAAAGGTTTTTTCAAATAATCGTTTCCTCCTGCTTCAAAGCCGGTCACAACATCTTCAGTTTTCGATTTCGCGCTTAAAAATAAAATAGGCGTTGTTTTATCACTTTGACGGATTAACTCCGTCATACTCAATCCGTCAAGTTTTGGCATCATGATATCCGTTACCACAATATCGGGTTTGAAGGAATAAAACAATTTCAATCCGTCATCGCCGGTAAACGCGCATTCGACTTCGAATCCCTGTTTTTCCAATACATCTTTGACAATCATCGACAAAGACGTTTCGTCTTCTACAAGTAAAAGTTTAGTTTTCATAAGTGATAATAAATTCAGTTCCTTTTCCTTCTGTACTTTTTACAGTTATTTTTCCACCCATTTTTCCTACAATTGTTTTCACATAATAAAGACCTAAACCATAGCCTTTTACATCATGAATATTACCGGTTGAAACCCGATAGAAACGATCGAATATCCGAGACAACGCGTGTGACGGAATTCCGATTCCATTATCCTTTACGGAAATAGATATTTTTCCATCTGATATTTTAGCCGAAAGATCAATGCTTACATTTTCTCCCGAATATTTAATCGAATTTTCAATCAGGTTTCCAATAACATTCCGAAAATGAATAAGGTCGGATTCAATCGTTAAATCAAACGGAACCACATCGACTTCTATCCGCACATTTTTGGTGGCGCTAAGCAAATATTGTTCTTTCAAACTCTCAAACAAACCTGAAAGATTTATCTTTTCGCTATTGAGTTTGAGATTTTTCCGTTCTTCGACCGACATCGTTAAAATTTGTTCAATCAAAGAAGTAAGATGTGAAAGTTGTTGTTTCATGATTTGAAGATATTGAACCCTTTTTTCAGGTTCATTCATCATGCCATAATTCAGTAAAGCATCATTAGCGGCATAAGCGACAGAAACCGGAGTTTTCAATTCATGAGTCATGTTATTAACAAAATCACTTTTGATTTCATCCAATGTTTTTTGGCGAAGTATGGTTTTATAAAGATAAACATAAGACAAAACAACCAAAATAACCAGACAGAAAGAAGCCGTTAATATTCCCGACATTTTCTTCAGGATGAACAGTTCCGGTTGCTTAATATTCAACCGGTAAGCATATATTCCATCTACATCGAACGGAAATGTATATTGTTTGTAATGAGAACGTTCAACGCCGGAAATGTCCGATGGAACGGATTCTATCGTCCGGCCATCGCGGATATCTATTAATTCGGTAAACGTTTCAAGCATGATTCCTTTATCAATCAACTCGGTTTGAAGTAAGTTACAATATACTTTAAAATCAGGCTTTTTAAGTTGTCTTACACTTTGATGTAAATCTTTCAAAAAATAATTTTGTATATCAATCGCATCTTCCAACCGGGGAATATCTATTTTTATTTCGGAAGAAGAAGACTTCCGGTTAACAGCAGCCTCCAACCTGATTAAATCGATACGCCAGTATATTTCCCTGAAATCGGCATTTTTCATGGCAATCATCACATCCTGTTCCAACCTCGCTTCCTGTTCTTTATAAAAATTGAATCCCGAATAAATTTGATAGCCAAAAACCGACACCAAAGATATCAGAATCAGAAAAGGAAGTATTTTGATCCGGAATTTCATACCTTAAATTCATTGAATTGTCCAAATTTACAATTAAAAAGTAGATTTATCCAAAAAAAATATTTTCCACAATTAAAAATTCCTTATTTTTACCTAAGTTTGTGATGTTATTTTTATGAATAAGCGGCATTCACAAACAATTAATGACAGATAAAGAAAAATACAAAATTCTTTGTTCCTCAGAAGATTCTATTCCTATCTTTTCCAAAGATTGGTGGTTGGATTGTGTTTGTGGGAAAGATAATTGGGATGTTATCCTTATTGAGAAAAACGGAATTATTGCAGCTTCATTTCCTTTATACTTCTATTATCCGAATATTATTTTCATGCCTGCTTTCACGCAAACAATGGGAATTTGGTTCAATCCCGGATTGACTAATCCCGATTATTCGGCAGAATTATTAAGAAAACAACAGATTTGCAACGAATTCATTCCAATCTTATCTAAATACAAGATTTTTTCTCAGAATTTTTGCCATACGTTTACGGATTGGTTACCTTTTTATTGGGCAGGTTACAAACAAACAACACGTTACACCTATATTTTACAGGATATTAGCAACATTGAGTCAATCCAAAATAATTTTTGCACAAATATTAATCGGAATATTGCAAAAGCTCAAAACAAATACAAATTAGAAATAAGAAAAACGATTCCCATTAGTGAATTTATTGAGGTCAACTCATTAACATTCAAAAGACAAGGAGAAAAAGCAAAAAATCAGCAAATTTTAGAACGACTAATTCATATTTGCCGGTCACGTAACCAAGGCGATACATGGGGAGCTTATGACGAACAAGGACGATTACACGCGGCTGTTTTTATTGCCTGGCAAGAAACTTGCGCGTATTACATCGCCGGAGGAGGAAATCCTGATTTAAGAAATTCGGGCGCTCATGCTTTCGCAATGTGGGAAGGCATCAAGCATACATCAACTTTCTCTAAAAGTTTTGACTTCGAAGGTTCTATGATTCAAGGAGTTGAACGATTTTTCAGAGAATTCGGAGCCATTCAAACTCCCTATTTCACAATATCTAAGGGAAATTTAAGTTTTATAAAAAAAGTGTTTCTGCATTCACAAAAACAAGCAAAACGTTTTTTTGAGAAATAGTAACAAATAAAAAAATGAAGATACTCACAATTGTAGGTGCTAGACCTCAATTTATAAAAGCGGCTATGACAAGCCGTGCTATTATTAATTTCAATAGAAATAATAACAATAATAACATAGAAGAATTTATCCTACATACAGGACAGCATTATGATGAAAATATGAGTTCTGTTTTCTTCTCAGAAATGAATATTCCTCGACCAACATATCAACTAAATTGTGGAGGATTTTCTCATGGAGAAATGACAGGAAAAATGCTGATTGAAATTGAAAAAATAATGATAAACTGTAATCCTGATTATGTTTTAGTTTATGGAGATACAAATTCAACTTTATCAGGAGCATTGTGCGCTGTAAAATTAAATATTCCGGTAATACATATAGAAGCCGGATTACGAAGTTATAACAAAAAAATGCCTGAGGAAATCAATCGAATATTGACCGACCATGTCTCAACTTTTCTTTTTTGTCCAACCTCACAATCTATCAAAAATCTTTCCGTTGAAGGAATTAAACAAGGAGTTTACCATGTAGGAGATGTAATGTACGATGCCGCAATAACCTTCGGTTCTTTAGCGGAGAAGTCTTCAAAAATACTAACCGAATTGAATCTTCAACCGAAATCATACCATCTCTCAACAGTACATCGGGCTGAAAATATCGGAAACAAGGAAAAATTAAGTTCCATTATGGCAGCTCTTTCCGAAATTTCCACAAAAGAATATCCTGTTGTTTTGCCTCTTCATCCATCTACAAATTTATATATCAATCAATATAAATTAAAAAAAACATTAGATGAGTCATCTATCCAAGTCATTGCTCCCGTAAGTTTTTTGGATATGGTTATGTTGGAAAAAAATGCAAAAACAATATTGACAGATTCCGGTGGAATTCAAAAAGAAGCATATTTTCATAAAGTGCCTTGTATTACATTGAGAGAAGAAACAGAATGGGTTGAAACAGTTTCTTCCGGATGGAATCAGGTTGCAGGATATAAAAAAAAAGATATTCTGAAATGCCTTTATAATCAAACAGAAAAATTAGAAATTTTGGAGTATGGCAATGGTAATACTGCCGAAAATATCATTAATTTATTATGGAACGAAAAAAAATTTTGATACTTTGTGATTGTTTTCCTCCTTTCCTTGCGCCAAGAATGGGGTATTTATGTAAATATCTTCCCGAATTAGGATGGGAACCTATCATTATTACAGAATTAATGCCACAATCCCTTTCTAAAGAATTAAGTAACAGCAATAATATTACTTATATAAATTATTATTTATCTGATAATAAAATTACACAAAAAATAAAATATACTTTCGTTTTTCTTGCAGACTTTTTTTTTAATTATAAAGATATTATTGTTGCAAAAAAAATTCGTCAACATGCTAAAATTCACAATTTTTCGCTCATTTTATCAAGTACATACAGAACATATCCATTAAGAGCAGCATATAAAGCCAGTAAAAAATATAATTTACCTTTGGTAACTGATTTAAGAGATATTATAGAGCAGTTTCCAAAAAACGAACATATAAGTAAAAAAATTTCGAATATTGATTTTTTAAATAATTTAGTATCATTTTTCTTCACTAAAAGACTATTACATCAACGAAATTTCGCATTGAGATATGCAAATTATATAACTACAATATCTCCTTGGCATGTAGAAACGCTTAAAAAATACAATAAAAATACACATCTTATTTACAATGGTTTTGATTCTGAATTGTTTTATCCTGAAAATATTAAATCTTCAAAATTTACTATAATTTATACTGGAAGAATTTGGTCTCTCGAATTAAGAGATCCTTCTTTATTATTTGAAGCGACATCAAAATTATTAAATGAAAAAAAAATTGATGCCAAAAACTTTCAAATACATTTTTATATTGATGAAAACTCTATAAATCTAATGAAGAACTTATCTCAAAAATTCAACATTGCTCCCCTTGTGTATTATTTTAATTATATTCCATATACACAAATACGTAATATTCTCAATCAAAGTTCTATATTATTATTATTAACAAATAAATCTACTACACCTGATGGCCCTAAAGGAATTATGACAACCAAATTTTTTGAATATTTAGCTGTTGAAAAACCTATTTTATGCGTAAGAAGCGACGAAGGTTGCTTGGAAAATGTTATCAATGATGTGAAATGTGGACTTGCCGGAAAAAATGTAGAAGAAGTTGCCGGTTTTATTGAAGAAAAATACAACGAATGGAAACAAAACGGGTATACTTCTATTTCTATTGATAAAGATAAAATTCAACAATTTTCAAGAAAATACCAGGCAAAACAGTTTGTCGAAATTTTCGAATCTTTAATCAATAAAAATGAATAAAGCTATAAATATTGTTTCTCTCAACATTCCTTATCCGGCTAATTATGGAGGAATTATTGATATTTTTTATAGGATAAAAACCTTGTCCGAATTAGGTGTTGATGTCATTTTACATGCTTTCGAATATGGACGTGAGCATTCGAAAGAATTAAATAAATATTGCAAAGAGGTTCATTATTATAAACGAAAAACTGGTTTTTCATCTCAAGTTTCAATTCTACCATATATTGTTAATAGCAGGCGAAATGAGGATTTAATCAATAATTTGTTAAAAAACGATTTTCCTATTCTTTTTGAAGGGCTACATACTTGTTATTATTTAGATGACAAGCGATTAGAAAACAGAATAAAATTAGTCAGGGCACACAATGTTGAACACAATTATTATAACGGGTTAGCAACTCATACAAAAAAGATTGCATTGAAAATATATTTCAAATTTGAAGCATTTAGATTGCTCTTATTTGAAAAAAAATTAAAATTTGCTAGCTATATTTTAGCTGTTTCTAAAACAGAATTAAATTATTTTATCAAACATTATGGAAATAAGATTATTTTATGTCAATCTTCTCACCCTAATAATAAACTGACTATTACAAAAAATTACAAACCTTATGTTTTGTATCATGGAGATTTAAGTTCTCCAGAAAACATCAGCAATGCTGTTTTCCTTATTGAAAATGTGGCAAAAAAAGGCCCGGAAATTCAATGGGTAATCGCAGGATTAAATCCTGATTCATCTATCTATAAATCAGCAAAACACATTTCAAATGTAACTATTAAAGCTAATTTATCCCATGAGGAAATGACAACTCTTTTGCGTGAAGCAAAGATTAACATACTTTATACAACTCAAGGTGTTGGCCTCAAACTCAAGTTGTTAAACGCAATTCATAATTGTCATTTTTGTTTAGCGAACAAAAATATGTTAGTAGGTTCGGGATTAGAAGATTTATGTATTCTTATTCCTGACAATGGAGAAGGTATTTTAGAAGTCATCCGGCAATACATCAATAAAGATTTTCCTGAAAATGAAATAGAAAAAAGACAAGTTGTTTTGGATGATTTAGTTAACAATAAAAAAAACGCGGAAAAAATCATCCGGCTAATCGGACACTAACTAATCATAAACCACCCTGTTTTGTCTTGATTCAATTTCTTCAATTGCTGGCTTAAAATTGTATTTTCTGATTTTTGAAGTAAAGGGTCATCTTCCAAAACTTGCGTTGCGATATCTCTTGCCAAACTTAAAACTTGTCCATCTTTCGCTAAGTCAGCTATTTTTAGATTGAAAGCAACACCACTTTGTTGTGTTCCATCAATATCTCCTGGACCACGTAGTTTTAAATCTTCTTCGGCAATGACAAATCCATCGTTGGTTTCGGTCATAATCGACAAACGTTTTCGGGTTACTTCCGATAATTCATAGCGAGTCAGTAAAATACAAAATGATTGGTCGGCACCACGACCAACACGTCCTCGCAATTGATGTAATTGCGACAATCCAAAGCGTTCCGCACTTTCGATAATCATTACAGACGCATTCGGGACATTTACTCCAACTTCAATTACCGTTGTTGCCACCATGATTTGAGCTTCTCCATTCACAAATCTCTGCATTTCCGCATCTTTTTCTACTGGTTTCATTTTTCCGTGAACCATACAGACTTCATATTCAGGGAAAATTTCTTTCGTATGTTCGAATCCTTCAGTCAGATTTTTCAAATCCATTTTTTCACTTTCTTCAATCAAAGGATACACGATGTACACCTGTCTCCCCTCTTTCAATTGTTTACGAACAGAATCATACAGATTTAAGCGTTTAGCACTATAGATATGTAACGTTTTTACAGGTTTTCTTCCCGGAGGCAATTCGTCAATAACAGAAACATCCAAATCCCCATAAAGCGTCATTGCGAGTGTGCGAGGAATCGGCGTAGCTGTCATTACCAACACATGAGGAGGAATATCGTTCTTTTTCCATAATCTCGCCCGCTGTCCGACTCCAAAACGATGCTGTTCATCAATAATAACCAATCCGAGATTGGAGAAATTAACCGTATCTTCAATCAAAGCATGAGTTCCTATGAGTATTTGAACTCGACCAGATTGAATGTCAGGAAGCAATATGTTTCGTTCTTTTTTCTTCGTAGAGCCTGTAAGTAACCGAACATCAATATCTAATCCGAATAAAAGCTCTTTGATTGTTTCATAATGTTGTGTCGCTAAAATCTCTGTGGGAGCCATCAATGCGGCTTGAAATCCATTATCCAAAGCAATAAGCATACACATCAGGGCAACAAGGGTTTTTCCACTTCCTACATCTCCCTGCAAAAGACGATTCATTTGTCTTCCGGTTGAAACATCCTGACGTATTTCTTTGATTACCCGTTTTTGAGCATTTGTTAATTCAAACGGAAGATTTAATTTATAGAAATTATTGAAATAATCACCAATGTGATTAAAGATAAATCCTCCTAAACGTTGCTGTCTATATTTTGTAACCCGAAGAATATTTAACTGTACATAAAATAACTCTTCAAATTTCAGACGATATTCTGCATCTCTCAACAAGGCTGGAGACTGAGGAAAATGAATATTTCTCAAAGCAGAGTCTAAATCCGTCAAACGAGCTTGAGAAATAATTTTATTGTTTAACGTTTCTGAAATCGACCCTTGATAATTCTTGAAAATAAGAGCAACAATTTTCTGTAACGCACGCGAATGAAGAAAAGCATCTTTCATTCGTTCTGTAGTGTTGTACTGACCTTGTACTCCAATTTGTCCTGATATCACACTTCCTTCTTTTTCCAATTCGGGATGCGCCACATTAATTTTATTCCCAAACAAAGTTGGTTTTCCGAATAAGATATACTCCTCTCCCACCTTATACATATTAGGAATAGCTTTCAAAGCTTTAAACCAAACCAATTCGATACTTCCTGTTTCGTCATAAAAGATAGCGGTTATACGACGCGCCCTTCCTTCTCCTACGGTTTCGAATCTTCGGATTTTGCCTTTTAATTGAATATAAGGCATATTTCCGTCTATTTCATGAATTTTGAAAATACGGCTTCTATCTATGTATTTATAAGGGAAATAATATAACATGTCCTCCCAAGAAAAGATTTGGATCTCTTTTCCAAGTACTTCCGCCTTCTTCGGACCAACTCCGGGCAGATACATGATATTTTGAACACTTAAATCCGTCAAAAATTCGATTATTTTGTTTTCAGTTTAGACAACCATTTTTCTATTTTTGCGTAAAGACCGGAAGGTTTTAAATCTTCGTCTTTGAGATAGCCCGATTTTTTTAGAATTTCTATTGCAGATTCTAAGTCAGATTCTTTGATTTGCAATTTAATTCCTCCCAAAGCATCAATAGAGGGATAAGACATAAATTCATCTTTCACGAAACATTCAATCCCTTCCGACTCGAGTAACGTTTTTGGAACTGCCATATCTGAATGAATTGAAAAAGAACGAATTGTTACTAAATTTTCCATAAGTATTTTTTAGTTTAATAATAAAGAATTGACTGATATCAAATGGTTCGTCAGCAACCGTTCTTTATAATTTATATCCAACTATCAGATTTAATGACATCGTTTTATCATTTACTTTTCCTCCCAAATTCTCTTCTTGAGCTTTCCAATTCGCTATATTTCTAAATTACATTATTTTACAAACTTTCCCCCACCAAATACGATTGAAAGAGATATTCAGGGCTTTCATAATAAACGCTACCATTGAAATCTTCTATTTTTCGAGATAACCATGAGTTGTATACTTCCGAAAGTATGTCAATCAAAGGTCTGTTTTCTTTTTTATTGATATCAATAATTAAGCGTTTGTACACCTTTCCAATATCCCAATGTGTTGGAATTGAATATTTTGCATTTGAAACATTATCAAATATTCCGGTCTTTATATGATGTTTTTCAATTAATTCAAATGCCAATTTGTCTATATTTTCGCTATGATAAACATCTGCCAAATCAAAAATGTGCTGTAAATCATCTTTTCCAATGGCATTCACAACCACATTACGATGATTCTTTGTTTTCCTGCTTATATATTCAATCAAAGAACAAAGGAAAAATAGGTTATTCGCATTTTTATCTTCTCTGCCTATCATAATCACTTAATTATTTTAGAATCAATAAACTGTAACGTTTTTAATGCTTTTTCATTACAAAAACAAATCTGGTGTGTCGGATGTTTGAACTTTGCTAAAACCCAAAATTGTTCACGGGTAAGTATGCCTTCAATAAAATCAGATATATAATTGTAAATTTGGTCATTCGCCATTGCCCCGATTACAACATCAAAACTATGTTTCTCACCCGAACGGCAACGAACAATAAAATCAAGCCAATCTTCTGTCATCTCTTTGAAAACAAGCGTTTTGAGATTTTCATCAGGCGTATATTCATAAACAGAAACAATAGCAGTATCATAACGACTTGCCCAACGAACGGCTTGTTCCTCTAATTCAGTACAATAAAAACCTTCTCCAAAATCCTTTGGAAATTTACTTTTTAGAATTTTAGGTATTTCTACTGTCAGATAACCACCATGATATACCTTCATAAAATAATTTTTTTTTCTACAAAATTAAGAATAGTTTCACTTCTTATTACTCATAACCCATAAACGCCTCTGCAACAATTAAATCTTCGGGAGTGGTTATTTTGATATTCCGGCGACTTCCTTCTACAGAAAAAACAGATTTTCCCATTATTTCCACAACCGATATATCATCTGTAAATTTTTCAGAATATTCTTGGTTATAAGCATCTTGTATAATACTTGCATCAAAAACCTGTGGTGTTTGAACCAAACAATAATTTTCCCTATCAACAAGTACGCTTCCTGAAGCTGTTTTTTGTCTCAAAGTATCAACAACCGGAATAACCGGAAATACAGTCCCTTTCTGTTCTGCTTCTTTATAACATTCAGAAATAACACTTAGAGGAACCAACGGACGTACACCATCATGAATCCCGACAATAGCGTCTTTTTTCGCGACAAGATTCAATCCATTTTTCACGGAATGAAAACGGGTTTTCCCTCCCGAAACAACTGTGTGTTTAATAATGAATTTATATTGTTCACATAATTCCTGCCAATACAATTGTTGTTCTTCCGGCAATACCAACACAATACCAATATTTTCATCGTATTGATAAAAAGCTTCGATAGTATGCATCAATACAGGCTTTCCACACAACAACAAAAATTGTTTGGGAATATCAGTTCCCATGCGTGTTCCTTTTCCTCCGGCGACAATAATGATATATTTTTGCATTATAATCTATTGTAAATGAAAGTAATGAAGAAAATGAAAAGAATGAAAAAATAACAATTAATATCTATGAATATCAACAAATATCTAATCTATTTCTTCCAGTATTTTCTTCGTTTCTTCGTTTGCGACAAACAACTTATCCTTACAAATTTTCAGCAGCGATGAAGCTTCCTTTATTTTCACGCTCAATTCATCTATATCCAATCGATCATCCTCTATTTGAGTCAAAATTTCCTGAAGTCTGGAATAGGCTTCGAGGTATGATAATTCTTGTTTTTTTGCCATGAGAATTAAAATTAATAAACCATTTGAAAGTACAAATATATAATTTTAAAGATTACTTAATCAAAAGTCGATTAAACTTACTCATAAAAAAACTATCTTTGCATCATAAACGCTGTAATTTATAATTTTTTAATGTCAAGTATGAAAATCAAAATAGTAAATAAGTCAAAACATACGCTTCCTGAATATGCAACTCCTTATTCGGCAGGCATGGATTTACGTGCCAATTTAGATGAACCTATTACGCTTCATTCCTTAGAAAGAAGATTAATTCCTACCGGAATTTTCATAGAATTGCCTATCGGTTATGAAGCTCAAATTCGTCCGAGAAGCGGATTAGCGATAAAACACGGGATTTCATTGGTTAATACTCCCGGAACTATTGACGCGGATTACCGAGGAGAAATTAAAGTCATTATGGTTAATCTTTCCGATACTCCATTTGTTATTAATGATGGAGAACGAATTTGCCAAATGGTTGTCGCTTCCCATGCCCGTGTAGATTGGGAAGAAGTTGACGCGCTGGAAGAAACAGACAGGGGCGCGGGTGGATTCGGTCATACAGGAAAAAGTTAAGAACTGAAAGTTAAGAACTGAAAGTTAAAAACTAAGAAATAGAAAATGAAGTATATATATTTGGGATTGTGTTTGTGTTTATGTTTCAACATATCTTCAAAAAGCGTTAAATCCATAAAAAATGAACTTGAAATAAAACAATCCGAACTTTCTGAAAAAGATAAAAGAAAGTTCGATTATTTTTATTTGGAAGGGTTGAAACTCAAACAAAACGGAAAAATCTCAGATGCATTTAACGCGTTTCAATATTGTCTTTCTATCGACTCTACATCTGCTGCCGCGAATTTTGCTTTAGCCGATTTTTATGTCTTCTTAGAAAACAGGGCCTTAACCATGAATGCCTTAAAAAAAGCCGTTTTGTACGATAATCAACGTTTTGATTATAAAATCGCTTTGGCTAGTTTTTTGAGAGAATCCGGACTTAACGATGAAGCGATCGCAATCTACGAAGAACTTAGCAAAAAAAATCCGGATAAACCTGAACTCAATTATTATTTAAGTGACTTATATTCCCGGCAAGGAGAAATAGAAAAAGCAATAAAAGAACTGGATTTTGTAGAGGAAAATATCGGGATGAACGAATCACTTTCCATCCAGAAATACCGGTTATATTCAATGATCGAACAAAAAGAAAAAGCGTTTAATGAATTAGAAAAACTTTCGATTAAATATCCGTATGAAGCCAAATACCGCATATTGATGGGCGATTTATACCTCGAACAAGAAAATACGGCAAAAGCTTACGAATATTATCAGAAAGCATATCAAATTGATCCGAATAATCCATATTATATTGTATCAATGGCTAACTACTATGAAAAAACAAAAAACCAAGAAGCAGCCGAAAAAGAAATTGATACAGCTTTAAAGAATTCAAAATTAGATATAGAAACCAAACTGACAATACTTACCCGTTATATTCAAAATCTTCAAAAGGATAAAAAAGACATAGACAAAGCCGATGCTTTATTTAAAACATTGATGGAACAACATCCTTTAGAAACAGATTTAAATATGATGTACGGCACGTTTCTATTGGCACAAAATAAAATAGATGAAGCGAAATTTCAATTTCAAATCGTGACTGAATCCGCGCCTGACAATGAAAATGCTTGGAATCAATTACTTGGGATTTCTTTTACGGAAAATAATCCGGAAGAATCTATTAAAATATGTCAATCGGCATTGATATATTTTCCAAATACTCCTGAATTTTATTTCTATCTCGGTCTCTCATATCACCAAACCGAATCGTATCAAGATGCATTGAATGCTTATAATGAAGGGGTTAAATACGTTGATGCTAATAATGTCAAATTACTTTCTGACTTCTACGGACAAATTGGAGACATTTATTTCCAGATGAAAAAAAAGGATTTAGCCTATGAGAGCTATGAAAAAGCATTGGAATATAACGACAAAAATGCCGGAGTATTAAATAATTACGCTTATTATCTTTCTTTAGATAAGAAAGACTTAAGTAAAGCTGAACGCATGAGCAGCGCTTGCGTTAAAATGTTTCCCGACAACAGCACTTACATTGATACTTATGCTTGGATTTTCTTTATTCAGGGTAATTATTCCCTTGCGAAAATTTATATCGAAAGGGCTATTTCAAACGGAGGAGATAAAAGTCCTGAAATTGTAGATCATTATGGCGACATCCTATTCAAAACCGGTGATGTGGAAAAAGCTGTAGAACAATGGAAAAAAGCATTGGAGTTAGGAAAAGATAAGGAAACCCTGAAACGAAAAATCGCGGATAAAGTATATTATGAAGAGGTGCTTGATAAGTAGTAAAAAATTACTCATCCATTCATTGTTATTTTGCTGTTTATGTTTATTTACAACAAGTTGTAAAACAAAAAAAGAAACAGTAGGGACATCGGAAATTAAAGATATTAAAGAACTTTTTTCTTTTATTTCTGAAAATTCCTTTGAATATAAAACGCTTTCAGGAAAAATGAAAGCAGACATTCGTTTAGGCAAAAACAATATTGCCGCGACCGGAATCCTCCGTATCATAAAGGATGAAAAACTGTTATTTTCTTTGCAAGCCCCTTTATTCGGAGAAGTTTTTCGTCTTGCTATTTCAAATGACAGCCTTGTTGTTATCGACCGGATGAACAAACAATTTGTCGCCGAATCAACAAAAAAGATCAAACAAACAACATCTTTCGATTTCGACTTAAACAATTTGCAATCACTCTTTACCAACCGGATTTTTATTCCTAACAAAATGAATATATCGTCCGACGATTACCGGTTATTCAAAACCGAACAATCAAATAACCGGGTAATTTTCAATGTTAAAGACAAACAACAAATCAATTATGCTTTTTTTATTGATTACAACAACCGTATCAGAGAAACAAATTTATCCGGAGAAAACGGGAAAACATCTCTGAATTGGTCGTATAATGATTTTCAACACTTAGATAACCAACAATTGTTCCCGATGAAAATGGAGATGAATTTGACCATTCCCGGCAATAAAATCCTTATGAATTTCAATTTTTCTAATATAGACTTAGATAAAGGCGTTGATATCGATTTTAATATTCCATCTAAATACAAACGTATTTCAATCAGTCAAATCATTACCCTTTTTAATCATTTATAATGATGAAATCTAAATTTATTGTCGTTTTATTATTTTTTGTATTTACATTAAATGCTCAAAATTCTAAGTTAAAAACATTGGAAAATGAACGTAAAGCAAAAATGGCTCAAATTGACGCTACTTCAAAAATTTTAGATCAAACAAAAAAATCGAAAAAAAACGCGCTCAATACCGCCAATTTGTTGTCGAAACAAATTACTGACAGAAAACAAGTCATAAACATCCTGAACAACGAAATCAAAACATTGGATGAAGATATTATTTCTACCGAAGAACAGATCAGTATTCTTGAACGTGAAATTAAATTCAAAAAAGCAAACTACGTCAAATCTCTTCAAAGTATGTCGTTATACAGGAGTAATGTCGACCAATTATTATTCATTTTTTCCGCCGAAGACTTTGCCCAATCTTATCGAAGAATACGGTATTTAAAAGAATACTCTTCTTGGCAAAAAGAACAATCCATAGAAATAGAAAATAGCCAACGAATATTGGAACAACAAAAAAACAAATCTTTGAATGATAAAAATGATAAAATTTCACTTGTCCAGGAAAGAGAAAAAGAAACAAATAAATTAAAAAACGAAGAATCGGCGCAACAAAAAGAAATCAAAGAGTTAACTAAACGAGAAAAAGACTTAGCGCAAGAACTAAGCAAACAGAAAAAACAAGCTCAAGCGCTAAACAACCAAATAGAAAGAATAATCGCGGAAGAAATCGCAAGAGCACAAGCAGAAGCCGAAAGGGCAAGAAAAGCCAACGAAAAAAAATCGGCTAACGAGAAAAAAGAAGTAACCCGTGAAGCCGAAACTTCCGGAGGTTACGCGATGACTAAAAAAGAGCAAGCGCTTTCTTCAAGTTTTGCAGGAAATAAAGGACATTTGCCTTTTCCATTAAAAGGTTCATATAAAATTGTTAGCCACTATGGAGAACAGCAACATCAATCATTGAAATATGTCAAAACTGTTAACAATGGCATTGATATACAAACGATACCAAATACGGAAGCAAGGTCGGTTTTCGAAGGACAAGTTTCTAAAATTTTCATTGTTCCAGGTTATAATAATTCAATTATCGTCAGGCATGGCAATTACCTGACCGTATATTGCAATATTTCCGAAGTATATGTAAAACAAGGAGATTATGTAAAAACGGGACAAGTTTTAGGAAAAATTTTCACCGATTATGACGATGGAAACGTGACATTACTACATTTCGAAATCTGGAAAGAACGAAATAAACTCAACCCGGAACCATGGTTAAATTGAGGTAATTTAATAGGATAAAACACACACTAAAATTATTTATGAAACATTTATTTATCATTATGGCTACAACGTTGTTTAGCGTTTCTTGTTTGGGGAAAGACAATAAATCCAATAATTTATTCAATTATAAAGTAGATCAATTTGCTGATTTGGAAGTACTTCGCTATCAGGTTCCGGAATTTGAAAAGTTAAACCTCAAACAAAAAGAATTGATTTACTTTTTATCGCAAGCCGCGTTAGAAGGAAGAGATATTTTATTTGATCAGAATTTCAAATACAACTTGGTTATCCGCAAAACATTGGAAGTTATTTATCTCAATTACAACGGAAATAAAAACGCTGAAGATTACAAGAAATTTGAAATCTACCTGAAACGTGTTTGGTTTTCAAACGGCATACACCACCATTATGGTGAAGAAAAATTTCTTCCTGATTTTTCAAAAGAATTTTTTATTAATTCTGTAAAATCAATTAGTCCCGGTCAACTTCCATTGGTAAAAGGAGAAAGTGTCGACAGCTTTATCAACAAACTGGTTCCGGTTATGTTCGATCCTGAACTGTACGCTAAAAAAGTCAACCAAGATATAAAAACGGATATAATCAAAACTTCCGCCAACAATTATTACGAAGAAGGATTGACACAAAAAGAAGTCGAAAACTTTTATTCCGAAATGCAAAATCCAAACGACTCCACTCCTATCGCTTACGGACTTAACAGTCGCTTAGTCAAAGAAAATGGTAAATTAACCGAAAAAACATGGAAAGTCGGCGGACTTTACTCTGAAGCAATTGAAAGAATCGTAAAATGGCTGGAACTCGCGGAAAATGTAGCGGAAAACCAACAACAAAAAAAAGTGATTCAATTGTTGATAGAATTTTACCAAACAGGCGATTTGAAAAAATACGATGAATATTCAATCGCTTGGGTAAAAGACACTGATTCGCGTATTGATTTTGTAAATGGATTTACAGAGACTTATGGAGATCCGTTGGGTTTCAAAGCCAGTTGGGAATCAATTGTAAATTTCAAAAATACAGAAGCGACAAAACGAACCGAAATCATAAGCGATAACGCCCAATGGTTTGAAAATCATTCTCCGGTCGACAAACGTTTCAAGAAAGAAAAAGTAAAAGGGGTAAGCGCCAAAGTGATCACGGCAACAATGCTTGGAGGAGATTGCTACCCTTCAACTCCTATCGGAGTTAACCTGCCGAATTCCAATTGGATAAGGAAACATTACGGTTCTAAATCCGTTACGATAGAAAATATTACCGAAGCCTACGACAAAGCATCATTAGGAAATGGATTCAACGAAGAATTTGTGTGGAGCGACAAAGAAATAAAATTAATGGCCGATTATGGCTTTATGACAGACAATTTACATGTAGATTTGCACGAATGTTTAGGTCATGGTTCAGGACAATTGTTGCCAGGTGTCAGCTCCGACGCGCTCGGAGTTCATGGTTCAACAATAGAAGAAGCCAGGGCCGATTTATTCGGATTATACTATATTGCCGATTCTAAATTAATCGAATTGGGATTATTAAAAGATAAAGACGCGTATAAAGCCGAATATTACAAATTCTTGATGAACGGACTGATGACCCAGTTGGTTCGTATCGAACCCGGAAAAACAATCGAAGAATCACACATGCGCAACCGTTCGCTTATCGCTCATTGGATACTTGAAAAAGGAACACCTGAAAAAGTGATCGAATTAGTAAAAAAAGACGGGAAAACTTATGTTGTCATCAATGATTACAAAAAAATGCGTGATTTAATCGGACAACTTTTAGCTGAAATTCAACGCATCAAATCGGAAGGAGATTTTAATTCGGCAAATTCGTTGGTCGAAAAATATGCAGTTCCCGTCAATCAGGAACTGCATAAAGAAATTCTCGAACGTTACAAAAAATTGAATTTATCTCCATACAAAGGATTCATAAATCCTGTTTATGAAACCGTTAAAGATAAAAAAGGCGACATTACCGATATCAAAATCCATTATAACGAAAATTATACGGAACAAATGTTGAGGTATTCGAAAGAATATTCATCGTTGACGGGGTATAACTAAAACTTACAAGTAACTCTAACTTACAAATAGAGGCTGTCCCAAAAGTCTCAACATAAGCACACGGATTACACCTGATCAGAACGTGGGACAATGTATATCTGTATTCCTTACATTTTCGTTATTTTTCCTGAACCACTAACTTTACTGTTAATTTGGGCTTCCCCTATATAATTTATTCCACCGGAACCTGATATATTTGCTTTTAAATCTCCTTCGACCCTGACATTCGCTTTTCCAGAGCCACTTATATTAACAGTTGCATTTTTTGTATAAAATTCATTTCCATTAAAACTCCCTGAGCCGGAAATAGAAATATTAGCATTTGAAGAGGAACCGAAAGTCGATATTTTCCCTGAACCGGAAATGTTTGCAGAAAAATTATCACATTCTATTATTCCTTCAATCTTACCGGAACCGGATACACTTGACGCGAATGTTGATATGACTATTTTATCACCACCAAAACTTCCAGAACCAGATATTGAAACACTCGTTAATAATGGACAATAAACGTCAATTAAAAATTTTGTAAAAGAACAGTTATACCCACTTTTGGTTCCAATATTCAACACATTATTTTTTGTGAAAATTTCAACATATTCGTCAAGATTCTCATCTACAGTAACAAGTACCCGATATTCTTCACTCACATGGAAACGGACTTTGGCACTGCCCGAACAAGAAATTTTCTCAAATGTAGAAACAGTTTTTTCTGAATTTACTAAATTACCATTCCCTTTTATGGGAAGAAGTGAAGAACAACCAGCGTAAGCATGCGAAATTCCAATGACAATAGTCATCACAATAAGTTTATAAAATATTTTTTTCATTTAATAATCCCTAATTCGTGTCGGGTACAACCTCTAATTTTTTAAAGATAAATTCTCAATTGGTTATTACATCAATTCTATTTTTAGCTTTTTTCCCTTATCAGTCAAGGAATAACGCTGTTGGGGATGATTTGGGCTATCAGGATACTTTAGTTCAATATAGCCATATTCTAATGCAGGACTGAGATAATTTAATCGGAAATGCTCTCTATCTGAAAGATTTAATTTTTCTTGCATTTCCTGACGGCTCATTTCTTTATTCAATATTTTAATAAGTTCCTGAACTTGCGGGGTAACTTGCGGGGTAACTTGCGGGGTAACTTGCGGGGTAACTTGTCGGGTGCTTTCATCATCATCTCCCTCCCGATATGTTATCGAAAAGACAAATTTCTCTTCATTATCAACCTCTACCCTGTAATCCTTATAATACAGCGGAGCATATTTCAATATATTTTTTCGTCCAGACCCCAATTCTTCCACATGGCCAATCTCTTTGAATATTTTGGTAATCATCGGATTTTTGGTATGCGTTTCAAGGTCATCTAAAGAAGCATGACTTTTACCGGATGGTTTTGTCCAGTTTTCGGTAATAACCCTATCGGAGAAAACCAGAAACTTTGCCGGAAAACTATGGGAATACTCCCGATGGACAAGCGTATTCGCTACAATTTCCCTGAAAATATAGGAACGAATGTCAATCCGTTGTGTAGAACCGCTTGGCGGCAGATAAAATTTCTCCGGCAGGTTACGATGAACAAATTTCATTAATCGGTCGTATGCTTCAATCAGGTTTACCCGAATGGTGTCCCTGTCATCATACCGGACATCAGGATCGTCTGGTAACGGATGAAGGAAACGGTTGTAAGTCATATTCCGGTAAACAGCATCCGTTTTGTAAGCCGGGCAATAATTGGAAATCGTATTTTCTTTTCCAAATAATAATGCAACAGCTAAAATAAAACCTTCTTTCCCGGTTTCCCTGTCTTTACCCCAAAAGCCCGAAGAACGCAGGATTTCCTCATCATTCATCGTTTTCCACGGATGATTGGAATCGAATAGAGATGCTAATCTACGTGCCTTTTCGAATGTGTTACTGTCTAATTCTTCCATTTTCAGGAATGGCAGTACTTCGTTTTCCGAAAATTCTTTCCGTTTTCTCAGGTAAATATTATCAATCAAAGAATGACGTTTGGTTATGTCATTGTCCGAATCGCCTACCCGGTCGTAAACTTTTCCTTTGAAACGATGCACTTCCGAACTTTCGGGAACATAGATGTAAATAATCTTTTTCCCTTCTACTTCAAAGACTTCGGAAGAAAAGAAGAATGTCGGATTCAGTTGCTCATCATTATTCGCAATATTGATGAAATTCTTTGTAATAGACTCAATACAATTTTCTTTGACGCCGACAATTTCCCCGGAATCTTTTATACCTAACAACAAATGTCCTCCGGAACGATTCAGGAAAGCACAAACAGTTTCAAAAGTTGTGGAACTAAGTTCTGTCGTACAACTTTTGAATTCTACAGAAACATTTTCTCCTTGTCTGATTAGTTCTTCAAGCCGGGATTGCATCATTGTTATTATATTGAAAGCTTATAAAATACAAAAATACGAATTTTGGATAAGTTTATTCCACCCAAGAGTAGATATCCTTTTTAATTATAATTTTCAAACAGATAATTTTAAAAGTTTCTGAATAATTTAACTAAAACTTCACTCTCACTCCGGCACCTATCGGACGCATATCCGGGCCTTGGTCTTTTTTAAAGAGCGAAGTAGGAGAATATGTCGCGAAAATATTTACATTATCTGTACCTACTTGAGCAATCAAACGAGCGCTGACGGGTAAAAGATTTAAATCCCGACCTAATTCTTCTTCTATTTCGTTTCCTCTTTTATCATCAAATTCCACTTCCGATTTTGAATAGCACTTGAAATAAGCGATACCTCCCGCCGATATATTAAATTTATTCACTTGATATTCAAACATCAATGGAATTGTAAAATAATACGTCAACAATTTGCTCGCCGTATAATTAATTCCATCGAGTGCAGGCTCGAATTTTGTTGTCGCTCCTTCATCAACTAATCCCCAATTACCTTTGAAATGATACCTTGTCCAATCTATTCCGACTCCTGAAACAAGAAGAAAATTACGGAAAAGAGGTATATATGTTTCTATCGGGTTGAAAGTGATTGAATATGAAGCTCCCGAACTCAACGAAATATTATCCGGCAAGCCTCTTAAATCTTGAAAAGCAAACCCAAATCCATCCCAATGAGGATCATAATTTTTCTTATCTTTTTTCCATAAAAAATTTACTTTAACAGACGAACCATTATAAACTACCGAACTTTCTTCTTTTTCCTGTTTTTCTTTTTTCGAATTTTGTCCGGAAGAAGAACCTGATTCCAATTTGATTCCGAATATTTTGAAACATCCATCGCAATTTCCTTCGATAAAATCAATTTGAGATATTTCGGTTGTATCAATTGGAGCAAAAGTCATTGAAAATTTACTTTCTCCCGATACCGTATGTACCTTTGTGTCAAGATCCAATCCATCAATTGATATTGCGGGAAACACACTATTTCCGGATTTGATATGAGCAGTTGAGGCAATCCAAAACTGTGAATCTGAAGATAGTTTAATTTTAAAATGTAAAACAGTTTTAGCATCTGTTAATTCGATTTGTTCAACTATGAAATTACGAGCAGTTGTTGAACTAAAGTCAGGATTGTTAATGACCTTTTGAGCGTTCACATAAGTTACACACAATAAACTGAACAAGATAAATAATTTAGTTTTCATGTTTCTTTGATTTTTTAATTTTTATATTTCTATATTATTTTTTTAATTGAGTTCGTTTCGACTTTTTTCAAACACGGAATAAAAGGAGTTTATTTTACAGAGTATTCCATCACGATATATCAGAATCTACTATGTTAATAATCACTCCGTGTAACTCTGTGTTTAAAATCTATTATTTGATGTCCTTTATAAAATTCAAGATGACTTCATTGTTTAATTCTCCAACTTAATCCGTTTATTATTAATATATAAGAATAAATCTTTCAATCCGCTTAACTCTTCTTCCAATTCATCGGGAGGAAAATTTCCTTTCAAATAAACCAGTGTTAATTTTTTCGATTTATTTTTATACAAAATATATTCGTATACATTTTTATCCCGCCCAACAACGTAATAACCGGTTTCCAAATTTCCGTTTTTCTTCGATTCTATTAACTTCGTTCCTTTTTTAATATCTTCATTCAAAGCACTTACGCAATCATTTGTCCTCAAGTCATTGGTTGTCATTACTAAGCTCTTATAAAACGAAATATTTGAATTCCCCGACAACACATCCGTTGATAATTCGACCAAAATCGAACCATCTTTCATTCCGTATTCCTTGAATACATCGTTTATTTTGAGATGTTTTTGCGCTTCCGCGTTAAACGCGAAAAACAATATCATTCCGATGTATAAAATTATTATTTTCAACTTCATCATATTCATTGGTGTAATTCGTTAAAATCATTCAATATATCTATTTGCGACATAATCATCTCATCGTTTTGCGCCGAAATATTTTCTAAAGCATCCAAAGCTTTAATTTGAATTATATTCGATTTTGTATATTTTTTTCCGTTGATATATACCGAAGATTGAAAGTTTGTTTCCTGATCGAAAAACAACGATTTTATTCCCATAAACAAAATCAAACCCGCCGCCACCGGAATCAATATTTTCTTAATCAAAACGGATGTGCTGAATTTAACTTTCTCCTTCTTTCCTTTTGTATTTTTTATTTCTTCATCAAAAAATAAAAACATCGGTTTATATGATTGAAGAGATTCGGGAATATTTTTTTTCCGGAAATAACTCTTCAGGATTTGTTCTTCTTTCAAAGAAGTTTGTCCTTCGAAATATTTATCCAATAATATTTTAATTTCATCCATTGTCAACTGCTTTTTTGCAAATATGAATTTATAAGTAAAAATTTTTCACGCACTTTTTTTCGTGCCCTTGATAGGTTCATTGTCACAGCGCTCACTTGTGTTCCCACAATTTGCGCTATTTCGTCCAGTTCATAGCCCTCTACATCACGCATCAAGATAATGCGTTGTTGTAGTTGGGGAAGTGAATCGATTATTTTTCTGATTAACTCGACCGATTCTTTTTCTTCCATCTGAGAATGCGGAGTATGAGCGCTTTTTCCTAAATAGAAATCTTCAGGTTCAACTGTCATTTTACGACTTCTCAATTTATCAATCGCAATATTTTTAGCCGTTTGCATGGCAAATCCGCCCAAATTATCGTAAGCATCCAATTTTTCACGGATACTCCATAATTTCAATAACGCTTCCTGAACGCTGTCTTCCGCATCGTCTTTATCACCCAACAACATCAGAGAAGTTGTAAATAACTTATCTCTTAGGGGAATTATATTTGTTTTGAAACGTTCTAAATCCATTGATATTAAGATAACGAACAAAGGTAAAATTTATAACATCAAAAAATAAAAAAAAAATATTACTTTTGTTTTTCGTAGTCAATCGGTCTGTCGCTGTTTGAAAAAAGAGAGGAAAGTCCGGACAACAAAGAGCACCGAATTACCTAACGGGTAGCTGTTCGCGAGAGCAGAGTAAAGCAGAAGAAAATAACCGCCTCGTTTTCGGATGAGGTAAGGGTGAGAAGGTGAGGTAAGAGCTTACCAGATACTGTAGCAATGCAGAATGCTGTGTTTCTTTCGGGTTGCAAGGTCATGTATACCGGCGCATGTAGGGCGGCTCGTCCGATGCCGGGGGGTAGACTGCTAAAGTTTACCGGAGACGGTAAATATAGATAAATGACAGACGTTTGTTTCGGCAAATACAGAATCCGGCTTACAGGTTGACTACTTTTTTTAAGATAAAAGGTAAAAACTAAAAGATAAAAGGTAATACTTAGAAACTGATTAAAATTCCGAAAAGGGCTATAGTTGAATGGAGTGTGGAGAATGGAGAATGATTTAGATTCTTTTCATTTTCAATTTTCAATTCTCCACTCTCCATTCTCCATTAATTCAAATGGTTCCTAAGTTGTAAATTCAAACAGTTACTAAGTGTCTAAAATCTATTATTTTATGTCTTTTGTAAAAAACTCAAGATAACTTCAATATAAAAAAAAGATAATTATGAAATTTAGCAATGTGAAATTATTGGTAGGCAATGTAGATAAAAAATTGAATTTTTCACATCATTAAAAATGGAATTTTAGTTTTCTTCTCTTACTTTTTATCTTTTAGTTTTTACCTTTTATTTTTTAGTTTTCATGATAAAATTCAGCGAAATTCCGGAAAAAATAAGAACATTCATCAAGTTCATTACCGAAGATGTTTGGCGCATAACCGATTCGGAAGTATCCATCAAACAAAAAAAAGGATATAATTTCATGAAAATTGTATCTTTAGTTGTTCGCCGTTTTACCGAAGATGATTTATCAAACAGGGCTTCCGCGCTGACATACAGCACATTATTATCTTTAGTCCCTTTATTGGCCGTATTGCTTTCTATCGCTAAAGGATTTGGGTTTCATAATATTGTCGAAAGTCAACTTTTCGACAACTTTCCCGGACAACGAGAAATATTAACCCAAACATTTGATTTTGTCAATTTATACATGGAACAAACCAAAGAAGGCTTATTTGTAGGATTAGGTCTTATTTTGTTGTTATATACCGTTTTAAATCTAATTTCAGGAATAGAAGACAATTTTAATATGATTTGGCAAGTAAAAAAAGGAAGACCTTACTACCGTAAATTTACAGATTATTTTTCAGTTCTTTTACTTCTTCCTTTCTTCCTTGTTTTTTCGAGCGGTTTTTCCATTTTTATTTCAACTATGATAGATTCAATTGACAGATATGAATTTATAGGTCCTGTTTATCAATATATTATAAGATTTACACCCGCTTTAGTTTCTATTATCGCTTTCACATTTTTATATATTTTTATGCCAAACATTAAGGTGAAATTTATCCATGCGCTTTATGGTGGCATATTTGCAGGTTTGTCGTTTTTACTATTTCAATATATATACATCAACGGACAAATTTGGGTTTCTAAATATAACGCGATATACGGAAGTTTCGCTTTCCTACCTTTGTTATTACTTTGGTTGCAATTATCGTGGTTAATATGTCTTATTGGCGCCGAAATTTCGTATGCTTCCCAAAACATTCAGACTTACGCGTTTGAAGCTGACAGTAAAAATATATCCAGAAGATATTATGATTTCGTCATACTTTCTGTAGCGACGCTCATTGTCAAACGTTTTGAAAAAGGGCATCCTCCTTATACTGCCGATGATATTTCTATTAATTATAAAATTCCGGTTCGTCTGACACACCGGATTATTTTCGATTTACAGGAATTGGATATTATCAATGAAGTAAAAGAAAATGACGACCGTGAAACTTACTATCAGCCCGCTTTGGATATTAATAAAATTTCGGTAGGATACCTTTTTGAAAAAATAGATAAAAAAGGTTCTGAAAACTTTAAAATCGATAACGATATCGAATTTAAAAACGAATGGGAAGCCGTTTTGAAATCCAGAAATATCATATTAGAAAACAACAAAGACCTTTTATTGAAGGATTTATAGAATGAAATTTACTTTAGACGATAACAATCCTGAATTTAAGTATGCTTATGAGTTAATTACCAACACAAAGCAATCGGTTTTCCTAACGGGAAGAGCGGGGACAGGTAAGTCTACATTTCTTAAATTCGTTTGTGAAAATACAAAGAAAAAACATGTTGTCTTAGCGCCTACAGGAGTTGCCGCTATCAATGCCGGTGGAGTTACGTTGCACTCGTTTTTCAAATTACCTTTCCGTCCGATGTTGCCTGACGATCCGGATTTAAGTTTGCAATCAGGTAAAATTTTCGATTTTTTTAAATATAAAAAAGCCCATAAAAAAATCATTCAAGAAGTTGAATTGATTATTATCGATGAAATTTCGATGGTAAGGGCAGACACTATCGATTGTATCGACCGTATCCTGAGGGTTTACTCCGGAAATATGCGTCAACCTTTCGGAGGAAAACAAATATTATTCGTAGGAGATATTTTTCAATTGGAACCGGTTGTCCCCAATGAACAAAAAGAAATTATCAATCTTTTTTATAATAATCCTTTTTTCTTTTCGGCAGGAGTATTCCAACAAATAAACCTCGTACCGATAGAATTATGTAAGGTTTACCGGCAAACGGATGAATTATTTATTTCCGTTTTGGATAAAATCAGGAATAATACGGCAGAATCAAACGAATTGCGGATTATCAACAATCGATATAACCCGACATTCAATCCGTCTCAAGAAGAAATGTATATTACGTTGGCAACACGCAGAGACAATGTCGATTATATCAACGAAAAAAAATTAAACGAAATAGATTTTCCCGAATTTCATCATGAAGGTGTTATTGAAGGAGATTTTCCTGAATCGAGTTTGCCAACGGCTAAAGATTTAATTTTGAAAGAAGGCGCTCAAATTATATTTCTCCGGAACGATTACGAACGAAGATGGGTGAACGGAACGATTGCTAAAATCATCCAAATTACTGATATGGGTGAAGTAATTGCTGAACTTGAAAACGGAAAAACCGTTATGATAGAGAAAGAAACCTGGAGAAATTATAAATATGTATATAACGAGAAAGAGAAAAAAATCGAAGAAGAAATTATCGGTACTTACACGCAACTTCCTATAAAATTGGCATGGGCGATTACGATACATAAAAGCCAGGGATTGACTTTCTCTCATGTTGTGATAGATTTCGGAGGTGGCGTTTTCGCAGGCGGACAAGCTTACGTGGCTTTAAGTCGCTGCACTTCGATGGATGGATTAGTAATGAAAAAACAACTGAACCGGAGCGATATATTTATCCGTCCGGAAATTATTGAATTCAGTAAAAATTTCAACAATAAAAAACTAATCGACCGTTCTTTGAAAGAAGCTGAAGCCGATTTATTATATTTACAAACGATTAAACTCTTCGACAAAGGTGATTTCGATGAATGTATCGACACTTTTTTCAAAGCGATTCATGCCCGGTACGATATCGAAAAACCTTTGAACAAGCGATTTATACAAAAGAAATTAAATATTATAAATAAGCTCAAAGAAGAAAAAAAAGCGCTTCAACATCAAATAAATCAACAAAGTGAATCGTTGAAAGAATATGCCGAAGAATATTACCTGATGGGAAACGAATGTATTACCGAAGCGCACAATCCGAAAGCAGCCATCGCCAATTTCAATAAAGCGTTGAAATTATATCCGGCATATTTGGATGTTTGGATTAGAAAAGGCGTTACTTTGTTCGATATAAATGAACATTTTGAAGCGGAAGTCTGTTTTAACGAAGCGATAAGACTCAGTCCGAAATCATTTAAAGCGCTATATAACAGAGGAAAAAACAGAATTTCCCTGAAAAATTACGATGAAGCCCTGAATGATTTAGACAGGGCAAGAGAAATAAATCCGAAACACATCGGAGTATACGAACTTTTGAGTGAAACTTATTTACATTTGGGAGATAAGAAAAAAGCGAAAATTTATAAGTTCATGGCAGAAGAACTAAGAGAGAGAAAGAAATAAACCCCTATTAAAAACATACATTCATCATGAAAAAAGCTTTGAAAATTACAGGAATAACTATTCTGGTTATTTTTTTAGTCCTAATCATTTTACCATTTGCTTTCAAAGGAAAAATAATGGAAATTGCAAAAAAAGAAATCAACAAAACATTGAATGCCAAAATTGATTTCCAACATTTAAGTTTAAGTTTTATCAAAAATTTTCCAAACGCGTCTGTTTCTTTAGAAAATTTTTATGTCGCGGGAGTGGATGAATTCGAAGGAGATACGCTTGTTTTTGCTAAAAATCTTTCGGCGACTGTCAATATAAAAAGTTTTTTGGGAGCTTCCGGATATGAAATTTTGAAAGTCAGTTTAGATAATGCCAGATTGCACGCTATTGTTTTGGAAGACGGAAAAGCTAACTGGGACATTACCAAAGCAGACTCGGTAAAAACAGAAGAAGAAAAAACTCCTTCCGAATTTAAAATGTCATTGGATAAAGTTTCAATTACCAATACCGATATCATCTATGACGATGCCGTTTCTAAAATGAATGCCGAACTAAAAAATCTCAATCTGACATTAACCGGAGACATGACAGCAGATGAAACCTTGATTGAAACCAATTTAACAATAGATTCTTTATCCTATATCATGGATAAAATACCTTACATTTCGAAAGCTAAAGCCAAGGCCGACATTAAATTAGACGCGGATTTGAAAAATATGAAATTCACATTATCCGAAAATCATATTCAACTCAACGAAATCAAAGCGAGTATTGATGGTTGGATAGCTTTATTGGAAAATGACGGCATGGATATGGATATTAAATTAAATGCTCCTGAAACGCAATTCAAGGATATTTTATCAATGATTCCCGCTATTTATTCCAACGATTTTAAAGATGTGAAAACATCAGGGAAAGTCACGTTAGAAGCTTTTTCCAAAGGAATTATGAAAGGAGATACGATTCCTTCTTTCGACGCGAAACTAAATATCGCGGATGCCATGTTCCAATACCCTACCCTACCTAAAGCTGTAACAAATATCAATACAAATATTCATGTATATAGCAAAGGCGGATCGATGGACAATACAATTGTCGACATCTCTAAACTGCACTTTGTTATGGCAGGAAATCCTTTCGATTTAACTTTGCATGTGAGTACTCCTATCAGCGATCCTAATCTATCGTTGAATGCTGTCGGAAAACTGAATTTAGGAATGATAAAAGAAGTTTGTCCTTTAGAAGATATTTCATTGAACGGAATTTTAGACGCGAACCTGAAATTATCGACTTTGATGTCGTATATCGAAAAAGAACAATATGAAAAAGTAAACGCGGAAGGAACATTAAACATCAACGAAATGATGGTTAAAATGAAAGATATGGACGATGTAAAAATAAACAACGCGTCGATGTCATTCTCTCCTAAATATGTAGACTTGAAAGGATTTTCGGCTCAAATCGGCAAAAATGATATCGCGGCATCAGGAAAATTGGAAAATTTCATTCCCTATTTCATGAAAGACCAAACATTGAAAGGGAATTTGAACGTAACTTCCAATTATTTGAATTTGAACGACTTTATGTCGAAAGAAGAAACGGCATCCCAAACATCTTCATCAGATACTGCATCTATCGGAGTGATTGTGATTCCCAAAAATTTGGATTTCAACCTGACCGGAAATTTCAAACAAGTGTTATTCGATAATTTAGATATGACTAATGTTGCCGGACAAATTATCATCAAAGATGGAAAAGTGAACATGAAAAACTTATCCATGAACGCGCTTGGCGGAGCATTGGGAGTAAATGGCTACTACGATACATCCGTAAATCCGAAACAACCCGAAATCTCTATGGCTTTGGATATCAAAAATGTATCATTCGCGCAAACCTTCTCAACATTCGTGAGTATTCAGAAATTAGCTCCTGTTTTTGAAGCGATGACCGGAAATTTTTCCACGAATATAAAACTTACATCTCCTCTTGGAGCCGATTTCATGCCGGTTTTAACATCTTTGAAAGCAAACGGAACTCTTCTTTCCAACAATCTCGAAGTAAAAGATTTGCCGGTATTGAACGGATTATCATCCGCTTTGAAAAATGATAATTTGAAAGTACTTAAAGTAAATGACTTGAAATTACCTTTCAATATTGAAGACGGACGTATAACGACACAACCTTTCGATATTAATTTTGGAAGCGGAAAAATGAATCTTTCGGGAAGTACCGGTTTAGACCAAACTATCAACTACACCGCAAAAATGAACTTGACAGAAAAATTAACGGCAGGTTACGTAAGCAATGTAAACGTAAAAATTGGAGGAACATTCTCCAAACCAACTTTCTCTGTCGACATGAAAAACGTCGCGGACCAAGCATTAGGTAAACTTGCAGGCTCGATTCTTGGAGGAAATTCAGACGCATCATTGTCGCAACAAGCTACAGAACAACTCAATAAACAAATCGAAAACATCAGGAAACAAGCCAAAGACGCCGGAGATAAATTAGTAGCGGAAGCCGAAAAACAAGGCCAAAATTTGATCAATGAAGCCAATAAAACAAGCAATCCGTTTGCTAAAGTTGCCGCGGTAACAGCAGCCAAAGCGAGCGCCAACTCATTGAAATCGGAAGCACAAAAGAAAGCCGACCAATTGAACGCGGAAGCCGAAAAACAAATTCAATCGTTGACGGATAAAACAAATAATGCAGGGGCGAAATAGAGGTAAAGTGTCGAATGAATCTCCTAACTTTTTATCCGCGTAGAATTAAGAGATTCAATCCCAAATGGATCTTTATATAACCCCAGTTTTTGTTTCAAAAGATAATAAAAAAATGGCATATCATCTATCAAATAGCGTTTTACAAGACGTTTGGGATCAACACACATACGATAAAGCCATTCGAGTGCTAATATTTGAAAGATTTTTGGAGCTCGTTTTACATTATTTGCCTCAAAATCAATAGTCGCACCCAGCGGCATAAAAAGTTTTATATATGTAAATCTATCTTTGTATTTAGCAATCCATTTTTCTTGTTTTGGCGCACCAACACCCACTACAAGAACTGTAGCATCTGTTCTATTTATCAATTCAATTATTTGGTTACATTCATTTTCGTTCTTTTCAAAACCATAAGAAGGAGAATGTGCACCAACTATTATATTTCTACCTATACGTTCATTTATCTGTTGCATTGCTCTATCTGCAACACTATCTGCCGCCCCCAACAAAAAAATTTTAATATTTTCATTTTCTTTGTGATAATTATAAAATTCTGTAAAAAAAGAAGAACCGGGAATTGCTTCTTTTATCGGTGTATTCAAAAATTTAGAACACAATGCTATAATTTTACTATCACAAATTACCCAGTTAGCGGATTTATAGAATTCATAAAAAGCTTTGTCATTTTGAAGTTTAATCAGGTGATCAACATTTGGTGTAACCAAAATCCCCTCTTGCATTTGTTGCAAAAGTTCATTTTTGGAAAGATTGTCAATCTCAATATTCAATATTCTAATTTGTTTCATAATATCAAAGCAAATTAATCAAGTTAGATGATTAATACTCCAAATATTGCTTCCAAGAGGAATATATTTTATCTAAAGAATAATCTTTACTTTTCTCTATTGCCTTCTGTGCCATTTGGGATCGCATAACAAAATTATTAATTAACATCTCTATTTTAGTAGCCATTTTTTCTGCTGTAAATCCATTTTTATCTTTAGGTATAATAAATCCATCTATTCCATCATCAATAATATCATAAACAGCTGAATAGCTTCCATAAACAACAGGGGCGACTCCGAAAGACATACTTTCTGCTATCACTAATGGAAAACCTTCAAATTCGGAAGTTAACAATAATATAGATGCACAATTGTAATATTCAACAGGATTTTGAAATCCTTCAAATGAAATATTTTTCAGTCCTAAAATTTTGACCTGATTTTCTATATTCATTCTTTCTGATCCATCACCAACGATTATTAAACTCCACTCAGGATTTCTTTCTTCTAACAAACTCCAAGTATCTATTATTCGATGAACTCGCTTTTGATTGTAATCAATCCTCCCAACATAGATAATTTTTTTTTCTTTTTTTTCAGGGTTGTATGAAAAAACAGACTGATTAGTTGTTATAGGGTTTGTTAAAATACGTAATTTGATTGGATTTCTTATTCCAATGAATTTTTTGAATGACTCAATGTGACTCTGTGATAATACCATATATATATCACTTTCTTTATATACATAATACATACTCCATTGAGTAATTTTTTTAAATAAATGATATTTTATACTTAGGATACATTTATTTATGATATTTGCGTTATTTTTATTCAATTCATTCTCTATATCCTGTGTACGTGCATTCTTAGAAGGATCATTATGATAAACAGATATATATTTAATTTTCAATTTTTCCCCTGCTTTTCTTGCTGTTCTTATTGGAATATAGGGTAGACCCCATTGGTTAATTACAACATTTATTTTATGTTTAATAAAAATGTCTCGTAAAACTCTAATATTTTCATTCGAAGCAGAAAAACCGTTCAGTGTATATAATTTCACTCCTTGTGATTTTTGTTCCAACATCATTTGGGAAGGTTTATGGAAACTCACTATTATTACATGATGTCCTTCCTGTACAAATTTGCCAGCAAGAACATTTGTAACCACTTCTTGCCCTCCTACCTCAAAATATTTCATTAAAAAAAGAATATTCATACTTCATTCGGATTCTAAACCAATCCAGTCAGATGGAAAAATCTGAGGGTAATAAGTCGCATTAATCCATTTTTTTGGATAAATCACTATTGGATTATTTTTATTCAAATAAGAGCCCCAATAACTAAAAGTGCTATTTGCTATTATATTAGCCTTGCAATGGGTCATTAAGAACATATCAATGTAACTATTTTTTTCCGTATTCCAATCAACAAAAACACTGTTGCTTGGTACAGGAAGATTATCACGACACCATTCAATATCATCAGAAAAAATAAAATACCGTATGTCTTTTAATCTGGTTTCCACTATCTTTATTGCACTCGAATAATATGAAGGAGTGGCAATATTATCTAATAATTCGGAATACTTTTGAGAAAGAAAATCACCTCTCCTAACATGAATAGAAACAGAGTTGTATTCATGCATTTGTTGTATTACTTGTTGATTTTTCAGACTCAAACTGATATTTTTAAAACGAATCCAATCATTTTTATAACAATAAAAAGATAAATCGGTTTTAAATGCCTTGAAAACAATGGCATTCCAATTTACAAAAGTATCATGAAGGCTACAATATTTAGTATTGGGATTTAATTTTTTATATGCATATAAAATGACTGTCAACATTTTAGCAACAAATGAAGTTACTGGAGGAAACTTGACATCAAAGACTTTTTCCATCTCCAAGCCACTCACATGTTCTTTGAATCTTGATTTCAGATAAATTCCATATATTTTTTCTTTAGGAAACTTATCTTTTAAAGTTAAGTAGAAAGCATATTCAAAAATTTGATTTCCCAAACCACCACCAAAATACAAAATTTTCATTTTTCGGTAAAGTTTACGTAAGACTTGTTTATTCTTGCCCAAACATTTAATTTGAACAATAAAAATTTGGTACAACTTACCCAATAACGTCCTCTCGGTATTTTCACCCCATCAGTTCCAGACATTCCATCTATAAATAAGGGAAATTTAAACAAAAGAAGTTTACCAAATCCATTTCTTACATAATCAATGATTGCATCTCCCAAAGCATTTTCAAATTCATAATTATTTGAGTCATTGATATTTACCGCATATTTTAAAAAAGATTTTTCATAAAAATCAGGAGGAGAAACAAATACACGAGATTTTGACATTGTAATTTTTCTATTACAATCACATAAAATCATAGGATCATTACCATTGTAAGATTTTACTTGACGTATAACCTGATTAATATTCATAAGTTTTAATCTTCCCGTTATTTTTATAAGATAATCACATTTTTTCAAAAAACGGGAGTACTTTAAAGCATATTTTAATATCATCGCTTCACCATATCCTTTTCCCTTGTTTTTTTCATAATTATTTCCTTGGAAGGTATAAAACTCCAATCTTCCTTGCTCTATCTCATTATTAAACATAGAACTAAAGTCTATATTCGTATTTTCTACCAATACAATTTTAAGATCAGTATTTTCCAAATAATATTTTAATGCGGAAATATATTGATTTAATCTATCCAATGGATCTTGGAGTGCTGTAAATATCATATTGTCAGGATTTACACAAGCTGTTAACAATATAATCACATTATTCATTTTGAAGTAACTTATAATAAATGTCTAAACGCGATTTTCTTAAAATTTCCGTAGACATGGAATTGGTAATCGTTTTAAATGCATTTTCTGTAAAAGTCTCCTGTATACTTTTGTCAAGTAAAGCATTTATTTTTTTTGCAAAAAGGATAGGAGAGTCTTCTATATAACAATCAAAACCATTTTTTAACGGAAGACCCTCAATACCAACTGAAGTAGAGATAAAAGGTACTTTTCCATGTACAGCCTCAAGAATTTTCATTCTTATTCCACTTCCAACAGTTAAGGGTACAATCATAATGGTTCCGCGAATGGTACTCTGTAAATCTTCTACAAAACCTAAAAAGTTTATATTAGGATATTTCTGCATATACTTTTTTATAGTGACAGCAGACCAAATTCCTATAATATTCAAATGCCAACATTTATTCGTTTTCAACAACTCCACCCAACAATGCTCTAAAAACCAATCTAATCCGAGTTTATTGGGAGAATGCGTTTCCGGACCGACAAAGCTCAATGTCATATTTGAATTATACAAGAGTTGAGCATATTCTTTGCTTTTTATCAATGAAAATGATGCGAAAATTTTATTAGTAAGACCTTCATTTTTTAGTTTCAACGAGTCATCTTCCGATACGGTTATTATTGAATCATATCTGGACAATTGTTTCAACTCTTCATCTTTTGTTGCTAAATAACGATAATTATAGTATTCAGTTGCTTTTGTGTTACAAGAATCTAAAACCAATTTATTGCGAACAAACCTCAATTCATGATGAACAAATATTTTTTTTATTTTTTCGGGAATCGCATATACAAACGAAAGTGTTGGAATATATTCCATTTGTACAATATCAATTAAGTGTTTATGTATAGAAGCCTGAATAAAAGAGAAAAACGCTTTGTCTATAGGAAAAGGATTCATAATAAATTCCGATTCTATATATGAATCTATCTTATTTTTTTGAAAAATAGATTGTATTTTTTTCCAAACAGCAATCATCAAGCTTTGTAAGTAGAATGATTTACTAGGAAAAAAAGGAATAATAGTCACATTACTCCATAATTTATTTAACTCCTCCCTGTGTATTTTGTATTTATCTTTACAATCTACATGATATAACAGAAATATATTAGCATCATAGCGAATTGCGTCAATACTATTATAGGTACCTTGATTTCCCCCTGTTGTTAGAGGAAAGGGTAACCAGGGTAAGATTATCATAATATTAGGCTTCATTTCAAGAATTTTTCAAATTGCAATTATTTACCATTTATTTTCCATCAAATGATTAAATCTTTATATTTTCGAAAAAAATAAAAGACTGGAGCCAATAAGCATAAAACAATTCCCAATTTATAAAACAAATTCAATTCTTGGGGAATAAAGTGACCTATTACCATATACAGTAAAAATCCTGCCCACAAAGTTATAGAATATTTCGCAGATACTTTATAAACAAATGTTTTCGAAGCAAAAAAATACCAATGATAAACCATATTAAAAATTGACACAATAATAAACGCAAATGCAAGGCCTTCCGATCCATACAATGCTCCAAGCCACAATATTGGCAATGCAATCAAGGTGCTTATACCAGAAAAGACTGCTAATCTGAATTGCTTGTTAACAGCGCCCCAAACGGCTCCAATGAAAGAAAAAATACCATAAAAAGCGGTATACCAACACTGAATTGATATAATACGTGCAGATTGCTCAAATGATTCTTTATATAATAACAGTACAACATCTCTGCTAAATACAGTAAAAATGAAGCAGCCTACAATTCCTGTTAACATAATAATAACTACTCCTTTTTTGCATCGTTCAAAAAATGCTGAAGGATCTTTTATCGCCAACACTGACAAATTAGGAAAAATGGCCGCCAAAGCAACATTGATCAGCATCTGCAAAGGAGAAACGATTCTGTAACCCAAATTAAAAATCCCGACTTGAGCAAATCCACTACTATTTTCTAAAAACAATACTGGAATTTGATTTTGAAGACATGTAAAAACAGCCAACAAAAAATAGGAAGAACTTTGCTTTACCATATCAGGCATACTTAGCAATGGTTTTATAGAATTGGTCGTTTTATGTAATAATTTTGACCGGATCAGCCATAACAAATAAACAATATTTTTTAATATTTGTATAGCAACATATGTAATAAGAATTACATTGACCTTAAATGAAATTTCAGGGATTAAATACAACACAATAACCCAAACAATAGCGAAGGAAAAATCAATTAACGCCGAAACTTTCATTATCTGATTGCCAAAACTTATACTTTCCATTGTATCCCACAATGTTATTGTAGCAATCAACACCATCATTGCAACAACTATCCATGCATTATTTATCGTATTTTGCCCAATATTAATATACAAAATAAGAATAATAAACGAACAAACAAGAAAAAATGCACGTAACAATAATGATCTAATAAAATAATTACGAGTTTGATTGGGTTCTCTGGCTATCGAACGGATAATAATTATACGTAATCCAAAAGTTGAAACAATGGAAAAAATAGTGGATAAAATCAGGATATAATTAAAATAACCGTAATTACTGGGGCCTAATAAAGGGGCAAGCCTTATGCTTGACAATAAATTAATTGCTTGTGCTAAAAGATTGGCTACACTTAAAATTGAAAAATTTTTCAGGGTAGTTTTTTTGGATATTTTTTTATATAGAGTTCGCATCATTATCTGTTGAAGATTCTTCTGACTCTGAATCAAGTTCTAATTGATTTTCAAGATTGTATCCTGCAACTGCAAACCCATAAATAAAGAAAGCCAATGTTAATGTAAAATTATATTGGGTGTATTGTTGAGAAATCACCCAAAATACAATACTGACAAATAATGTAATACTATAAAGTATCATCTTATTGTTTTCCAAAGCAATCGATTTTCTCAACATAATAATTGATTGAATAAATTGGGTTATCCATATCAAAATCACGAATAAGAATCCTATTAACCCAATCGTAGTCAATACATAAGTATATCCTACATCGGAAAGCGTTGGTATTTCTTCCCTATCCATTAAAAATGGATCAACTCCGGTCCATATATATTCTGACCACATAAGTAATGCCTCTGTAGAATCTTCGAGCCGTACCTCAAGAGTTCCTGATTTATTTTCTACGTCTTCAAACAACAAAAAAAATCTTTCCGAAACAGAATTTCCCAGATCAGGTGCAATATAAGGCAAAATAAATAATGCAATTATAACCACTATAATTACTCCAAATATATTCTTAACAACTTTAGAGGTACTAATTGCATTATTCCATATTAAAAGTACCATACCTAAAAAAACTGAAATAACAGTAGCACCCCAAAGGCCTCTTGCAAAACTAATAAAAATAGGAATCATAAAAAAAACCAACATCCATGTATAATTTGTTTTTTCTTCAATTATGGAGTAAAAAATTATTACCATGAAAAGAATAAATATTGGATATATGACTGGTAACATTACACGAGCAATAGAACCTACCATTCCCATTTGTCCTCCCCAATGTCCAATATTATAAAATAAATCAATATCAAACATAGGAGTATTACCATAAAGACATTGCATGATTGTTATAACTCCACCGATAATACATGCAATGACCAATGCTTTTATTGTTTTATGAATCCTTTCTTCCGAATCAAGATATGCTATAGTAATAAAATAAAAACCAATGGGATACACTGCCCTTAGATTGAGAATCTTGATAGTAGAAAGATAAGTCGGCACAGATAAAACTCTATAGGCATAATAAAGAAGAAATAAAGCCACAATAATCCCGCAGATTTTTACAATACCCAAATTCATCGTTGTTCTTATCCCAACATATTTATAAATACTACTTCCTAATAATACAAAATAAAGGATGTCTGTAATACCCCCTGTCATTGGTAATTTAAAAAACCCCATATACATTATTAAAAGAAATAAGTACAAATAAAACATGCCTATTTTATGTTTAAGAAATCGTTCAACGATACTTTAAATGATATAATATCGCTACAAAGTTATAAATAATCAGCGGTAATTTTCTTTTTCTCAAGTATTCAAAATGAATTCCTTTTATCTTGTCTATCCTACTCTTTTCCCAACAATCCAAGACCATCTTCTTTTTTAAGGATAAAATTTCATTTGATTCTACAGATAATTCTGTTACAAAATCTTTAATTTTTTCAAAATAAACATTAGTCGTTTTTATTTTATTATCAGAAAACATCTTATTTGTAACGGACAATATTGATTCCCTGTAATAATAAAGAGGCATTTGTAATGATACTATTCCATTTTCTTTGGCTAAATAAATCCATGTAAGATCATCGCTTCCCCATCCGGAATGCATATTTACAAAGCCGCCTATCTGTTTTAGACTTTCTGTTTTTACTAAAAAATCAGACAAAAAATGTTCCCGTCCTTTTGCTATCCGATTAAATATAAAATCCAAAACATCTTCATGTTCTGGACAAGCCGGAGATATTCGTTTCATTTTTCCGGAATCATCTACGATAATAGTTCTTGTATGAAATACCGAAACTTGAAGATATTTCATTGCTAACCGAATCACAGATTCAATATAATTATTATCCCAGTAATCATCATCGCAAAGAATCGAAAAATATTTTCCTGTTGATAAAGAAAGTACTTTATTCCAATTATTTACAATTGGGATTTGTATTTCATTTCTAAAATACTTGATCTTTTTATCATCAAAAGACAATACAATTTTTTCTATTTCATCTCCTAAAACCTGACTCGGAGCATTGTTTAAAATAATAATCTCCAAATTTTCATAAGTTTGACTTAGACAACTCTTTATTGCTTGTTTAAGAAATTCTTTTTTCACAATAGGTAATCCAATGGAAACTAATGGTAGAACTCTAAGATCGTCATTCATTGCTTTTTCTCCCATAATTTTGTTTCGAAATTGTATTGTTTAACAACCTTTGCGGGATTTCCTACTGCTATGCAATAGGCCGGTATAAATCCTTTAACAACGCTATTAGCTCCAATAATACTCCTTTTTCCGATATGTGATCCTGATAAAACACAAACATTCTCACCTAACCATACATAATCTTCTATTGTCGTGGGAGAAGATTTCAAAATCTGTTTCACATATAAATCGTCTTCCGGATCTGTTCCATGATCATTGTCTGTAATCATACAACCACTGGCAATTAAAGAGCCTTTTCCAATCTCTATTTTTTCTACACAGTAAATATGTACAGCATGTTGTATAGAGCTATAATCACCAATAGTTAATATAGGAGTTGTTATTTTATTTCCATAATCAGGATATGTTTCCAATCGACAATATGGTCCAATATCACACCTTTCTCCTATATAAATATTTTTAGAATTACAAGTAGTTAAATGTCCTCTGATTTTGGAATATTTTCCAAAACGACCAAAGATCAAACCATTATACTTTTCAAGTATAATACATTTAACCCCTAACAATTTATGATAGATCTTTTTTATGATCATTCACTTATTATTTATTATCATTCTTATTCCATCTTCAAGAGCTATACGAGGTCTCCAATTAAAGGAATGAAATTGAGTTAAAACATCATTAGCAACGGCACACATAACATCTGTTTTCCTATATGATTTGGCTCCCCAAAGAATATTACACCTTTTTCCAGTCTCTTGTTCAATTATAGAAACTAATTCTTTTAGAGTTGCCCCTTTTCCCGTTCCCAATTGAAAAACCTGTTTTTTCTTTATTTGCAAATGATTTTCTACTACAGTTACATAAAAATCAGTAACATCCTCAACATGAATAAAATCCAACAGTTGATTCCCAGGGGAAAGTTCAACCGCCTTTTCAGAATCCAAAGATTCGTAAATAATATCAATCACTTTCTTTTTAGAATCTTTCCCTCCATATATAGTATAAGGAACTATAGTTGTATAAGTGAATTCGTATGCAGCAGAATAATAATCAATCAAAAAACGAGAGGCAGTTTTCGTAGCCGAATAGAGATAAGCAGGTTGCAGTATCCCATCTCCTTTGTAATATTCGGCAAAGGTACCCGTATTAATAAATAATTTGATTTCGACATCTTTTAAAGCGTCCATTATCCTACATAAAAAAAACAAATTGGTATCTATTAATTTTCTCATTGTAGCATAGTCATCCTCAGAGGTTAAAAAAGATGCTAAATGAACAATTATTTCAGGATTAACTTTTTTTATATCTCCTACTAATTTTTCTTGATTATCTGTAATGAGTATTTTTTGAGTCTTATCTCCAAATAATGCTGTAGAATCCTCTAAACTAATAGTCAATTCTGTTACCTGATGATCTTTTATCAATTTAGGCACAAGATGTCGCCCAACAAATCCAGTCGACCCTGTAATCAATATATTCATAACTTTTTCAGAACGGGGATTTAAATTCGGATAGTTTGGGAAACAATTTATCTCTTCCAGACATGATTTCTACATCAACATTCCAATCAAACCCAAAAGAATTGTATAATATTCCACTATCACATTCTTTTGAATAGCTGGTTGTTTGGGCATAATTCACAATAGTATCGTCTTCTAATGACAGAAAGCCATGTGCACAACCTTTGGGTATGTATAAATATTTTCCTTCTTCTTCAGAAAGTTCTGTAGAAAAATACTGCCCAAATGTGTCGGATTTTTTTCTTAAATCCAAAATAACATCTAAGATTTTCCCTTTACTCACATATACTAATTTAGTATGCTCATGAGGCGGTGTCTGAAAGTGCATCCCTCTAACAACATTTTTTTTAGAAACAGAATAATAAAACTCACAGAAATTCACATCTAATCCTTTTTCTTGAAATAATTCTATATTAAAAGGCTTATGAAAACAACCCCTTTCATCTTCAAATTTAGGATTTTCAAGGATATATAAATTTTTTATATGGGTAAATGTTATATCCATTTCAAATAAGTTTTTATTTGCTTTATACAAAGGAGATACACATCTTCTGTCCGATATTTTAAATACCAATCTGAAGTAAGTTCAGTTGTGCTTTTCAAATCTAATCTTGGTTTCCAACCCAAAAAACATCTTGCTTTGGAAATGTCTAAAGACAATAATTTTGTTTCATGCAGATCATTAGGATTTGAAATATCTATTAAATTTCCCTTTCCATAATTATCTGTGATAGACATAGCTATTTCCCAAACGGTGGCAATTGATTCTTGATTTGGCCCAAAATTCCAAGCTTCACAATATTTTGTTGGTTCATTCCACATTTTTTGCACCAATAACAAATACCCTCTCAAAGGTTCCAATACATGTTGCCAAGGACGTACAGCCTTAGGATTCCGTATTTCAATTGATTTATTAGCTTCTAAAGATCTGATACAATCTGGAATAATCCGATCGATTGCCCAATCTCCGCCACCAATTACATTTCCAGCTCTTGCTGAAGCAATCGCTTTTCCATGTTTATTATATTCTTTCGGATTAAAAAATGAATTTCGCCATGAAGTAATAGCGATTTCACAAGCCCCTTTGGAAGAAGAATAAGGATCATAACCTCCTAATGGATCGTTTTCCCTATAAGACCAAATTTGTTCTTTATTTTCATAGCATTTATCGGTCGTAATCATTACGCCAACTTTAACGCTATTACTTCCTTTTATAGATTCTAAAACATTGATAGTCCCCATAACATTTACTTCATAGGTTTCTACCGGAATTTCATAAGAAAGCCGAACCAATGGTTGTGCAGCTAAATGGAAGACTATTTCAGGTTGATATTGAAAAAAAACTTCTTGTAATTTTTTTTTATCCCTGACATCTCCACGTATATCAGTAATTTTATCTGATAAGTTAGTTAGTACAAAATTGTCTTTTTCTGTATATGGCTCTAAAGCGTAACCAATCACTTGCGCTCCCATTTCATGAAGCCAAATACTTAACCAAGAACCTTTAAATCCAGTATGCCCTGTTACTAAGACTCTTTTATCTTTATAAAATTGATTAAAGCAATCCTTTATTTCCATATTTTCCATTCAGCTTTTTCTGAATTCCACAACGCATTTAATTCGGTGTTATCTCTGAGCGTATCCATTGGTTGCCAAAATCCATAATGCTTGAATGCACCCATTTTGGCATCCTGAGCCAATTTTTCCAATGGTTTACGTTCAAATATTTCATCATCACCATCTGTTAAATATTCAAACACTTCAGGTTCACAAACAAAAAAACCTGCGTTAATCCACATACCATCACCAGCGGGCTTTTCTGTAAAACTCTGGACATTTCCTTCCGTATCCATATTCAAAGAGCCAAATTTTCCTTTGGGCCGATATGCAGTTACCGTTAATGTTTTATTGCTCCTTTCATGATAATCAACTAAATCATCAATTTTGATATCAGCTACGCCATCTCCATAAGTAAGCATGAATGGTTCATTTCCAACATATTTTTGAATACGTTTTATACGTCCCCCTGTCTGTGTATTCAATCCGGTTTCGACCAATGTTACTTTCCACGGTTCTGCGGCACTATCGTGGACTTCCACCGAATTATTCTGAACATCAATTGTAATATCGCTATTATGAAGAAAATAATTGGCAAACCATTCTTTTATAGCATATCCTTTGTATCCCAAGCAAATAATGAAATCATTGTATCCATAATGGGAATATGTTTTCATAATATGCCAAATAATGGGCTTATCCCCAATACGAACCATTGGTTTAGGGATATTTTTGGTTTCTTCACTCAATCGCGTACCAAAACCTCCTGCTAATATGACAACTTTCATACCCATATCAATGCAAATTATTAAAAAACTGATCGAATACAGACAAAATATAATTCATTCTCATTTCATCAATACCTGGATAAACTCCAATAAAAATAGTATTGCGCATTATATAATCGGTATTTGTCAGATCTCCATAAACCCGATATTTAACATTTCTATAAGCCGGTTGTTTGGTAATATTTCCTGCAAATAATTGTCTTGTAAGAATTTTATTTTTTTCAAGATACTCTGCTAAATCTTTCCTTGTGAATTTATCATTTTCTTTTACATTGAACGGAAACCCAAACCAAGAGGGGGCCGAATTAGGAGTAGCTTCGGGAAGTATAAGATATTCTTCATACTGTTTGATTCCTTGATAAAGTTTTTTGAAATTTTCTTTTCTTTTTTCAATAAATCCGGGTAATTTTTCCAATTGTGCTACACCAATAGATGCTTGCATATCT
The DNA here is from genome assembly GCA_031553755.1 of Bacteroidales bacterium. Classification (GTDB taxonomy): domain Bacteria; phylum Bacteroidota; class Bacteroidia; order Bacteroidales; family Azobacteroidaceae; genus JAIRVZ01. The sequence goes on along the minus strand of JAVBKZ010000024.1, from coordinate 9,839 downwards.
GTTAGCTTGAGGTTGTATCCAATGTGGCTATAAACATATTTATGATCATAACCTTCCGGCAAATCTCCATATTGTTTTTTGAATCGATGTCTACATGTATTGTCATGCCCAGGTTCACAATAACAATCCCGTCCCCAATCTCTCAAAGATGTCGCAATTCTTTTTAACAATGGATTATTCGTTAGGACAGAGCCTCCTTCTCCCATTGTAATATGATGAGCAGGATAAAAACTTGTAGTCGCCAAATCAGAAAAAGTTCCTACCATTTTCCCTTGATAAGTAGAACCGACAGCATCGCAACAATCTTCTATCAGGAAAAGATTATATTTATCACAAATTCTTCTGACTTCATCCAAATTAAAAGGATTTCCTAGAGTGTGAGCTAATATGATGGCCTTTGTTTTTTCAGATATAGCATTTTCTATTTCTGAAACTTTAATATTGAAAGTATCTAATTCAACATCAACAAAAACAGGTATTAATCCATTCTGAATAATTGGGTTTACCGTTGTTGGAAAACCGGCGGCAACTGTCAGAACTTCATCTCCGGGATTTAATTGTTTTTCTTTCAGCAAATCAGATGTTAATGTGCTTAATGCGATCAAATTTGCAGAAGATCCGGAATTAACCAACATACAATAGCGTTGTCCCATGTATGAAGCAAATTTGTTCTCAAAGTCTTCGGCATATTGTCCCGTGGTTAACCAAAAATCAAGGGATGCATTGACTAGATTTTCAATTTCTTTTTCATCAAAAATTCTTCCGGCAAAAGGAATTAGCGTTTCTCCCGGAATGAATTTTTTATTAGAGAAATTGTCCGCATAATAGCTTTTAACTATACTAAGAACATCTTTTCTTGTTACCATGTTTTTATTTAAAACCTAATAATGATAATTTTAATAAATTAAATTACATGTGTTATTTCTTAACTGATTTTTATTTGAGCTTTCAAAGAAAAAACATTGCAAATTTAATAATTACTTTTTCGAATTAGAACTGAACCCCATACATCTGAGATTTCAATGATGTTTTCCGATTTATCTTGCATAAATTCATTAACAGCCCTCTTGCACGCCCAGTTAGACTCTGAATTGTTGTAATCATGAACTACCAAATACCCCCCCTTGACAATTCTTGGGTAGAAAAAATTCAAACTTGAAACTGTTGGAGCATACAAATCCAAATCAAGCAAAACAAATGCAAATTTTTCATTTTCCAAACCAATTAACGTGTCAGGGACATATCCTTTTTTTATTACAATATTATCTATATTTCCTATATTTTCTATAACATCACTAATAGTTGTATCTTTAAATCGGTTATCTTCATTAATATCTTTCTCTAAATCAGATTTAGGGAATCCTTCAAATGTGTCAAATAAATAATAAACTCTTTCTTTTGCTAAATTATGGATAAAACGACTCATATCTCCTTTATACACTCCAACCTCAGCAAAAGAACCTTCAATATTATCATCTATTAATCGTTGTATGGCTAATCCTAATGTTGCATATCTAAAATAATCCATTGAACTTATTGCTGAAACGTTAAATTCAGGAGGGAATGTGGGAAACTCCATTTTTAAAGCATCAATTTTATTTCCTCTTATTTTTGTGTATAAACCTTTTTTTATACGTTTAAAAAAAGAATGTAAACCGTTTTGTTGATATCTTTTCTCCATAAATAGTTTTTAATTTAGAAATCGCTAATATTTATATTTATATTTATACTTACCCCCGCCCTTTTTCCCGCTTCAATATCGCTCTCTTTATCTCCAATCAAAATACTTTCGGATAAATCAATATCAAATTCTTTTGCAGCTTGCAAAATCATTCCTGGATTAGGTTTCCGACATTCGCATTCACCGGTAAAATCGGGATGATGAGGACAAAAATATACTTTTGTAATTGTAATATCTTGTTTTTTTAACTCTTTTATCATCCAATCGGTTAAAATAAGAAATTGTTTTTCTGTATAATATCCTCTTGCAATTCCTGCCTGATTGGTAATTATAAATATCAGATAACCTTCCTGTTGATATTTCCGGCATAAATCAAAAATTCCGGGCATAAATTCGAAATCTTCTATTTTATATACATAGTTTTTTTCTATATTAATAACTCCATCCCTGTCTAAAAATACAGCTTTATTCATACGATTGATTCTGCTTTTTTGTAATCTTCAGGAATTCCAATATCTACAAAATCATTGTCAAATATTTTACCATTCAGCAAATTTAATGAAACTATTTCTTCCAATACATTTTTTTCAAAAGAAAATTTCAAAGGATATTCTTGTTGTTCAATCCAATTTTTATTAATTACATATATTCCTCCATTGATTAATCCTTCCTGGCAATATTTTTTTTCGTTAAATTTAATAATCATGTCCTGTTTGATTTCTACAGTTCCGTACCTGTCAAAATCAGTCATTTTTTTTAATGCTAACGAAAGTGGCTTGCTTTGTTCTTGATGAAACTTTTGCAATTTATCAATATCAATGGGGAAATAAGTGTCTCCGTTTACAATCAAAACTTCATTGGAACTACATGCTTTTAGTGCATTTAAAATAGCACCTCCTGTTCCAAGAGGATCATATTCATCGGCATAAGTAATTGGAATGTTTTGATATGATTGTCCAAAATGATTTTTGATTATTTCGGACTTATATCCTACTGCCAACACAAATTTACTGACAGATTCATAACCCGACAACCAATTTAATATATATTCCAGAAATGGCTTGTTTTTTATGGGAGCCATTGGTTTCGGAACATCAGAAATAACTTCCTTTAATCGTGTCCCCATACCTCCGGCAAGTATAATAACATCCATTATTTTTCAGGTTTTAAATGTCCGAATAATTGTTCTTCGACAATACAACAAAGAATATGTCCGATTAAAATATGAGATTCCTGTATTCTGGGAGTTTCTAAAGACGGCACTTCTATGCAAACATCACATAATCCTACCATTTTTCCTTTACTGGCACCCGTTAATCCTATGGTTTTAATGTTTTTTTCTTTACAAGCAAAAAAAGCATTGATAATATTTTCAGAATTTCCGGAAGTGGAAATTCCAATAAAAATATCTCCTTTTTGACCATGAGCCTGAATTTGCCTGGAAAATAACTTGTCGTAACCATAATCATTTCCAATAGCTGTCAGTATAGATGTATCAGTACTTAATGATATGGACGGGATTCCAGGCCTATCAAAATAAAACTTGGAAACAAATTCTCCCGCAATATGTTGTGCATCAGCAGCGCTACCTCCGTTTCCGGCCAAAAGCGTCTTATTCCCTGATTTGTATCCTTCCAGTATCAAACCGGCGGCTTTTTCAATATCTTGTAATAATCCAGGATTTTCTAAAATAGCCTGTTTTGTTGAAATTGAAGATAAAATTTGTTTGCGTATAATTTCGTTCATGAATTTACATCATTTAAAATTACATGATTTTCCAACCATGACAACCGCCCTTTGTAAAATGAAAATCAACAACTTGACCTTTTAATTTTTTTAGTTCTTTGATCACGAAAAACTTATTTTCCGGCTTGACTACAAAGAAAATAAATCCACCACCACCTGCACCTGATATTTTTCCCGTAATCGCCCCGGCATTCAACGCTACATTAAAAACATCATCTATAAGAGTGTTTGTAATAGAAGTTGCCATTTTTTTCTTGTCTTCCCAAGCCTGTCCCATTATTTTTGCAAATTTGACGATGTCGCCTTTTAAAATTGCTTCTTTCATTTCAACAGAGCTCTGTTTTATCCGATGCATGGCTTCTATTGCTATAACATTTCCCGAAGATGTATTTTTTTTCTGTTCATCAATAATTTGAGCGGAAGAACGAGATGTACCTACATAATAAAGAATCATCGATTCTTCCAATTCATCAATAATCCATTGTTTAATACGAAGAGGATTCACAATCGTTCTATCGTCTTTGAAAAATTCCATAAAATTGAATCCACCAAAAGTCGCAGCGTATTGGTCTTGTTTTCCTCCGCTTAAGCCCAAATCATTCCGTTCAATATCGTAAGCTAAATGAGCGATATCATATTCTCCCAAAGGCAAATTCAACCATTCCGTAAATGCTTTTACAATAGAAACTACCATTGTAGAAGAAGAACCCAATCCGCTTCCCGGAGGTGCATCTGAATATGTAAGTAAAGTAAAAGAAAACTTTTGATTTGGTAAAAATTCTTTTATGATACGATTGTAAACACCTTTATGCAAATCAAGGATGCCATTAATCGGCAAGCTTGTAGCTGAATCATATTCAATTGACTGTTCTATATCTAATGCTTCAAATCTTATGATTTCATCATTTCGTTCAATAATAGTACAATGAGCGTATAAGTTAATTGTTGCATTTAAAATAGAACCACCATATAAATCACAATAAGGAGAAACATCACTTCCTCCTCCGGCTAATCCTAAACGTAATGGGGCTTTTGAACGAATTATCATTATCATTCATTTACTTATGTCCATACCCATATCCATAACCACCATTTTTATCGCTTAATTGAATACCATTCGCGACTACATACATATTTTTCAAACTTTCGTTCGCATTGACAGTGTTGATATTTTTGATACTGTCTTTATGTACATAATTGATTCTGTTCACATACAATACAACATCCGCTAACCTGTCGAGTAGGAATGTATCGGAAACGATTCCTACAGGAGCTGTATCAATGATAATATAATCGTATTTAGTACGGTAATATTCGAATAATTTATCCAATTTTTCTTCCATTAACAACTCATTGGGATTTGGAGGTACTGTTCCGGCTTGAAGGATATCCAAATTGGGATGGATATTTGATTTTTGAATCAATTCAACAGGAGTATATGCATCTTCCGACAAATAATCGGTTATCCCTTTCACTTTGGACATGCCTAAATATTCGGCAAGACGAGGCTTTCTTATATCTAATCCAGCCAAAAGAATTTTCTTTCCGGTCAATGCCATACTAAGCGCGAGGTTTGTTCCTATAAATGTTTTTCCTTCCCCTGCTATTGTCGAGGTAATTAAGAATACTTTCTTATCAGTTCCCCTTATTTTAAACAATATATTTGCTCTCAATAACCTAAATAATTCGACATCAGGAGATACAGAATCTTTCTTCACGACAACATGTTCCTTCGATTTGCTTAATGCTATTTCTCCTATAACTTCAACATCCGATAGTCTCTCCAATTCTTCTTTAGAACTTACTTTCGTATTTAACATTTGTAATAAATATATGATAACAAATGGCATACCAAATCCTAAAAACATAATTACCAAAAGAATATTTATCTTCTTTGGTGCAATGGGTTTAATTCCCGGCATTGGTTCGTCTATTGTTTTGGCTTTAGGAGAAGTTGATGCAAGACTTAAATTGACTTCTTCTCTTTTTTTCAATAAATAGACATATAATTCTTCTTTAATCGCTCTTTGGCGGGCAATTTCAATAAAATTTCTTTCTTGTTGAGGTATAGATTTTATCCTGCTATTCATTATTTTATCCTGTCCCTTGATGTCATTGATAGCTACATTCAAACTTTCTTTCACATTTTTTATATTAGAAAGAATATTCTGTCTCATAGTCAACAATTGATTATTCAGAACAATGAGAGATGGATTATTTTCAGAAGATGAACTTTCCAATGTGTTTTTTTCCATTAAAAGTTCATTGTATTTTACAATAACGCTTAACAAACTTTTATCTTCCAATCCAACACCGGGAATGATTTTATTTTTATTTTTTTCATCTTTCACAAAATTTTCTAAATAATCAACGACATTCAGTTGTGTTTGAACTTCGAAACGTTTTGTTTCCGTTTTTCCCATTTGTTCAAGAAATAATTTAGCTTCTGAAGAAATATCTGTTAAATTATTATCTTGTTTGTATTTAGCTACTTCATCTTCTACATTTTTCAATTCTGAGGCAATAAAATACAGTCGCTCTTCTACAAATTTAGAGGTATTGTACGCCTCTTCATTTTTATCTTTAACCGCTTCAATATTAAACTTTCCGATCATCGTAGTCATCAAATCCTGCGCTTTTTTCACATTATCCGTTTCCATTCCAAACCTGATGATGCTTGTTTTTTTACTGGTAGCGCCAATTCCTAATATTTCTCGGTAGCTTTCCGTTACTACATTCGGATTACTTATAGTCACTTTGACAATTTGATCTTCTTCTAATTCAACAGCTTGATTTCTATCAATATTTATATCTATAGAAGAAGTTTTAATAACAGCCGGAAATTGACTGATTGTAGTTTCAAATTTATCTGATCTGAAAGTTCCTCTTACACACTTTCCCTCTACATGATATTGATTCTTCCCTACAGGTTTTATTTTAAACTTAATACCACATTCAATTGTATCTACTTGTTGAGGATTCACGGTAACATTAAAAGGAAATCCAGGATACATATCTACAGATTTTAATCCTTTTCTTGTCCGGCTTTCAATATGTAGGTTTAAGTCTAAAATCGTCTGTTTCATCAACATCCGCGTATTAAGAACACCCACTTCATTATCCACATTCTTACTACCCATCATTGAACCTAAATCTCCCAAACCAGCCAACATAGACATTGCTCCTGATTTAGATTTTGAATCTTCTTCTTTTAGCAAAATATAAGAATCAACATAATAAACAGGATTTTTAATAAGAAAATACAATGCTCCCACTAATGAAGATATAAATAAACTAAGAGCAAACCATTTCCAATTCTTCACACACAATGAGACTATGTATTTTAAATCGACAGAATCGTTTTTAGTAACTGTTTTTTTTGTATTTTTTTTGTTATCCATCTGAATTTCAACAAATTTAATCTATTTATTCTTTTTTTGCAAAAAAATTAAGAAAGCTTATTTTTTCACAAGAGGTGCAAAAGTAATTTTTTTTATTTAATTTTCCGATTTTATTAACGTCGAATAACGTATTTTATTGAACAAACTTTAAAATATTATTGGAAAATATACGTTTATATGTTCAATATCAAATTTATAAAATTTAATTAAATTATATGAATAAAATTCAAACTCAATTGAATAATTCCTCAAAAACGCGATGGATTGTTTTGGTTATGATTTCATTTACAATGCTTTGCGCCTACTACCTGACTGACGCAATGGCTCCATTAGAGCAGCGTTTAGAAATGAAATTACATTGGAACGCTTCTGATTATGGCATTTATTCCGGTGGATATGGCTGGTTTAATGTTTTTTTGCTAATGCTTGTATTTGGAGGAATGATTCTTGATAAAATCGGAATCCGAATTACTGGTGTTCTCGCGATAACCATTATGCTCATTGGCGCGGGAATTAAATACTGGGCAATATCAGGTCATGTGGGAACTGACATTATGACATTAAATATCGGTTCATGGGAAATCTTATCAGCCAAACGCCATGCGTTAACTGCCGGATTAGGATTCGCTATATTTGGCGTAGGTGCTGAAATGTTTGGAATCACTGCCAATAAAGCTGTCATTAAATGGTTCAAAGGAAAAGAATTAGCCTTAGCTATCGGATTAAATACATCTACCGGACGCATCGGAACAGCTTTAGCAATGTTTACTCCGGTTCCATTGGTAAACTTAACAGGAAATTTATCAGCACCGGTGATTTTAGCCATTCTGCTACTTTGTATTGGTTTAATTTCATTTTTATGTTTTTGTGTATTAGACAAAAAATCCGACAATGAAAACAAAGAAGAAATTTCTTCTGAAGAATTTAAATTCAATGATATCAAAGAAATAGTTAAAGTACGAGGTTTTTGGTACATAACTATTCTTTGCGTTTTATTTTATTCGGCTGTTTTTCCATTTATAAAATACGCAACAAATTTAATTGTACAAAAATATGGCGTTTCTGATGAATTCGCCGGCTATATACCCGCGTTACTTCCAATGGGAGCCTTGATCTTAACTCCTTTTTTCGGAAATTTATACGATAAAAAAGGGAAAGGAGCGACCATCATGATTATCGGTTCGATTCTCCTCGTTTTCGTGCATCTGTTATTCTCTATTCCATCGTTAAATAGCTTATATATCGCCATTGGCTTGGTACTTGTTTTAGGTATTGCGTTTTCATTAGTTCCATCCGCGATGTGGCCTTCCGTTGCCAAAATAATCCCAGAGAAACGGTTAGGAACAGCTTATGCGATAACGTTTTGGGTTCAAAATTGGGGATTGATGGGAGTGCCGATGTTAATTGGATATGTGTTGGATAAATATTGCAGAATAGGAACTGTCGAAAAAATAATTGACGGAGAAACGACACAAATATCTTTATATAATTATACTTTACCCATGCTTATATTCGCTTGTTTTGGCTTTTTGGCTATTATTTTCGCATTTATGTTAAAAAAGGAAGATAAGAAAATGGGATATGGTTTAGAAAAACCCAATAAATAATGCGAATTAAGGAGAATATAAAGGTCGAATTTTTCTTGCAGGTTTAATGTTCTAATATCTGCTTCAATGAAATGAATCGCTAACCCTGCATCGGAAGCTTTTACCTTTGCTTGTTCAAGCATTGATGGAGTGTAATCTACTCCACAAATATTGTATCCATCCTGTGCAATTGGAATAGTGAGCCTTCCTGTGCCACAACAAAGTTCAAGCATTTTAGCATCCTTATCTTTCGGTAGCCACTTTTTGTAAAATTGTAAATCAGATAAGAAGGTATTTAACCCATCATAAATACTAGCATCGTAAATCAAGTCGCCAACTTTACAATCACTATTCATTTATACCCTCCACTATCCATTATTTAACATTCTTGTTATCTTCTACTTCAAATCAATATAAAATTCTGTCTGACCACAAATACCTATAACGGTCAGCTTTGTTATATTTTATTCCGTAATTTCAATGTCTTTAAGTCGTAAATGTGAATTTCGTTTTTGTCTGTTTTGTCGTATTTATTATTGTTATTTGTGTCGTAATGTCCAGTAACGACAATCGTTCCTGTAAGCTTATTAATTATCCATGTTCTTACGAAAAATTTATTGTCGGTAAGTTGGGTCTTTTCTTTTCCATCCGAAGAAAGAATTACAATTTGTGTTGGGTCGTTCCAGTCAATACCACTTTTGCCATCTAAATCAATAGTTTTTGCAGAAACAATAATCAAGTTAATACCTAAACTGTCTATTTTCACTTGTTCAAGTTTTTGAATATTGGCATCACTTGGAAAGTCAATTTGAATTTTCTCTCCTGTTGTAGTATTGATGAATAAAAGATACTTACTCTTCGTTTCCCACATTTTCCCCACATTTTCAATGGATGCAATTACGAATTCTGTACCTGTTACTTCTGTCAATTTGTTAAAGTGAACGTAATTGTACTTAATCTTGTCCATACATGGTCACTGTCAAAAGAGAAAAAGTCAAAATTAAAAATCGTTTCATATTTTTCAGTTATTAATTTTCGTTATATCTTTAAGCAGGTATCCAAGGGTTGGCAACTTACCGTTCAGATAGGGATTTTCCCCACAAACTTTCAATTCACGATTTGCCCCCGCCTAACGCCAAATCGCTTAGGCACTGCTATTTTTCGGTTTTTATAAATTCAACTTTCAAATCAGTTTCAATTCTTGTTAAACTATCACTGCCTATGATTCCTAACAAAATTGCTGATTTTTAGTAAACAATACTAAAAGTTAAAATTATTGCTTTATTGTTGTAACTACTCAGGTCAGCACTTTAGGATCTACGGGATTTTACAATTTGGCAATTTCTGCCAACGCATAATACCTTGACCTTCCATTCTTCCTGGCAGTATCAGCGATAGAAAGCAGTTGTGAGAAAGAGTCCGCAC
>JAVBKZ010000060.1:0-18416 GCA_031553755.1 Bacteroidales bacterium | reverse complement strand
CGATGTTAAGCCGCTACAACCGTAAAAAGCACTATTTCCGATACTCGTTACCGAATTGGGTATCGTTATCGATGTTAAACCGCTACAAGACAGGAAAGCGCTACTTCCTATACTTGTTACCGTATTGGGTATAGTTATCGACGTTAAGCCACTACAACCGGAAAAAGCGTATTGTCCTATACTCGTTACCGAGTTGGGTATCGTTACCGACGTTAAGCTTGTGCAAGATTGGAAAGCGTAATTTCCGATACTTGTTACTCCCGAACCTATTTGGGCAGAGGTGATAGAGGCGCGGTAAGCATACCAAGGAGAAGTGTTACTGGAATAACTCGGCATCGCTCCTGTTCCTGTAATGGAAAGGGTTCCTTCAGTAATAGACCAGCTAAGCGGGCCTGTGGTTCCGCTTTGGCTCCAAAGTTGTGTACTTATCAATAAGCACAAAATGAGTAGAAAATGTTTCATTGTTTTCATGAAAAACTAAAATTTATTTTATATTATTTTGAATATTAATTCTATAATGTAGAAATATGTGTGTCTTAAGTATACTTTTATGTAGTAGTTGGAATTGTATGAAATACGGGGCAAAGTTATGTGGTTCTCTTTGGTTTTACAAAGCACGGTGTTTAGAAATCGTAAAAAATGATTTATAAATCGTAAAAAAATACTTAATAAATGTAAATATAAGTCAATAAAAGTAAAAATACCATGTTTGCCATGTCCTGAAAAAATTAACAGCACCGTTTATCTCCGTAACAATATACTTACTGAATTCCTCTATTTCTATTATATTTTACTACTTTTGTTTTTCTTTTGAAATTAAGAATCATTCATGAACAACATACTTCTTTTTCAAAATACGATTTCAATTACGTTATTTTTAACAGGAATATTTTTTCTTTTATTCAGATACAAAGGCAATCTATCGCGATTGTTACTTGCCCTTTCTTTTTTCATTTGGCTACTTCGTTTCCTTGCCGGATTTTGTTATCAGATTTCGGAAGAAAAACCGGCAATGTTGTCGGCTTTATTCTCTCCTGCTATAATAATTTTTGGAAGTCTCATCGTTATCCCCATCTTATTGTATGTGATCGAAATCATTCGCCCGGGATGGATCACTTGGAAACGATCACTATATATCTTTTTCCCATGGCTATGTACCTCCGTTTTTTATTTCCTTACTCTTAAGATTTTGAATGAACCTATCACTGATTTGCATGACTTTCAAGATCTCCGGTCTAATTTTTCTTCATTTAATGTTTGGTTTAGATTCGTGATGTTGTCAATCATGTTCGTTTATTTGGTCATGCTACACACAATTACCACACACTATAAATCCTATTACGACAAGTGGTGCATGGATAATTTTTCGAATACAGAGGAAATGAATATTTCTTGGATGATATATATATGTATCGGTCTTTGGCTCAATACATTAGCTTACATCCTATGTTTGTTTGAATTGGGTAATATCCCGTTCATTTGCCATCAGGTAATTATACAAGTTACATTTTCAATAGTGCTTTACAATAGTTTGTTTCACAAAGATCCTTATCCTAAGCATTTCTTTAGGAATACAATGGAAGAAGAGCAGGCTTTAATGAATGAAATTTCGAATGAACCGACTGTACCTGATGAAAATGATTCTTTTGAAAATCATTTGGAAGAATATAAACAGACCATAAAAGAGTGGTTCCAATCAAGTGAACCTTTTCTCCAGAAAGATTTCAAATTGCAAGATGTCGGAGATATATTGCCTCTTAACCGAACCTATCTTTCAAAAATATTTAATGAGGGATTTGAGGAATCGTTTAGCCAAATGGTAGCCCACTACAGAGTAGAAAAAGCAAAAGAATTGTTACATACCCATTCTGATATGACAATCAAAGAAATTGCTGCCCAATGTGGATTCACATCCAGTTCCGTCTTCAATCCTATTTTTCTGAAAAAAGTAGGAATATCTCCCAAAAAATACAGGGAAAACCAATAGAGGCAGAACACAAAAAATGGGTATGCTACGTCTGGAGAAGAAATCTGAAACTTGTTTTAATCCGATATTAAACCGCGTTTTTCCGGTATGCGGATAAAAATAAAATCATTTTTTTATAAAAAAATAGTCTCCTGCCTTTAATGCAACAATATTGCATTAATGATATTTTTTGTATCTTTGCATTTTCAAATATCATTATGCTATGGATACATTAAGAAGAAATACAAAATCGAAACAATTAGTTTTGGATTTATTTCAGAATTTACAAGGGGCAATTTCTCATACACATATTGAAGAAATTCTAAAAGGAAAAATGGACAGAGTTACTGTCTATCGTATTTTGCAAGGATTCTGTGACGATGGAATTATACATAGATTTGTTAATAACGAAGGTAAGTCATACTATGCTTTATGCCACAATTGTTCCTCGGGACAGCATCACGACAATCATCCTCATTTTCATTGTTTGAAATGTAACGAAATTACCTGCATAAAAGAGAATCCGGTAAATCAAACATTACCCCAAAATTTTGTGATATCTTCTATTCAATCGTTCATTTCTGGCTATTGTCCGAAATGCAGTAATACAATAAAAACATTTTGTTTGTTATTATTATTCGTAACAGGTCAGTTTACGGCTTTTGCTCAAGTCAAAATTTCTGTTTTAGATCAGTCAGATAATACTCCTATGAAATATGCTAATGTATATTTTCCAGAAATCAAAACAGGAACTTATACCGATTCTCTAGGTCGATTTGCACTGCCTCAAACAACAAGTAGCATCCTAGTTCAAATTTCCGAATCCGGCTATCAAACTTTGGTAGTACAAATAAATCAAAAAGATGAAAATAAAATTCTTTATCGGTATAGGCACTTAGTGCGCACTATTTAATCCATTGATAATCTTCTACATGGTTCATATTTGACCATTCTCATAATGAGGTTATCAAAAATGGTATCCATGTAGTTACGCCTATTATATCTGTAATGGTATTCGTCCAAGTAACCTTGTAGGTGTTCTTTGGAGCAATGATGATGAATCCCTCGTAACCATCCTTGCAAATTCATTATATGAATGTGAAGTTCAGGGAAATTACTCCCTTTGTTTGAAGGTTGCTGTTCAAGATTGGGGTACTCTCTCTTCAGAGGCAAATATCCTTTCCATTCATCGGTAACTACATGTGCCTCTGGAGAAATATGATCATTGAAGAAAGGCTTGAATTCTTCACCCGAAGCGTTGTTTATCACCTGCGCATAAGCTCGTCCTACACCACCTTTCTCTGGTAATACCTCCAGAGCGACTACCACCAATCTCTTCTTGCTGGCAGAACTACGACCAACGTGCCCTTCTTCAAACTCACCGACATAAAACTCATCCACATGAACTGTACCAGTGAGTGGATGTAGCATAGAACTACGCATGGCCTGCTGTATCTTCCACTTAAAATCCCAGCAGGTTTTCTGACGCAAATCAAATTCATGAGAAAGCTCTAACGTAGACATTCCCTTTTTCTTTGTGCTTAGCTTAAATGCAAGATGAAATGCCAGATGAATGGAAAATTTACACTTGTCAAACATAGTCCCTGACGTGGGACTTTCATCATATTTACAGCGGGTACACCGACGAGAATGAAGATTCCGACCCTTACAATAGTTGGTATGACCACACTTCTTGCAAGTATAACCTTTTTCCCATTTTATTGAAGACAAGTAATCATAACAACTTGATTCATCTGGAAACCGTGCGTAAAATCGAATTGAATTCACTCCCATAAACTTATTTCTTTCTGCCATGCTACAAAGGTAGCAGCTTAATTTAATTAGTGCGCACTAAGCGCCTATACCGAATTCTTTATTTATCTCCTTCCATTCATGAATTGCAAGAAATTGTTATTTCGGCCAACAGTTCACGATTACAGGGAGAAAACGTGGTGAATGTAGAAAAGATTAATCTAAAATCGCCCGAAATTCAGGGCATTTCATTAACAGAGAAATTGACATCAGTACCCGGATTGTCTAACTATAGTACAGGTTCGGGAATTGGCAAACCCGTAATCAGAGGTTTGAGCGGTAATCGGATTGCCATTTTTTCGCAGGGAGTCCGCATTGAAAATCAGCAATGGGGAGACGAACACGGATTGGGATTGGATGATAATGGTTACGAACAAGTAGAAATTATCAAAGGACCGGCTTCGCTGCTATATGGAAGCGACGCTTTGGGTGGCGTCCTTTATTTTGCAGATGAGCGATTTGCCAAACAAAACACTTTCGAAACTGTACTAAATTCCGAATATAATAGCAACACGAGCGGATTAAGAAATAATGCGGCCATTAAACTCTCTAAAGAACAATGGCATATAAACATGTTCGGCGGCTATACAACTCATAAAGATTATAAAGATGGGAATAACGAGTTGATACCCAATAGCCGTTTTAATACGGCTGATTTTAAAACCGTTTTAGGATATACAGGAAACGAATTTGCAACTACGTTAAAATACAGCTTTTTGAAGGAAAATTATGGTCTAACCGAATTAGAGGAAGTCAATGAAGATTATTCCAACAATCGCAAACCATTTTCGCCCTATCAAAATCTGACAACCCATATTTTGAGTTCAGAAAACACTGTCTTTTTTGAAAACAATTCCAAATTGAAGATTGATTTGGGTTATGTTTTCAATAACCGGAAAGAAATAGAAGATAATGAAGCCGCATTGAATATGAATTTAAATACAGTTTCATACAATATTAAATGGCTTTCGGCGAGAATTGCGAAATATTGGGAAATCACAGCAGGCAGTCAGGGAATGTTTCAGCAAAATAAGAATTTTGGAGAAGAATCTATTATTCCTGATGCGACTACTACTGATTTGGGATTTTTTGCCGTTTCAAATTATCACTTTTCAGAAAAATCATTTTGGCAGACAGGAATCCGGTTTGATAATAAATATATTCATTCCAACGATTTTTCAAAACCATTTCCCGCATTCAATTTTTCCACGGGAATATTCCAACCAATAACAAATAATCTATCATTCCGCACAAATCTATCGTCCGGTTTTCGTGCCCCGAATATGTTTGAATTGATGAGTGACGGTGTTCATGAAGGTACCAATCGTTACGAAAAAGGAAACCGAGAGTTAAAATCGGAAAACAGTTATCAAATTGATGCTACTCTGAATTACGATTCAAAACACTTAGAACTATTTCTGAATCCATATTTCAACTATATCCGAAACTTCATTTATATACAACCTGACGGTACGGAAATAGACGACGTTCCGGTATATAATTATCTGCAAAATAATGCTTTTTTATATGGAGGTGAAGCCGGTTTTCATTTCCACCCACACCCTTTAGACTGGTTACATTTAGAAAGTTCCTACAGCAATACTTTTGGTAAACAACAATCGGGTGACTATTTGCCTCTAATGCCTTCGCAAAAAATCAAATCAACGGTTAGTACAAATTTTACCGGTAAAACTTGCCTGCGAAAATATTCTGCTTATTTTCAAAACATCTACTCAATTGCACAAAACCAGATTGTAGCATATGAAACCACGACTCCTTCTTATATTTTGCTAAATGCAGGATTGGCTTTTGAATTTCGATTCAAACAACAGCCTATTTTGCTAAATTTTGCAGTAAACAACCTCCTTAATGAAAAATACTATGACCATTTGTCCCGTTATAAATCGGAAGGAATTTACAACATAGGGAGAAATATAGTTGTCAGAATCAGTATTCCACTGACGATTTGTCTGAAATAGAATTATTTCACCTCACTTCCAGGAAGTACTTCTTTCATAGGTTGAATAACAGCAAGACTTCCGTCTGCATTTTCAGCCGAAAGAATCATACCTTGTGATTCTATTCCTTTAATTTTACGAGGTTCCAAATTCGCGATGAAACAAACATTTTTACCAACCAAATCCTCAGGGTTGTAGTGTTCTGCTATTCCCGAAAGAATTGTACGTCCACCTAAACCGTCGTCTATTTTGAATTGCAGTAATTTATCCGCCTTGGGAACTTTCACACATTCCAATATTTTGCCTACACGAATATCCAATTTAGTAAAATCATCAAAAACCACATTCGCTTTTTGTGGCGCAGCTTTATGAGCAGCTAATTCATTTGCCTTTTTTGTATCTAATAATTTTTGGACTTGTTTTTCCACGATTTCATCTTCGATTTTTTCGAATAACAATTCCGCTTGATTAATAACATGTCCGGCAGGCAATAAATCAATGTCACCAAGTTGTGTCCATGCAAAATCTTCTTTCGCAATCATTTGCTTGATTTTAGTAGAAGTAAAAGGCAAAAACGGCTCAAATGCTATCGCCAAATTGGCTGTTATCTGCATACTCAGATTAAGAACTGTCGCCGTCCGTTCAGGTTCGGTTTTAATCAGTTTCCAAGGCTCCATATCCGCAAGATATTTATTCCCAATACGGGCTAAGTTCATGGCTTCTTTCAAAGCTTCACGAAAACGGTAATTATTCAGGGATTGTTCCATTTCGGCTTTTACCTCCGAAAATTCTTTCAATGTTTGTCTGTCATAATCAGTCAATTCGCCGCAAGCGGGAATTTTTCCTTCATAATACTTATGAGTAAGAACCATTGCCCGATTGACAAAATTGCCAAATACAGCAACCAATTCGTTGTTATTACGGGCCTGAAAATCTTTCCAAGTAAAATCGTTGTCTTTCGTTTCGGGAGCGTTAGCTGTTAATACGTAACGTAATACATCTTGTTTCCCTGGAAATTCTTCCAGATATTCATGTAACCAAACCGCCCAATTGCGAGATGTGGATATTTTATCTCCTTCTAAATTAAGGAATTCGTTTGCCGGAACATTTTCGGGCAAAGTGTATGAACCATCGGCTTTCAACATCGCAGGAAAAACTATACAATGGAAAACGATGTTGTCTTTTCCGATGAAACAAACGATTTTAGATTCGTCTGATTTCCACCATTTTTCCCAATCGTTGGGACTGTGTTCAATTGTATTTGAGATATATCCGATAGGCGCGTCAAACCAAACATACAACACTTTTCCTTCCGAGCCTTCGACCGGAACAGGAACTCCCCAGTCTAAATCACGGCTCACGGCGCGAGGTTGTAATCCCATGTCTAACCACGATTTACATTGTCCGTATACGTTGGTTTTCCATTCTTTATGGTCTTCCAAAATCCATTGTTTCAACCAAGATTCATGTTTATCCAACGGCAAATACCAGTGTTTTGTTTCTTTCAAAACCGGAACACTTCCGCTAACAGCCGATTTAGGTTCTATCAAATCCAACGGACTTAACGATGTTCCGCACGATTCGCATTGGTCGCCGTAAGCGCGTTCGTTTCCACAATGTGGACATCTTCCGGTAATATAACGGTCGGCCAAAAATTGTTTAGCCTCTTCGTCGTAATATTGCTCAGATGTTTTTTCGACAAATTCTCCTTTATCGTATAGTTTTCTAAAAAAATCAGAGGCGGTTTTATAATGGATTTTCGAGGTTGTACGTGAATATACATCGAATGTAATACCAAAATCTTCAAAAGATTTCTTGATAATTGTATGATATTTATCGACTACATCCTGAGGAGTTATACCTTCCGCTTTTGCTTTTAACGCAATGGGAACTCCATGTTCATCAGAACCTCCAACAAATAATACTTCTTCTCCTTTCAAACGAAGATAACGGGCGTAAATATCGGCAGGAACATAAACTCCCGCCAAATGTCCAATATGAACAGGTCCGTTGGCATAAGGTAAAGCAGATGTGATAAGCGTTCTTTTGAAATTTTTATTCATTTTATATTGATGTTTATTGTTTATTTCAAATTGTGATTCTACACCTTTTTCGTGTATTCCGTATCTTGTTTTTGATGCTGCAAATGTAATCTTTTTAAAGAAGATATTCAAAATCTATCTTTTAATACCTGAATATGGTTTTAAACATCGAGAATGTCTCAAAAGAAAAAATTTAAATACAATAACGCTAATTAAACGGATTATCTATGTTCAAATATAGTATCTGCCATTTTTTACATAATATTTTACATATAGAAGATCAATAAATGAAATTTTGTCAGTTTTTCTATTTGGCATACTTTTGGAATGACACGCGATGCAGACTAATCGGGTTTGCGTCCTTTTTATTATAAAATTCTATTAATTATAAAAACTAATTAGTCATGAACATTAGACCATTAGCAGACAGGGTGTTGGTTAAATCCGCTCCGGCTGAAGAAAAAACAATTTCCGGAATCATTATTCCGGATTCAGCGAAAGAAAAACCTTTGAAAGGCGAAGTAGTTGCGGTTGGCAACGGAACAAAAGACGAAGAAATGGTAGTTAAAAAAGGAGACCAGGTACTTTATGGTAAATATGCCGGCACCGAAATCGAATTGGATGGTGAAAAGTATTTAATTATGCGTCAATCCGACATTTTAGCGATAATCTAAGAATGAAGTTAAACGAAGTCATAAGGAGTTAAATGAAGTTAGAGGAATGTTTTTTTATTCAATTCTCATTCCTTTAACTTCGTCTAACTTCCTTTAACTCTTAAAAAACATAAAATCATGGCAAAAGAAATAAAATTTGAAATGGATGCCCGCGACCTTTTGAAAAAAGGTGTTGACGAATTGGCAAACGCAGTGAAAGTAACTTTAGGTCCTAAAGGACGTAACGTAATTATTGAGAAAAAATTCGGCGCTCCTCATATCACAAAAGATGGTGTAACAGTTGCTAAAGAAATCGAATTGGAAGATGCGTTCCAAAATATGGGCGCTCAATTGGTAAAAGAAGTAGCTTCTAAAACCAATGATGATGCCGGTGACGGAACAACTACCGCTACAGTTTTGGCTCAATCAATCATTGGTGTAGGATTGAAAAATGTAACTGCCGGAGCTAATCCGATGGATTTGAAACGTGGTATTGATAAAGCTGTTATTGCTGTTGTCGCCAACCTAAAATCGCAATCGCAAGAAGTAGGCGATGATTTCGGTAAAATCGAAAATGTAGCTAAAATTTCCGCGAACGGCGACGAAACAATCGGCAAATTGATTGCCGAAGCTATGCAAAAAGTGAAAAAAGAAGGCGTTATCACTGTTGAAGAAGCCAAAGGTACTGAAACTTATGTTGATGTAGTGGAAGGTATGCAATTCGACCGCGGATATATTTCTCCATATTTCGTGACTAACACTGAAAAAATGGAAGCTGAAATGGAAAATCCGCAAATTCTTATTTACGATAAAAAAATCTCTGCTTTGAAAGAAATGCTTCCTATTTTGGAACAATCACTTCAAACAGGTCGTCCTTTGTTAATTATCGCGGAAGATATCGATTCTGAAGCATTAGCGACATTGGTTGTTAACCGTTTACGTGGTTCTTTGAAAATCTGCGCGGTAAAAGCTCCGGGATTTGGCGACCGTCGCAAAGAAATGTTGGAAGACATTGCTGTTTTGACAGGTGGTGTAGTTATCTCCGAAGAAAAAGGTTTGAAATTGGAATCCGCGACTTTGGATATGCTTGGAAAAGCAGAAAAAATTACTGTAAATAAAGATAATACAGTAATTGTGAATGGTTCAGGCGATAAAGGCGCTATCTCTGCCCGTGTTGCTCAAATCAAAACACAAATTGAAAATACAACTTCCGATTATGACCGCGAAAAATTACAGGAACGTTTGGCTAAATTGGCCGGAGGAGTTGCTGTTCTTTATGTGGGCGCTGCTTCTGAAGTGGAAATGAAGGAAAAGAAAGACCGTGTGGAAGATGCGTTAAGCGCTACACGTGCTGCTATTGAAGAAGGTACAGTTCCTGGTGGAGGTGTAGCTTATGTTCGCGCCATTGAAGCTCTTGAAAACTTAAAAGGCGAAAATGAAGACGAAACTACAGGTGTTGAAATCGTGAAACGCGCGATTGAAGAACCTCTTCGCCAAATCGTCGAAAATGCCGGAAAAGAAGGCGCTGTTGTTGTACAAAAAGTAAAAGAAGGCAAAGCTGATTTCGGTTACAATGCCCGCAAAGACATTTACGAAAACTTGTATGCAGCAGGTGTTATCGACCCAACTAAAGTTACGCGTGTAGCTTTGGAAAACGCAGCTTCTATTGCAGGAATGTTCCTTACAACAGAATGTGTAATCGCAGACAAGAAAGAAGAAAATGCAGGTCCCGCGATGCCTCCGATGGGTGGCGGAATGGGCGGAATGATGTAATTTCGAATATTATTCGTCGAAACTCATCAGCCTCAAACTGATAAGGATTACAATCAAGGTAACTCCAACATCGGCGGCAATAGCAAATACCAAGTTGCTTAATCCGAAAAACGACAATAATATAAATATAAACTTAACGGCAATCGCTCCGAAGGAATTCCAACGGATGGTTGCCGTTGTTTTTTGCGCTAACTTAACAAGAAAAGGAATCAATGATAATTTGTCATTCATCAAAGCAATGTCTGAAACCTCAATAGCAGTATCGCTTCCCACAGCTCCCATCGCGATTCCGACAGTAGACGCAGCCAAAGCCGGAGCGTCATTCACTCCATCACCAACCATCGCCACACTTCCATATTGAGTCTTTAATCCTTTTATTTTAGCAGATTTGTCTTGAGGCAAAAGTCCACCAAATACTTCTTTTATACCCACGGAAGAAGCGACATAACGAGCCGCTTTCACATTATCTCCCGTAATCATAATAGTCGCGATTCCTTGATTTTGCAATGCTTTAATAGCCTCAGCGCTATCCGCTTTAATTTCATCTGTTAGCCCAATAATTCCTTTGATTTCATTGTTACAACTAACGATCACACTCGTTTTTCCTTCGGAAGATAATTGTTCAACGATTCGTTCCACTTCTTCGGGCACCGCGTGATATTGTCTGATAAAATCAGATTTACCGACTAAAACTGTTTCATCATTACAAACCATACACTTAGCTTTGGCCCCTTTTCCGGCTACGCTTTCGAACGACTGAATCTGGTGAGGTTCAAATCCTTCTTTATTCGAAGCGTCAACAATCGCCTGGGCCAAAGGATGTTCTGAAAAGATTTCAGTACCCGCGCTACAAGCTAACAATTCTTCCCTTTCCGCCCCATTAAGCGGAATGATATCAGAAACAACCGGTTTTCCATAAGTTATTGTCCGTGTTTTATCCAATCCGATGGCTTTAATCCCCGCAAGCGTTTCCAGGTATTTTCCGCCTTTTATCAATGCTCCTTTCGATGACGCGTTTCCTATCGCGGCATAAATCGCCACCGGAGTAGATATCACCAAAGCGCACGGACAAGCGATCACCAACAGAGTTACGGCTTGATTCAACCAAATATGAAAATCTTTATGAAAGATAAAAACCGGAATTACAAATACTAAAACAGCCAAAATAATAATAACCGGAGTATAAATCTTCGCGAATTTCTGGATAAATTTTTGAGCGTCAGATTTATTTTCATGCGATTCGTAAGTCAACTCTATGATTTTGGAAAAAGTAGTATCTTTCGCGGCTTTTGTCGTTTTTATTTCGAGATATCCACTTTTATTGAGAGTTCCGGCAAAAACAGCATCTCCTACCGTTTTGTCTTTAGGTACGGATTCTCCTGTGATGGGAGATTCGTCGACCGAAGTTTCTCCGGCTTCTACGATGCCATCCAACGGAATTTGGTCATGAGGTTTTATTTGGATAATTGTTCCGGGATTGATTTGTTCTATCGGAAGCATTTCTCCTGTCGCTTTAACAATCGCCGTTTTAGGCGCGTTTTTGACTAATTTATCCAACGCCGACATGCTATTTTCAATACCAATATCTTCAAGTTTTTCACCTAATACATAGAGAACTATAACCACAGCGGCTTCAGGATATTCTCCGAGATAAAATGCCGCGCAAACCGCGATAAGCATCAATAAATTAATACTCGAAAAATTAAATCTGAACAACGATTTCAATCCGTCCCAAAGGACTTGGTAGCCCACTCCAAGAACAAATATGGCATAAATATAAAAAGCATAAGGCATCGGAATATCAATACCTAAAATTGAAAGAATTTCTAACACTACTGCAAACAGTACCGCAAACAGCAAATACCTGAATTTTTTATCTTCTAAAGGGAGTTTCATATATTATTTATTTCAGATTTCAAGTTTCAGATTTCAAGTTTCAGATTTCAAGTTTCAGATTTCAACAGCTTGTTTTTTTACACGTCTTACTGAAGACGCGTAAATTCCGATTATACAAAGTGCGAGAAAAACAATAAATGTAATTTTCAAGCTATCCATAAATTCGGGATAAAGTTCGGGAACTATTTTTTTATTTCCTACTTCTAAAGAAATAGCCATACTCGCGATTCCCATGCTAAAAGATTGTCCGGTCAAACGCATTGTTCCGGTAGTCGCGGAAGCCTGTCCGTAATATTTTTTACCGACCGAACTCATAATAACATTCATATTCGGAGAAGAAAAAATACCAAAACCAATACCTAATAAAAACAATAAAACGACTAAAATCCAAATCGAAGTAGTTGTAGTTAGGAATATCAAACCAAGAAGTCCCAAGACAATAATTAACATCCCCGAAGTTGCCAATGTGGCAGGTTCGTATTTTTCAGATAATTTTCCGGCAAGCAAGGAAAAAACAGACTGTACACAAGCTTGCGAAATCAAAATCAATCCGGCATAACTCGCGTCAAAACCTCGCACATATTGCAAATAAAGGCTCAACATAAACGCGATGGCCGATGTCGCGGCATAATTAATCAACGCGGCTAACGAAGACAAAGCGAAAACTCTATTTCCGCTGAATAATTTGACATCAAACACCGGAAAAAGGCATTTTTTTTCTTGATAAATAAACAAAACAAAAGCGATAATTCCGGTTAAAATCCAGACAAATCCATTGATATTTGGTAAGTTAGAAAATCCGTAAATCAATCCGAAAAGTCCAACAGCATAAATAACCGAACCAACAATATCAAATTTCTCCCCTTTTGCTTCTATCCATTCTCCTTGTAAGAAAATTTTTCCCAATATAACTACAAGTAAACCAACACCCGAACAAACAAAAAATATACTTTGCCATCCGAAATAATTAGTGAGTAAACCGCCGATAAAAGGACCTGCTGCTAACGAAAAATAAACCACAGCCGTATTGATTCCCAACGCTTTTCCTCTTTTTTTCGCGGAGAAAAGAGATGTTAATATCGCCATACTGGTTCCAAACATCATCGCGCTACCGATTCCGGCAAAAACACGAAGAAGAATTAAAATTGTTCCGGATGGAGCAAATCCACAGAAAAATGTACAAACGGAAAAAATAAAAACACCCCAAAGAAATATTTTTTTTCGCCCTACCATATCCGCTATTTTTGCAAATGGAATCTGAAAAATAGCCGTAGATATGAGATAAGCCGTTGCCATCCAAGTGAGGGTAACAGCTTTCATCGAAAAAGTTTCACTTATTTGAGGCAATGCCAAATTGAGGGAAGACCCCATAAACGGAGCCAAAAAAGAGGCTGTACATATCACAAAAAGAGCTTTGTTCTTACTTTGCATTTCCATTCATAAAAACCAGATAGTATTTTAAACACAAAAATACATCAATTAGTTTTTTATTTCTTTATAAATCTTAAATACTGATGTTAATTATTCCACATTACTCCATAAGTATTTTAAAGGATTGATTAAATGTTCGAGTAAAGACATTTGTTGCGTTTCTATTTCAGCGCTTCCGGTTAATTCGCCCTTAAAATCAATTGATTTATTATAAGTACTTTTTAGTTCTTTTTGATTAAACCTGATTTCAACAATTGCATACCGATTATTTTCGGAAGCCTCGATGCCTATGAGTGAAATATTGGAAACCTGACCTATAATCATTCCATATTCCATATAAGGATATTCATCCAATTTAATTGTAACTTTTTGTCCTTCCTTTACTTTTCCTATACCCGAAGTTTTAACATAGCATTTTCCGATAATAGCTCCATAATCATCCGGAATAACAGCAAAAATCTTCTCTCCAGAATTTACATACTGATTTTTACTCCAAAATTTCAAGAAGCTAATTTTTCCGACTGAAGGATTTTTAATAATATAAGTATTTTCCCAAACTAAAATATTGTTGTATAAAAGTTCGTAAGTTGCTTTTAAGTTATTGTAATAATTCTTTTTTCGTTCATTAAAATCAATACTTATTTCTGTTATTTGCTGGTTGATTTGAAGTATTTCTAATTGAGCAGCTGATAAATTGCTAAAAGATTGATAAAGCTGTATGTCACTTGTTATTTTTTCTTTTTGAGCTGTTTCGAATTCTTTTTTTGAAATAGTGTTTTTGGTATATAGTAATGAGTCTCGAAGAAATTGACTTTTCACCACATCCGAATACTTCAAATATGATTGATTTTGTCTTTCTATATCCTGTAAATACTTATTTTTTCTTTCTTTTTCTGTTTGAAGAGACTCGATTTTCAATTTATGATATTTCTCTTTAGTAAACAAAATATAATTATCTATCGATTTAATTAATTGGTTATAGCTATCATTTAGTTCGCCAACATTTAAACTTCGGAGTAAGGTCGACAGACTATCAATTCCATCTTCTTCTATTGTCTTTGACAGTAATTCTAATTCGTTTTTTAATCGAAGAACATCATCCAGGGTTGCAGTACTCTCAAGAGTTGCAATGATTTGATTCCTGTCAACTTTCGATTGATCTTTTACATAAATAGAATCAATTCTTCCATTTGATTTAGCGACCAACCAAATCGCAGGATGTTCTGTGGTTATTACTATAGAGCAAGCTGTTTTTTCCGGATACCTAAAAAAATAGGAACCGATTAATAGAATAAGGATAATTGAGACAATAACCAATATCCCCCATCTTGTAAGCCATGAAGGAGGATTTCCAAGAAGGATTTCAATTTCTTCAGGTCTGTTTATAACCTCCTTTTTTCGATTCATATTTCCAATTGATTTTTTACCAGATTATAATAAATGCCTCGTTGTTCAATCAATTCTTTGTGGTTGCCTGTTTCCGCGACTTCGCCTTTTTCTAATACAATGATTTGGTCGGCATGTTTGACGGTACTTAGTCTATGCGCAATAATAATAGCAGTTCGTTTCTCCATAAATTGATTTAGATTTTCAATAACTGTTTTTTCGTTATTGGCATCAAGCGCGTTTGTCGCTTCGTCTAAAAAAATGAAATGAGGGTCTTTATATATAGCTCTGGCAATTAAAATTCTTTGCCTTTGTCCTTGGCTGATACCACTTCCTTGTTCTCCAATTTTGGTGCTATATCCGGCCGGAAGTTGTTCTATAAATTCGTGGATATTCGCTTTTTTGCAAGCTTCAATCACTCGTTCCTTACTAATATTCTGATCACTTATGCCTACATTTTCGGTAACCGTTCCTGAAAAAATAAATCCATCCTGCATTACTGCCGCGCATTGGGAACGCCATGTCTTCATATCGATGTTTTTCAGATTTTGCTGTCCAATGCGGATACTTCCTTTTTGTGGTTGAAAATAACCCAAAAGCAATTTTACAAGTGTTGTTTTACCACTTCCACTTTCACCGACAATGGCTGTAATTTTGTTTTTAGGTATTTTCAGTCTAACATCTTTTAATACGGGATCAATTTTTTCTCCCATATAACTGAAAGTCAAATCTCGAATTTCGATGTCTTCGGATTCCGGTAATTGAAAATCTTTTTCGTCTTTCTCTTCATCTTCATTTTTTTGAAAATGAATTTCACTTAATCTCTCTATACTTATTTTCGCGTCTTGAAGAGAATGTACAAAACCGATAAAAGAACCCACCGGACCTTTTAATTGTCCTAATATATAAGATAACGACATCATCATCCCTAATGTAATTTTTCCGGATATTACCAAATATGCAGACAGAGCGGTTAAAATAATATTCGTTGTGCTTGATAGAAAAAAAGAGCCGGTTGTTTGTATTTGACTTATTCTAAGACCTTTCATTCCTAATTTAAACAAGTCTGCTTGAATAAATTCCCATTTATTTCTCATTTTTTGTTCAGCGCCTGAAAGTTTAATTTCTTCCGCGCCATTGATGAGTTCGATTAAACTTGTTTGATTTTTTGAAGCTTTGTCAAAATACTTGTAATCAAGGTCTCGGCGAATGCGCATAAAAGATAACACCCACCCAACATACAATGCATGTCCGACTAAGAAAATCAATAACATTTGTAAATTGTAATAGGCAAGAACAATAGCAAAAATAAAAAAACTGACAAAAGAGAACAAAATCCCTAAAGTAGAACTTGTAAAAAATGCCCGGATTCGAGAATGATCTCCAATTCGCTGAATAATATCTCCTGTACTTTTGGTATTGAAAAAACTAATCGGCAATTTGAACATTTTAGCAATATAATCGGAAATTAAAGCTATATTGACCCGACCTGTGGTATGTAATAAAATCCAACTTTGAATAAATCCAACAGCTAAAGAACTGGTAGATAATATCAATTGAGAAATTAGAACAAGAGTAATAAAATTAAAATTATTTCCCATTATTCCTTTATCAACAACAGCTTGTGACAAAAAAGGAAAGATAAATGAGAATATTAACCCAAGGAACATTCCTAATATTATTTGTCCATATAATTTTTTATATGGTTTTAAATAATACAAAAAATAGGATAATTTTTGAGTATCGCTTATTTTTTTTTCGTCTATGTCGCCTTTGTAAAAATCCAAGGTAGGAATTAATAAAAGAAAAATACCTTTACATTCCTCATCTTTCTTACCACACCAACCATTTAAAAACTCCCCTACACTATAAACGATTTTGCCATAAGCAGGATCGGCGACATAAATTTTGCCAACATAATTTTCTCCTTTTCTCTTGACTTTTACTTTATAGACAACAATATAATGCTCATCTCTCCAATGAACAATGCAAGGGAATACTGCATTTTCAACAAATTTCTCAAAAGAACTGCGAACGGCGGTACAACGAAATCCGATACGTTCACCGGCATCGTTGATTCCCAATAGCGGGGCGCCATCTTTATTCAGGTAAGACAAATCTCTTAAAAAAGAAAGTTCTATATTGCGTCCGTAATGCTGTGCAACCATTTTTAGGCAAGTCGCGCCGCAATCTGATGAGTCTAATTGTCGATAAGTTTTAAATTTCATTTTTTTGCGATTCCGATAATCGAACGAATTACGTTTTCCTCTGAAATTATACCGCTTTTAACAGGGCAAATAATTGTATTTTGTGTAATTTGATGATTACAACAAGTTAACTTCAGAAAAGGCAGCAATTTGCAATTTTTACACTCTTTATTGAAAAACCAAGGACGTGCCAAGTCTTGTTCCCTCTTAAAGATATCCCATTCAATTTTCCCTTCCGAGTTTAAGTTTCCAACCGGAATTTTGTCGTTATAAGTTATGTAAGATGAGAAAACGTTGGCATTGGCATTCAGTAAAATCAGATTTTTACGAGGACAATAAATTGATTCTTCGTTTACAAAAAGGATAGTATTTGGACTAAACTTCTTTATTTCTTCTTCGGATATGTTAATCTTGCTTTTTCTGTTTTTTTTCAACAAGCGTTTAAAAACAGTCAATTCTTTTTTTGTTTTATAAAAGATTTTGAGATTCAAATTGATTTCGGGAGTATTCTCATGAATCAATTTTATTTTCGATACATATTTTTCGAAAGTAGGGATTCCTTTTTCGTGAAAAATCTTATTATGTATGACAGGATTAGCCGACAAAGCAATATTCAGATTACAATGGAAATTTTTATTTCTTGCCTGACAAATAATTTGTAATTCTTTATAGGAAGGTTCTATATGTGAATCAAAAAAAGAAAGAATGTTATTTCCACTCCATTCCAAAACAACAGAATTTACAGGAGAATTATTAATGCTCCCGAAGATATATTTTTTTAATCGCTCCGTAAAACCGGACGTGATTGTATCTTGGTTTTCAATGAATATCGAAATTTTTAATTCGTCCTTGTATACATATTTATCTAAAAACTGATAATAAACCAACATTTCTTCTTGAATGGTAGAATCAGTAAAAAATCCCCATTGGAAAAACTGTTTAAATACCGAAGGATATTCCAATTCGAAAGTTATTGGGTCGGAAAAAAAAAGCTTTCATCTTTTGATGTTCTTCTCTTTTCATCGGGAAAGCTGTCCTTCGTAAAGTGTTAACGTAATAGACTTTATTTTTTTCTTTAAAAAGATAATTGTATTTACTTTGTTTATACATTATTTTCGAGATTAATGTTTTTTCAGATATTGAATAAATTCTTTTTCATCTCCTGTCGGATGGCTATCACCTCGATAATTAATCAATTTTATTTCCTTGTTTTTAGAATC
The DNA here is from genome assembly GCA_031553755.1 of Bacteroidales bacterium. Taxonomy (GTDB): domain Bacteria; phylum Bacteroidota; class Bacteroidia; order Bacteroidales; family Azobacteroidaceae; genus JAIRVZ01. The sequence goes on along the minus strand of JAVBKZ010000060.1, from coordinate 72 downwards.
GTAATACATTTTTTCAAATTGAAAAATGAAACTGGCAGTAATATATTTACCTTTATTATATGAATTCCTATT
>JAVBKZ010000015.1:0-36761 GCA_031553755.1 Bacteroidales bacterium | reverse complement strand
CCGTAGCCGCGCTGTAAGAGAAACCCCTTTTCAGGATAATGGAATGGCAGGCTTTTATTTCCCCGCCTTGTTGCGTGCCGCTGTCCAGTTCGATAACATCCCCCGGATATTGCGGATAGGAAGGAATCGCGCTTATACAACCTATCAGCAGTAGGATATATTGTTTTTTCATGTTTTTACTTATTTTGTTGTTTCATTACAAGTGAAATTATCGTTATTTGCCCCAATGGTAAATATATTTTTCCAACATCACTTTACGTGAATTTATATCCATAAAATAGCTGTCGGTAAGGCGGCTGTAGCTGTCGTAGTCAAACTTGCTGACAACATTATTCGGGTCTGTCACGCTTACTACCCCATGCTGGTAATTGTACTTGTAGGTGGTTACCAGGGCATGTGGAAGCTTGGTACGCAGGGCATTGATTTTCGACCAACAATCATCATCCGGTTCCATCAGTTTAGCCCAAGTAGTTAATTCTTCGTGGTCTTCCCCGGTTATAACATATCCGAACAATGCCTGGTAAAGTTCCTGTTGTGTGGTATTTTCTATTTTGGCGATAGGGAAACGGTTGGAGTATCCCCATATATAAAAAACAGGTTGTCCATCTTTGCCCATGACTCCTACCGGATTGCCGTTATAGTCATTGCTATAAACCACTTCATCACGGAAACCGGGCATTTGGCCTGTCCTGGATTGAACTTTTGATGGTACGCAATTTAATTTTTCGTAAATCAATCTTTTTCGAAGAGAATTCCTCTCTTTGTAATTGTAATTCCTCCGCCAAAAGTATTTTTTTCAAAAAAATCGCCTTTATTGAATCCAACCGATAACTTCAAGTCTAAATCTTTTATCTTACGACAATTGTAAATTAAATCCAAATTAGAAGCAATCCCTTCTCTTACAGAAATATATGGCCTGTAATATCTTCCCCAAGTTTGTCCTTTTGTAGCTAATAACCGGTATTGAAGATTTTGACAGAAATATCCTTCCAAACCGAGATGAAATGCTTTGATGCGACTGCTGTTGAAATTTATTTGTCCGTAATCATTATATTCGGGAGATAACAACAAGGGAGTTCCTTTTGTTCGCCCAAAGTAAGACGGTCCTTGCACATAATCACAATTATTGTAGTAATTATCGTTTCCGTTACCTTTACTCTCAAGATCCCTGTGCGCATCGTCCATTTGAAGATTGAAATGAATCGCCCCCGTTTGTTGTTTTGTATAAATAAATTCAGCAACTATGCCCGAAATCAACGATTTTTGTTGTGTCATATATTCAATACCGTATAATCCGTCACGGTAATTTTCGAAAGTCATACCAGAACCATCATCAAAAAAATGATTTAGATAAAGGCTTATTATATTATTGTTTTTCAACCTGTAATCGAATTTAAATAAATAAGCCCCGACTTGAGAACCTGAAACATATGCCTGATCGGCACCCGAAGAACCCGAAGCGCCCTCTTTCGCAATCATTACCCTCAACAAATCGGTTAAACCGTTGGGCTGTTTTTGAACATCATAATGGCCATCACCGGTGTAGCAATAAATATATCCTCCCCATTGAGCCTGATGATCTAATCCGAAAGTAAATTGCAACTTATTTTTTTTCTCAATATTTCCGAATCTGAAATAAATAGATTTATGATGCGCTAAAATGCCTTTCACATAATCTTGAAAATAAGGCTTGGCGATATCTTCCAAATATTGTCCGTCTAAATATTTACCTATTGAAAAATCGCCTTTAATATACATGTTCCCTTTGGTATAGGGAACTAAAACAAATTTTGTCAAACTTAATTTTATTTCCGGTAAAGGACGCGCGTTGTTGGAATTAGTAAAATCGCCTGAACTCAAATATCTGTCTAACATGGAAAAATAATCTTCTTTTGCTCCAATATTTAACCTCAAAGCTTTCCAGTTTAATTCACCATAAAGTTGTTGTATCCATACATTGCCGTAAGAGTGGGGAGACGAACCGGCAACATCCAATCCCGCGGAAAACGACCAGTCTTTATTGATTTTTTGATCATGAAAAACACCTGCCCTCGCGTAAAAATTATTTGCTGTTAACGGAACCATACCCCAATTGTGATACATCATCCAAAAAGGAGTATTTTCTCCCGACGCGGCCGACCCGAAAACTTCAGCCCTATATGATGTTTTTATTTGAGAAATCAAACATGTAACACTTCCTATAAGTAAGTATAAGGTAATAATATATTTTTTCATAATAATCTTAATCAGAATCGTTTAAATGTATAGATTTTTTCATCGTCCGAAAGAACAAGATAAAATTTGTCGGCACTATCAATATTGAATATTTTATCGCATGAATCCCAACCCGATAAATGTAGGAAATTTTCGTTGGCAAAAGCTCGGTCTATTAATATATGGACTTTATTTTCGGCAGGAAAATCAACATATCCATAAGAAACGCCTTTTCCATCTTTATTATGATGATCATACCGGTTTACAACGGTAAATGAAAATACGGCGGCACGTTGAAAACTGTAATAAACAGTATCTACATACTGGATGTTATCATTGTTATGATCAGATATTGTGTTCAATTGCCATTGTCCATTAAGCAAATGTTCATTATCATCAGAACAAGAATACAAAGAAATAATAAACATGACAGAAACTATCAAAAGCAGAAATTTTTTCATCTGATATTAATTAAATTGATTTTATTATTGTTAATGTAGTGTGTCTTTTGCAAATTTATATTAAAAATTTAATCGAACAAATATTTATTCAAAAAAACAAGAAAAAAATATATTTTTGACAGCAAGTAGTCGTCTTTCACTTACAAATAAAATTTTATTATTCAGGGATTTTATATAATTTTGCGGCTTAAAAAATATTTTGAATTTTATTATGTCTGAAATAAATAATATTACCGAAGAAAATAAGAAAAGCCTCAATTTTATCGAAGTAATCGTAGAAAAAGATTTAGCGGAAGGCAAAAACGATAGACGTATTCAAACTCGTTTTCCGCCTGAACCTAATGGTTATCTTCATATCGGTCATGCCAAAGCGATTTGTATTGACTTCGGAATAGCTCAGAAATATGGCGGAATTTGTAACCTTCGTTTTGATGATACCAATCCGGTAAAAGAAGATGTAGAATATGTCGATTCTATTATGGAAGACATTAAATGGTTGGGCTACGAATGGGGAAACGTATATTATGCTTCCGATTATTTTCCGCGATTATGGGATTTTGCCGTTGAACTGATAAAAAAAGGCAAGGCATATATTGACGAACAATCGGCAGAAGAAATTGCCAGGCAAAAAGGAACTCCTACTCAAGCCGGAACCGAAAGCCCTTTCCGGAATCGTCCGGTTGAAGAAAGCCTTTCCCTTTTTCAAAAAATGAATACAGGAGAAATCGAAGAAGGAAAAATGGTGTTAAGAGCCAAAATTGATATGGCATCTTCAAATATGCACTTCAGGGATCCTATCATATACCGTGTTATCAATCATCCCCACCATAGAACCGGAACTACATGGAAAGCTTATCCGATGTATGACTTCGCTCACGGAGAAAGCGATTATTTCGAAGGTGTAACTCATTCCATTTGCACTTTAGAATTTGTAGTACACCGTCCTCTGTATGATTGGTTTATAGAAGAATTAAGAACAGACGGATATCGTCCGAACCAATACGAATTCAACCGCTTGAATCTTACTTATACGGTAATGAGTAAGCGAAAATTACTACAATTAGTAAAAGAAAATTTAGTAACCGGTTGGGATGATCCGCGTATGCCTACAATTTGCGGTTATCGCAGAAGAGGTTATACTCCTGAATCGATCCATAAGTTTATAGATAAGATAGGATATACCAAATACGATGGCGTCATTGATGTTTCTTTATTGGAATATGCCGTAAGGGAAGACTTAAACGCCAAAGCGCCACGTATTTCCGCGGTGCTTGATCCGGTAAAACTTATCATAACAAACTATCCTGAAGGGAAAGTTGAAATGATGGAAGCGATTAACAATCCGGAAGACGAAAGCATGGGAAGTCATGAAATCGAATTCACAAAAGAATTGTATATCGAACGTGAAGATTTTATGGAAGATGCGCCGAAAAAATTCTTCCGAATGACTCCCGGTCAGGAAGTTCGTTTAAAAAACGCGTATATAGTGAAATGTACGGGATGTAAAAAAGATGAAAACGGAATTATTCAGGAAATATATGCGGAATACGATCCGATGACACGCAGTGGTATGCCGGAAAGCAATCGCAAAGTAAAAGGAACATTGCATTGGGTATCAGCGGAATACAATATTCAAGCGGAAGTCCGTTTATACGATCGCTTATTCAATGTTGAAAATCCGAATGAAGACAAAGACAAAGATTTTCGTGAATTATTAAATCCGGATTCTTTGAAAGTGCTGACTAATTGCCGGATGGAAAAATTTGTAGTGACTGCGAAAGCGTACGACAACTTCCAATTCCAACGGTTAGGATATTTCAATGTTGACCCTGATTCAAAATCAGGAAAGCTAATATTTAACAGGACAGTTTCTTTGAAAGATTCTTGGAGCAAGATTGTTAAGAACGAAAATTGAAAATATGTTTGATAACAATAATAATAATAACGATTCAATAGGAGAGGAGAGTATTCCTGAATTTTTCAAAACATTCGATAACGCTTTAAAAAAAGGAATAAATCCGGGATATTTTGATGTTGATGAATTAAGTGAAATAGCTGAAATATATTTTTCCGAAGGAAAAATGAATGAAGGAAAATATACAGTCAACTATGCTTTGAAAATTTATCCCGATAATGAAGATCTTATTTATGAACTTTTGTTGTTATTAAATGATTTTGAACTTTGGAACGATTTACTGGCACTTTGTGAAAAATATCACAGCTTAAAGTATGTTTGGATTGACGGACATAAATTAACAGCCTTGTTACATTTGGGAATGGAAGAAGACGCTTTCTACCACTTCAGAAAATCAAAAACAAAATATGCCGGAAATAAAGAAGATCTCTCTATTATTTATCAGGCAATGGCTGAAGCATTATACGAGATAGATCTTTATGAAGCTTCCATTGAGGTAATTGATGAGATAATTTCAATTATCGGAGAAGATACGGATTTACTGTGGTTGAAACTACAATCATTTTCCGCTATTGAAGACAAAGAAAACGTAATTGAAATAGGACTTAAAATTCAGAACCGGAATCCAATGGATGCCGATACTTGGAGTAGGTTAGGAGACACATACAAAGACATTGGAGAATTAGATAGGGCCATTGACGCTTATGAATTCGCCCAATCTTTAGGATTAAAGGATTCTAATAATTTGATGAATCTGATATATGCCTACGAAAAAAATGAAAATTACAGCAAAGCCCTACAAAAAGCGGAAGAATTTTTGAGCGAATACCCCGGAAGTTATTTGGTTAATCTCTTGGCTATCAATATTTGTACTCAAATGGAAAACTGGGAAAAGGGACTTATATTTGTTGAAAACGCGATCAAATTAGAACCTCAATCAGAATCTCTTTATTTGTATAAATGTAGGTTTTACCTAAATTTAGGAGAATATAAAAAAGCGATAAAAGTATTGCAGGAAGGTATTGGAAAAACAAAAGATACATTAGGCGAATTAAAGGAACAACTGGATAAATTAAGAAAAGAATATCCGGAATAAAGTGTTGGGTTTTTAAGTTTTGAGTATTAATAAAACAAAATAAGAATTATGGAATTTTTCGGTTCGATGCAAGACATAATCAATTATTTCAGCAGCATTTCTCCCATTTACATTTATTTAGTGGTATTAGGTTTAATGACTGTTGAAAGTTCTTTTATACCTTTTCCTTCGGAAATTATAATTCCTCCAGCAGCTATGTTAGCCGCTACTCCTCAGGGAGAAAATATCAGTTTGGTTATGATTTTTATAGCCGGAACAATAGGTTGTCTGTTAGGCGCTTATGTAAATTATTATTTAGGAAAATATTTAGGAAGACCTATGGTTTACAAATTGGCAGATACTAGATTTGCCCACGCTTGCTTAGTTGATGTTCAGAAAATCGAAAAGGCAGAAAACTATTTCAATAAACACGGGAAAGCGTCTACATTCGTAGGAAGACTTGTTCCTGTCATTCGCCAATTTATTTCAATTCCTGCCGGAATGTCGAATATGAATATTGGACAGTTTTCTTTATATACTTTCTTAGGAGGAGGAATTTGGAATATTGTATTGATTTTATTAGGATATTATGTGCTTATTCATGGAGTAAACGCTTTCGACCAATACTTTAAAGAGCTTTCAATCGGAATGTTAGTGTTGGGGATCTTGTTTATATTGTATTTGGTATATAACGGATTGAAAAAGAAAAAATAATTGTATATCCATCAAACGGCACTATCTTTGCATATTATATTTAGTGTTGTAAAATAGAAAGTCAATAGTGACAGAGTAAAAATATGGCAAAAGTAAAAGGAACAATCGTAGTAAATACGGAACGATGCAAGGGATGTAACCTCTGTGTAGTTTCCTGTCCGACAAACGTATTGGATTTAGACAAACAGGTGAATAAAAAAGGCTATCACTACGCGTATATGGAAAATCCAGACGCGTGTATTGGCTGCGCGAGTTGTGGCATTGTGTGCCCGGATGGTTGTATAACTGTTTATAAAATGAAAGTTGAATAACACCTCTCCCTCCGCCCTCTCCAAAGGAGAGGGAACTTATAATCGGAAGATTTAAGAGTATATTTTGTGTCAATTCTCAACTCTCAATTTTCAATTTATTTAAGATGGAAGAAATAAAATTAATGAAAGGTAACGAAGCGATAGCCCACGCGGCTATTCGCTACGGAGCAGACGGATATTTCGGTTATCCCATTACACCTCAATCAGAAATCATGGAAACTTTGATGGAGGAAAAACCTTGGGAAACTACAGGTATGGTTGTTCTTCAGGCAGAAAGTGAAGTAGCAGCCATCAATATGGTTTATGGCGGCGCCGGTTGTGGAAAAAGAGTAATGACCTCTTCTTCAAGTCCGGGAATCAGTCTTAAACAAGAAGGAATTTCTTATATGGCGGGAGCAGAACTTCCTGCTTTGATTGTCAATATTATGCGTGGAGGTCCAGGCTTAGGAACCATCCAACCCAGCCAAGCCGATTATTTCCAAACCGTAAAAGGTGGTGGACATGGCGACTACAGGTTAATAACTTTGGCTCCGGCATCCGTACAAGAAATGTCCGACCATGTTGTATTAGGATTTGATTTAGCTTTCAAATACAACAATCCTGTGATGATTTTATCTGATGGAGTTATCGGTCAAATGATGGAAAAAGTAATTCTTCCTGAATTCCGTCCAAGAAAGACAGAAGAAGAAATCCGTAAAGAACAGCCTTGGGCAACCCTTGGAAAGCCTCAAACGCGCAAACCCAACATAATTACTTCATTAGAATTGGATTCTTCGGTTATGGAGAAAAACAATATTCGTTTTCAGGAAAAATACAAGAAAATAGCCGAAAACGAAGTATTATTCGAAGAAGTAAATTGCAAAGATGCTGAATATCTGATTGTCGCATTTGGTTCGGCAGCTAGAGTTAGCCAAAAGGCGATGGAATTAGCTCGTGAAGAAGGCATCAAAGTAGGACTTTTCCGTCCGATTACGCTTTGGCCTTTTCCTGAGAAAGAATTAAATGCTTATATCGGAAAAATAAAAGGTATTCTCGTCATGGAACTCAATGCCGGGCAAATGATTGAAGATGTGAAATTGGCTGTCGAATGTAAAATCCCGACAGAGCATTTTGGTCGCTTAGGTGGAATTGTTCCGACTCCGGATGAAGTATTGGAAGCGTTGAAAAATAAATTGGAAGTTAAACGAAATTAAACGAAGTTACAGGGAGTTATAAGAACAATATATTCCTATAACTTCATTTAACTTCTTGTGACTCCCTGTAATTCCCATAATAAAAAATGAATATCAACGAAATAATAAAGCCCGAAAATCTGGTTTATGCCAAACCAAGATTGATGAATGACAATCCGATGCACTATTGTCCAGGATGTAGCCATGGAGTAGTACACAAGTTGGTTGCGGAAGTGATTGAAGAAATGGGGTTAGAAGAAAAAACCATTGGAATTGCACCTGTTGGTTGTGCCGTTTTCGCATACAATTATATAGATATTGATTGGCAAGAAGCCGCACATGGTCGTGCTCCGGCATTAGCAACTGCCGTAAAACGCCTGAATCCCGACAAAATGGTATTTACTTATCAAGGAGATGGCGACTTAGCCGCTATCGGTACGGCAGAAACTATCCACGCTTGTAATCGTGGCGAAAATATAGTTATCATTTTCATTAACAATGCCATTTATGGTATGACCGGAGGACAAATGGCTCCAACGACTTTAATGAATATGAAAACTGCCACTTGCCCTTACGGAAGAAATGAACAGTTGAACGGATATCCGTTGAAAATATCAGATTTATTAGCTCAATTAGAAGGTACTTGTTTGGTAACAAGACAAACTGTTCATACTGCTCCGGCTATCAAAAAAGCAAAAAAAATGCTTCAAAAAGCATTTGAAAATTCGATGGCAGGAAAAGGAACTTCAGTCGTTGAATTTGTTTCAACCTGTTCTTCAGGATGGAAAATGACTCCCGACGCTTCCAATAAATGGATGGTCGAAAACATGCTTCCGATGTATCCGTTAGGAGATTTGAAAAACGTTTAATTAACCGACAGTTGATAGTTGACAACTGACAATTGGAAATTAAAAAAAATGTCAACTCACAACTTTTAACTTACAAACTCATAACACAAATGGTAAAACATATTGTTATCTGGAAATTACCCGAAGAAAACAAAAAGGAAAACGCTCTCTTTTTGAAAGAAAAATTAGAAGCGTTAAACGGACAAATACCGGGGATGATAAAATTAGAATTAGGTGTTGATTTTTCCAAAATGGACATCAGCGGAGATATCGTTTTATATTCTGAATTTGAAACGAAAGAAGCTTTGGACGCTTATCAAGTCAATCCTTTACACAAAGAAGCCGCCAAATATGTGCGAGAACTGGCTGTAGAGAGAAGAATAGTTGATTATGAAAAATAGTCAATTGTCTACGGTCGATAGTCAATAGACTGAAGACTGATGACTTTAGACCTAAATAATTATTTACGAATGAAACAAGAAATTATTATAGCCGGATTCGGCGGACAAGGAGTTTTGTCGATGGGAAAAATCCTCGCGTATTCCGGGTTGATGGAAAATAAAGAAGTTAGCTGGTTTCCTTCTTACGGACCTGAACAACGTGGAGGAACAGCAAACGTTACCGTAATTTTGAGCGATGAAAGAATCAGTTCTCCTGTATTGAACGAATTCGACATCGCCATTATACTGAATCAACCATCGTTAGAAAAATTCGAACCGAAAGTAAAACCGGGCGGTATTTTGATTTTTGATGGATATGGTATACCTAATCCTCCAAAAAGAAAAGACATCCGGGTGTTTCGGGTTGACGCTATGGATGCTGCTGTCGCTGAAGGCAACGAAAAAGCCTTCAATATGATTGTGTTGGGAGGAATGTTGAAATTAGTTCCAATGGTTACGTTGGAAAGTGTGATGCTCGGTTTGAAAAAATCATTACCCGAACGCCACCATAAACTACTTCCGATGAACGAAAAAGCTATTCTGAAAGGGATGGAAATCATCAAAGAAATTAATAATTAATAATTGAGAGTTGAGAATTAAAATTTTTATTTTCAACTTTCAATTTTCAACTTTCAACTGATTGAATCGTTTTCTGTTCATAATACTTGCTGTTTTTATAAGTAAAACATTCTGTTTTGCTCAAGATGATATAAAAATAACTGATCTGCCTGAGGTAGTTCCGGCTGATTCGGTTTTATCAGATACAACGAATGTTGAACAACAAATCAAAGAAACGGCAAATACAGTACTGAAAAATTACGACCATTTATACAATCCCGAAATTCAAGAAGATTCAACGCGAAAAATCAGGTACTGGAGAATAACCGAACGAACCGGCGAAATAATTCCCGGAAATCCCGATACAATTCTAACGGATTATGTAACTCGTCAGTTGGTTGAAGGACAATCTGTAGCGATGGCTTATCTTGGCAATCTGGGACTTCCTGCCGAATCGCGTATTTATTTTGAACGTCCGCAACGAACTAACTTCATGTTCATGGATCCGTTTGATATATATACAAAAAGTCCAGGGAAATTTAATTTTATCAGTACGAAAATTCCATATTCCAATTTAAGTTATATTACGGCAGGAAATAAACAAGTCAAAGAAGAACGGATGAATGGCGACATGTCTATTAATTTCGGGAAAAAACTGAATGTCGGATTCAATATCGATTACCTTTATGCCCGTGGATATTATAATTCACAAGCGGCGAAACATCTCGATTGGACATTTTATAGCAGTTATTTGTCCGACAGGCATCGTGTTCACGCGTTCATTAATCCTGCCGACTACACCAATGCCGAAAATGGAGGAATCCTTGATGATTTATATATCACAGATCCGCAATCTATAACCAATCGCAGCATACAAACGCGTGACATTCCTACTGTGATGAAAAACACGTGGAACAATATGAAAGGGACACGTTATTTTCTGAATTACCATTACAATATGGGATTCGAACGTGAAACGGATAAATTAGATTCCGCAGGTGTGAAAATTAAACAATTCATTCCGGTTTCGAGCATTATTTATACTTTCGATTTTGATGATAAATCAAGGAAATTTTATTCCAACGATTCCACTAATTTAGATACACTTTATAAAAGAGACCATTATTTTTATACAGACAAACCTCTTAAAGACTCCACCTCTTATTTTGTTTTAAGAAACACGTTGGCTTTATCCCTGAGAGAAGGTTTTAGTCAATGGGCGAAGTTCGATTTAACCGCGTTTATCACACAAGATTTCAGGCGGTATAAAATAATGACTCCTGATATAGTAGGAGAGGAAAGAACCCAAACATCGACTTATGTAGGAGGAGAAATCGCTAAACGAAGAGGAAAAATATTGCGTTATGACGCTCATGGCGATTTGGGAATTTTAGGCGATAATTTGGGCGATTTTAATATTTCCGGAAATATCGAAACCCGGATTCCTGTTTGGGGAGATACGGCATCTTTGACTGGATCGGCTCACATTAAAAACATAGCTCCTACGTTTTACGAAAATACTTTCAGAAGTAAATATTTTGTGTGGGATAATGATTTTGGAAAAACAAAAAAAGTATATTTCGGAGGAACATTGGATATTCCTCACACAAAAATGAATCTGAATGTAGGTGTCGAAAATATTTCGAATTATATTTATTTCGATAAATCGAGTTATCCGCGACAATATGCCGGAAGTATACAGGTTTTAGCCGCGACTTTGCAACAAAATATGAAATTGGGAATCCTGAATTGGAATAATCAATTAGTATATCAAACTTCAAGTAATCAGGAAATTCTTCCTTTACCCGATTTAAGTTTGTATTCCAATCTTTTTATCGAATTCAAAGTGGCAAAAGTATTGACAATACAAATGGGAGGAAATGTGCATTATTTCACTAAATATTACGCTCCTTCTTACGAGCCTGTTACCCAACAATTCAAATTACAAGACGAAACGCAAGTTGGTAATTTTCCTTTAATCAATGGGTACATAAATTGCCACCTTAAATACACCCGGTTCTTTGTTGAATTTTACAATCTAGGTTCATCTTTCATTGACAGACCTGCCTATTTTTCCTTACCTCATTATCCTATTAACCCACAAGTATTTAAATGGGGATTATCTTGGAATTTCAATAATTAAGGAAAAAATTAAAACCGGATTTTAAATTAAATTATACATGAAAAATCCTAAAAAACTTTATAAACTTTATATTTTCTTGTTAATCATTGTTCTTATGACGATGATTGGTTTGCTTTTTATACAAAAAAACGATCAATCAAGGGATTATGCCGAAATTAAAAAAGAAGGTGTATTGCGGATTGTAACAGAATATAATTCAGTCGGATATTATGTGTCGGGAGATACGATTTCGGGATTTCAATATGAATTGAGTAAAAAAGTAGAAAAATTGTCGGGACTTACGGTTGAAATTTACCTTGAAAATAATTTGGAAAAAAGCATACAAGGACTTGAAAATCAATCATACGATATCATAGCCCGGAATATTCCGATTACGACTGAAAATAAAAATCGTTTTGCTTTTACAAATCCGATTACATTAAATAAACAAGTACTTGTTCAACGAATAAAAAAAGCGAATAATGATATTCCTCCCATTCGTAATCAGATTAATTTAGCCGGAAAAACATTGTATATTCATCAAAATTCACCCAGTATATTGAGGTTACGCAATCTCGAACAAGAAATTGCCGATACTATTTATATCAAAGAAGATGTTTTATATTCTGACGAACAATTGATTTATATGGTGGCCGAAGGTGATATTGATTATGCTGTTGTCGATTATCAGATTGCTTCTAAAAACAAAGAAAATTTACCTCAAATCGATATCGAAACCGACATTAGTTTTACCCAATTACAAGCTTGGGCGTTAAGGAAAAATTCGCCTGTATTACTCGATAGTTTGAATAAGTGGATAAAATTAATTAGGAATTAAGGTTTGTACTTTGATAGTTTTAAGATTTCTTGATAATCTGTCAAATCAATTAAGTCTTTCCATTTTGTTTCCGGATTGTTTTTCATAAAAGATGAAATAATTCTGTAACCGACCCAAATTCCGGCTCTTCCGGGAGAAGATGGATTTAAAGGAGCTGTATTAGGAGCGTCATTGATGTATTGAGATGTGATAAAGTAGTCGGGTGTGTATAAATGTTTTTGTTGTAAGATGGTTTTCCAAATTTTCGCTTCACTTTTTTCACACCAATTCCATTGTTCTTCAGAATACGCCAACGATTCATTTACCGGTCTTTCTTGTAACAAAACAGAAAGAATGTAACGTAATTTTCCTTCATATAACATTCGGTCTAACAATACATCTGAGTTCCCCTTAAAAGGAAATTCCGACATCATGAAACCCAACAAATAATCAGGAACGATCCTATTGGGTGACATTTGTTGAAATTGATAATCGTAGAAAAAATCCTTATACAAGGCGTAATCCGATCCTAAATATTTATCTGAAGAAATAGATAGAACGGAATCAGCCACTATCACATTCTGATTCAACCCCGAAACGTGCATATATATTTCAGGAATTTTTAATTCGGGAAATTCGTTAAGCAAGCGTTGGAACGCGATTGACAACTCATTTTCATACGGCTTTACATTTTCAAAGACTTCTTGTTCATCTTTATACAAACCCATTAAAGTTGGTTCTGAAAAAAATGCATTCAAGCGACTATAAAATCCGGATGAGTCTGTTGTTCCGATATTAAGTACACGTTCGCCGTAAATATTCAAAAAAGCTAGATTGGTATTCAAAAGACTGTCAACAGGTTCTTTATTTTGTAAATATTCATACAAAACCGAATCGAACCTGTTGATTTTAACAGATATAAAACCTTCTTCTTGAGCTTTTTTTCCGGAACATCCGAAAGAAAAAAAAGTAAGGATTAATACCAATAAGGATTTATGCTTTATCATCTGCATTTATATTTCCATTTTCCTGAAACCCAATTGTTCTTTTCTATAAACGAAATAAATTCAAGATTGTTTTTTTCGCATTCTTCTTTGATGATATCTAAATCTTCTTTATAAAATCCGCTCATATAAAGTTCCGCGCCTAAATTCATACAAGAAACATAATGACGTAGGTCGTTTAACAATATATTCCGGTTGATATTGGCAAAAATAACATCAAATTTTTCTTGCCCTAATAATTCGGCTCCACCCAAACGGATGTCAATACCCGGAGTCTGATTCAATTTAATATTTTCTAAAGCGTTGTTATAAGCCCATTCATCGATGTCGATAGCGACAACATGTCCGGCCTTTCTCATTTTGGCTAAAATGGCAAGTACAGCAGTTCCGCATCCCATATCTAAAAACGATTTATTTTCAACATCCGCATCCAATAAATACGAAATCATCAGGCTTGTAGTTTCGTGGTGACCGGTACCAAAAGCCATTTTGGGGTCGATTACAATATTATAAGAAAGTAGCGGTATGTTTTCATGAAAAGAACTATGTATTATACATTTATCCTGAATAATAATCGGTTGGAAGAAATTTTTTTCCCATTCCTCGTTCCAATTTTTAGTTTCGACAAAAGAAACCGCATAATTCAATTCAACTTCAGGCAGAGGAAAATCGGAAATACAAGCTTTCAGTATATTTTCGTCATACAACTTATCTGAAATATAAGCATTGATACCGTTTGAAATTTCAGAGAAACTTTCAAAACCGATTTCGCCCAACACAGAGGCCAAAACATCCCTGTTTACTTCTGTGTTAGGATTGATCTCAAAACTGATTTCGTAGTAATTCATTTTTGTTTTTTATCAATTTATTAACTCGTCAACTTGTCTACTTGTTAACTCGTCAACTAATTATGAACCAAAGTTCCGATATTTTCGCCCGACATCACTTTTTTCAGGTTTCCAACCGTATCCATATCAAAAACAATAATAGGAAGATTGTTTTCTTTACAAAGAGCAGTCGCCGTTAAATCCATCACTTTCAATCCGCGGTTATAAATTTCATCATAACTAATATCATCAAATTTTGTAGCCGTAGAATCTTTTTCCGGATCGGCAGTGTAAATTCCGTCCACGCGAGTTCCTTTGAGCATCACGTTGGCTTCAATTTCGATTCCACGAAGAGCGGAAGCGGTATCGGTTGTGAAAAACGGATTTCCGGTACCTCCGGCAATGATAGCGATTTCACCTTTTTCCATCGTTGCGATAGCTTCCCATTTAGAGTATAAGTTTCCGATAGGCTCCATCCGAGTAGCCGTAAAAACTTTAGCCTTGATACCTTCTCTTTCTAAAGCGGAACTCAAAGCCAAACTATTGATAACAGTTGCCAACATTCCCATTTGGTCGCCTTTCACACGGTCGAATCCTTTCGAAGTACCGCTCAATCCACGGAAAATGTTTCCTCCTCCGATAACAATTCCGATTTGTATTCCCATACCGGCAATTTCTTTGATTTGACGCGCGTAATCAGCCAAACGGTTTTCGTCTATTCCGTATTGTTTTTCTCCCATAAGTGATTCTCCACTCAATTTAAGGAGTATTCTTTTGTAAGTTGCCATAGTATTTTTGTTTATTTTAATTGTTTTCTTTGAAAAGACTAAAATTGTGATCAATAACTCCACCTTTCATTCCCGCAGCTTCAGTTATAGTATGAAATAAAAAATCAGTTTTATATCTCAAATTTTTATTCGCTTGAAGTATTTTATATTTTTCAATATTATTTTCTTTGTATGTAGAAGACATCCAAATAAAACAAGCGGGATAATGTATTGGAGGTGAATCTGTAGCATGTAACCAAAAACCATTTTCACCTAAACTTTCACCATGGTCTGATAAATAAAAAAGTATAGTATTTTTATCCCTCATTTGATCTATAAGGGAATATATAAAATAATCAGTATATAATACAGTATTGTCATACGAATTTAACATTTCTTCATGACTACATGAAGAAATTTGACGACTTTTTGTAACGGGGTTATAAATTTGAAAATTGTCTGAAAAATGAGAATTATAATACCAATGAGAACCTATTGTATGTAATACTATTAATTTATTATCAGATTTTTTTTTCGTAATATTCTTTAAATGAGGTAATAAATCTTCATCAAGCCATTTGTCAAATACATAAACAGATTTATTAGAATTACAGTGTATCAAGGTATCACATTCATGCATAAAATACACATAAGTTTTTGCAGGTTCTTGGTTAGCTAGCCATATAGTATAAAATCCACAATATTTAAATAGATCAATAAAAGATCGTTCTGTGTAAGCTCTTTCAGAATAAATACTATCAGCTCGTGTTAAAATATGAGGTAAACTAGCATTTGTATAAGTGTAATCAGAATAAATATTTGGAAAAGAAATAATATCTTCTTTAGATAAATATGGGTTTGTTTTTCTTTTATAACCGTTAATTTCTAAATGATCTGAACGAAGAGATTCTCCAATGACAAGTAAAACCATCAAATCTTTATTTTCATTACAAACTACATTTTCCGACAAACTTTTTCTTTCTTTAGAAATTTCCTTTTTTTCAGATAAATACCTTGATGTTATAAAATAAAGATTAAAGGGAATCCTTTCTGATATAGGATTTTTTATTCTTTGAATATTAAACATAAGAAGAAAAAATAACAATGAAATAGCCAAAAGAATAGGGGATTTATACACTTTTATCTTCTTTGATCTATAAGCAACAATCGCAATAGAGATTATAGTGCTAAAAATAACAAATAAGATAAGCCCGGAAGTTATTAATTCTGCCGTTGTTTGAGAATCATTATCTAATGCGGCATCTAATATCATTGTAGTAAGTGTTGTGCCTGAAACAAATCTAAAATAAGCTAAAATCGAGGAAATAAAACAAATTAAAGGATATAATAAAGAGAATATAATTTTATTCAATGATATTATAAAAATAACAGACCATACAGCTATCAAAAGAATAAACCATTGTAAAAAGAGTTGAATAAAATCTTTAAATTCATGAAATGGCGATTTGATAAAATCAGTTGAAGTAAAACAAACTCCTATAAATAGAGACGCAATTGTAATGAATAAAAAATATCTTAGATTTTTCTTAAAAAACATGGGTAAAATTATGTTTATAAAATACCAATTTGCCTTCCAATGAGAAAAGGAGTGTATTTATTTATTAAAAATATAATGGGAGTAACTAAAATAAAAGTCAAAATTGTATATAAAAAGTTAATAGAAAAACTATTATTTGCTATCTCTATTGGAATATGAAAAATAAATAGTTGAATTGCTTTTATGAAACTAAAGATCATTAAATGAAACCCAAGAATGATAATTGTATTTCGTCCATAAAAACTAAAAATACGATGATTAGGAATACAATTGCTTAAGAAAAGAAGAAATAAAGAACCTGAAAAAGCTCCTACAAAATATAAAAAATAATTATTAAATATACGATGAACCATAGAAATCGTTCCTCCTGCATTATTTATATGTGAAATGTATATGGTTAGAATAGCAAATACAATCGAAAAAAATATTTTATATAAAAATTTCACATTGCATACATACTTTTCTATTAAATTCTTTTTCTTCATCCAATTTCCTGTATAAATAAACAGTAAAGCAAAAAAGCTAACATCAATACCAAAAGGTAATCTAATGTCAATATAATTTTTTATTAAAACACCAATGCAAAAACATAAACAAAAAATAAAAAAAGAGATTTTACGAAAATATTTTTGGCATAAATAAAACATAATTTCAGCACAAAAAAGAGATGGTAAAAACCAAATAGGAAAATTAAATCCTAAATATTCTTTGGACGGAATTGCCAAAATAAAACCAATGATATATTTAAATAAAGATGATGCATTATCGGGTGAAGAATCATTACCATATTTTTTTCCTATAAAATACCAAAAAAACAATGATATAATAGCAAAAAATGCATATGGAATTAATAGTGTTTTTGCTTTCTTTTTTACAAATGAAATGAAATCATATTGGCGAGATGAAATTAAGTATCCGGATAATAAAAAAAAGAGAGGCATTCTAAAACTACCAATAAATAACCAAAGAGGCGTTGGTATTGGTAGATGTGCCAATACAATTAAAAATATTGTTAATGTTTTTGCAACATTAACAAAGTGAATTTCTTTATTATTGTTTGGGTTATTTATCATAAATAATATTAAAATTCTCTGCCAATGTTTTCATATCCGGAAAAATACAATCAGCCCCGGCATCTAATAAAATGTAATCGGGTAGGGACCCCGTGTTGACAGCGATGGTATATATTCCGGCAGCTTTTGCCGATTCAACGCCTAATGGCGCGTTTTCAATGACAATGGCTTCGGAAGCCTTTACTCCAGCTTTTTCTAATCCCATTAAATAGGGTTCGGGATGAGGTTTGCCATGTTTCACATCGTAGGCCGTAACCATCAATTCTTTTTTGAAAAATCCCGGAAAATTGGCTTCTAATTTATCGAATAAAGAAAACTGACCAGAACCGGTTACTATCAACGGAACAAGTCCAAGTTTTTCTACTTTTTTCAAAACGTCTATTGCTCCCGGCATCGGATTAGAATTTTCTAACTCAGAAAATCGAACGCATTTTTCGGCATAAATTTTCTTTTGTTCTTCCGCGCTTGCGTGTCGTCTGAACGATTGTTGAAATAAAATATCGATAGTTGAAAATCCGGTGCGCCCTTCATGGAGATAAAAATCTTCGGGTTTGCAAACGATGTTATACGAAGTCATAACATCATACCACGCTTGGGCATGACTTGGCATGGAATCATACAAGACACCGTCCATGTCGAAAAGGACTGCTTTTATCATTTTTTAGCGGGTTAAACGAAGTCAAAAGGAGTTAAACGAAGTCATAGGGATATTTTTATAATTCTTCTAACTTCCTGTAACTCCTCCCAACTTCCTTTATTTTATATTCTTTCTTTAATCGCTTTACTTTCAGTTTCAAATCCGGGTTTGTCGAGCAACGCGAACATGTTTTTCTTGTAGGCTTCTACTCCCGGTTGATCGAACGGATTTACACCTAAAACATAACCGCTGATTCCACATCCTTTTTTAAAAAAGTAGAGCAATTGTCCGAGGTAATATTCATTGAGTTCGGGAAGTTCGATTTTAATATTAGGAACTCCACCGTCAACGTGCGCTAATTGAGTACCTAATTCAGCCATTTTATTGACAAAATCTACTCGTTTTCCGGCAAGAAAATTTAATCCGTCTAAATCTTGTTCATCAGAAGGAACTTCCATTTTGTATTTTGGAGCAGCTACCGAAATCACAGTTTCAAAAATAGTGCGTTCTCCTTCCTGAATCCATTGTCCCATAGAGTGTAAATCAGTTGTAAAATCAACGGAAGCGGTAAAAATACCTTTGTTTTCTTTTCCTTCGCTTTCTCCATAAAGTTGTTTCCACCATTCAGAAACAAAATGTAATTTTGGATGAAAGTTCGCTAATATTTCGATTTTTTTCCCTGATTTATAAAGCTCGTTTCGGGTTGCCGCGTAAATAGCCGCTAAATTTTCAGAGAAAGGAATATCAGCACCAGTAGCGTTTTCCATATCAACCGCTCCCGCGATGAGTTGTTTGATATTGATTCCGGCGACAGCGATGGGCAATAAACCAACCGGAGTCAATACAGAAAACCGTCCACCGACATTATCCGGAATAATAAAAGTTTTGTAACCTTCTTTGGTCGCTAACGTGCGCAACGCGCCACGAGCTTTATCGGTTACGGCAACTATGCGTTCTTTTGCTTCCGATTTTCCGACAGCATTTTCCAGTTGTTGTTTTAAGATACGAAAAGCTAAAGCGGGTTCAGTTGTTGTTCCTGATTTAGAAATATTAATGATTCCGAATGACTTATTTTTCAGATAAGATGATAATTCATATAAATAATCTTCACCGATATTTTGTCCGGCATATACTACCACCGGATTTTTACGGTTGGTTTCTAACGCGTCGAAAGAACTTGAAAGCGCGTCGATTACCGCTTTTGCACCCAAATAACTTCCACCGATTCCGACTACGACTACGACTTCACATTTGTTCCTTAATTTATCCGCAGTAGACTGAATATCAATAATTTCCGTTTCTGAAATAGAAGAAGGAAGATTCAACCAACCTAAAAAGTCGTTTCCCTTTCCGGTTCCGTTGTGTAATGCCGCGATACATTCTTTTACTTTTTTTTCTTGGGCATACACTTGTTCTTTAGTGATGATACCCAGGGCTTTGTCGATGTTTAATGAAATTTTTTTCATTGGTTCATTTATATTTATTTTTTAGACAATATAATCATATCATTGAAACATTTGATAGCTTCTTCATAAGTAACTTTGAGTATTTGATAATCTTTGGCTTCGTAAATATATTTTTTAAATTGATAATCCGCTACAACTTCAATACTATTATTTTTTTCTACAGCCGAATAATTAATAATCATCACCCTACCGTTATGTTTTACTTCCTTGGGTAAATATTCGATCTTATATCCTTCCGGAATATGAATAATACTTTTGTATTTAGCCGCGTGCTTGTGAAGCAAATCGACCGGAAGAGTTCTTTCTTTTTGTTTGAAAATATTTTCGGTTATTGATTGATTTGAAAATGGAGCTATAAATATTTTTTCAGGTGAATTATCCAATATGTTTTCTGTATTAAAAGAAATAACGAAAGGTTTATCCAATTTATCGTAGTTTTCGATATTAATTTTTCCTTTTACATCAACATTTTTGTTTTTCAAAAATTTACGAAGATTTTCTTCATCTTGATAGTATACAGAACGATAATTATACGCGTCATACGAATAAGCGGTATATTTAACATCCATATTAAGTTTGGAAAAATCATTATCGACTTTAATTTCAAATTCTTTTTCGGTTAAAGCCAATTCGTCTTGGTAGATATCGATCCATTTATTCGAATTTTTTTCGACAATCAAACCAACAACATTCGTACAACGTTCGGGCAATTCATTATAAAGCAACATTGATTCGGAAGCATCTATCAAAACCGTATCTTTTCCTGTATTCGCTTGTAAGATAACGTAGTTCAAAAATTGTTGAAACGGATGATTCAAACTGACAGCTCCATGCTTTCTTGTGCTTAATAAAATCGGTTTTGCTTCAATTTTAGCCGCATTCAACATTCCGATAAGAAATAAATTTATTTCGGCCGAATTACCTCGTTTTTGTTTTATAAAATCAGAAACGTTTTTGAACGCGTATTTAGTAGTAACACCATCCCAATTGTAATTTAATTTTACATATTCTGTAATGGTTTTCACTTGTTCTTCAACCGGTTGGTTGCTGATATTTAAAATGGATAAAATTTTCTTAGCTTCTTTTTCAGACGATTTAATATATTTTCCAAAATTTTCTTCTTTCAAAAAATCATTGCATAATTCAGGCCATGTAGACATAATTTTTTTATGTCCTCCGCTTGGCATATTGATTTTAGACATTTGAAAATTCAAACTCATCATGTAGTCGTTTTCAGATGTAATAAAATCTTCATCTTTGAACGCTGGAATATTTTTCATTCCCATCACATATTGTAATTCCCTGTACTGAAGATTACCAAAACGGATTTCCCAAGTTAATTCATTCGTTTCGAATACATCGAATTTTGTTATTCCTTTTGCTATGTAGGTGTATTCATAATAGGGAATCATATTTAGTTCGAATGTACTTTGTATTACCGGAATCTTTTTTTGAAATACCCATTCCCGTAAATTGAACAGATAAGGGCTTATAATTGTATATTCTAATTCTACGATTGAACCTTCTTTTACATTAGGCATCGTGAACTTCTTCATTCGCCAATTTTCATTTATTTTTTCTTCGAAAATATTTTTTTTCTCCAGTTCGCTTTTTTCCAATTTGTCGTTTACATAGTTATATGTATAAGCTTCTAAAGATTCTATTTCCTCCGATTTTCGGTCTTCTATATAGTAAGGAATCTCAAAAGTCGCGTATTTTATTCCGGATTGTTTCAATATTTTTATCCTGATTTTTTTGCTCATCCGAAGTTCAAAAGATCCGGTTTCGTGATTACCACGGAAAGAGGTTTTTCCTGTTTCAAGCAAAACAACCGCTCCGGCATCAGGATCTTTGTCATAACTTTCCATCGAAACTTCATATTGTGAAATTTTCTTTTCATTAGGAATGAACTCGTCTTGAGATCTCGAATTCATCAAGATAAAAAACAAAAAACAAAAAATTAATGATGATTTTTTCATTCTAGCTCCAAATAAATATTTTTATTTTCGTATGACTTTACATTCGATAAAAAATTGTAGAAATGCTGACATGTTTCGATATTTTCATAGCGACCCCGAAAGATAGTTATATTTTTAATAAGAATGAATTTTGTTTCTGAAAAATTGAATGTTGTTTCATATTTTCCAAAAGGAGATTCCAGATTTATATTTTCAGGACTTTTTTTTATCGACTGGATGTCTTCCAAATGATAAATAACAGTATCCCGATATACAATCGGATAATCAAATTGAAGTGTATTGATATTGGAAGAATTAGGTGCGTCTATCGAAGGGAGATTTTGAGGGAAAGAACTTAAAATCAAATTTTTACCATAACTTTTTAAATTATTTGACTTGTTCAGCGAAAGATGCATGTCGATTTCCGGTTTATTTGGATTTGTTATATTGAATTTATATTCTCCGATGTCAAAATTTCCTGAATAGATATTATGTATATAATTTTCAATATTTTCTTTCGAAGTTTCGGAAATATAGAACAACGAATTTTCATACAAATCTCCGCGTTGTTTACTTGTTATGTTAATTTTAGAATTATAAATTTCGATAGTTGAAGAACATACTACATCTTCCGGTTCAAGCAAAGGTGTAGTTGTCAATTTACTATTTTCTCCGTCAACCATTAAAACATTCCTTCCTTGAGTAAAAGTTCCTAAATATCCGCATGGAACATTTTTGTTCGTACACTCCAAAAAAATCGTGTCTTTTTCGAAAGGAACAGTAACAATCACGTGGTTAAATGCTTGTGTAGGAAAATCTTTATCGAAATCTTCAATTTCTTCTCCCGCGTTTACCAATGTATAATACGACTTGATTCCCGCATAATTCAACAACGAAACCATGAAATTACTCAAGGCTTTGCAATCGCCATATTTATTAGCAGACACATATTCGGACGGATAACTTTTAAGTCCTCCTGTATTTATTTTTATATTAATATATCGCGTTTCTTTTTGTAAATATTTATACAATATCCTGACTTTTTCTTTAGGATCGGATATTCCCTGTAATAATTGATCGACTTTTTGTTCTTCGATTAGCGGAAGTTTTTCTCCATTGGCATTCAAATCGCGGATCCACTTTCCAAAAGTTTCCCAACTTTTCCAACTTCCTTTTTTTCCATATTTGAAATCTAACGGTTGAATGGTAACAGAAGGTATTTTTAGGGATGATTCAGGAACATATTTTTGTCTCTTTTTTCCTTCAAAGGAAGTATTCCATGTATATTTTACAAAATTATTTGCTGTTTCTTCTGTTGAGGGAGAAATATTTTCTTCTTTCTTTTTTATTGCGAAATCAACCGGAATTTCAACTGTTAACCGGGCTGATTTTACGGGTTGATTCCATTTTAAAAAAGGAAGCCAATTGGTAATAAACAAGAAATCGAATGTCGAAATTTTATAGGAATATTTTATTTTATAAGGGTATACATTGTGGCGAAGTTGAAATTCTTTTACAAAATCGTCTTGATACAAAGCGTAATATGAAATCGCGTGCCGGTCGGTTATTTCATTTTTTTTCAATTTCCGGATAATATTTCCCCGCATATCTTCGATCCAAGCTTCACCAATATTCAAATTTTCGTTTTTGGAATAGAAAATAAAAACAGATCCGGCATCATCGCCTTTCCTTGTATTTACTTGTATTTCAACGGAATCGGTTCTAATTAATTTGTTTCCTTCGATTTTGCAAAAAGAAATATAATTCAACACCTCACTATCAGCGGCAAATGAATATGTCGCTGATAACAGTGAAATGATTATGAAGAAAATAGGTTTGATAATATTTACTTAAAAGTATCCGTCAATCTTTTAATCGCTGGAGCCGGAGCTTTTTTCTCGTATAAAATGGAATAAACGGTTTCTAATATCGGCATATTGACATTGTACTTTTCGTTGATTTCTTTGATACATTTTGTTCCGTAATAACCTTCGGCTATCATTTCCATTTCGAGTTGCGCTGTTTTTACCGAATATCCTTTTCCTATCATTGTTCCGAAAATACGGTTGCGGCTGAAACGTGAATATGCGGTTACTAATAAATCGCCCAAATATGCCGAATCGCAAATATTTCTGTCCATTGGTTTTATGGCATTGAGAAATCGTTGCATTTCGACTATGGAATTCGATATAAAAATGGCCTGGAAGTTATCTCCGTATTTTAATCCGTGGCAAATTCCGGATACGATAGCGTATACGTTTTTCAACACAGAAGCATATTCTACCCCTATAACATCGTTGCTGACAGATGTTTTTACGAAATTATTTTTGAATACTTCCGCGTATATTTGCGCGTTACAAGTATTATGACAAGTGATACTCAAATAAGAAAGCCTTTCTAATGCCACTTCTTCGGCATGACAAGGTCCTCCGAGCACAGCCAAATTATCGGCAGGGATTTTATAAAATTTAGCTAAATATTCGGATACCAACATATTTTCGTCGGGGACAATTCCTTTGATTGCCGATATCACAAATTTATTATTTAGCTTGCTTTTTAATTTTTTGAGATGTTGTTTTAAGAAAGGGGAGGGGGTCGCGAATATCAAAGTATCGGAATCTCTTACAACATCATTGATATTGGAATAGAAAGTAATGTTATTGATATCGAATTTTACTCCCGTAAGGTATGAAGGGTTATGCCCGACTATTTTAAATTCTTCTATTTGTTCGGGGCGGCGCATATACCAGTTGATCTTTGTTTGTGTCGACAATACTATTTTAGCAATAGCTGTAGCCCAACTACCTCCACCCATAATTGCTATTTTTCCCGGCAAATCCATAAATTAGATACGTTTTTGAAATTAATAATATTTAATTTTCAGGTTCGTTTGTGTTTTTTTGTGTTTTTTCCGGACGCATTTGAGGAAAAAACAATACTTCCTGGATAGATGTCTGGCCTGTTAATAACATTACCAAACGGTCCATTCCGATTCCCATTCCCGATGTAGGAGGCATTCCATATTCCAACGCGCGGATGAAATCCGAATCAATAAACATGGCTTCGTCGTCTCCTTTTTCAGAAAGTTTGAGTTGTTCTTCGAAACGATTTCTTTGGTCGATCGGATCGTTCAATTCGGAGTAGGCATTAGCCAATTCTTTTCCGTTTACCATCAATTCGAAACGTTCTGTCAGTTCGGGATTAGAACGATGTTGTTTACAAAGAGGAGACATTTCTATCGGATAATCGGTAATAAATGTAGGTTGTATGTATTTTCCTTCGCATTTTTCTCCGAAAATTTCATCGATCAATTTTCCTTTACCCATTGTTTTATCTTGCTCTACATGAAGTTGTTTACATACTTCTCGTAATTGTTCTTCATTCATTCCGTTGATATCAATGCCTGTATGTTCTTTAATGGCGTCAATCATCGTAACACGGCGATATGGGACTTTGAAACTGATGGTATTTTCTCCGACTTTAACTTCTGTTGTTCCTAATACATCCAAGCAAATTTTCTCCAACATTTGTTCCGTAAAACACATCATCCAATTGTAATCTTTATACGAAACATAAATTTCCATCGCCGTAAATTCGGGATTATGGGTTCTATCCATGCCTTCGTTACGGAAATTACGCGAAAACTCATAAACACCTTCAAAACCACCTACAATCAATCTTTTAAGATATAATTCGTTGGCGATTCGCAGGTATAAAGGAATATCTAACGCGTTGTGGTGGGTAATAAACGGACGAGCGGCGGCTCCTCCGGGTATGCTTTGTAAAACAGGAGTATCAACTTCGATGTAACCTTGTTCGTTGAAGAAGTTACGCATCGAATTGAAAATTTTGGTCCTTTTTACAAAAATATCTTTGATTCCGTCATTCACAACTAAATCGACATAGCGTTGACGATAACGTTGTTCGGGATCTTCAAAAGCATCGTAAGCGACACCATCTTTATATTTTACGATAGGAAGCGGTTTCAATGATTTTGCCAAGACTGTCAATTTTTGCGCGTGAACAGAAATTTCTCCCATTTGCGTGCGGAAAACATATCCTCTGATTCCGACAAAATCACCAATATCTAACAATTTTTTGAAAACGACATTGTATAAATCTTTATTTTCATCAGGACAAATATCATCGCGCGAAATATAAAGTTGTATACGTCCTTTAGAATCTTGCAGTTCTACGAAAGATGCTTTTCCCATGATTCGGCGGCTCATGATTCTTCCGGCAATAGAAACTTGCCTGAGAGGTTCAACTCCATCAACAAATTCTTCTTTTATATCTGTGGAGAATGCATTTGTTTGATATTCTGCCGCCGGATAAGGTTCGATTCCCGCGTTACGCAATTCTTCTAAACTTTTACGGCGAAATATTTCTTGTTCACTTAATTCTATTAAACTCATTTTAATTTTTTTGCTGATTTGAGCGCAAAGTTACCACTTTCTTAACAAAAAAGAAAATAAAATTGAATATTGGAAAGGAACTCAATGAAAGGTATTTTAACACAGCACTCTATAGACAAAATCATTACATAACCTACTTCCACGCGTTAGGATGTTTTTTCTTTATAGTTTCATAGTCTTCATTTCCGACCATGCGTTTTTCGGGAACTTTATATTGAGAAGAAAATATGCTTAATTGAGGATTGTAATCTTTGTATTTTAATTTCGACAAATCAGAAAGACTGAATATCAGGTTTTCGATGCTATACGGACGGTTTGTTATATATTCAATTTCAGGATTTTCATTTTTATAAGCATCTGATTTCCAAAGGATAAATGGAATATCACATTGAGGTTGATTCACGTTTGTCATGTGATGGCCACTGCGATTGGTTATGTCGAAAACTTCATCGCCATGATCTGAAAAGAATAAGACAAAAGAAGATTGCGACAAACTGTCGACTTTCGCAATGACGGAATTGACTACAAAATCGGTATACCTGACAGAATTATCATAGTAATCGATTGTTTTTTTCATTTCTTCATTTTGAAACGATTGGTTTGGAAAACCGTCTTTTTCATGATCGAAATAATTATATTCTTCAGGATAACGTACTTCGTAGGCGCTGTGGCTTCCCATTAAATGAATAAAAATGATTTTATTTTGAGAAGTTGTATCTTTTAACGCCATTGATAGATATGGCAAGACAATTTCATCATCCTGTTGCGCGACTCTTAAATCGTACACTTCATCCGATTCCGAGGCAATTACTCCGTAACTTCCTCCCCATTTGCTGATAAGTTCCTGATTGCTTATCCAATATGTTTTGAATCCCGCTGATTCGAATAGTTCGATAATAGAAGGTTTTTCAAGGTAATATTCCGGATGTTTTCTATTGGCGAAAGTCAGTACTTTTTTCAATACGCCAATCGTATGTGTATCGGGAGTTGTTACATCGGTATAAATTTCCAAATCATTTTTTCGTTCATTCAATAGCGGAGTTGTCTCACGTTGGTAACCATATAATTGCATGTGCCAGTTAGACAACGATTCACCGATAACTACAACGAATGTATGTTTAACTGAATCCGAAAGCATGCAATCAACGTCCATTTTCAAATTTTTGCGCGTTTCAAATTCATTGATCATCTTCCTGCTTTCGTTGTAATATTGTATGCCGCTTTTATAAAAATCGAAAAGACAAATTGATTTTGTCAGGTATTGAAAAGAGAGAGACAAAGCTATTAGCACAATGCAAGTTATAAAAAGGGATTTAAACTTTTTAATACTTAACGCATAGGCAGAAACAGATTTTATCAATAAAAATATTCCGGTAAAAACGTAAACAAAAGCAGCGATAAATATCGGAAGAGTTATGAATTGATGAACGTATTCTTTCGATTCTGAGGAGTTAGATCCAAAGATAACCCAATACATGTCTCTTTGCATGTATGTATCGGAAATAAAAAGGTAGGTCCATACAACAACATTAGGAACAAGGGATAACAAGTATAATGTTGTTAAGTAAATTTTTTCACCTTTATTTTTAAGAAAGCATGTTATTCCTGAAAAAGCGCTTGCTACAACAATACAAGTAATCCACGCGTATATCTTTACTTCAACACTTAAATTATCAGCCCAAAAGAAAAAGAAAGGATTAAATAATATGATAAAAAAAATCAATAAGACGGAATATTTTTTTGAGTAAAGAACTTCTTTAAATTTCATTATGGAAAATATTTCAATTTGTATACATAGAAAAGCAAATAGGGGTACAAAAGTACGCTTTTATTACACAATGTAACAAAAAGAAGATTTAAATGTTTCTAATTTTATTTTTTATTAACGCGAATCCGGAGTTGAAATTGTATATGTCTAAAGTCAATGAAGTGGACAGATGTATATAAGGAAATTTTTCTTAATCATGAATGCGATTGATTACCCAACCAATTTCAGGTTTAAGATTATATGTTTTTTCATCCTGCTTTAATCCCATAAATCCGGCCCAAAACTCCATTTTACACTCGGTCGGATTTTCTATATTTTTTGCATCAATAAAAACAAAAGGAATTTTAACTATTTCAGGAGGAAGATCTCCGATATGTTTTATCATTTTAAAATCGGATCTTGTTTTATTTTTCAAATAAGGATAAAATGTAATGAACCATCCATCAATATCAGCAACGCCATATATTACTTTAGAATGGAATTTTATCATATTCATCCAAAATTTCTGATTGAATTTTCCTGATTTTGTATTAATGATTTCCTGAATAATCGGTTTCAATTCAGATGTCCACCATTTCAAATCAAATTGTGACAGATAATCTAATTTTGTTAAAACTTTATTCCAGTCCTCTATATTTCCTTCAATCGTAATTGCAGGAATACCACAACCAACCATCATTACCTTATACTTAAAATATTGTTTCATCGACTCTAATACTGTAATTTGGCTCGCGATCAAGGATGTAGGAGTAGTGGTAGTAAAATTTGCGGATAATACTGAAATCAATTCTTGGCCAACAGATTCTTGTACCTTGTTCGTAAATTCAGGAAAAATACTTTCCCAGGGAAAAACTTCTATTCCTTTTTCCTTATTAATCTCTCTAATAACAACAAGTTCTTTTTGACCCTGAAAATTTACAAATTTACTTCGGAGGGATTCCGCATTATTATTAACATGTTGTGCAAATCCTTGTGAAATGAGCAACCATATTATATCCGGACTGATCGTAATTGGGCGATGTTCTTGATATGCTTGTAAAAATCCTGATATAACAGGATATTCTCCTTTTTCAACTAAAGGTTGCGTTATCGAAAATTTAATAAAATCTTTTTCAACTCGAGAAAATAGAGCATCAGGAGATACTGTATACAAAGCTTTTTCAGGAGGCGGGAGGGTTTCAATCTTGTAAGTATCCGTTTGTCCAAAAGAATAAAAAAAGAAATTGCAAAATATACCTAACAATAATATTTGTGTTTTCATTGTAATGAATTATTAAAGGATAACTACTATTTTTTTTGAATTAGGAATTCATAATCACAATTTTATAGTCGAATTCGTCTCGACTTTTTATTAAACACGGAGTAAAAGGAGTTTATTTCACGGAGTATCTTGCCATTTGATACCAAAATCTACTCTGTGAATAATTTCTCCGTATAACTCTGTGTTTAAAATCTATCACTTGATACATTTTGTAAAAGTCAAGATGACTTCGTCGTAAATTTTACTATGGCTGTAAAGATATATAAAATAAAGATGACTTTAAATCTTTATTCTCATAATAATTTCTATATGTCTATTGTGTCTATGTGGTTCAATTAAGTTCTTTCTTATATCGAACTCACGTTAATTAAAATGGATAACCTATCGCTAAATATGCCGCCGAATTTCCTCCGAATTTGTCAAATAACACCCATCTATTTTTCTCTGGTAGAGCAGGGTCATAAACCTTTTTTCCTCCATCAATTCGGATTATCAGAAAACTTAAAT
Source organism: Bacteroidales bacterium (assembly GCA_031553755.1). Lineage (GTDB taxonomy): Bacteria > Bacteroidota > Bacteroidia > Bacteroidales > Azobacteroidaceae > JAIRVZ01. Next base: position 6,873 of record JAVBKZ010000015.1, on the reverse strand, counting down.
CCAGCCGAATCCCGATTCCGGTTCCGACAGCTAATTCTTTATAAAAATTTGAAAAAGAAAACATACCTCCCGGTTGGTTTTCATATTCTCTTAATGTCCAGATATTTCCGGCATCCGCAAAAAAGGCTAATTCCAACCATTTTATCAATTTGTAACGGTATTCCATGCTCAATTCTAATTTCAAATCTCCAACATGAGTCGTTGGATTTCCTTCATCTCCATTGTAAGATCCGGGGCCTAAATGGCGGGTATTCCATCCTCTCACACTGTTAGGTCCTCCTCCGTAATATCTTTTTTCGAAAGGAAGAATATCTGAGTTTCCGTAGGGATAAGCCGCTCCTAATCCGGTATGATAGGCAATACTCCATTTTTCGCTGACGCGTTGAGTTTGAGAAAAATCAATATCCCCTTTCATATATTGAGCGAAAGGATTTCCAAATATATTATATTGTCCGGTTTCTGATTTTTGGGCTTTAGACCATTTGAAAACTTCGTATAGAAAATTTCCTGAAGTTTCCATTCCCAATCGGAGAGTATGCAACCTTTGAGTAAACCTTCCGGTATTTTTGTTTGTAAAAATGATATTATATCCGATTCCTGCCGTAAAAACGTTTTCGTAACTGTAACGGGTAAGAGAATTGACATCTTCATTTAAATAATCCCTGAATTCATCCGACATCCAAGGCATTATGACATAATTTATATCAATTAAATTCAAAGTTTGGTTGACTGTTTTCGCTTCATTTTCCCATCTGTTTTTCCAACTTAAATTGAAAAAATCGCGTGTATATTCAGGACGTTGCTGTATGTCGAAACTCATTCCATATTCCGAACTTATCCTGAATTTATTCCTGCTGAATTTTCCGATGAATGGAATATGCGTTTTGGGAAATCCGAGGGTTGTTCCGATTCCAAATTCATAAAAGTTATGACTCAAAACTTTGGATGTACTTCCGCTAACGAATTCATAAGCTCCTCTTAGTTTTACTCCCCAGACTTCCGAACCATTGAATATATTGTGATGGGTGTAGGTTACGTTTGCCGCGATACCCAAATCTCCGGCTTTGTTAGTACCTTCCAATCCGGTTTGTATTCCATGAATATTTCCGGGAGTAAGATAAATTTTACAATTAAGATAGGCCGAATCATTCAAGGTTGTTTCTTCGTATTCAATATTCGTACGGCTTATACAATTCAACGCGTTAAGATATGAATAGGTACGAGTTGTTTGAGCAGCAGAAAAAAGTTGTCCAGGATGAACGAATATGTTTCCTTCAATCACTTTCGGACGAAGAAAATAAGTAGAATCGTAATAAATATTTATACCTTTGACAATAACGGAGTCTTTGATGTGATAATTCTGGCGATATAACGGATCAAAACCGCTATAAATCGATACCTTATTTATTTTATAAGGTTTTAATTCTACGCCATCTTTCAGAATTAGTGAAACATTGGCTTGATTTGATTTGAGAGTTGTATCGGCCAAATAATGCAAATTGTCGGTCGTTGTGGTGTAATATCCTCTATTTCTTAAAGAAGAACTGACATTATTCCTTTCTTCTTCCAATTTATACATATCGAAAATATCTCCCGGTTTAACGATAGAACGATTTCTTTTATTTCGCCGTTCCAATATACTATCAATTTTAAAATCGTTGATATTGATTTGATAATCGTTTATAAGGTATGGCTCATTGCTTGTTACGAAATATTTTATTTTAGCTCTTTTATTAACAGTATCTACAACCGATTCGACTTTCGCGTTCAAGTATCCTTTGTTTTTCATTTCTATGGTCATTTCATTCATAGATTGCCTACGAGCGCGATCTTCATAAATAACAGGAGGTTGTCCCATTCTTCCAATGGTTTTTTTGAACCACGATTTGCTGTCTCCAACCCAATCGTATATACCAACGGCAAATTTAGGATCATTAGGTTCTTGGCGGATGAAAGGGGATAATTCCGCTTTTTTAATATTTTTATTGTCTATTTCCAAAGAAACTTCATCAACCAAATATTTTCCGTTTGGAATGTTTTTAACAACATCACAAGACGAAAATATTAAAATAAAAAATATAATTACTAATTTTAAAACAGAATATATGAACTTCGTATTCATTATTTTCCAAATTTGGCTTTTATTTTTCGGAATAAATTTTTAAATGTTTTTGCCTCTTTTTTGTAAACGATGCCAACTCCCTGAGTAGTAAGTGCTTGTTCGTAATACTGATCATTTGTGACATTATACATTTTGAGGACAAAATCACCTGATTTAGTCAATTTATATTGTACTTCGAAATCGCCGGTAAAGTTTGTATTTTTTGTCGTTGTATTCTTGTATCCGAGATTACCGGTAACCGTTAACCTGTCATTAAATAATTTGGTTGACACATTGACATCCATTTCCAGGTTCGACATATCCTGGTCATCGGCATGAAGTTCGGTTCCGATAGTCCAATTTTCATTCAACACACCAGATAAAAGATTGTTTAATTGAGTAGTTAAAGTAGAAGAAGCCAAAGAAGTCCACAAATTACTTCCCGGTTTTCCGGCGCTGTTTTCCGGCGCCCAAAAAGTTCCTACAGTTAACAAATAAGCGATTTCTTTGATTTTAATATCATCGGAAAAAATTAATCCGGCGACTTTACGCTTTGTTTCTTCGCTCGAATTGGGTAAATCGATATCATACGTTATTTTCATGTTGTCGACATTTCCCGATAGGTTGATTAAGCAATTGACATTGACTTTGGTTGTAGCCAAATAACCATCGCTTTCGAAACTGGGATCTAAAGTTGAAAGATCTGATCTCAAAGCGTATACGGCAGTTACATCGAATGAAGTTTTCATCGGATCGCCATGAAAATTAACTTCACTTCCCGGTTTTATATTAAAAGTTTTTCTTGTGATATTTTTAAGGGAAATAGAACATTTTCCGTCATTAATCGTATAACTCCCGGTTAAATTCATATTGTCGTTTGCCATATCGTATGAAAAATCGATATTTCCTTGTCCGTTAACACTCGCTTCGTCTTTTGTTTCGGGATTAATAACTGTTCCCAATGTTAATTCGGGCGAAACAGATAAAGCCAATTTAAGTTTTACAGGCAACGATGTATTGTTTTCCTTACTTTCTTTTTTTTCTACTTTAATCAGTGAATCGGCAGGATTGATGAATGTGATTCCGGTAAATTGTTGGGCTTGCGCTTGGCTTTCGGGTAATTTAACAAACACTTTTCCCGTTCCGCTATTGCTTAAAACCATATCGGCTAATAAATTATTTTCCGACATTGACAGTTTAATCGTACCATTCATTTTCAAAGTTCCGTAAAATAAGCTGTCGGTTGCTTCCGGATTGTTGACTAACAAGAAATTACGCATCTTTAAATTAATGTCGGGATTGAACGAGGCGAAATTTTGATGCGTAATTTTTCCGTTAATCGATATTGTCTGGTCGTTTTCGTCTTTTATATTGAAATCTTTCAGGGATATGCTTTGAGGAGTTATAAGGATATCATCCGAAATTGAATACAATGTGTTGGTCATGTTTATGCCGAATTTAGCATCGGAAAAAGAAATTTTTCCGGATAATTCGGGCGCGGATAATTTTCCTGTCGCTTTGATTTGGGCGCCAATCGAACCATTCAAACCATAAAGAAAATCTTTCGTAAACGGACTGATCCAATCTAACGCGATTGCTTTGATGTCGGCGTTGACAGACAACGAATCTTTTCCGGGGATTATAAAGCCACTGACAGTGGAAGTCGGAGCATTATCCTGCGTCAATGTAGCCTGAATGTCGATTCCTTTAGTATCATCGTTCCATTTGCTTGCTAAATTGACGTTTCCTATTTTCTTATTTTCCAATATGATGTCTTTGACCTTAAGTCCATCAGTAAAAAAACGTGGCGAGGTAAATAGTTGAGTCAAAATAAATTTCCCATCGATTTCACCTTGCAAATCGAGGTCAGACATCATGGCTTGCATCAATGTTTCAATTCTGATATGCGATGGATTAATTATCAATGTATCCGAATTATTTTCGGAAACAACTCCGTTAACGCTCAAATATTCACCATCCGAAAAAGAAATTTTGAAGTTTTTGACCGAATATCGCTTGTCTTGAATTGACAATTGAGCCGGATTGATTTTTACCTTTTGTTCGTTTATCCGCATATCAGAAGGAAGGATATCGACAAAAATATCAGGAATTTTTTGCCCTTTTATTCTGTTGAGATACGCGTTGAGAGCTATATTCGCATCAATATTATTTTTAGCGCTTAAATTTTTTATATCAGAAGAAAGAAAAATAGAATCGTGTCCTGCCAAAGCATTTAATCCAATGAGTAAAGAATCGGTATTTTCTATCTTCATTGTATTTGCCGAAACATGCATTCTACGGCGGATAGTATCGGTTTGTAAATCCAACATAGTTTTACTCAATACCATATCATTGATTTTTACTTTGGGAAGCGCGATATCTAAACCGACGAAATGTTTCGATTCATCATATTTTGTTGTAATAGTTGCCGGTTCGATAATGTTGAACGGAATATCCAAAGCTGTTGTAATGCTGTCTGTATTTTCGATTTTCAGGTTGGCGTCCCAATAATATTCCGAATGTTTTTTCCCCTTTTTATAATCAAAATAAGCCGGAAGATAAGTTGAGAGTGTATTGGAAAATGATTGAGCCAAATCCGCGAATTTAATTTTTCCTTGTATATTGCCATTCAGAAGATCGGATGAAATATGAATGGATTTTTTGGCATCGTCTGACGAAGAATAATTCAATCTGATTTTTTCTTGTCTGAAAGTGCCTTTATAACAGGAAAATAACAAACTGTCGATCGAAAAAAAAGCTTGCATTTTTTCTATATCAAAACTTTTTACATCGGCATTAAGAATAAGTGAAACATCGGCATTTTTATATTCCGGAACAAAATTCAACGTATCTAACCGGGCATGATTTATTTTGGCATACAATCCGGCAGATTCTTTTCCTTTGGCTAATTGGGCATACGCTTTCAATTCAAGTGGTAAATTTTTATCCTTACTAAAAATATTCAGGTCAACACTATCGTTCACATACGAAACATCAATTTTTAAGTCTTCGTATCGGTATCCGTTATAATCAAATTGATTGATTGAAACATTCGCGAAACTATTGATGTAATTTCCTTTTATTCTTCCTTTGGTAATTAAATCCATATTCAACAAACCCAAAGAAGGTTCCGACAATAAGGATTTCATATTCAATCCTGATGTCTTGATTTGAGTATTAAAGTTGATTTCGGATGTTTTTGTATCATATCCTCCCGTACCCTGAATATTTAAATTCCCGGTTGAAGTTATGGCGTTCAAATTGATAAATGAACGATCTAACGAACCTGTTATTTTTCCGGTTAAATTAAAATTTTCAGGATAAAATCCAGATGAAGATCCTGTTCCTGTAAACGTATCGATTGTTTTATAGAACCGTTTTTCTGCCGTTAATTTATTGATATTCAAAGCAAACAAAGTAGTGTCCCAATGTTCGTAATTATCGATTAGGGCAGACATGTCTAACTCGAAATAATTACTGAGTTTTACATTTATCATTTCCGCGTTTATTTCAGGAAATTTTCCTGAAACGGTAGTATTAAATTTTAACGTATCTGAATTGTTTTTCAGAGGAAGATAAAATGCCTGTAAATCGGCAGGAATCAATTGAGGAATGTTTAACGAAAACGAATAATTCGCGCGCGACATCATTTGCTCGATTTCAAATCCGGTATAATCTACAAATGAATTATTTATATTTATTTCAGAATTAGGAAGTTCTATATTCAATTTATCCAAAGTTATTTTTTTTCCTGACGAATAAATTTTTGTAGAAAGATTTTTTAATTCGAAACCCGAATTTTCTTTGAAAGCCAAAGAAAAAAGTGTAACGTCTAATTTTTCAACATCAATGGATTGAAGCGAAATTTCGGTGTTAAAATCCGACAATTCAATATGATTAGAATCAAAGCCTTCTTCTATCGGTTTTTCAGAAAGAATATCATAAGACAAATTACCTTTTTTCAAGATAATTTTATCTATTTCAACCACTAAAGAGCTCCCTGAAGTTTCCGTTGTATCGGAAGAAGAAAAGGCGTCTATCAGGAACTGGAAATTGTAAGGCGCGTTTGCACTGTCTTTAGCAATCGCAATTGTGAAATCGTCCAAAACAACCGAACGGATTAATAATTTGTTGTGTATCAATTTCGGAAGAGAAAACCCTACGGATAAATCTTTGGCATACAACAAAGTATCTCCATTGAGAGTAGAAATAAAAATATCTTCCAAGCCGATTTTATTAAAAGGACGAAAATTTAATTTTCCGATTGAAATATTTCCGCCAGTTATTTTATTCAATTCAGAAACGGCAATATCTTTTACTTTTTGTTGTACCGGAGGCAACCACAACAAAATATATATAAGTAAAATAACCGAAAATAACCCGATTAAAAAGTAAAATAATATGTGCTTTAAGCGCTTAATTTTTAAAATTTTAGTCTTTAAAATACAAATATATTTATAAAACATCAAATGGGGATTATTTTGTTTTTATCTTTCTATTTTTTTTATCGGAAAAGTGTGTTCTCAAAAAAATACCATGTTTGTTATATTAATTCTATCAAATGTATCCATCTTTATTATATTTTCAAAATACAAACAATAAAAAATTCATTTGATATAATTATTACAAAATTGTAACTACTCAGGTCTCATTCTCCAATAAAAAATCAATAAATAAAATATTTAGGAGTTTTAAATACTAAATCTCCCGATTTTTCGTTTAGTATATATAAAACAAAACGGTGTTTCTATTTTGACTTTACCAGTTACCTA
>JAVBKZ010000018.1:0-31715 GCA_031553755.1 Bacteroidales bacterium | reverse complement strand
TTCATATTTTCCCCGAAATGATTGAGTAATACCGCGATCAATTTTGTATTTTTGTCCTGAACCTTAGTAGTCATAATGTGGAGTAAATTCTGATATATTTTCCTCTAAGATAATGATTATTAAGGTTCTATCCTAATAAATACGCGACTATTTTACTGAATATCTGTAAGTTATTTATTTTTTGTCATGTACTAAGGATTTTTTATCAAATTATTCGTCACCATCAGGTGGAAGCAGTGATGAAGGAATTTCTTTGCTGGATTTCAAACCCAAATTTTTCAATTTCAACGCTTGACCAATCAAATGTCCTCCTCCGGTATTTAATTGTCCCATGGCTGTATTATATGATTGTTGAGTTTTATTGATATGTTTTCCCATATCTTCAAGAGTAGAAACAAACGAAACAAATTTCTCATAAAGCAGTTCTCCACGTTTCACTATTTCCATCGCGTTTTTACTTTGTAGTTCTCTTTTCCACAGATCAGCCATCAATTTAAGACAAGCTATCAGGTTGGTAGGACTAATCAACAATATCCGCTTGGAATATGCATACGCCCACAAGTTTTGGTCTGTTTGAATTGAAATAAGATATGCCGGCTCTATGGGAATAAACATCATCGTAAAATCTAAAGATTCTTCGAGATTATCGTATCTCTTCTCATGCAATTCATCAATGTGGTAGTATATTGATTTCAAATGCTCAGACAAATAAACTGTTTGTTCATCAACGGTTTCGGCCGAAGAGAAACGTTCATAAGCTATCAGCGAAACTTTGGAATCAATGATAATTATACGATTATCGGGTAATTTTACTAAAACATCAGGTCTGAAATTATGACCTTCTTCGTCTTTAATAGTTTGCTGTAAGAAATATTCTCTATCTTTTACCAAACCTGATTTTTGGAGAATACTTTCTAAAATCATTTCTCCCCAATTGCCTTGTTTCTTTACCTGTCCTTTCAAGGCAGAAGCGAGGTTATTGGCTTCTGTACTCACTTTATTTGTTTGTTCAACAAGTTCTTTTACTTTTTCTTCGAGCGAAAAACGTTGTTTTGATTCTTTATCGTAAGTTTCTTCTACTTTTTTCTTAAAATGTTCGATATTTTCTCCCAAAGGTTTTAAAATAGCTTCTATATTCGCTTTATTTACCTCTGTAAATTTTCCCGATTTTTCTTCCAAAATCTGGTTAGCTATTTTTTCAAATTGCAATTGTGATATTTTTTGTATTTCAATTATTTCCTCTTTCTGTATATTCAGTTTATCAACTAAAGTATTGTTATTAGCTTTTAATGTACTGTTTTCAGCTGTTATTTGGATTATTTTTTGATTAATATTTCCCAATTCTTCTAATTGTTTCGCATTTATATCTCTTTGTAATTTCAAATTTTCGGTCAACAAATGGTTATTTGCTTTTTCTTCTGCTAATGATTGTTTATGCTGATTGATTTCATTTTGTAAATTTTGGTTTATCGTAATTTGAGAAGTTAATGACTCTGATAATTCGATAATTTTTTCTCCATTCGACTTAAATCTGTCTTCCAAAATTTTCACATGAGTATTTGTTTCATTAAATTTTTCAGCCAACAACTCATATTCGTTTTTTGCAACAGTCTTTGTTTTATTCAAAAGACTGAAAATAATGTAAGAAATTACGCTTCCTACTATCAATACTATGAAAATCAGCAATATATCCATTTTCTTAATAATTAAATATCCGGTAAGTACTTGACGACATAGAAATCTGATATAAAAAACAACAGACTACACATGCTATACAGACAATCGCCTGTGTAATTTGTGTAATCTGTAAGATTTTATACCAAAACTTGAAATTCAAGTTCCGATTTTAGTGATATTACTCTGCTGCTGAAGTTTCAGTTGATTCTACAACTTCAGTTTTAGGAGTAGAAGAAACAACCGACGCATCCGCTTTTTTCCTCGAACGACGAGTTTTTGCAGCTTTAGCCGGAGTTTTTTCTTTCAACATATTTTCATTATAATCTACTAATTCAATAAAGCACATCGCAGCGTTATCTCCTAAACGGTTACCTGTTTTGATAATGCGAGTATATCCACCCGGGCGATCCGCCACCTTCTGAGACACCTCTACAAACAACTCAGTTACAGCATATTTATCCAATAAATTTTTAAAAACAACACGACGTGAATGAGTTGTATCTGCTTTTGATTTAGTAATAAGCGGCTCTATAAACTTGCGAAGTTCCTTTGCTTTAGGAACAGTCGTAAATATTCTTTTATGTTTGATCAAAGAACAAGCCATATTAGAAAGCATAGCTTCTCTATGCGTATTTGTACGACCTAAATGATTGATTTTCTTATTATGTCTCATTATTAGTTATCTTTATCTAATTTATATTTAGCGATGTCCATGCCAAACGTTAACTTAAGGTTATCAAGCAGGTCATCCAATTCAGTAAGAGATTTTTTACCGAAATTACGGAATTTCAATAAATCATTCTTTTGATATTTGACTAATTCCCCTAATGTTTCAACATCCGCAGCTTTCAAACAATTCAAAGCCCTGACAGATAAATTCATGTCTGCTAATCTTGTTTTCAATAACTGGCGCATGTGAAGGATTTCTTCATCAAATTCTTCATTTACCTCTGTATCTACAGGTTCAAGATGAATTTTTTCGTCAGAAAACAACATAAAATGATGAATCAATATTTTTGCAGCTTCTTTCAAAGCGTCTTTAGGATGAATTGAACCGTCTGTTTCAATTTCGAAAATCAATTTTTCGTAGTCAGTTTTTTGTTCTACACGGAAATTTTCAATCGAATACTTAACATTACGGATTGGAGTAAAAATAGCGTCAATCGCTATCTGACTGATCTCATCGTTTTCTGTACGATTTTCATCCGCCGGAACATATCCACGTCCCTTATCAATTGTAAGTTCAATATGAAAACTCGCACCCTTATCGTAACGGCATATTACGAAATTAGGATTAAGAATTTCAAATCCGGTCAATTGTTTACCTATATCCCCGGCTTTAAATATTCCCGAACCGGAAACATTTATACTGATTTTTTCATTTTCGATATCCTCCACAACACGTTTGAATCTCACTTGTTTCAGGTTAAGGATGATGTTTGTCACATCTTCCTTCACTCCGGGAATCGTTGAGAATTCATGATCCACACCATCAATCTTAATAGAAGTAATGGCGAAGCCTTCCAAGGAAGACAAGAGAATACGGCGAAGTGAATTACCGACAGTAATTCCATAACCGGGTTCCAACGGACGGAATTCAAATTTTCCGTAGTTGTTGTCCGCTTCCAACATTAATACTTTATCAGGTTTTTGAAATGCTAATATCGCCATGGAATCTTTATTATTTAGAATATAATTCTACAATCAATTGTTCCTTAATATTTTCAGGAACATCTGCTCTCTCTGGAATATGCAAAAATTTCGCACTCATAGAAGGTTGATCCCATTCAATCCAAGCGTATTTGCTATGATTGAATCCGGATAAATTATCTCCGATTATTTCCAATGATTTAGATTTTTCACGAACTCCTATTACCTGACCTGGTTTCAATGAATATGAAGGAATATTCACCACTTTTCCATCTACAACAATATGTCTGTGGGATACCAATTGACGTGCGGCTGCCCTTGTACGAGCTAATCCCATGCGATAAACAACGTTATCTAAACGACATTCAAGTAATTGAACAAGCACCTCGCCTGTAATACCTTTAGCTCTTTGAGCTTTATGGAATAAATTACGGAATTGTTTTTCTAAAACACCATAAGTGTACTTAGTTTTTTGCTTCTCGCGAAGTTGAATTCCATACTCTGATGTTTTTTTCTTTCTTGCGTTACCATGTTGTCCCGGAGGATAGTTCTTTTTACTTAGAACTTTATCGGGACCGAAAATTGCTTCTCCGAATTTACGAGCAATTTTTGTTTTTGGACCGGTATATCTTGCCATTTTTTTTATTTTTATTTCACTGGTTTCAAACTTGTGCAGCCGCGATCGCAGAGAGGAGAGTTTGCAATCTATTCACTTATTCAAAACCTATTTTCGAATTAATAATCAACAGTTAAGAAATTGTTAGTTAAAAGTTATAAATTGTTAGTTTTGATAAAAAATGAAAATAATTCTAACTTTTTCAAACCGCTTCAAACTTCTAACTATTCCTTCTTTAAATTACACTCTTCTTCTTTTAGGAGGACGACATCCGTTGTGCGGAAGTGGAGTAACGTCTATAATTTCAGTTACTTCAATACCAGCTCCGTGTACTGTTCTGATAGCCGATTCACGACCATTACCAGGGCCTTTCACGTATGCTTTCACTTTTCTCAATCCAAGATCATAAGCTATTTTCGCACAATCTTGAGCCGCCATTTGAGCTGCATAAGGAGTGTTTTTCTTAGAGCTTCTGAATCCCATTTTACCTGCAGAAGACCATGAAATCACTTGACCTTCGCTATTCGCAATAGTTACAATAATGTTGTTAAATGAAGAGTGTACATGAAGTTGACCATTTGCATCAACCTTTACAACTCTTTTTTTTGCTGCGACTGTTTTTTTTGCCATTTTCTTTTTTAAGTTTTACATTCCACGCCAAAACTGTAAGTTATAAGTTATTGAGCCGTAAGTTGTAATCCAACTTTCAACTTTCAACTTTCAACTTTCAACTTATTTCGTAGCTTTTTTCTTGTTTGCAACTGTTTTCTTTCTACCCTTACGTGTACGGGCATTGTTTTTAGTACTTTGACCTCTTACGGGTAATCCGATACGGTGACGCACGCCGCGGTAGCAACCGATATCCATCAAACGCTTGATATTCAACTGAACTTCAGAGCGCAGATCCCCTTCTACTTTGTAGTTTGCACCAATGATTTCACGAACTTTAGCCGCTTGCTCATCTGTCCAATCCTTCACTTTGATATCTCTATCGATACCAGCTTCTAACAAAATTCTGTTTGACGCGCTACGACCAATACCATATATATAAGTCAACGCAATTTCTCCTCTTTTGTTTTGAGGTAAGTCTACCCCTACTATTCTTATAGCCATTCTTAATTAAAAAATTTCAGCAAAAATAATAAAATTATCCTTGACGTTGTTTATATTTAGGATTTTTCTTGTTAATCACATACAAACGTCCTTTTCTCCTGACGATTTTACAATCATCCGTACGCTTTTTTAAAGATGCTCTTACTTTCATATCTATTTTATTTTTATTTGTATCTAAATGAAATTCTTCCTTTGGTTAAATCATAGGGAGACATCTCAACTTTCACTTTATCTCCGGGAAGAATTTTAATATAGTGCATTCTCATTTTCCCTGAAATATGAGCGGTTATCTCATGTCCATTCTCCAATTCAACCCGAAACATCGCATTCGACAATGCTTCAATTATAGTTCCGTCTTGCTCTATCGCTGACTGCTTAGCCATATAAATTTAATGATAAAAATTAAATTACTTTTTTACCTAAAACTTCTTCTATCATTTCAAACGAAGATAAAATATCTGCTTTTCCTTGCCTTATAGCTACGGTATGTTCAAAATGCGCAGATGGTAATCTATCTATAGTTCTGACAGTCCAACCATCTTTTTCAAACACGACTTGTTTCTTTCCTAAGTTGATCATCGGTTCTATCGCGATGCACATTCCTCTTTTAAGGAGTACTCCGGAACCTTTTTTTCCAAAATTCGGAACTTCCGGGGCTTCATGCATTTTTTTGCCAATACCATGTCCAACTAATTCCCTTACTACTGAATATCCATTGTGTTCGCAATAAGTCTGAATAGCATTACTCACATCACCGATCCTTTTACCTTCCATTGCGTTAGCAATCCCCTGATATAAAGATTCTTTTGTTGTTTTCAAAAGCTTTAGTACCTCAGGTTTGACTTCTCCTACACAAAACGTATAAGCAGAGTCTCCACAATATCCATTAATAAAAGTTCCACAATCGATTGATACAATATCGCCTTCTTTCAAAGAATAGTTGGAGGGTATACCATGTACAACTTGTTCATTAACAGAAATACAAAGAGAATTTGGAAAACCATTGTATCCTAAAAACAAGGGAATCGCTCCATGATCACGAATAAACGTTTCTGCTATTTTATCTAAATGAAGAGTTGTCACTCCAGGTTCAATACACTTAGCTACTTCCGCTAAAGTTTTACCAACCAACAGATTGGCAACCCTCATCATTTCAATTTCTTCGTCTGTTTTTAGATAGATCATTTTATCAATAAGCAGTACCTTGGCGTCCCTTTATTTTACCTGTTTTAAGTAAACCATCATAGTGACGCATCAATAGATGACTTTCTACTTGTTGTAAAGTATCAAGTACAACACCAACCAAAATCAACAACGATGTTCCTCCAAAAAACTGTGCGAATTCTTGTTTTATACCCAAATGACCGGCAAATGAAGGCATAATCGCGACTAAAGCTAAGAATAATGATCCTGGGAATGTTATCCTTGACATAATATCATCAATATATTCCGCTGTTTTTTTCCCTGGTTTGATTCCGGGAATAAATCCATTATTACGTTTTAAATCCTCCGCCATTTGAGTAGGATTAATCGTAATAGCTGTATAAAAATATGTAAACAGAATAATCAAAGTCGCAAAGACAAAATTATACCAAAATCCATGATTATCCATCAATGCCATCCAAAATCCTCCGGAATCTGAATTAGACCCAAATCCCATAATTGAAATAGGAATAAACATAATCGCTTGCGCGAAAATGATAGGCATAACATTGGCAGCGTTCACTTTCAAAGGAATGTATTGACGCGCTCCTCCGTATTGTTTGTTTCCTATCATTTGTTTGGCATATTGTACAGGAACTCTTCGTGTTCCTTGTACCAATAAAATTGCACCGGCAATAACAAACAATAAAAAGACTATTTCGAATAAAAACGCGACTAGACCTCCTGTACTTTCACTCAATCTTGACGAAAATTCTTGTACGATTGCAAGTGGGAATCTGGCAAGGATACCAACCATAATTATGAATGAGATTCCATTACCAATACCTTTATCCGTAATTCTTTCCCCTAACCAAAGGACAAACATTGATCCTGCCGCTAAGATAACAGTAGAAGATATAACAAACCAAGCACCGGCAGGCATTGAAGCGCCAACCATTCGCATGTGTACGTTGAGGTTAACCAAATAAGTCGGAGCCTGAAACAATAAAATTAAAACTGTCAGGTAACGAGTATATTGATTGATTTTCCTACGACCACTTTCTCCTTCCCTTTGCATTTTTTGGAACGCGGGTACAGCAATAGCCAACAATTGGATAACAATCGAGGCGGAAATGTATGGCATGATACCTAACGCAACAATAGATGCATTAGAAAACGCTCCTCCCGAAAACATATCCAACAAAGACATCAAACCTCCTTGCGTTTGGGAATGCAAAGCGCCTAATGCCGTAGGATCAATACCAGGAAGTGTTATACATGTCATAAACCTGTATACTGTGATAAGAAGAAGAGTGGTGAGGATTCGATTTTTCAAATCCTCTATCTTCCAAATATTTTTGATGGTTTCAATAGCTCTCATTATTCATCAGAGTTTTACAATAGTTCCACCTACGGATGTAATTGCATTTTCCGCAGTTTTGGAAAACGCATGAGCGGTAACATCCAATTTTGCAGTAAGCGCACCTTTACCTAAGATCTTCACTAATTGGTTAGCTGAAATAAATCCGGCACTTACTAATTCTTCAACTCCTATTTTTGATAGATTTTGAGTCTCTGCAAGTTGTTGTAGCGTTTCAATATTAATCGCTTTGTATTCTACTCTATTAATATTTTTGAAACCGAATTTAGGCAAACGTCTTTGAATAGGCATTTGACCTCCTTCAAATCCTATTTTTTTAGAGTAACCCGATCTTGATTTCGCTCCCTTATGACCTCTTGTTGAAGTTCCTCCTAAACCGGAACCGGAACCACGTCCTATTCTTTTACGGATTTTAGTAGATCCTTCAGCAGGTTTTAAATTTGACAAATTCATATTTTTCAATTAATAATTAACAATTAATAATTAATGATCAGAATCGTAATTAAGAATTAAATTCGTTCTAATTCTTATATTTCTAATTCTTAAATCATTTTATTACTTCAACCAAGTGTTTAACTTTTTCAACCATTCCAAGTATTGCAGGATTGGCTTCATGTTCAACAATACGGTTTAATTTTTTAAGTCCCAAAGCATCTAAAGTTCTCTTTTGCACTTGAGGACAACCGATGCGGCTTCTTACTTGTTTAATTTTTATCGTTGCCATAACTTTTCCCTCTTAATTAATTAACCTTTAAATACTTTTTCAACTGAAACTCCTCTATTTTGAGCAACCATCGCCGGATCTCTCAATTCACATAAAGCAGCAATTGTTGCTTTTACCAAGTTGTGAGGATTTGAAGAACCTTTTGACTTTGCCAATACGTCTGTAACTCCTACGCTTTCTAATACGGCACGCATTGCACCTCCTGCTTTTACTCCAGTTCCGTGGGTAGCTGGTTTCATAAATACTTGCGCCCCTCCAAATTTCGCGATTTGTTCGTGAGGAATTGTTCCTTTATAAACAGGCACTTTCACTAAATTCTTTTTAGCTGCTTCAACACCTTTTGCAATCGCAGTTGTTACTTCACCGGCTTTACCTAATCCCCATCCTACAATTCCGTCTTCGTTTCCGACAACGACAATTGCAGCAAAGCTAAAAGTACGTCCTCCTTTAGTAACTTTAGTTACACGATTGATGGCAACTAACCTATCTTTTAATTCCAAGTCATTCGTTGACTTTACTTTATTATTTACTGCCATTTTTTCAATTAAAATTTAAGTCCGGATTTACGGGCAGATTCTGCCAATTGTTTAACTCTTCCGTGATATAAATATCCGTTACGATCAAACACAACGGTTTCAATTCCCGCTTCCTGTGATTTTTTAGCAATCATTTCTCCAACTTTGCCTGCAATCTCAGTTTTAGTAACTTTATCCTGAATTCCTTGTGAAGAAGCTGTAGCTAATGTTTTTCCTGTCAAATCATCAATGACCTGAGCGTAAATTTGCTTATTGCTTCTGAATACTGTCAAACGTGGACGTTCAGCTGTTCCTGAAATATTTTTACGTACACGATGTTTTATCTTTATTCTTCTTAATTCCTTTGTTGTCATAATAATTCTATGGTTTTAGTAATTATTTACCTGCCGATTTACCGGATTTTCTACGCACCACTTCTCCAACAAATCTAATTCCCTTACCTTTGTAAGGTTCTACTTTGCGGAATGAACGTATCTTAGCACAAATCTGTCCGATTAATTGTTTATCTGCTGATTCAAGAATGATAAGAGGATTTTTATTTCTCTCACTTTTTGTTTCAACTTTAATCTCGGAAGGCAACATCATATAGATATTATGAGTATAACCTAAAGAAAAATCCAAAAGATTGCCTGTGTTAGTGACGCGATATCCGACACCGACTAATTCAAGTTCTTTTTTATATCCTTCAGATACACCTACAACCATATTATTGATTAAAGAACGATATAACCCGTGGAGAGCACGATGTTCTTTTTCGTCAGATGGCCTTGACACTGTCAAAACGCCGTCATTCAATTCGATTTTAATGTCCTGATTTACTTGTTGAGATAATTCTCCTTTCGGACCTTTTACTGTAACAACATCTCCGTTTTGAGTGAATGTTACTCCTTTGGGTAATGTAATGGGTAATTTTCCTATTCTTGACATAACTTTTTCCTCCTTACATTAATAAACAAAACATAAAACTTCGCCACCCACTTTCAAATCGCGAGCTTCCTTGTCTGTCATTACACCTTTAGAAGTTGAAAGAACGGCAATACCGAGTCCATTCAATACCCTTGGCATATCTTTATAACCGACATACTGACGCAATCCCGGAGTAGATATTCTCTCCAGTTTTTTAATTGCGTTTACTTTATTTATCGGGTCATACTTCAAGGCTATTTTAATTGAACCTTGAGGACCCTCTTCTACAAACTTATAATTAAGAATGTAGCCTTTGTCAAAAAGAATCTTTGTGATTTCTTTTTTTAAATTTGAGGCCGGAACTTCCACCACTCTGTGTTTTGCTTTGATGGCATTCCTTAGTCTCGTTAGATAATCTGCTATTGGATCTGTCATAATTAAAAAATTAAATTGATCCGGCACACCCGGACAATATTTAACAATTGAGAATTGAAAATTGAGAATTGAAAATTAATTACTCAGCCATATTTATTTTCAACTTTCAACTTTCAACTTTTCATTTTATTTTACCAGCTTGCTTTTTTCACACCCGGAATAAGTCCAGCGGAAGCCATTTCCCTAAATTGGATACGAGAAATTCCAAATTGACGAATGTATCCTTTAGGACGTCCTGTTAATTTACAACGATTATGCAAACGAACAGGAGAAGCATTCTTAGGTAGCGCTTGCAAAGCATCATAGTTACCTTCCGCTTTTAGCTGTGCTCTTTTTTCAGCATATTTGGCAACTAATTTAGCGCGTTTTACCTCACGGGCTTTCATTGATTCTTTAGCCATATTTTTTCTTATTGAAAAACGATTATATTACCAATAGAAACTCTTAACTGTCTCTAAATTAATCTTTTTTACTGTTTTTAAAAGGTAGTCCAAATTCTCTCAAAAGTGCATAACCTTCTTCATCTGTTTTTGCAGAGGTCACAAAGGTAATATTCATTCCCAATATTTTACTAATATTATCAATATTTATTTCGGGAAAAATAATTTGTTCTTCAATTCCAAGTGTATAATTACCTCTTCCGTCAAGTTTGCTTTCAATACCTTTGAAGTCACGAATACGGGGTAAAGCAACACGTACAAGTCTTTCAAGGAATTCATACATTTGTTCACGACGTAAAGTTACCATTGTACCAATAGGCATTTTTCTACGTAACTTGAAGTTTGAAATATCTTTTCGAGAAACTGTAGCTACAGCCTTTTGACCGGTTATAGCTGTCAATTCCGAAATTGCGATATCTATTATTTTTTTATCCGCAACCGCAACTCCTAAACCTTGATTGATCACAATCTTTTTCAGCACAGGAACTTGCATCACTGACGAATAAGAAAATTCTTTCATCAACGCGGGAACAATTTTTTCCCGATATTCTTTTTTTAGATTAGCTGTAGCGCTCATTACTTAATTTCCTTTCCTGATTTTTTAGCATAACGAACTAATACTCCTTTATCATTCAATTTACGACCAATCCGGGTAGGTTTTCCTGAATCCGGATCAATCACATTTAAATTGGAAATATGAATAGAAGCTTCTTTCTTTACAATTCCTCCTTGAGGATTTTTCGCATTAGGCTTGGTACTCTTGGATACCATGTTAACACCCTCCACAAGAGCTCTTTTTTTCTCTACAAGGACTTGGAGCACACGCCCTGTTTTTCCTTTGTCAACTCCTGTGTTAACGAAAACTATGTCGCCTTTTTTAATATGTAATTTACTCATTTTTTTTCAATTAATAATTAATAATTAATAATTAATAATTAAGTTTTTATCGACTTAATTTTTTAATTCTCAATTCTTAATTGTTCATTATTAATTCATTATAGTACTTCTGGTGCTAAAGAAACGATTTTCATATTAACAGCACGAAGTTCACGAGCTACCGGACCAAAGATACGGCTTCCTCTGATTTCACCCGCATTATTCAACAACACACAAGCGTTGTCGTCAAAGCGAATATATGAACCATCAGGACGGCGTATTTCTTTTTTCGTACGTACAATCATCGCTTTCGACACTGCACCTTTTTTAACATCACTTGATGGGATTACGTTTTTAACTGCAACGACAATCACATCTCCAACAGAAGCATATCTTCTTTTTGTTCCACCTAAAACGCGGATACAAAGCACTTCTTTAGCGCCGCTGTTATCAGCTACTGTAAGTCTTGATTCTTGTTGTATCATAATTACTTCGCTTTTTCAATTATTTCGACCAATCTCCATCTCTTTGTTTTGCTCAAAGGACGAGTTTCCATGATGCGCACGGTATCTCCGATGTTACATTCATTTTTTTCGTCGTGAGCATGGAACTTCTTCGTTTTATTAACGAATTTACCATAAATCGGGTGCTTTTCTTTCCATTTCACAGCAACGGTAATAGATTTATCCATTTTATTGCTGAAAACGACACCGATTCTTTCTTTTCTTAAATTTCTAGTTTCCATCAGGCTCAATTTGATTATTGATTTTTAAGTTCTCTTTGACGCATTTCTGTTTTCATGCGTGCGAGGTCCTTGCGTGCATGAGTAATCGAAGCAGGACTATCCAAAGGAGATATGCTATGATTGATTTTTTTCTGATCCAAAGCAATTGTTTCAGCATCAATTCTTTCTTGCAATTCCTTAGTACTTAATTCTTTAATTTCTGCAATTTTCATATTGATTACACATTTTGATTTTGATAATCATAGTCACGTCTCACGACAAATTTAGTAGTCACCGGAAGTTTTTGAGCAGCAAGTCTCAAAGCTTCTTTCGCAACATCAAATGGTACTCCTTCGATTTCGAAAATGATTCTTCCCGGTGTTACGGGAGCGACAAATCCTTCAGGAGCTCCTTTTCCTTTACCCATACGCACTTCTGCCGGTTTTTTAGTAATTGGTTTGTCGGGGAAAATTCTTACCCAAACTTGACCTTGACGTTGCATATAACGTGTCACAGCGATACGAGCAGCTTCTATCTGACGCCCTGTGATCCATTTTGATTGCAAAGATTTTATACCAAAAGAACCTAATGACAATTCATGCCCTCTTTGAGCATTGCCTTTCATCCGGCCTTTTTGCGACCTTCTGAATTTTGTTTTTTTCGGTTGTAACATTTCTTTTTGAATTAATATTAATAATTAACAATTAATAATTGAGATATCCACCTCATTCTTAATTTTTAATTATTAATTTTTCATTGTAAATTACTTTCTCTCTCCTCTCGGAGTTCTCTTCTTGAAGTTTCTATCGCCTCTGTCGTTTCTTCCGTCATTACGTCCTTCTCCACCGCTTCTTCCTCCGCGAGCTGAATCTTTAGAAACCGCGAACGAAGGAGATAAGTCTTTTTTACCATATACTTCTCCTCGGCAGATCCAAACTTTAATTCCAAGCAAACCTACTTTGGTTAATGCTTCACCTAAAGCATAATCTATATCGGAACGAAGTGTATGTAAAGGAGTTCTTCCTTCTTTATACATCTCAGAACGAGCCATTTCAGCGCCATTTAAACGTCCTGAAATTTGAATTTTAATTCCTTCCGCTCCCATTCTCATGGTTGAAGCGATAGCCATTTTTACAGCACGGCGATAAGCTACTTTTCCTTCTAATTGACGGGCAATGTTATTAGCAACGATAACCGCGTCTAATTCAGGTCTTTTTACTTCGAAGATATTGATTTGAACTTCTTTATCAGTTATTTTTTTCAATTCTTCTTTCAATTTGTCAACTTCTTGTCCTCCTTTACCGATGATAATTCCCGGACGAGCAGTACAAACTGTAATAGTAACTAATTTTAACGTACGTTCAATAACAATGCGAGATACACTTGCTTTAGCGAGACGGGCACTGAGGTATTTACGTATTTTGCTGTCTTCTAACAAAGTATCGCCATAATTATTGCCCCCATACCAATTTGAATCCCATCCACGGATGATTCCCAAACGATTACTTATCGGATTAGTTTTTTGTCCCATTTAGCAATTAATTTTGATTGTCTGTTTTTGTATCTACGAACAATGTTACGTGATTTGAACGTTTACGAACCCTGTAACCTCTTCCTTGAGGAGCAGGACGCATTCTCTTCAACATTGTCGCAGAGTCAACGCTTATTGTTGTAACATATAATTCACCACTTTCTGCTTTACGTTCATTTTTTTGTTCCCAATTGGAAATAGCAGAACGTAATAATTTTTCTACTTTGGCAGCAGCCTCTTTGTTAGAGAACTTCAATACGCCAAGCGCCCTAAAAGCTTCCATTCCACGAATCATATCTGCGACCAAACGCATCTTACGAGGCGAAGTCGGCACGTTCCGCAATTTTGCGAAATATGTAGTTTTGTTGGATTCTTTTCTTTCTTCGGCTGATATTCTTTTTCTAGCACCCATTTTTTCTTAATTTATTTCAGATTGCTGAATATCCTGTTATCTTTTTTTGTTACCACCGTGACCACGGAATTGGCGAGTAGGAGAAAATTCACCTAACTTATGACCAACCATATTTTCAGTAACATAAACAGGAATAAATTTATTACCATTGTGAACTGCAACGGTATGCCCCACAAAATCGGGCGAAATCATTGAAGCTCTTGCCCATGTCTTAACCACTACTTTTTTTCCCGACTCATTCATAGTCAGAATTTTCTTTTCGAGTTTAAGATTAATGTAAGGACCTTTTTTTAACGAACGACTCATAATTTACTCTTAATTAATCAGGTTACTTTTTTCTTCTTTCAATTATATACTTAGAAGAGTGTTTCTTAGGCGCTCTTGTTTTCAAGCCCTTAGCATACAATCCCTTGCGAGATCTAGGATGTCCTCCTGAAGCACGTCCTTCACCTCCACCCATCGGGTGATCTACAGGGTTCATTACAACACCACGAACACGAGGACGGCGTCCGAGCCATCTGGTTCTACCGGCTTTTCCTGATTTTTCAAGTGCATGGTCTGAATTACCTACACTACCAATAGTAGCTTTACAAGTAGAAAGAATTTTACGAGTTTCTCCTGAAGGCATTTTGATGATCGCATAGTCTCCTTCCCTCGAAACGACTTGCGCAAATGTACCTGCCGAACGAACCATCTTCGCTCCTTGTCCCGGACGTAATTCTATATTATGAATTACAGTTCCCAACGGAACATTAGCTAAAGGTAAACTGTTACCTACTTCGGGTGCAGCATCCTTACCCGACATCACTGTTTGGCCGACTTTCAATCCGTTAGGAGCCAAAATATAAGTCTTTGCTCCATCAAGATAATACAACAATGCTATGCGAGCCGAACGGTTAGGGTCATACTCGATTGTTTTCACTGTTGCTGGGATGCCATCTTTGTTTCTCTTGAAGTCGATCAAACGATATTTTTGCCTGTGACCGCCACCAATATAACGCATGGTCATTTTACCTTCGCTATTGCGGCCGCCCGACTTGTTTTTTCCAACAACAAGAGATTTTTCCGGTGTACTAGCAGTGATTTCACTAAATGCACCGATAATCTTGTGTCTTTGCCCCGGCGTTGTGGGCTTTAATTTACGAATTCCCATTTTTATTTTAAGTTACAAGTTGACAAGTTGACAAGTTGACGAGCCTTGTTTACTCGTCTACTTGTTAACTCGTTAACTATTAGATATTGCTAAAGAAATCTATTGTTTCGCCCTCTTTCAATGTAATAATTGCTTTTTTGAAAGCAGGCATTTTTCCATTTATCACTCCCGATTTTGTGTATCTGGACTTTAATTTGCCATCGTAGTTAGAAGTATTCACACTAACTACAGTTACTCCATAAAGTTCTTCAACAGCAGCTTTAATTTGCAACTTGTTGGCATCGGGAGAAACGCGAAAACCAAAACGATTAGGAAATTTTTCACTAATCACTGTTTGTTTTTCGGTTACTATAGGTTTAATAATAATTCCCATGTCTTGTTCTCCTTATTTTTAAAAGTTATTAATAGCAGCCAAGGAACTTTCTGTCATTACAAGCTGAACGGCATCAAGTACTTTGTAAGTATTAAGTTCTGCAACTGTAGTCACATTTGCCTTTTGTAAATTCCGAGCAGACAAATAGACATTTTTATTATTTTCAGACAAAACAATAAGTAATTTTTTATCAGCAACTTTCAAATTATTAGTCATTGATACAAATTCTTTTGTTTTAGGTGCCTCGAACGAAAGATCTTCAACAACGACAATCGCATTCGCTTTTGCTTTATAAGCCAAAGCAGATTTACGAGCCAAAGCTTTTACCTTTTTATTCAATTTGAATTCGTAATCTCTTGGTTTAGGCCCGAATACACGAGCACCTCCAACCAAAAGAGGAGAATTAATATCTCCACGACGAGCACCACCACCACCTTTCTGGCGACCTAATTTACGGGTACTTCCCGACATTTCACTTCTTTCTTTGGATTTATGAGTTCCCTGACGTTTGTTGGCCATATATTGTTTTACGTCCAAATAAATAGCATGGTCATTGGGTTCAATACCAAAGATAGAATCATTGAGGGTTACTTTTTTTCCTGTATCCTCTCCTTTGATGTTATATACACTTAATTCCATTACTTTTCTATTAATACGATTGAACCTTTTGCTCCTGGAACAGAACCTTTTACTAACAAAAGATTATGTTCTGGGATTAACTTAATTATTTCGAGGTTTTGAACGGTTACTCTTTCATTACCCATCTGACCTCCCATGCGTGTTCCTTTGAATACTTTTGCAGGATAAGAACAAGCTCCGATAGAACCAGGGTGACGTTGACGGTCACTTTGTCCTAATGTAGCCTCTCCTACTCCAAGGAAACCATGACGTTTCACAACTCCCTGAAAACCTTTTCCTTTTGATGTACCAACTACATCTACATAAATTTCACCATCGAAATAATCGACAGTAATTACATCTCCGAGTTTATACTCTCCTTGTCCTTTGAACTCGGCCAAGTGTCTTTGAGGTGCTACTCCCGCTTTTTTGAAGTGTCCTTGTTCAGGTTTGGAAGTATGTTTTTCCTTTTTTTCCTGAAAACCTAACTGAACAGCTTCATAACCATCGTTTTCAATGGTTTTTACTTGAGTAACAACACAAGGACCTACTTCGATAACAGTGCATGGAAGATTTTTTCCCTCGGCACTGAAAACGGATGTCATTCCGATTTTTTTTCCAATTAATCCTGGCATTTCACTTTTTATTTATTTAGTTACCAATTAACGAGTTGACGAGTTGACGAGCTTATTAACTCGTATCCTTGCCTACTTGTCAACTATTTATACTTTAATTTCTACTTCAACTCCGCTTGGCAACTCTAATTTCATCAAAGCGTCAACCGTTTTCGCAGTTGAACTATAGATGTCAATTAATCTTTTGTAAGAAGAAAGTTCGAACTGTTCACGAGATTTCTTGTTTACGAAAGTTGAACGGTTTACTGTAAAAATGCGTTTGTGAGTAGGAAGTGGAATTGGACCACTAACAACAGCTCCTGTCGCTTTTACCGTTTTTACGATTTTTTCGGCTGATTTATCAACCAAGCTGTAATCGTAAGATTTCAATTTAATTCTGATTTTTTGGCTCATTTTTTTAAGTTATTAATTATTGAGTGACGAGTGACAAGAAAGAGCCATTTCCTCCTGGACACAGACACCCTATTTTTATTCTTTTATTTTATTGAAAGAAACAAATTATGAGTATACTTGTCACTCGTAATTTGTTTCTTGTCAACTATTTTATCAAATCTACACGTCCTTTCACTTCTGTCAATACTGCCTTTGCGATAGAAGAAGAAACTTCATCATAATGCGAGAATGACATTGTACTTGTTGCGCGACCAGAAGTAATTGTACGTAAAGATGTTACATATCCAAACGTTTCCGCGAGTGGCACTTTTGCCTTAACAATACGGGCTCCTGTACGGCTGGTATCCATACCTTCCACTTGTCCACGACGTTTGTTTAAGTCTCCAATTACGTCACCCATGCTTTCTTCCGGAGTAACAACTTCCATTTTCATGATAGGCTCTTTCAATACCGGACCTGCTTTTTCACAGGCGCTTTTGAAAGCTTGGATTGCACAAATTTCGAATGACAATTGGTCGGAGTCTACCGCATGATAAGAACCATCAATCACGGTTACTTTCAGTTTATCCAATCCATATCCGGCCAACACTCCATTTTTCATGGCGCGGGCGAAACCTTTTTGGATAGATGGGATGTATTCTTTAGGAATATTACCTCCTTTTACTTCGTCAATAAATTGCAATTCTCCATCGAAGTCCGCATCACCAGGTCCTACCTTGACAATCATATCTGCAAATTTACCACGACCTCCGGTTTGTTTTTTGTATGTTTCACGCAATTCAACCGTTTTTGTGATAGATTCTTTATAAGATACCTGTGGACGACCTTGATTACATTCAACTTTGAATTCGCGTCTCAAACGGTCGATAATAATTTCAAGGTGCAACTCGCCCATTCCTGAAATAACGGTTTGACCTGTTTCTTCATCTGTTTTAACTGTGAAAGTAGGATCTTCTTCAGCCAACTTGCTAAGTCCCATTCCTAATTTATCCAAGTCTTTTTGAGTTTTAGGCTCAACCGCGATACCAATAACCGGATCCGGAAAATCCATAGATTCCAATGTGATTGGAGCATTTTCAGCACAAAGAGTATCTCCTGTACGGATGTCTTTGAATCCAACTCCAGCTCCTATATCTCCACAACCGATAAATTCTTTCGGATTTTGCTTATTGGAATGCATTTGAAACAAACGGGAAATACGTTCTTTTTTATCTGAACGACTATTATATACATAAGATCCGGCTTCTAATTCTCCCGAATAAACACGGAAGAAACAAAGACGACCTACGTAAGGGTCTGTAGCGATTTTGAACGCCAAAGCGCACAAAGGTTCATCTGATTTCGGATGACGAACAATTACTTTTTCCGGATCATCAGGATCTGTTCCTTCAATGGCTGGAGTATCTACCGGACTTGGCAAGTATGCACAAGCATTATCCAATAAACATTGTACTCCTTTATTTTTGAAAGAAGATCCACAAATCATCGGATTGATTTGCATGGCTATTGTTCCTTTACGGATAGCCGCACGAATTTCATCTTCTGTGATTGTTGCCGGATCATCAAAATATTTTTCCATTAAAACATCATCACATTCCGCTAAAGTTTCAAGCATTTTATCTCTCCATTCTTCAGCTTCCGCGACTAAATCAGCTGGAATTTCTTCAATTGAATAATCAGCTCCCATTGTTTCATCGTGCCAGAAATAAGCTTTCATAGTTACCAAATCCACAATTCCACGGAATTTTTCTTCTGCTCCAACAGGAATTTGAATCGGACATGGATTCGCGCCCAATACTTCTTTTACCTGACGAACTACTTCGAAGAAATTAGCTCCAGAGCGGTCCATTTTATTCACATAACCGATACGAGGCACATTATATTTATCAGCTTGACGCCAAACTGTTTCTGATTGAGGCTCTACTCCTCCTACCGCGCAAAACGCGGCTACAGCTCCGTCCAAAATACGAAGAGAACGTTCAACTTCCACAGTGAAGTCAACGTGTCCCGGAGTGTCAATCAAATTTATTTTATATGTATCACCTTTATATTTCCAATTGGCTGTCGTCGCCGCAGAAGTGATAGTGATACCACGTTCTTGCTCTTGCTCCATCCAGTCCATCGTAGCTGCTCCATCGTGAACTTCTCCAATTTTATGAGTAAGACCCGTATAAAATAAGATACGTTCGGACGTAGTTGTTTTTCCGGCATCGATGTGAGCCATGATACCGAGGTTTCGAGTATATTTCAGTAATTGATCTGAACCTTTTGCCATTTTTTTCTCTTTTTACCCCTAAATCCCCTAAAGGGGGACTTTTATGTAGGATTATTTATCTTAAATAATAATTTATAAAGCCCCGATTAAAATCTGAAATGCGCGAAAGCCCTGTTGGCTTCAGCCATTCTATGCATATCTTCTTTTCTCTTGTACGAACCTCCTTGATTATTGAAAGCATCAACAATTTCAGCAGCTAATTTATCTGCCATTGATTTACCTCCTCTTTTACGAGAATATAAAATCATATTTTTCATTGAAATTGACTCTTTGCGGTCGGGACGAATTTCGGTAGGAACTTGAAATGTAGCACCTCCGATACGACGAGACTTAACTTCTACAAGGGGAGTAATATTTTCTAAAGCTTGTCTCCAAATTTCGAGGGAAGATTTTGACTCGTTAGGCATTTTAGCCTTTACGTTATTTAAAGCTGTATAGAAAATTTCGAAGGCGATACTTTTTTTGCCATCATACATCAAATGGTTTACAAATTTTGTAACCTTTTTATCACCATAAACAGGATCCGGAAGGATCTGTCTTTTCTTTGGCTTTGTCTTTCTCATTTTGTTCTAAAATTTTGTTTTTGTTTTTGGTTGCCTTATTGTCTTCAACGACTTCTCCAAGTCATTTACTCAACCTTATTTAATTGAGAATTGAAAATTGAGAATGACCTCACGGTCTTAATTCCTAATCATTAATTCTTAATTTTTAAATAGCCTTAATCCAAAAAACTCAAACTAACTTTTTTAATAATTAAATTGTTATCTCAGTTTGAATGTGGTTTTATTATTTCTTTTTACCACCTTTTACAGGAGCTACCGGCGCTTTACCTGCTTTAGGACGTTTCGCTCCGTATTTAGAACGCCTTTGCGTACGACCGTTTACTCCGGCTGTATCTAAAGTTCCACGTACGATATGATAACGAACTCCCGGAAGGTCTTTTACACGGCCTCCTCTTACTAATACGATAGAGTGCTCTTGCAAGTTATGACCTTCTCCCGGAATGTATGCATTCACTTCCTTCAAGCTTGTCAAACGAACACGCGCAACTTTACGCATCGCAGAGTTAGGTTTCTTTGGAGTTGTAGTATAAACCCTCACACAAACGCCACGTCTTTGAGGACACGCGTCTAATGCGGGAGATTTTCCTTTTTCCACCAAAGTAGCCCTTCCTTTTCTTACTAATTGCTGAATTGTAGGCATTTTTTGAACTTTTAATTCTTTTTAAATTGTATATTTATTTCTCTATTTTACTATTAAGGGCTGCAAAAATAGTCATAATTTTCCAAAAACCAAGCGGTTATTTGAAAATTTTCGACTTTTTCATTGCCAAAACGGCGCAAAGGTAGGTATTTTTATCTTACAAACCAAATAATTATAAATTGTTAAACGACTATATAATTTTTAGTTTAGTTTATCAGAAGAACATGGATTCAAAACATTTTTTTTGAAGGTTATTCCAAATTTATTAAAAAAAACATTGCTTAAATAGAATATTTCCGTAACTTCGTTAACTGTTAACATGCTAGTAAGAGTTAGTTATTTATTTGTAATTCAGCATTATAAATATAATTATTTATTATTTTCCATGCTAACTTTTTATACAATTTCTGATATCGAACTCACGTTAAATTACTTAAAATGAAATTTTCATGAAAAATATCAATAAAATATTTAAAAACTCACTGATTTTCCTATTATTATGTTTCCCTTTTTATTTACAAGCGCAAATATTATCAGGAACTGTATTGGATGACATAACCAATAAGCCCATTGAAGGTGTTTTTGTATATCTTGAAGGAACTTCCATTAATTCAATTACAAATTCTGAAGGGAAATTCCAGCTATCAGTGGGTAAAAGAATCAACACCAGTTTAATGTTCTATACTCTATCGTATTTTCCGGTTCAAATTTCAAATCCTTACCAAGAAAATATAGATAAAATATACATGAAGCAAAAAGTGCATGGTATAAAAGAGGTTACTGTTGAAAATTTTTACTTTACCAGGGAACAAAAAATGAAAGTATTTAGGGAGCAGTTCTTGGGAACGACAAAAGAGGGAGAATCCTGTTCTATTTTGAACGAAGATGATATTGAGTTGTATTATGATTTGTCGTCTAAAACATTTACGGCTTCTGCCGAGAAACCGATAATCATATTCAATAAACATTTAGCTTACGAAATACGGTGTGTATTGTATAATTTTATAATAAAGTATTCTAGAAAGAAAACGTTAGATATTTATCAGGCTGAAAAACTGTCTTTTAGAGGTTCATTTTCATTTACTGATTTGTATACTTCGAAAACAGTTCCAGTAAAGATAAAAAAGGCTCGGAAAGAGGTTTACAAATATTCATCTCCCTATTTTTTCAAAAGTTTGGTAACAAACCAACTTGAAGAGGCTAAATATGAAGTTTTTAGCAAAATTCTTCCTACTTCTCCTCCAAAACAAATAAATCCATACAATTATTTTGCTATACAAGATACCCTTTCCTGTAAATTGCTTACTATTATACCAGGAACAGATATTCACAAAGATTTTCATGAAGGCAAACAAGTCAGTGTAGTGGGTGTAGAGTATGACCAAAATAAGGATACGCGATCCGAGATTTCCTTTTTAACCGATTCTTTGTTAGTTGACTCGTATGGGAAGACCAATATGCCGGAAGAATTGTATTTTTCCGGTTTTATGAGTAAAAATAGAGTAGGAAATTTTTTACCGTTTGACTATCAACCATAGTGGCCTTGTTGAAAAATAAAAATTACTTAAAATGAAATTTCCATGCAAAATATCAATAAAATATTTAAAAAATCACTGACTCTCCTCTTATTTTGTTTTCCTTTTTATTTACAGGCGCAAATATTATCAGGAACTGTATTGGATGACGTAACCAATAAGCCCATTGAAGGTATTTTCGTTTATCTTGAAGGAACTTCTATCAGTTCAATTACAAATTCCGAAGGGAAATTCCATCTATCAGTGAGTAAAAAAATCAACACCAGTTTAATGTTTTATAATCTATCATATTTTCCGGTTCAAATTTTAAATCCTTACGAAGAAAACATAGATAAAATATACATGAAGCAAAAAGCGCATGATATAAAAGAGGTTATTATTGAAAACTTTTATTTTACCAAGGAGCAAAAGATGAAAGCATTTAAAGAACAGCTCCTGGGAAATACAAAAGCGGGAAAATCCTGTTCTATTTTGAATGAAGATGATATTGAGTTGTTTTATGATTTGTCTTCTAAAACACTTACGGCATCTGCCGAGAAACCGATAATCATATCCAATAAATATTTGGCTTACGAAATAAAGTTTATAATGAATGATTTTATGACAGAGTATTCCCGAGATAAAACATTAAAGAATGATGCAGTTGTAAAAAATTCTTTTAAAGGTTCATTTTTATTTACTGATTTATATTCTCCGGAAACTGTCCCTGTAAAGATAAAAAAGGCTCGAAATAAGGTTTACAAAAGTTCATCTTCCTATTTCTTCAAAAGTTTGGCGACAAACAAACTGAAAGAGGATAGGTACAAAATTTACACCATGACTATTCCTTTATTTTCTATTAACGCTTCCCGTCCTATAAATCCGTATGATTATTTTGCTATACAAGATACGCTTTCCTGCAAATTACTTACTATCATACCTGGAACAAATATTGAGAAAGCTTATGGCGGTGATTGCAAAAAAATCGATGTAGTGTATAATCGAGACTTGGAAACACAATCCGGAATCTACTTTTTTACAGATTCTGTGCTAATCGATTCGTATGGAAATATCGACGCAACGGATAAAGTCTTTTTTTCCGGTTATATGGGTCAAAATAAAACAGGAAATCTTTTACCGTTAGACTATCAACCATAATTGCCTTATTGAAAAATAAAAAATCCAATGAAAATATACAAAGCATCCGCAGGTTCGGGAAAAACATATACTCTCGCGTTAGAATATATTAAAGAATTATTATGTAGGCCTGTCAACGATTCTCACCGGCACATTTTGGCTGTTACATTTACGAAAGACGCGACCGGCGAAATGAAAGACCGTATTTTAGCGGAACTTTATGGTTTAGCATATAATTGCAAGGATTCTAAATCTTTTTTGTCTTCTATTCAAAATGAGTTGGGAAACATCGGCAAACCAATGAAAGAAGAAGAAATACAAATGAAGGCCAAGGCTGTTTTACATGAAATCTTACACGATTACAGCCGGTTATATATTACTACTATTGATAGTTTTTTTCAGAAAGTACTTCGCAATCTGGCTCGTGAACTTGGTAAAGGTTCGAAGTTTAATTTGGAAATGAATAACTCGAAAGTTCTGTCGGAAGCTGTTAACGCAATGATAGAGAATGCAAACACGAATCCTCAGGTTTTGGATTGGCTGACTACCTACATAGAAGGCCGTTTGGAAGAAGCCGGCAATTGGCATGTGGCGGGAGAAATTCTCGATTTCAGCCGTTGTATTTTTGATGAATATTTTCAAGAACATGAAGATATTTTAAAAAAGCAATTGAATGCTAATCCTAAAATATTCGAACAGATTCTTACCGAACATTCTAAAATACAAAAAGATTGTAAGATTTTTTTCACTAAAGCTTACACCGAAATTTCCCAAACAATGAATAATTTGGGATTATCTCCTGATGATTTCAGCAGGAAAGGAACTGTTATTAATTTTTTCAAAAAACTTTCGGAAGGAGACTATTCGGTTAAAACCGATGGTACTACCATAAAAGATTGTTGTTCTGACGCTGAAAAATGGGGAGCTTCGAAAAGTAAAAGAAAAACGGAAATAACAGAATTAGCGACGATAAACTTCATTCCTCTATTAACCAGATGCTTGGATGTTTTAAAAAAATTCAACACATCTCAAATGGTTACAAAAAACATTCATCAATTGGGTTTAATTTGGGATATTACCAAAGAAATCGAACAGCAAAACAATGAAAACAACCGGTTTATGCTTTCCGATACAGCTTTATTCCTGAATAAAATGATTGATAATTCTGACGCTCCGTTTATTTACGAAAAAATAGGCGCGGAAATCAGGCATGTGATGATTGATGAATTTCAAGATACTTCGCGATTACAATGGAAAAATTTCAAGGCTTTGTTATCTAATATTATAGCCAATAATTATTTCAGCTTAATTGTCGGAGATGTCAAGCAATCTATTTATCGTTGGAGAAACGGCGACTGGAGCATTTTAAACAATATTGAAAATGAATTAAATTCTGAAATAAAGACATTAGATTATAACTTCAGGAGTGAAGCCGAAGTGATTGATTTTAATAATCGCATTTTTACTCATGCCGCTAATCTATTAAACGAAAAATATTCCGAAATTTTTGATGATATATATGAGTCTCCTTTTATTTCGTCTTACGCGCCTCAAAACGTGGTACAACATACTCATAAAAAAGAAAAAAAGGGATATGTTTCTATCAATTTTATTCCTGATAAAACGGACGAAATGGAATATGGAGAATTGGTTTTGGAACAAATTATTTCAAAAATTCAATTATTAAAAGAACAGGGAATCAAACCTAAAGACATTTGTATACTTACAAGAAAAAATAAGAATATCGTTACAATCGCGGAATATATAGCTTCTCAGAGAACCAATTATCCAGAATTGGCCTCCGGAAATTACCTGAATATAGTATCAAGCGAAGCGTTCCAATTAAATTCATCAATAGCTATCAGGATTATTATTGAAGCATTGCATCTAATTTCAGATCCTAACACACCTGTACATAAGGCTTTATTAGATATCTTTTTAAAACAGATATATCATACCGAAATATCTTTAACAGGACTACAAGATATAAATAGCGATAATCAAACAGAATCTATTATTCAAGGCCTGTCTCCCACTCTGCCTTTATTTGAATTAATCGGACATTTGTTCCGTTCACTCCATTTAGACAAACTTGAAGGGCAAAGTAATTATATGTTTACGTTTTATGATGCCGTAAGTAACTATCTAAAAGATAATTCAGGGGATATTTTCTCTTTCCTTAAATATTGGGAAAACGAACTTCAATTCAAATCGATCCCGGCAGGAAATACTGTGGATGGGATCCGGGCGATGACTATTCATAAATCGAAAGGTTTGCAATTTCATACTGTGCTACTCCCCTATTGCGACTGGAATCTCTATCCTGAAAAAAATCCGGTTGTTTGGTGCGGACCTAAACATGGTTTATCGGACTTGGAATTATTACCCATAAAATACAGCCAAAAAATGTATGAAACTGTATTTCTTCCCGAATATGAAAAAGAAACCCGGCAATCGTGGATGGATAATCTCAATGTTTTATATGTAGCATTTACCCGAGCGGAACATAATTTATTGATTTTAGCGCAAAATAAGAAAAAATTATCTTCGGTAGAAGATATTAAAACAGTTTCTGATTTATTGCAATTTTCCACTCAGGAATTAAACGGAATATACGATTCTGATTTATTATTGTTTGAAAAAGGCATATTACAAGAACCTAAATTACAAGAAAAAAAATCTGAAAACGACAACGTATTAAAGGAAGAATTATCCTCATTAGATATTTCATTTGTTTCCGAACCTTTCAATCAGGACAAAACAATTTTCAAACAATCTGATAAATCAAGGGAATTTATCAAAGGCGAAAATTCGGGATCTGATCGAAAAGCATACATCAAAAAAGGAAACTTGTTACATGAATTATTTTCCCATATCAATACTTTAAATGACATAGAAAGGGCTGTCAATAAATTATGTTCAGACGGATTAATCGCTTTTGAAGAAAAACAGGAATACATAAATAATGTTATCAGGATAATCAAAAAATCGGGAAAAGAAGATTGGTTTTCAGGGAATTATCAATTATACAATGAGTGTACTATACTTTCGAAAGAAAATGGGATAAACCAAACTCATCGTCCCGACAGGGTTCTAATTAAAAATAATATGGCGATTGTTATTGATTATAAATTCGGAGAATTTCATTCTTCTCACGAAAAACAAATCTCTCAATACGTTGATTTAATGAAAAAAATGGGTTATGAGCAAGTTGAAGGACATTTATGGTATATGGACATGATGTAATTCTATTACTATTTCCTTTTGTCCCTATTCCGAAGATTTTTTCCTTTAGAAATTCCTATAAAAATAATAATTCCTGATGCTACCGCACTGAAAATTTTTTCGCCTAAAGTATAATTCGAAGGCATCGTAAACATCATAACGCATAATCCGACCCAAAGTAAAGCGATACAAATAATCTGAGTTTGGGTTAATCCTCTATTTCTCATATATCAAATTTTATTCGAAGTAAACAATAAAAAACATTTGTACGTGATTTTTATGCTTACAATCGTATTATGCCTCAAAAATAAAAAAAACTCCGGAAAAAGCCGGAGTTTTATAAAAATTGTCTCTTAAATTTTATTCCAACCTCTTCATCCGATATAACAATTGTTGTATCGCTTCCTGATAATCATCAATAATAGATTGGACAAAATCTTCTGAGAAAAACTTTCGAGACGACTCTACATAATCAT
This sequence comes from Bacteroidales bacterium, assembly GCA_031553755.1. Taxonomy (GTDB): domain Bacteria; phylum Bacteroidota; class Bacteroidia; order Bacteroidales; family Azobacteroidaceae; genus JAIRVZ01. Next base: position 4,549 of record JAVBKZ010000018.1, on the reverse strand, counting down.
AAAATTGTTCCGTATGTTTAATGATATTTCCCGGATTTTTTGTTTCAGGAATTGTGATGAACAAATCACCTTTCATAGCGTAAGATGTCTCCGTAATACGGTCTGTAGCTTCAACCATTGTTTCTATTGCCTGATCTAATGCAATATGCTGAGCATAACTCCCGATTCCGGACACATGCCAATGGTATAATTTCAAACTATTATTGAACGATACTAAATTTCCGATAAACATCGAAATATCCACATTCCGTAATTCTTTTTTTTCTTTTACTGTTGCTTCTTTTAAATTGCTCATAAGATTTTGTTTTTTTTAGTTGACATGTTTTGTTTGATTTTAAAACACATGAAATTACAAGAATGTTTGATTTATTTTGTTAAATATAATTTAATACATTTGCAAATAAAATCTGTTAATGATAAACAGCAAATAGCGAATAAAAAGCAATGGACAATATAAAAGAACATATTTTATCTTTACGGGAAGAAATAGACCAACATAATTATGATTATTATGTGCTTTCTTCGCCGAAAATCAGTGACTTTGACTTTGATTCCAAACTAAAAGAATTACAATCTTTAGAAGAAAAATATCCGGAATATTTTGACCCGAATTCTCCGACACAACGTGTAGGAAGCGATATCAATAAAAATTTCGAACAAGTAGAACATCAATACCCGATGCTTTCACTTGCCAACACTTATTCAGAAAGTGAAGTAACCGATTTTTACAACCGGATCCAAAAGGCTTTAAACGAACCATTTGAAATCGTTTGTGAATTAAAATACGACGGAACTTCTATTTCTTTAATTTATGAAAATGGTATTTTACAACAGGCCATCACCCGCGGAGACGGCACAAAAGGGGATAATGTTACGGCTAACGCAAAGACAATCAGAAGCATTCCTTTGAAATTACAAGGTGATAATTATCCTCAAAAATTTGAAATAAGAGGTGAGATTTTGATGCCTTGGTCTGTTTTCGACCAATTAAATAAAGAAAGGGAAGAACAGGAAGAGCCTTTATTTGCCAATCCACGCAATGCCGCTTCCGGAACATTGAAGTTACAAAATCCGTCAGTTGTAGCTACCCGTAAATTAGACTCTTACCTTTACTATTTATTGGGAAAAAATCTTCCGGAAAATTCTCACTTCGAAAATTTACAACGTGCGAAATCGTGGGGATTCAAAATTTCGGAAGCGACTAAAAAATGTCAATCGCTCGAAGAAATATTTGATTATATCAAATATTGGGATGTAAACCGCAAACAACTTCCGGTCGCTACGGATGGAATTGTATTGAAAGTTAATTCTTTATTACAACAAAAAAATCTTGGATTTACTTCTAAAGTTCCACGGTGGGCTATTTCTTATAAATTTCAGGCCGAACAAGCTTTAACCAGATTAAACTCTGTTTCATTTCAGGTAGGAAGAACCGGAGCTGTTACTCCTGTCGCGAATCTTGAACCGGTATTACTTTCCGGAACTGTCGTAAAACGCGCGTCTTTGCATAATGCCGACATTATCAAATCCCTGGATTTACACCTGAATGATATGGTTTATGTGGAAAAAGGAGGCGAAATTATTCCCAAGATTACCGGAGTCGATAAATCTGCCCGTTTTTTGATAGGAGATGATGTTAAATTCATTAAAAATTGTCCTGAGTGTGGCACTCCATTAACTCGTTACGAAGGAGAAGCCGCTTTTTATTGTCCGAATGAAAATGAATGCGCCCCACAAATCAAAGGGAAAATAGAGCATTTCGTGAGCAGAAAAGCAATGGATATTCATGCCGGAAGCGAAACAATCGAACATTTCTACAAGGCAGGATTAATTCACAACGCCGCTGATTTATATTCCATAAGGATTGAAGAAATCGTAAATATGGAACGTTGGGGTGAAAAAAGCGCCCGTAATTATATGGAAAGCTTGCGGCAATCGAAAAAGGTTCCATTCGAAAAAGTGCTATTCGCTTTAGGAGTCAGATTTGTCGGAGAAACCGTAGCAAAACGTCTCTCCAATGCTTTTCATACGATCGAAAAACTTTCACAAGCTACTTTTGATGAATTAATTGAAGTGGATGAAATTGGTGGACGAATCGCTCAAAGCGTTATCAATTATTTTTCCGACAAAAGAAATATTGAATTTATTGACAAATTGAAACAAGCCGGTTTGCAATTTTCCATCGACGAAAAAACTTTATCGGAAAAAACAACTAAACTGGCAGGTTTAACGTTTGTAATTAGTGGTACTTTTTCTAAACATTCGCGTGATGAATACAAAGCGATGATTGAAAAAAACGGAGGAAAAAATGTTGGTTCGGTATCTGCTAAAACCGATTATATTTTAGCCGGCGAAAATATGGGACCCGCCAAACTTGAAAAAGCGCAAAAACTCGGCGTTAAAATTATTGGGGAAAATGATTTTTCAGAAATGATTACAGACAAATAACCATTCAAAAATTATTATCATGTTCGGATTTATAGCAAAAAATAAATTAAAATCGGCACTCAAAAAATTAGAACGAAAACGCGTATTTCTCGATATTGAGAACATACATTCTATACTAATCCTTTTTGAAACAAACGAATATGAAACCGTAGATTTATTCGCGGAAAAACTTGAAAGAATGGGAAAATCCATTTCCGGATATGCCTTCAGGTCGAATAAAGACACTTATGACTATTCCGAAACCAACTATACTGTCATTAATCCGAAAGAAAATCTATCCAAATTAGGAATTCCCAACGATGAATTTATGAAAAATATTCAATCCGGATATTATGATGCCGTTTTCGATTTAACGATCAAAGAAAATATCGTTTTAGAATATATCGCCACTTATTGTAATGCTCCGATGAAAATCGGATTAAAAAAAAACGAACTTCCCTTATATGATTTAGCAATATCTAATTTACCGGAAATAAAGGCAGAAGAATCACCTGTCGGATTTTTATCCGAACAAATATTGCTTTATTTAAGGACGATAAAAACAAAAAATAGCCACGAAGTTATAAAGTTGATTTAATCGTGAATACGATTGGTTGCCCAACCAATTTCGGGTTTAATATTTTAGGTTTTTCATTCTGCTTTAAATCCTACAAATCCGGTTAAAGTTCTACTTTGGAAATGCGGAGTATTCACTTTATTCTCTCATGATTAACTCTCATGTCTTTGCTTTTGTAAGGCAGAGCCTTGCTTCTAACCCGACGTAACGAGACGTTACGGCCGAACAGAGATAGCAGCAGGAGTGAATAGTTTTTTTTGCAAAGCGGAGCTTTGCTTCCAACACGACGTAGCGAAAGACGCTACGTCGAACGTGGGGGATTCATTATTAAACCCAGTGAATAAAATCAAGATTAGGCTTGTCATACCTTTCGTGCAATGATTTCAACACTGATTTGTCCAAATCTCTTGATAATCTCCAATTTTTATCATTTTCTAATATATCAAGAGTCCATAATGAGGGGTCTTTTGACATTTTTTCAAATAATTCATCTATCTTTTTTAATATCTCTAACGCTTCTTTTGGAATCAAATTTTGATTCTGCAATTGGGTTAATGTTAAATAAGCATCATTATATATTAATGCTATTTCTTCTGGAATGTTAACAAAATTCGGCATAACAGAAATTTGAACATTTGATGAAGATGCTACTAATCTTAATGCTTGAAGAAGCATGTTATAAAGGTTTGTTATTTCCATGTTTAATCCTCCTAAAACATTCTAAACGTTCCTGCTCCAGACGAAACTTTCCAATATGGATTTACCCCATGGTGACCACCTCCTGAGTGCCATTGTATCATCCTTCCAGTAGGCCCTTTTGCTCCATATTCGCGAAGAATCATCCCTTGACCTTGATGAGCTCCTTTACCTAAAGTTTCAACTTGCCGCCCAGGGGTTTTACCTAAGATCCTTTGAACTAGTGCAGGTGTTTGCCCTTTTAATAAACTGGGATTAGCAAAAACATCATTTACACTTTCTAATACAGTTCCTGTTTTTCTCAGAGCAGTAGTCCCTGCCTTCCCTTTCCCCATCGTAGCAGCATCCAATAGTACAAAAGGAACAGCAGCCCAAGCAGCACTTGCATCTCCATTATTAATACCAGCCATCAATTCAATCAGACTATATCCGGGAACAATCATTGATAGTGCGTCATTGGCATCCTCTAAGTTCTCATTTGTTTTTCTTAGCCTTTCTTTAGTTGCCTTATGTTGATCAATATTTTTAGGATCATCATTCAATCCAAAAAAATTAGCAATGTGATTGGAAATAGAAAATGCCGAGCATACAGCCCTTTTTAAATCATCAAAAGCATTTTGAGCGTCTAATCCGGTATAGGTAACACTACTAATTCCTTCTTTTACCTCCCTTCCATCAAGATCTATAAATCGAATCGGATTATTTGCACAATACGCATACAGTAAACCCTCCAAAGACCGCCTTCATTTCAAGATTTCAATGAACCCCTTCAGGTTCTCTCACTTGCCTTGTGGCAAGACTTCAAAGATAGTTAATTTTTCTTTTTCAGTTGATTCAATTGAAAGAAAA
>JAVBKZ010000051.1:0-14706 GCA_031553755.1 Bacteroidales bacterium | reverse complement strand
ATAAATCGCAGGAGTCATATCGAAGCATTCGATTGGTAATCAATGCTTTAAAGGTACGAATTCCTGCGGTTTTTTCCAAACAAAATTCAACTTATTTTCCTGGAAACCAACACTTTAATCATGTTTTGAACGAACTATTGTATTATTGGATATTCATCATGACATCAAGCCCGAATATTTACAAAACTATCTCAATGAATCCTGTTACAAATTCAATCGAAGGTATTTCGGAGAAAAATTATTTGACAGACCGATGATTGCTTCGGTCACTTGCAAAAACCAATTTAGGTACAATTACGGATAATCATTAAAAATAATTTCCCGGTATTTCTATTCAATCCGACTACTTCACTTATTAATGACTACCTGTTACATTTTCGGAATAAAAATTCTATCTGAACATTTTTCTTATTTCTTCTTTTTTCATACAAATTCCTTTCAAACAACCTTTTATCAGTAGACAAACAGTATTTTGCTACATTTTCCTTTTCAGTTTCGAGAGGAAAAAGCGCCACAAACTTAGACGAAGCAGACTTTGTTTCAAGCTGCAGTCCGCCGGTAGTGGTCGTCATAAAACTATATCAGTTTATTAGGATTTCATCCAATTATTGTACCACGCCTGATACATATTCTTTCTTGTTTTGAGTACAAAATATATCCTGTTCAATAGCTTACGTGCTATTTTTACAATGGCCTTATTTGATTCCATTCTTTTACAGCTGGTATTGAAACTCAAACTCAAAGCAGGGTCTAATCGTGATGCCGTCCAGGCACTTTCTACCAGATAGCTTTTCAATCAGCTTTGTTCCCGGAAAGTCATCTCGCCCGTATTTTGGGTATCGCCTGAATTATGCCGCGAAGGTACCAGTCCTACATAACCTGCCAAATGGTCGGAGTTGGGGAAACGGCGGATATCTTCCAACTCGGTCAAAAGAGTGATGGAGGTAATAAATCCTACCCCGGAACTGATTTTAATAACTGCATGTCTTCCGCATATTTTTCTCCCCGGGACATCTCCCTGATTTGTCGGGTAACCTGCAAAAGTAACTTGCGTTGTTGTCCTGTCGACTGGTTTAAGGTTAGCGTATTTGGCGCCATGGAAACAAACGGGCAATTGATAACTTATCAAAATCCGGAATTTAATGCCCCAAATTTAAGATTTTTCTGCAAAACTGCTTTGTCAGGTAAATGTGGGCAACACAAAAGAAGGAAAACGGAAGAAAATATTATTGATATTGGATAATGCACGTTATCATCATGCCAAAATGCTACAACCATGGTTGGAAGAGGTCTCGGATTTATTGGAACTGTTTTTTCTTCCGCCTTATTCTCCTGACTTAAACGGTATTGAAATGCTTTGGAAGAAAACGAGAAGGAATGTTACTCACAATCGTTTTTTTAAGTCTCTTGAAGAGCTTTGCAGGGATTTGACCTTATATTGGAAAAAGTTTGAGAACCCTAATGAGGAACTAAAACAATACATAGAAGAGGTATTTACCGACTACAACGACATCAACGAATATACCCGAATGCAATTAGAACTTATCAACGAAACATTAGCCGAGTTGCAAAACTAAAACCAAAGAACTGAGAAAACCTCGGAATCCGATTGGATTCAGGTAATATAATTTTAGTCGAAACCTCTGCGGTAATATATTAAAAGAGCAAGCATGAAGTCGATAATTTATGATAATTTTTCCGCGACTGCTTTCCCCGCAGCCAATGCTTTGAGGTTAATATTCACAATATCTTCTCCTTTACGTCCGAAAATACTGAGAATTCCATCTTCTAATTTAGCATAATCGATTCCGATATAAGGAGACGCGGCGCCAAGCATCACAATATTACTTGAACGTGAAGCTCCTAGATCTTTGGCAATTTGTTCTACATCTAAAATAACTTTATTGGGTAAAGCGTTAATTGCTTCCATCACTTTTTCTAATTCCGGATAGTTTGGAATATTGATGAACGGTTTTGAATTCGTGACTACCCAACCGTCTTTCTTCAAATAAGGAAGATAACGCAACGCTTCCATTGGTTCGAGTGAAATAATAATATCAGCCGAACCTTTGGCAATCAAATCGGAAGAAACCGGTTGGTCGCTGATGCGGAGGTTCGATTGTACGTCTCCACCACGCTGACTCATTCCGTGTACTTCTGATTGTTTCATATATAAACCGTCTTTGATGGCGGCTTTTCCGATAACGGCCGCGATAGAGAGAATACCTTGTCCTCCTACGCCCGAAAGTATAATGTCTGTTTTCATATTTTTAGTAAACGAGTTGACAAGTAGACAGGTAAACGAGCTTGTTTACTCGTCTACTTATTATTTTTAGCTTTTCTCGCATGAGTTTGAATACATTCCCTTCTTGGAATAAGTACCGAAACTCCGTTGTAATTAATTTCTTCCCGAATGATATTTTTCATTTCTTCGTGATTTTTTTTCAAGGGAACGAAACCGCGCAAATGTTTCGGTTCGACTCCCAAGCCGAGGCAAATGGCTTCAATTTTTCCGGTTCCGGCAGAATCTTGTCCTCCTGTCATTCCTGTTGTTTCATTATCTGAAATAATAATCACAACATTGGCGTTGTTATTCACACAATCCAATAAACCGGTCATTCCCGAATGGGTAAACGTAGAATCTCCGATTACAGCGATAGAAGGATAAATTCCGGCTTCCGAAGCTCCTCGCGCCATTGTGATAGAAGCTCCCATATCTATACACGAATCGATAGCGCGGAAAGGAGGCAAGGCTCCCAATGTATAGCAACCAATGTCACTGAAAACTTTAGCGTCCGGATATTCTTTAATCACTTCATTCAACGCTTCATAAACATCACGGTGTCCGCAACCTTGGCATAAAGCGGGAGGACGCATTTCAACGACTTCCGGTATGGGATAATAGGTTTTAATTTTTTTTCCTAAGGCTTTTGCAACGATATCCGGATTCAATTCTCCATCACGGGAAATTGTTCCATCCAAGCGGCCATGCACTTTAATTCCAAGTCCCAAAAAGCCTTTGATTTGTTCTTCTACAAAAGGAAATCCATCTTCCAAAACCAAAATCTCATCACATTCGTCTACTAATTTTTCGATTTGTTTTTTAGGAATCGGATATTGGCTGATTTTCAAAACCGGATTTTCAAAACCTCCGGGATAATTTTCCTGCAAATAATTAAACGCGATTCCGCAAGCGATGATTCCTAATTTCTTTTCAGAAGAGGAATTAAAATTCCCTTTAGGGGTAAAATAGTGATTGTATTTCGATTCTTCCGAACATTGCATGAATTCAGCTTGCTTTTCGAGCAAAATTTTGAATCTTTTTCTGGCGATAGCAGGAAGTAAGATAAAACGTTGGCGACCGTCTTCCGGAGCATGAGTTTGATTTTGAGGCAATTGTTCGCGAGTAGCTACTCCCGACCTTGAATGTGCCATACGGGTAGTTATACGCAACAAAAGCGGATAGCCTAATTTTTCCGACAATTCAAATCCTTCGTAAACCATATCGTATGCCTCTTGCTGGTTGGAAGGTTCTAACATCGGAATCATCGCGAAGTTTCCGAAAAAACGATTATCTTGTTCATTTTGAGATGAATGCATCGAAGGGTCATCGGCTGTAATCACCATCATTCCGCCGTTGATTCCCGACATGGCCGCGTTCATAAAAGCGTCGGCAGCCACATTCAATCCAACGTGTTTCATACACGAAAGCGTTCTTTTTCCCGCGTACGACATTCCCAACGCTGTTTCCAACGCTGTTTTTTCATTACAACACCATGTTGAATGAATACCTTTTTGTTTTGCGTCTTGAGACGCTTGTATATATTCCGTGATTTCGGTCGAAGGTGTTCCCGGATAAGAATAAACGCCCGAAAGTCCGGCGTCTATAGCAGCCTGAGCGATTGCTTCATCTCCCAGAAATAATTGTTTTTCCATGCGTTTATATTACTAAGTACGTTACTATTAATCTTTTTTTGAATAGTTGATATTTCATTTCAGATATACCAAGAGCAAATAGTCTGCCAAAGGTAATGAAAGTTTCCAAAATATCAATGCTACATGATGTCAGGTATTTTACTGCCCGCATATGAAAAATATCCAAAATTATCTCCTAAATTTGTACTCCATTTATTATAAAAAACTTCAATGAAAGTCAGATTTAAATCATTTACCAAAGGAACGCTCGAAACCGAAACATTCCAATCTGAAAAAATATCAGTATCATGTAATGATGATCAAAAAAGGGAAATGAATAAATTGTATAAATACTTATCCGAAAATAGTATCTTCAATTTATTAGGTTATAAACAAGATGAAGAAGGTTTATGCACCGTTGATTTAATCGTTCTTGAACCAGATTATCTTATAGACATAAGTACGTTGGCCGAATGTTACAAACCGTTTGGCAATCATCCGTTGAATTACACCTTGTCGCGTTTCCGTATTCAGGAAAATACCAGCCACATCCTGTTAGGAAATACAGCCAATTTTTTCATAGATGAATTAGTGAATGAAACAAAAGAATCACCTGTTTCTTATCAAACTGCGTTGAAAAAATTATTTAAAATATATCCTTTTGAAATAACATCTTGTGAAAATTTACAGCAACCGGATACCGCAAAAAAGTTTTTCGATTCTTGTAAAATACAATTCGAAAACATCAAACATGTTATCAAAAAAATATTTCCCCAAGAGAATATTGATACTGAAAAAATAATTTTAGAACCTTCCTTTATATGTAATGCGTTGGGTTTACAAGGACGTTTAGATATCATGTTACAAGATTTTTCAGCGTTTGTTGAATTGAAATCAGGAAAAGGAGTCGAAGATTTCCGGACGAAACAGTATAAGCAATCGTGTGTTAATCATTATACCCAAATGATTTTGTATCTTGCTGTTTTGGAATATAATATGAATCTCAAAGGAGAAGAACTAAGTTCATACCTGCTTTATTCAAAATATCCGGTTTTATCTAAGGAAGCGCATTCACAGAAACATTTACAGGAAGTAATATCCCTTAGAAATACCATTGTGGCGTTAGATTATGCCATCCAAAAAGAAAATAACACAGATTTTACAAGACGAATTTTAGAACATATCAACCCCGGAATATTAAATACAAACGGGTTGTCTGGCAAATTTTATGAAAATTATTTATTGCCTCAAATAGATAAATTGAGAATACAAATTGATAGCCTGACTTCGTTAGAACAAGCTTATTTCTTTAGGTTATATACTTTTATAGTTAAAGAATTATGGAAGTCTAAACTTGGAGAAAGAGAATACGAAGGAGTAAAAAGAGCTGGTAACCTCTGGCCGGCTCCGACATCCGAAAAGATAGCGGCGGGAGAATTGTTGTATGATTTGAAAATGACAGATAATCAAGCCGATACCGACGAACATTTTGTTTCGTTTTCTATACCCGAATATGAAAATTTTTATCTTCCTAATTTCAGGGTAGGGGACGCGGTTGTTTTGTATGAAAAAAAATCGGAAGAAGACAATGTCAATAATAAACAAGTATTAAAAGGAGCGATAGAATCATTAATCGATAAACAAATAAAAATCCGCATCAGGGCAAAACAGCGAAATTTGAGCATATTACCGCATGATTCTGTTTATGCGATCGAACACGACTATCCGGATACTGTTTTTAATGGAATGTTTTCGTCTCTTCATTTATTCACGCAAGCTAATCAGGAGCGGAAAGACTTATTGTTAGGTTTGAGAAATCCTGAATTCAACACATCTTTGCTTGTTCAGGATGAAAATGATGATATTTCGAGAGTCGCTTCAAAAGCGATGGCTACCAAAGATTGTTTTTTGTTATTAGGCCCTCCTGGTACAGGAAAAACTTCTTTAGCCTTGAAAAAAATAACGGAATTATGTATTGAAAAAGAAACGGGTAATGTTTTACTTATGGCTTATACAAACCGGGCTGTTGATGAAATTTGTAAAACATTGCAGGATATTGATGAGAAATTTTCATTTATAAGGATTGGTAGTGAATTGAATTGTGCTCCCGAATACAGAAATAACTTATTAGATAAACAATTAGATAAATGTGATAAAAGGAGCGATGTATATGTAAAATTATCCCAATGTAAAGTTTTTGTTGGAACAGTTGCCTCTGTTTTGAATAAACCCGGTTTATTTGCTTTGATACAGTTTGATATGGCGATAATCGATGAAGCTGCCCAATTGTTGGAATCTCATCTGATTGGAATATTGTGCGCGAAAGATAAAAAAGGAAAAAATTCAATATCTCGATTTGTATTAATCGGTGATTATAAACAACTTCCCGCGATTGTATTACAATCGAAAGAAGAATGCCAAGTTAAAGATGAAATGCTCCGAAATATCGAAATTAAAGATATGAGTTGCTCTTTATTTGAGCGTCTTTACCGCCTTTATCAAAAAAACAACCAATATTTAGCTTGCGATAAATTAACGAAACAAGGCCGTATGCATCCGGCTATATCTTCATTTTCATCTTTATTTTTTTACGAAGGACAATTAAATCCTGTTGGATTGAGCCACCAAAATGAAATCATGGAACAGGATAATAAATATGACAATGAATGGGAAGATATTGTAAAAAATAAGCGATTGGCTTTTATACCTTCTCAAAAAACAACAAACGATATTTCAGATAAAGTAAACCATGTTGAGGCTGAAAATATATTGTCAATAGTCAAAGCGATATATGAGAAAGAAGTCGAATTTAATCCGTCAAAAATAGGTATAATAACTCCTTACCGAAGTCAAATAGCCTTAATAAAGAAAATATTGCTTAAAAGTGGGATGCCTCATTTATCTCAAATAGCAATAGATACGGTAGAAAGATTTCAAGGAAGTCAAAAAGATATCATCATCTATTCTTTTTGTGTTAATTCGCAATGGCAATTGAAAACATTACCCAATATTACGGAAGAATCAGGGAAATTAATCGACAGAAAATTAAACGTAGTACTTACTCGTGCACGTAAACAGCTGTTTATAACGGGGAATCCTTATTTTTTAACTCAAGATTTTCTTTTTGGCTCATTAATAAAATATATTGAAAATCAATACGATAAGAGTTAATGACAGGTAAAAAAAATAAAAAATACGGTTAAAACGCTATAATTTTATTATCAAATATTTTTTTTTGGTAAAATAAAATAATACATTTGCAAGTGTTTAATTATGTAAGGTTGTTAAAAAATACCTATTCATACCATGATAATTTCGAATTTTTCTACAAAGAAAAACTTATTTCATGCATTCAAGGTGTTTTCGTCAAAAAAAGAAAAGTGCTTATTCTGTAAATTATAACAAGGATATTTTAATATACGCAAAAACTAATCTACAATAATTTTAATTTATAATTCTAAAAAATTTAAGAACAAACACAATTTTATTTTATGGAAACAAAAAAGAAAAGAGAAGGAAAAAAAACTCGCGGCGTTTCTGCCGGTATTATCATCGCATGCTGTGCCGTATTAGCATTTAGTATTTTTAATTGGATTTTAGGAGCTCCCGAGAATTTTGTCAATAACGATCCAGCTAACCATCCTCTTCCCGGAAATATGTTAGGAACAGTTTACAAAGGAGGCCCTAACGTTGTGATCGTAATCACTCTTCTTTTAACAGTATTGGCGTTGAGCGTTGAGCGTGCATTCGCGATTTCTAAAGCAAGAGGTAAAGGCAATTTGATTAACTTCGTATACGATGTTAAAAAAGAATTGGAAAATGGTAACATTAAAGGTGCGGACGCCCTTTGTTCAAAACAAAAAGGTTCTGTTGCCGCTGTTGTTGCTGCCGGATTGAAAAAATACGAAGACATGGAATTGACGAAAGACGCTGATATAACTAAAGAACAAAAATTAGCTGCTATTCAAAAAGATATCGAAGAAGCTACAGCGCTTGAATTACCTTGCATGGAACAAAACTTACCGGTAGTCGCTACTATCTCTACATTGGGTACACTATTCGGACTTTTAGGAACGGTATTAGGTATGATTCGTTCGTTCGCCGCTTTAGCAAACGCGGGAGCTCCCGACTCTGTTGCGTTGGCAACCGGTATCTCTGAAGCGCTTGTAAATACAGCGTTGGGTATCGCGACTGGTGCTTTGGCTATTATTTCTTACAGTTTCTTTACCGGAAAAATCGACAACATGACTTATGCTATCGATGAAATGGGATTCTCAATCGTACAAACTTACGCGGAAAAACACAGATAATTAAAAGTTAAAGAAGGATATAACATATGCCAAAAGTAAAAGTAAAAAGGAAAAGTACATTCATCGACATGACGGCGATGAGTGACGTTACGGTTCTTTTGCTTACCTTCTTTATGCTTACGTCTACTTTTATCAAAAAAGAACCTGTACAGGTAATTACTCCCGGTTCAGTTTCCGAGATAAAAATTCCTGAAATTAATATACTTTCCATTTTGGTTGAACCAACCGGTAAGGTTTTTATGGGTTTCGATAAAAAGGAAGATGCGGCGCAAGTGTTGAAGTTAGTAGGTGAGGATTATAACATTACTTTCGAAGAAAAAGAATTGTATAAATTTAGTTTGATGCCATCGTTCGGTGTGCCTATCAACGGAATGAAACAGTTCTTGGCTATGTCGACAGAGCAACAGGATGAGATTCTTAAAAATTATGGAATCCCGGCAGACTCTACCGACAATCAGTTCAAACATTGGGTTAAACGAGCAAAAGAAGTTAACCCGGAACTCTTGATCGCTATCAAAGCGGATGCGAAAACGCCTTATCCCGTTATCAAAAGTGTGATGGGTTCGCTTCAGGAATTACGTGAAAACAGGTATAACCTGATCACTACCTTGAAAGCCGGATCTTCAGAACCGGGGCATTAATAATAGAGTATTAATTTAATAAAAAATTATTATGGCTGAAGTAAATACCGGTGGCGGACACGATAAAGGTAAGGGAAAGAAAGTAAAACAAAAGAAGGTTAGCTTGCGTGTTGACTTTACACCGATGGTGGACATGAACATGCTTTTGATAACGTTCTTTATGTTTTGTACTTCTTTGAGCAAACCGCAGACGATGGAAATCAATATGCCATCGAAAGATAATGTAACAGAAGACCAGCAAAATAAAGTAAAAGCGTCTGACGCTATTACTATTATTTTAGGGGGAGAAGACAAAGTGTTTTATTACACAGGTCTTCCTAATTATGAAGACCCCAAAACTCTCGTGGAGACGAATTATACTGAAGACGGACTCAGATCTTTCTTGTTGTCGAGAAACGCGAATGTGGTAAACAAAATGAATGTGTTGAAACAAAAAAAGGCAAAAGAAGAAATATCTGAAGAAGATTTCAAGAAACAATCTATTGAAATAAAAGGCGATAAAAATGCTCCGGTTGTGATGATCAAAGCGATGGATGAGGCTACGTATAAAAATTTAATTGACGTTTTGGATGAAATGCAAATTTGCAATATTGGTAAATACGCTATCGTTGATATTCAGGATGGAGATAAATATTTAGTAGCTAATTATCTTGGGCTTATTCCCGCAGGAGAACAACAAGCCGCCCAATAAATATCGTACCACTAAAACATAATGAATTATGGCAAGTAGAGATATAGATTTGAACTCGCAGGAGTGGCGCGATTTAGTCTTTGAAGGAAAAAATAAAAGTTACGGTTCGTATTATCTACGCAAAACTTCCACTAAAAGACACATCAGGTCGATGTTGATAGTGACAGTTTTTGCTATTGGTGTTTTTTTAATTCCGAAACTTATCAAATCGGTTTTACCTGAAAAGACAGTGGAGGAAGAAATTGGACCCGTAGTGATGACCCAATTGGATCCTTTAGACCAAAAGGTAAAAGAAGAAAACTTGATTAAACAATTAGAAGCGGTGCCTCCTCCTCCTATTTTGAAAACGACGATCAAATTTACTCCTCCTGTTATTAAAAAAGATGAGGAAGTAAATGAAGATGATCAAATGAAAACTCAGGATGAGTTGAAAGATTCTAAAGCTGCTATTTCTGTCGCCGACGTAAAAGGTGCTAGTGATGGAACAGGTGTTGATATCGCAGATATTCCGGATAACAAGGTTATTGTTCAGGCAAAAGAAGAAATTTTTAGCCATGTGGAACAAATGCCTCAATATCCCGGAGGAGACAAAGAGATGATGTCATACTTAGCTAAAAATATCAAATATCCTGTAATTGCACAGGAACAAGGTATTCAAGGTACGGTAGTTCTTCGTTTCGTGGTTGGTAAAGATGGTACGGTTAGCGATGTTATCGTTCAGCGTTCATTAGACCCAAGTTGTGATAAAGAAGCGATTCGTGTGGTTAAATCAATGCCTAGGTGGGTTCCCGGAAAACAAAATGGTAATCCGGTGTTGGTGTATTACACGTTGCCTGTTCGATTCAAATTGGCAAATAATTAAATCATTAACGAATTAAAACGTTTGATAATAAATAGAGTAAGGGATGTTTATTCCTTACTCTATTTTTCTTTCAAGTTGATTATAGATATCAATTTTTTATAACAAAAATACAGATGAAGAATAATAATCAGAATATGGGATTATACATATTTGAATGTACAATGTCTGTTTTATACTTAGCAATAGCTTACGCTTTTCTTTTTACAAATTTATTTATTGACGCTATCGCGGAAAAGAATACAAGAATAATCTTGGGAATTTTGTTGGGTGTGTATGGTTTTTTCAGAGTTTACAGAGCCGTCAGGAAATACATGCGAAATAAAAAATCTGAAGAAGATTAGGTTTAATTTAATGCAAAAGGAAGAATATTTTTTAAAATTTAATATAAGAAAAATTAATTTAAACTATATTTGTAATTGTGAAAAATAACACTAAATAACATTAAGTAGCACTTTAAAAGTATTATTTATTGTCTATATGTATTTAATTTGCAGTGTTAAACAATAAAATAACGAATTATTGATATGAAAAGATTTGTATTAATCATATTGCCGGTATTTATTTTTCTTCTTGGAAGTTCCTGTGATAAAACACCAAAATCTACAAAATGGCAGGATACAACTACTACAGGAGTTATTCCTATCGCATGCGATCAATGTTATCAACCGATTATCCAATCAGAAATAAATGTTTTTGAATCACTTTATCCCATGACAGGAATTATGCCTATTTATACGGATGAAGTTGAAGCTATTAACCTTTTGATACAGGATAGTGTTAGGCTTGCCGTTACTTCAAGAGGTCTGACGGATGGCGAAAGAGCCGCTTTTACAAATAAGAATATGGTTGTAAGAGAAATAAAAATAGCCATTGATGCCATCGCTTTAATTGTGAATAAAAGGAATCAGGATTCGCTTATTGGAATGCCCACTCTAAAAAAAATTCTAACAGGAGAAATTTCCGAATGGAAACAACTGAATCCGAAATCGAACTTAGGGAATATAGATTTAATGTTTGATAATCCGAATTCAAGTACAGTCAGATATGCTATTGATTCTATATGTAGAGGAGAGCCTCTTTCTGAAAAATTATATGCTCAAAAAAATAATAAAGAGGTAATTGAAATGGTCGCGAAGAATCCAAATGCGCTTGGTGTAATTGGTGTCAATTGGATCAGTAATGAAAACGATAGTACAAATATGACATTTAGCGATAAAATAACAGTAATGTCGGTAAGTAAGTATGCCGGAATTGATTCTCATAATAGTTATAAACCATATCAGGCTTATATTGCCTTAGGAAATTATCCAATGACGAGAGATGTCTATATTCTATTATCAGATCCTCGCAGTGGCTTATCTTCCGGATTTTCATCGTTTGTTGCCAGTGACAGAGGACAACGCATTATTTTGAAATCGGGAATTTTACCGGCAACTCAACCAGTTAGTATCGTGAATGTCAATGATAAATTTCCGGATTAAATTTTTATAATGATGATTTTCATTCAAAGAAATCATCATGACTTTTTACAAAAGATATAAAATGATAGATTTTAAACACCGAGTTTCACGGAGTAATTATTCACAGAGTCGAGTCTAATATATAGTGAACGGATGTTCCGTGAAATAAACTCTTTTCCACTCCGTGTTTAATAAAAAGTAGAGACAAACTCAAAATAAAAAGTGAGATAGAATATTAAATCAAAATAAATAAAAAAAAGAAAAGTATGAAAATGAATTGGAAAAAAGTATCGATTGTTTCAGGAGGAATTTTTTCTTGTATCGTTGGTATGTTTGCTTCGAATAACGAGAAAGGAATTGAGTATTATCGGGCGGAATTATATGATGCTGCTAAAATTTATTTTAATCTTCAAATACCGAAAAATCAAGGTGCGGATTTAGCCGAGAGTTATTATTTTATGGGAGAATGTTATGGCGCTGAAGAAAAACTCGATTCGGCGGCATATTTTTATCAAAAAGCAATAGAAGCAGATCCTGAATATCCATATTCATATATTGGAGAAGGGAAATTATCTTTGAAAAATAAAAATATTTCATCGGCCAATGATTTATTTAAAAAAGCAATTGGATTTGCGAAGAAAAATCCTGCGATACATACGGCTGTGGCAGAGGCATATATTGATGTAAAACAATACGATAAAGCGGAAGAAGTATTGGATAAAGCAAGAAGTGTAAAGAAAAATTTTTCAGGAATATACGTGGCGGAAGGAGATATGCTGATGGCACAGGGAAAAACCGGGGATGCTTGTGCTAAATATGAAAACGCTATTTTATTCGATCCCAACGATAAAGTCGCATATTTGAAAGAAGCCCGTGTATATAAGACAATCAATGCGGATTTGGCTTTGGATATTTTGAATCGTTTGATTGCTGTTGATGCGGAATATATTCCGGCTTATGCCGAATTAGGAGAAACTTATTATAAAAAATATCATTATAATAAAGCGATCGAAGCTTATAATAAATTTATTGAAATCCCGGGAGTCCCTGTTAAACATTTGGTAAATTACGCTTCTTTATTGTATTTTACCAAAGACTATGTAAAATCGTTAACGGAAATCAATAAAGTATTGAACGTAGAACAGCAAAACTTAGTTATGCGTCGCTTGCAAATTTATAATAATTATGAATTAGAAAGATATCATGTAGGATTGGAATTCGCTGAGAGATTTATGCAATCAGTATCTAAAGATGATTTAATTGCTCAGGATTACATGTATTACGGTCGCTTGTTGGATAAGAATAAAAACTCGGAACTGGCGATAAAATCTTATGAGAAAGCTTTGGGAATAGATGAAAATAAAACCGAAATTTACAAAGATTTAGCCGTCGCATACGAAAGAATTGAAAATTATCCGGAAGCAATAAACAGTTATCAAAAGTTTATTGAAATGGATAAAAACGCGGGTATTATGGATTTGTATAGTTTTGGAGTTATTTGTTATAGCGCTGCCAACCAAAAAATTGCGGCAGGAGATTCTTTAGTAAAAACTCCGGAAATGATTGCCAATGACAGTATTCAAAGCCGTCAGTATTTTTTGAAATCTGATTCTATTTTTGCTGAAATAATAGAAAGATCTCCGGACACTTATTTAGGGTATTTCTGGAGAGGACGTTGTAATGTCGGATTGGATCCTGACGCGAAAGAAGGTTTGGCAAAACCTTTTTATGAAGAAGCGCTAACTCGTTTGGAGGCGACCAACGAAGGAGGTAAGAGAAATAAAGAAATAATAGAATGTTATCGGTATTTAGGTTATTATTTTTATATGAAAGAAGAGGTAGTTTCTGCAAGAAATAATTTTGAGAAGATACTACGAATCGATCCGCAAAACGAAGTCGCGATACAATTTATGGATGCGACTAAAAACACAAAAACGAAATAGTTTTTTCTTTCTAATCCATTTATAGGAAAAATTATTCGGTTAAATGATTATCCGTTATTTGTCCTAAATTGATTTTTGTATGAAACAGAAGCTATCATTAGCCTGTCAAATAAGTTTTCGCCGAAATATCTGCGGTTAAATTTATAGCAAAATTCATTGAGATAATTTTGCAGGTATTTCGGTTTGATATCATGAAATATATCCAACAACATTCGTTTAGCATTGCTGATTGCAATATGAACCCAAGGTAAGACTTTACCGATTTCGTTTTTCGGTATTACCTTTGCCCGATGTTCTTTGACAATATCTTTTAATTTGAGGTAAGATGTTGAGTTGTCGGAATCAATCGTTGCTTTATCGAAAACGTTTTTCTCTACTAATGGAGTTATAGTATCTGATTTTAAGTCATTTATTACAATCATTTTTAAGTGAACCACTTTGCGGGGTTTGCCGTTTTTTGTTGTTTTCCCTTCAACAGGTTTGCTTTCCACCATAACAAGTACTTTTGTCTTTTTCTGACTGCCACGGCCCCGTTTGAGCGGTTTATCCTTTTTATCTTCATCTATTCCTGTTGAAAAGAAACCTTCGTCTAACCCAATTACATCCGATAAATTGTATAACTCATCACGTTGACCCATTATACGGCGTAATTTATGGAGCATATTCCAAATTGGCTCATAACGCTTATGACCCAACTGACGTTGCAACTCCGAGGCGGAAAAACTTTTCTTGGTCGAGGTCAATAAATGAATAGCGATAAACCAATAACGGAAAGGTAATTGAGAACCGTGCATGACTGTGTTGGCGCGTAAACTTTGACGTTTACCGCATTTTTTACATTCATAATTATCTTTGTCTTTTTTCCAATAGTGGTCTTTGCTGCC
>JAVBKZ010000045.1:0-4165 GCA_031553755.1 Bacteroidales bacterium | reverse complement strand
ATAAGACTAAAATTGAGAAAAAATAAATATGTTACTATCTGATAATTTGTATAAAGGAATAACCAACTCAATACTTTTGAATTCTTACAATACAAACAAATGTGGATTATTGGGTAAAGCAGGTTACTCTTTGTGTTTATTCGAAATTTTAAGACATTTGGATGACAAAATGCTCGAAGATCTTGCTTTTGAATTATTACAGAAATCTTTAGCCCTTTCAACAAATAACAATGACATCGGTTTCGAGGATGGACTGTCAGGAATTGGTTTTACTATTTTATATTTAATTGAAAATCAATTTATTGATGCTGATTTTTATGAATTATTCGGAGAACAATACGATAAAATCCAATCAAAAGCAAAAGAAATTGCAATATTTTCAGAAAAACATTGCCTTTAGTTTATTTTTTGGAATCTGTTTATCATATTTCAATAGTTCGTTCAAAACATGATTAAAGTGTTGGTTTCCAGAAAAATAAGTTGAATTTTGTTTGGAAAAAACCGCAGGAATTCGTACCTTTAAAGCATTGATTACCAATCGAATGCTTCGATATGCCCCCTGCGTTTATACCCAATATATAGGGATAGTTCATGCAGCTTTAACAAGTGCGAAGTTACAAATAAATAAAAGCAGACGCAAATTTATGCTTGAAATCTTTCTACTCTACTTGAGTATTCCCTCACGGATCAACTTCCTGCAATTAGGAAGGCATAGCCGTCAAGGGGAGCAATATTTCCGTAGGCAGTTTGAACAGGGATTTGACTTCTTCTCTTTCAATCAATCTCTTTGCCCATCTTTTGTCGGGTCCCGTATAGCAATAGCTTTTGATCCGGGCTTTATTCCAAAGTCAGGGAAGCATACTCCCTGTATTGGTTATTTCTGGTCGGGATGCGCATCCAAATCCCTAAGGGGACTTGAGATATTGGGCATTTCCGTTGTTGATGCCGGCAGCCGCACAAGTTTTCATTTGGAAGCCGTACAGACACCTCCGATAGATACTTTGCAGGACAATGGGCTCACTTTATTGGATTGGTATAGTGCCGTTATCAAGAAACAGTTGGAGAAAATCAGCTCCCTGACCCGTTACACAGTGGCAGACGCTTATTTTTCCAAATTATCTTTTGTCGAATCAATTACCGGCATGGATTTGCACCTTGCCAGCCGCTTGCGGGACGATGCTGGTTTGAGGTATATCCACCATGGAACAACTACCGGAAAAAGGGGAAGGCCTCGCAAGCATGGAGAGAAAGTGGAGATCAACGATCTTGATTTGGAGTATTTCACTGTCTTGGAAAATGAACGGGGAATCAAGGCTTGGTTTGCCCCAGTTTACAGCAAATCGCTTAAGCGGAATGTATTAATCGTAGTCGAAGAATTTGTCATTAAAAACAAAACTTCCCGTCGAATCTTATTTTCCACAGACATCGAACAGCCTCCAATAGATGTCCAGGATATTTACCATACCCGATTCCAGATGGAATTCGGATTTCGGGATGCGAAACAATTTACAGGATTGGAAAATGCGCAATCAAGGAGCACGAATAAGCTATACTTTCACTTTAATACGGCTCTTACGGCTGTCAACATTGCCAAAGTGATGCAACTTAAAGATGAGGTTAGAAGGGAATACCCGTTTTCAATGGCACACTATAAAGTGCTATTCCATAACGCATTGCTATTGATCCGATTTTTTGATAGGTTCGGCATTTCCCCGAACAAGCCCAAAAATCAACAAATTTTCAAAGAACTCTTATTATTTGGCGCTAAAGCCGCGTAAATAATTACTAATTTTGAACGAACTATTGATTATGAAAACACAAACAAATTTATTTATTATTTTTACAATCATTATTGAAGGAATTTTTGTTGATTCTATTGCTCAAAAACAGGATTCTATTTTATTACAAAAAGAGCCATTGGGAAAAATGGAATTAACCGATTCCATCAAGTATGAATGGGTAAAAAAAATTAAAGGACAAAATTGCGAAGAAATTTTTTTTAATTCCAATATTCAAAAACAGGACTCTATCTTATTACAAATTGTGTCATTTGGAAAAGCTGGATTAGTTGATTCCATTCAAAATGAATGGGTAAAGAGAATTAAAGGACGGACTCGTGAAGAAATTTTTTTGGAAGATTACGGCATAGAATTAACACCTCCCAAAGGATGTAAAATTTTAGGAACTGATTTTTTCAGTGTTGCTCATGAGAGTGTATATCGGGGGAATAGTTCCTATTATATAGAATCTCCAGATGGAGAATTTGTAGCCCACTATTTTGGTCCTCGACCTTTTGCAGAAAAAAAATCTTCTATTGATAATACAGAAAAAGGAGATAAATATTATGCATCCAATACTCTATTAGGAGATTATAGGCACTATATAAGACATGAATTGAGGTGCATATTGAAAACCGAACAATTTTCCATCAAAGACCATGTTACATATTATTCTTACCAAGAAGCAGAGCGAAAATTTAATGCTGATACAATTGTTGGTTTTGAGGTGCCTCTTTTTGAAACAGAGCCATATAGGGGAAAATATAATAAATGTTATTCCTTATATATACAAAAAAACGGAAGATGTTTTGTAAATATAGGCTGTTTTTTTACTAAAAAAGGATGGGAAAATAGAAAAAAATATCTGAAAGAATTGGATAAATCCATTTGGTACAAGGATGATTTTGAAAAATAATAAAATTATCAATGTTGTATCAATTAGTATTCCACGAACAATGCAGTTTTGTAGCTATAGAGATGGCAATGTTTGGCGTTCCGATGATTGTTTCAGATGTGGATGCTTTGTCTGAAATGTTTGAACATGAAAAAAATGCATTGAAGACTCCTCTTCTGTTTGATGAATATTTTGGATTACGACTTGACGAAAATAAATTAAAAGAAAACATTATACGTTTAATTGAAGATTCAAATCTACGAAAACGATTAAGTGTTAATGTAAGGAAACTTTATAAAAATAAATTTACTTTAAATAGAATGATAAATGAGACTTATGATGTGTATAATCAATTATTATCTGAAAAACAGAGTTGATAAAAAATCATGTGATATTTTAACAACAATGAAACAAACATTAAAATTTTGTGTAGTTTTATTTTTGGCTGCGACTTATTCATGTAGCCAAAGTCAAAACTTAAGCGAAACTCCATCAGATACTATGTCTGAGAAATCTGTGGACACAAACAAAACAGAAATAACAGAAGAAAATACTACTGTTGAAAGAAAAATAATCAAAAAGGGTGAAATAACTTTTGAAACGAAAAACTCAACAGAAACAAGAGCTATTATCACAAAAAACATTTCAGAACTTAAAGGCTATGTTTCAGAAGACAATATTTTTGACTACAAAGATAAAATCCAATACAGAATAACAATTCGGGTTCCTGCCGGCAATTTCGAATTGCTACTTGATAGAATTTCTCAAAATGTAGCAAAAATAGATAATAAAAATGTCAATACTTTAGATGTGACAGAAGAATTTATTGACGTTGAAGCAAGAATAAAAACAAAAAAGGAAATAGAAAACAGGTATAAAGAATTACTAAAACAAGCCAACAAAGTAGAGGAAATATTGGCTATAGAAAAAGAAATTGGCTCTTTACGAACGGAGATAGAATCTGTTGAAGGCAGACTCAAATATCTTGAAGACAAAATATCATACAGTACGTTAACGGTTGTATTTTATGAAAAGACAAGTTCTCCTTTTGGTTTTAATTCAAAGATGGGGCAAGCTCTGAAAAGTGGATGGACAAATTTACTTTGGTTCTTCGTAGCCTTGACAAATTTGTGGCCTTTTATTATCATTGGATTGGCAACAATATTTATTTATAAAAGATACAAAAAGAATAAGAAGAAAAACAACGTATAAAACTACCTTATCAATAAAATAAAAATGACAACAAAACAGGAAAATTACAACAAAAAGTTTATTCATAATTATGTTGATTTTATTCTATTGAATGTATACGCTACTGAAAATTTAGGTTTTTATAATGGTAAAGCAGGATTTTCCCTTTGTTTATTTGAAGTTGCTAAATTTTGCAATGATGAAACGATAGAAGAATCTGTTTTCGATTTATTTATTAGATACTTACATTGAAATATGTTTAATAACATATAAAAAATTAAGGTGAAAATATAAAAATTAT
>JAVBKZ010000025.1:0-2938 GCA_031553755.1 Bacteroidales bacterium | reverse complement strand
TGAAGTTGCTAAATTTTGCAATGATGAAACGATAGAAGAATCTGTTTTCGATTTATTTATTAGATACTTACATTGAAATATGTTTAATAACATATAAAAAATTAAGGTGAAAATATAAAAATTATTCGTTTTTTCTTTTTCTTTGCAAAAAATGTTAATCACTATAATTTTTAATCAAAAAATCTAATTTTAATCTTCACTTAAAAACAAAATTAATACAACACATAATTATTTACTATTTATTTACACTAACTTAAAAATTAAATTTGATGAAAACACTAAGGAAAATTGACATTGAAAAAATGCGTACTGAAATGCCGGTACTGAAAGATTAGGAACAAAGAAGAATCTTGGGAGGAGGGAATGAAAATTCAACAACAGTAACAGATATATCTGGATACACCTTAATTTTAAATGATGATGGAAGTTATTATTACAAAGACGATGACGGCTATGCTCATGTTCTTTTAGATGAAGTGGTTGTTTTTGCACTTGAAGGAGGAACTCGTTATAACGATAAAAAAGATTTTTACAATAAAGAAATGACAACATCAGGAACAAAAAGAACTACTGATGTCATTACTTCTATGATTTCTACAGCACCAATAGTTGGTGGTTTGGTGGAAATGGTCAGTCAAACGAATGAAAAAGAACGAGAAAACGCTTATTCTTTTTTAGCAAACAATATGACAGACGGAGAGGATTTCTGGGTCCGGAATGAATGTGGAAATATCACAATCTACAATAATAAAGGGGATAAAGTTTATGGCGGTTGTCCCCAATAAACAATAACATAAAACTCCTTAAGAACACATCATAATAAACATTTGATGTGCTTTTTAAGGAGCTATACAATAAACAAATGAAAAGGGTTAATTTATTTTTTCGTTCTTTGTTTTTTACAACTTTGTTGTTCTTCAGTTGCGTAGATAACATTCATGTGGCAGGCAACGACAGGTATAACCTTAATTTTAATTATTCTGATTCCACTGATAATTTTTCTTGGATATGCTATGGCAGTTGCTTGGTTAAGCAGGAGATAGATTCTACGCAGGAAATAAACGGAAAATTTCCGCTACTTCTTGAAGCCGAAAACTTATATGATAAATGCGATAAAAAAGCGATTTGGTTTAATTATATACAATCTATTACCTTACCACATATTAATCAAAAAAACATACAGTTTCGAATCAACACCAAATCATCAAATTTCAAATATGCATTTATGATCGTTACTTGCTCCGATGGGCAAGAACGTGTTTTATGTTGTGATTCTGTTCCAATCGACAACTTTTATTGGAAAACCAACACCTTGTCTTTTCAATCAAAGGGGATCAAATTAATCAATATCAACCTGCAAGGCATTGGAGACTTTGATAAAAAAGAATCAAAAATGTGGTTCGACAGGATGGAAATTACTGTAGATGGAAAAGACATAAATTCTTTTCCTTTAACAGATATTTATACCCCAAACAAAAATTTTGTTATTGACAACAAAAAAATAACTTCCTTAACCAACGACAGTATCTATATTCCCGGTATAAAGAAAAAAAAACTTATCGGATTGGGAGAAAGCGTTCATGGTTGTGAAAGTATAAACAAAACAAGTTGGGAAATTGTGCGCACGTTGGTAACCAACGAAAGTTGCAGGTTGATAATGGTAGAATATCCGATAGACAGGAGCTTGATATGGAATGCTTATGTACTTGGAGAAACTCCAGACAGTACTATCGTTGATATAAAAGATGAATTAGACGCTTCACTGCTTTCTACAAAAGAAACTTCTGATTTTTTAATTTGGTTGAGGCAATATAATTCAAAAACTAATGATAAAGTCAAATTTTTCGGAATAGATGAGCCTGTTATGCTATCCTTTTATGCTCCCATAGCCCTATACTTGTATAATTATTATAAGCCGGATTACAAATTCGAATGCAGGGAATTTTTTTTAGATGCACTGGATGCTTTAATTGGGAATTATTTAAATTTGGAAAAAACTCAAAAATTAGTAGGAAACAGTTGTTTCAAAGATATATTATCCCCGAAAAATTACGAAATGTTATTGTATACATTAAAACAGTACGAAAATAAAATCAATTTCACACCAAAAAATATTTATCGGAAAGTATATATAGAACCTTTAATGTTACGTGATTATAATATGGCTTTAAATGTGAAAAAAGTAATGGATTTGTATTTAAATGAAAACGAAAAGGCAGTATTGTATGCACATCATTCACACATTTGCAAGACTAACGGAGGGGCCTTAAATCCAAGGAGATTCTCAATGGGTTATTACTTAGAACAGATATATGGAACAGCCTATTTTCCTGTCGGGTTATTCATAGGTGGAGGAGAATTATTTGTTGCTGACCTGGACGGAAATTTATTCTTTCAATTATCAAAACCTCCTGTAAACAGTATAGAACAAATTTGTTTAAGAACAGGATTGGATAAATTTTATGCTCCTGTATCTGCCTTGCCTGAACAACTTTTAGAAATGAGATTTGTGGCAAATATAGGGATAAAGAATCTTCAATTTATTTATTGCTACCCTGAAAGCCGGATGGATGGCCTGGTTTTTATTAAAGAAACCACTCAAGGAACAATAATGGATCGAAAAAAAAAACAGGAAGAATTGGCCTTAAAGAGGGGTATAAAGCATGGAAATATATTTCAAAAACTAAGAAAAGAGTTGTATTCAAGCCAATGAAAAATTATTTGAAACTCGTAGACTACCTCCTACTCAACGCTTATTCCGTCGATTCAGCAGGCTTATATAATGGAAAAATAGGTGTTTCCCTTTGTTTATTTGAAGTTGCTAAATTTTGCAATGATGAAACGATAGAAGAATCTGTTTTCGATTTATTTATTAGATACTTACATTGAAATATGTTTAATAACATATAAAAAATTAAGGTGAAAATATAAAAATTAT
>JAVBKZ010000088.1:0-34106 GCA_031553755.1 Bacteroidales bacterium | reverse complement strand
TCCGATCCGATGCCGGTGCGGACTCTTTCTCACAACTGCTTTCTATCGCTGATACTGCCAGGAAGAATGGAAGGTCAAGGTATTATGCGTTGGCAGAAATTGCCAAAAGGTAAAATTAAAGTTCTGACCTGAGTAGTTACTGTTGCGGATATTCATAAAAATTAATTTATCATTGCGGGCTTAGCTCGCAATCTCCTGCGATTATCAGGAGATCCTGAATCAAGTGCGGGATGACAGAATGATTAGGTAGCATAATAGATAATCATTTTAGAAAATTTTCTTTAATAACGCGTTTTTTCTTTCTTCTAAAAAATGATATAAATAATCTTCTTTATAAATACATGTCTGACGGTTTTTCAAAGCCAATTTATTTTGCCATTTTTTCAATAAAGAAAGTTTGGATTCAGGTAAAGGTAATTCATTCATGAAACAAAGATGTAACAACATTTCATCTATGGAAGGCCGGATTTTAAGAAAAGATAATTGCCTTAACTGTATCTGATCCCTGAACATCATTTGTTCCTTATGTTTATTGGAAGTAATTTGTCCGGAATGAATTCGATAACACAATAATGGTTCCGGTATATTGGTAATTGCTCCAATTTTGCTGATATCAACCATCAGGTTATAATCTGCGGCATAATAATAATTTTCATTGTATGTAATTCCATACTTGGAAAATACTTCTTTTCGAAATATTAAAGACGGATGTGTACAAACATTATCTTTGAGAAGAAAAGTTTTTATTTCATGTTCGTCTCTTAATCTTTTAAATACATTTGGAGATTGGTTGTTTCCAAAAAAAATAATGTCCGATCCGGTAGCCATAAATTGGGGATTAGATTCCATAAAATTATATTGTTTCAACAACCTGTCTGAATGAGCAATGTCATCACTATCCATCACACAAATATATTTTCCTTTACTGATGGATAATCCCTGATTTCTACATTTATAATTTCCGGTTTGTTTGGAATTATTAATACGAATTATCCGAGAATCTTGTATTTCGTCTAATAACAATCTTGTATTATCAGTAGAAACATCGTCTATAATAATAAATTCAAAGTCAGCAAATGATTGTTTTAGTATGCTATCTATTGATTTTTCAATAAATTTTCCGGAATTATATACCGGCATTATGACTGATATTTTCATTGTTTTTTTATTGTTAGCGAAAATAATGGCCTTATAATTTAGAATATGGTTAGTACTAATCTATAATATACAACAAAATAAAGATATTGCAATGTTATAGATTAAATCTCATTTTTGCAAATAATCTTAATTAAAACTATACATCTCGTTTTTTAAATTATATTCAATTTTTACCGTATTTTTGTAAGCAAAATCAATCAATGGAAACTATCATTAATCCCTTATATTCAGAATTAAAAGATTTCATAACCGGTATCCCTTCTTTTTTCGAGAAAAAAGGAAAAAGCATTTATAAAGGCAGGAATGAAATAAAAACCTTTGAAATAAACGGATTGGAAATTGCTGCCAAATCTTTTAAGAAGCCACATTTCATTAATCGAATCGCATATACTTTTTTTAGGAAATCAAAAGCTAGGCGTTCTTATGAACATGCTCTTATTTTGCAGGAAAAAAAAATAACAACGCCTCAACCAATCGCATTTATAGAAGAGAAAAAAAACGGTCTTATATCAGGTTCATATTATATTTCAACTTATAAAGAATATCCCGGCATAATGCGGGAATTTCGTCATTGTCCTTTAAGTGGAAAAGAAGATTTGGTGAGGGCTTTTGCCCGTTTTACGGCTTTCGTTCATGAACAAGGCGTTTTACACCTTGATTATTCTCCGGGTAATATTTTATACGAAAAAACGGCATCGGGATATGATTTTTGCCTGATAGATATCAACCGGATGAAGTTCGGGGAAATTGATATGAAAACAGCTTGCCGTAACCTTCAACGCCTTTGGGGAAGCGATGAAATGATTGCTTTTACAGCGAAAGAGTATGCCAACGCTAGGGGCTTTGACGAAAAAACGTGTATAGATTTAACGCTAAAATACCACAGAGAGTTTTGGAAAAAATACACGAAAAAATATCCGGAAAGGAAGGCGTATATGGGAGAAAAAGAGAAATCTATTTAGAAAAGCCCAGCGAGGATTTTACTTTTTTAATCCGTTCGAAGCGTAAAAAATATTTTTTTCTTTCTTGCCTTCCATCATCAAAATATTTTCGGATTGATCTGTCCAACTTTCTTTGTGATATAAATGATACTGCACTGCTAAATTTCTAACAGATTTCAGTTTATAACCTGCCGCCTCAAATCTCCACACCAAATCTATATCTTCACCAATCGCAGGGGATATATAATCTTCATCAAAACCATTTATGGCGAATGCAGCCTGTTTTGAGAACGACATGTTGCAGCCTTTCAACTGATACATTTTTCTCATTTTAGGTATAAAATATAAAAGACCTTTGGGATCTATGAAAAAGCCTTCTTCAATAAATCTTACACTTTTCTTGTTTCCGAATAGTAAAGAAAAAAGCCTTCTTTGAATTGTCAAAACAGAACTAGAATCTTCGATCAAAGAAGAAGTTAATTTTGAATTCAATTTCACTCTTTTACCAGCTAGTATTACGTGTTGATCTGCAAGTTTTACATGAAATTCAATAAAACGGGGATGTAATACACAATCTCCATCAATAAATATCAACCATTCTGATTGGGCAGCAAGAATCGCTCTGTTTAATGCTTTATTCTTCTGCCAACCAATGTCTTTTTGAGTCAAGTGTTGATAATCTTGTTGAAATTTATATTCTGAAAGAAATTTTTTGACATGTTCATGTTCTGCATCTTCTGAAATAATAATTTCAAAATTTTGTTCTGTTTGATATTTCAGAGAATCTAAAACACATTTCAGAAAATCAATATTATGATATATAGATATTATTAATGAAGCCTTGTAATCCATTTTGAATCCTACAATTTATTTATTCCGTTAGGAGTTTTTATGATGCCCGATTTACGGGTATTTTTCCGTATAGCAACATTTTTCGAAACAGATTCTTTTGTTTTATAAGGCCTTTTATGGTCGAGATGAACGCAAATAGCCGAATAACGTATTTGTTTGGATTTGATTCCCATATTAAACAAACGTTCTCCGAATTCCCTGTCCTGTCCGCCATATTGCATATCTTCGTTGTATCCGTTTATTTTCAACATATCGTTTCTCCATCCTGAAGAATTACAACCATTCCAAGTGGCTTTTGTAGGAGTAATAAAGTTCATAAAGGAAGAAAAAGCAGGAGATGTAATCAATTTTGTATTCTTAAACGATGTTTTCAATCCTTGCTTTTTCAACCACGAAAGGTCAAAAATTTGTTGAGAATCAACATCTTCTTCCGTAATTTGTAAACTTATATCCATCGGAAGTTTGAAATAACCTCCAGACAATATGTATCCTTTTTCGGCATATTTCAAATGAGTTTCTATAAAATCGTTGCGAGGAATGCAATCTTGGTCGGTAAATATCAAATAATCTGATTCGGCGGTAGATAAAGCCGCGTTTAATATCCGGCTTTTTTGAAAACCTTCATCGGGATGCCAAACGTGTTTGAGTGCGGGAAAAAATTTTTCTTTGAATCGATTGATCAAATCGCGGGTTTCTTCTCCTGATCCATCATCGGCGATAATCAATTCAAAAGGTGCATGAGTTTGCCTCACATATCCCCACAATGTTTTTTCGAGCCAACGAGGATTATTGTATGTGGATATAACAACACCAACAGACACTATATTCGCCATTCTTCGTTTAATATCAAAAATTTATAGGTAATGGCAAAGGTAACTAAATTTGGAATATTATCATTATTTTTGCCCTTTTGATAATGAAGTCATATTGACTTTTACAAAAGATATCAATAATAGATTTTAAACACAGAGTTACACGGAGTGATTATCCATAGAGTAAATTCTTATATCAATGGCGGGATAATCTGTGAAATAAACTCCTTTTACTCCGTGTTTGATAAAAGTAGAGACGAATTCAATTTGAACGATATGAATACTATACAAAAAATACTCATTCTTCGTTTCCGTAGGGTAGGGGACGCGGTTATTTCAACCGTACTTTGTTCTTCCTTGAAAAAAAGTTTTCCAAACGCCGAAATACATTATGTATTGAATGAAAATATAGCTCCGCTTTTTCAGCATCATCCTGATATCGATTCTATCATTTCTTTTTCAAACGATGACATGAAAAATTTGTCGACTTATTGCAAAAAAATTCGCCAGGTTGTTCAAAAAAACAAATATGATATTATTATCGACACCCGTTCGACAATAAAAACGCTTTGGTTTTCATTGTTTTCACTACACACTCCATACAGGATAGGGAAGAAAAAAAATTATAATATCTTTCTTAATAATTACCGGACTGACAACAAATTCAACGGAACGAATGATGAGGTTGATAAAACTTTGAAATTGTTGTCGCCTTTGGAAAAGAAGTTCAAAATCGATTATGAAAGAAATTTCAGGCTTTATGTAACCGATAATGAAAAAAGGGATTTCAAACAATATATGGAAGAAAAAGGAATTGATTTTTCAAAACCTGTTATTGTTTGCGCCGTAACGGCTAGACTTGTGCATAAAGTATGGAACAAACAATTCATGCAAGAAGTATTGCAACGAATTATCGACAAATACGACGCGCAACTTGTTTTCAATTTTGGAGGAAAAGAAGAAAAATCGGCAGCGATAGAATTACAACAAGCGATGCAAAATCACCGGAATATTTTTTGTAATATTGAGGCAAAAAATTTAAGGGAATTGGCCGCGATGCTTTCTAATTGTGATTTTTTCTTTGGAAACGAAGGAGGTCCCCGGCATATTTCACAAGCTTTCAATATACCTTCATTCGCCATTTATCCTCCAAAAACAAGTAAAAAAGAATGGCTTCCAAACGCCTCCGATCGTTTTCAAGGAATAGAGTCGAAAGAAGTTTCTGAAAAAGCCTCTTCCGAAGAATTGAGTTTTACGGAAAAATTCGACTTGATAACACCCGATGTTGTTTGGGAGAAAGTGGATAGGATGTTGAATTCATATATAAATCGGCTATAAATTCTTTCCGATTTAAAATTGTTCATTATATTTGCATGTTCATTGACAATGAACGTATAAATAAAATGAACAAATTCCATGAAAACAAAAAATAGTCTATTAGAAGAAATAAAAGATAAACTGTTTGAAAATAACGGGATTACTATAACTTACTCTGATAGTAAAAGAGAAAGTTATAGTATTGTTCAAATAAAAAAAGAGCGTTTTATCGCTGATGTGAAGTCTGAAATCACACAAGGAAATAAAGGAATTATACTTCAACAATTGAAAAATGCTTCAAAGGAAGAAAATCTACCTGTCCTTCTCATTACAAAATATATTCCTTCTGATATTGCAAAGTTTTTTGTGGAAGAAGGTATTAATTATATAGATGCCGCAGGCAACTGCAACATACAACAAAATAACATTTTACTGATTGTTGAAGGAAAAAAAATGGAGCGACTTCCAAAAACCAACCAACCTCGTGCTTTTCAAGAGGCAGGAATAAAGCTTATATACTGTCTACTGGTTGATCCGGATCATATCAATAAGTCATTTAGAGAGCTTTCCGAACTGTCCCAAATCTCGTTGGGTTCTGTAAGTACAATTATTCAAGAACTTGTTGATTTAAAGTTCCTCCTGAAGACAAAAAACAAGAAAGTGCTTAAAAACAAAATAGACCTTCTGAAACGTTGGGTTATAGCTTATAATGATGTACTTCGTCCTAAATTATTAGTAAAAAGGATGAATTTTACGAATAAATCTGAATACTCGAACTGGAGCAACTTGAATTTATCTGCTGTTTCTGAAAAAACACTTTGGGGCGGTGAATGTGCTGCCGGTATTATGACACAAAATCTTACTCCGGCAAACTTCACCATTTATACTGATGCTACTTGGCAATCTTTAGGTAAATCGTTGAAAATTATCCCTGATGAAAATGGTAAAATAGAAATACTCCGTTTATTTTATAACGCAGAAGAAGGGAATACCGTTTCTCCTCTTTTGACATACGCCGATTTGATGGGCAGTGGAGACAGCCGCAATATAGAAACCGCGGAAATAATATTGAACAATGACTTACAATATCTCAAGTGAGAACTTAAATAATCCGTTATTGAAGAATTTGCTAAAGGAGTTAGATAATTTTTTTAGTAATATAAATATGGATTTTTATGTAATAGGGGCTACTGCTCGCGATATTATACTGAGCAATCTGCACGATTTAGTTCCGGAACGTAAAACAGATGATCTTGATATCGCCATAGCCATATCGGATTGGAATCAATTTAAGTCTATAGAAAATAACCTTTCCAAAAAAGAAGGATTTTCAAAAAGCAAAGAACAGAAACAACGCTTTATCTACAAAGAAATTTATGTGATTGATATTGTTCCGTTTGGCGATGTAGCAGAAGATGATGGCAATATTTACTGGCCACCGGATGAAACCATTGCAATGTCGGTTTTAGGATTTCCTGAAATGGTAAATTCAACAATCAGTGTACAAATTGATAGAGAATTTTCTATAAAAATAGCTTCTCTTCCCGGACTATTTATATTAAAGTTAATCGCATGGAAAGACCGTAATTTGTCGGTTTCAAAAGACGCATACGATATGGCTTTACTCCTTAAAAATTATTTGGATATTAATATGGAAAGAGCTGTTGAGGAACATTACGACCTATATGAAACAGACGAATTTGACCAAATAATTGCCGGAGCACAACTTATGGCAAGAGATGTCAAATTATTGATAATGAATAATAAGAAAACATTGGAATATCTCCATGAAATATTAACTAAAGAAATAGAAATTGCCGAAGAAAGCCAATTAATCAACCAGTTAGTAGAATCGAATTTGAATTTACAATATGAACAAATATTATATTGCTTAAAATCAATAATTTATGAATGGAAAAAATAAAATCACTTTTTCTTCTTTGTCAGGACTTTTATAAAAAACAAAAAATAAGCTGTATAGATATTGAAACCAAGAATTTTATGGGCTCTTTTTAGAATCGCTTTTTTATCTCCTTTATAATCATTTCGATACATCGCGTATAATAAATCACGAAACGCTTTTGTTTCCGCAAATTTTCTTTTCTTTATCTGAGGAGAAACAGTTGCCGGCATTATGGATTCCCATTTTTTATACAACTTAATTGAACTATCAATCCATTGTAAATTAAGAGAACCTGTAGAGTAGTGTTCAACTAAAATATCGGAAATAACATACGATTTATATCCGGCATTAAAAGCTTGTAAACATATATCTAAATCGTAACAATGAAATCCATCGAAAGTAAGGGTATCGAAAGTAATTTTTTCAAAAACGTCTTTGCGTGAACATATCCAAAAACCATCCAAACAGAGTACCTGGTAGTTTTTATCTAAAGTATAATTTACAGAATTTTTATGTTGATGTTTTTGAACTAAATTTTTTACATACGGTTTCGATTTGAACCAAGGACCGGGAATTTCATTCAAATAAAAAGAACCCGCAAGACCAATCAATCCTGTTTCTTTATCTGAAAGATGATTAATCACTTTTTCTCCCCATTCGGGAGAGTGATACCAAATATCTTCATGCATAAAGCATAAATAATCAAATTTGGCTCTTTTTATTCCCTCATTATAAGCTTCAAAAATTGAATACGAATTGTTTGAATTATCAATAACAACGAGTTCATATTCAACTCCTATTGTTTCTTTTATATTGTTTTTTAATTTTTCATCAATATCCTGATGCTTAGAACAAACAATAAGTGAAATCATAAATAAAAAAATATATTATTGATTATTTTATAAATCATAATTTCTTTTCAGAAGATTGAATAAATCCGGGCATAAGTGATAGTCTGATTTTCCTTGCTCTATCTAACCGGGAGAAAAAACTTTTTTTATCAAAAATGTATTTATTATTTTTAAATTGAAAAAATATTAAACATTTATCTCTCCATTTTTCATTTTTAATTTCAAGTACTTTTGAAAGTTCTTCAAAAAACTTTCTATAGCGAAGATTTTTTAATTTAAGAATATGCTTTATCCATTCGTTTGTAGATGCATACATTTCATTTTTTATGGAAATTTTTTTTCGAGAAGCATTAGATGGATGGATTCTATGTTTTGTCAAACATTCATTTATATTTGTAATTCCACTTTCATTAGCGGCTACCAAAGCCATCCACCAATCATAATAACCAACTGTGGGAAAAGGTAATGATAATTCAAACAATTCTTTTTTAAATAATGCTGTATGACCTGATACTACATTTCTGATAGAAAAAAACCTGGGGTCATTTTTTGCAGGTTGCATCTTCCTTACTTTTTCTTTTCCTAACGAATTTCCATCTTCATCAATCAGAAGAGAATTAGAATATATCAATAGATTTTCTCCTATATGTTGATGAAGTCTTTCTATTTTGTTTTCCATCCAACAATCATCCTGGTCTGATATAGCAATATATTTTCCGGAACATGATGAAAACGCTTTTTCAAAACTTTTATTAAATCCTAAATTTTGTTCATTCAGAAAAATCTGTATGTTATCGTATTTTTCTTTATATTCTTTTAAGATAGAAAAAGTAGAGTCATTAGAACAATCGTCTACAACAACTATTTCTATTGGAGAATAAGTTTGTTTTATTAAAGAATCCAATTGTTCTCTAATATATTTTTCTCCATTATAAGAACTGAGGGCTATGGATATAAGAGGGTTTTCTAAATTCATTTCAAAACTAAATTATACGAAACAAAAGTAAAAAAATAATCACTATCTTTGGCTAATTTGAAACATTAATGTAATTAAATGCAATATATGATAAGTATCATTGTATGTTCAACTAATGAAAAATGGCGGGAAAATTTAAGAATTAACATAGAAAAAACTATTAATTCGGATTTCGAGTTTTTATATATTGATAATTCTCAATCAAAAAAAGGTATTTGCGAAATTTACAATCAATTAGCTCAACAAGCTAAAGGAGATTTTCTATGTTTTTGTCATGAAGATGTTGAATTTGAAACATACGATTGGGGTAATATAATTGTTGATTTTTGCAAAAATCCTACCGTTGGAGTAATTGGATTCGCAGGAACAAAAAATATGACACGATTTCCATATTGGGCAAATAAATATGCTTATGAATCCTATCTCATACAGGGAGATAAAAACATGAATATTATCTACGACCACACTTTAAACAATGAAAATAATAAATCTTTTTCGAAAGTAATTACGCTTGACGGTTTGTGTTTATTCTGTAGAAAAGATGTTTGGGATAAAACCAAATTCGATGAAAAAAATTTCAGTGAATTTCATTATTATGATATTGATTTTAGTTTTTCAGCTTCTTTATACTTCAATAACTTTGTATGTAGAACTATAAAAGTTACTCATTTTTCCATGGGAAATTTTAATAAAAATTATTTTGATAGCATGATTATTTTTTACTATAAATGGAAAAACTATCTCCCAAAACAACAAAATACCAAACAATTACATTCGTGTATAAGGAAAACATTCAAATTTATGATAAAAAAGAATTTAACATTAAATGAAGTTACTTATTATATGAAAAAATTGAATCTGACACGTTCCCCTTTATCATTTTTATTTGTCGTAGAACAATATATTAAATATAGTTTAAAAAAATATAGTCACTACTTCCTCCCAAAATCAGCCGGAATTTCACCCCATTTTCCGGTCTCCCACTTCAATATCTTATTTTTGTAAGTATTTTCCTTTAACCATTTTTCGGCACGCTCTATAAGCTCGAAAATAGGCTTATTTACCTCACAAGGTTCTAACTTGGTTTTGCATTTTTTGTTCTTAATCCAAAGGATAGCGTTTACGCTATCGGAATAAATCGGAATATCCAAATTTTGTTTTTGAAGAAAAGCTAATCCATGCACGATAGCCAAAAATTCTCCAATGTTATTCGTTCCTTTTTCGCAAGGCCCTATACGGAATAATTCTTGATTAGATTCTACATATACTCCACGGTATTCCATTGGTCCGGGATTTCCCGAACATGCCGCATCGACAGCTATACTGTCTTTAATTATCTCACTTGAAATAATTTTTTTTGGAGAATTTTCCTTAGCATTTTTACCTATATAGTTCCAAGGGCCTTTATTGTATGCTTCAAAAGCGAATTCTTTGGTATCAAATGATTTATATAATGCTCCTTCGAAATTATCTATCTGATGCTTGCATTCGTTCCATGAATCATAAACACCGGGATTAATTCCTTTCCAAACTACATAAAATTTTTTCTTTGCCATAAAAGTTATAATCCCAATTTCTCCGAAATTTCCAACATTTTATGAATAGATTTCACTGCTTTTTCACGTATTTTTTCATCTACAAATATTTCAGGAATTTCATATTTCAAACAATTATATAATTTTTCCATCGTATTTAGACGCATAAAATTACATTCGTTACAAGCGCATGTACTGTCGTTCGGAGGAGCAGGAATAAATACTTTATCCGGATTTTTTTTCTGCATTTCATGTAAAATTCCTGATTCGGTCGCTACAATAAATCTTTTATTATCCGATTCTGTAGCGAATTTCAATAAAGAAGCGGTAGAACCTATGTGATCAGCCAATTTCAAAATAACTGTTTTACATTCGGGATGCGCCAATACCAACGCGTCGGGATATTCTTTTTTCAATAGAATAATCTTTTCTAAAGAAAATTGTTCGTGTACATGGCAAGCGCCATCCCAAAGCACCATATTACGACCTGTTATACTATTGATATAATTTCCAAGATTCCTGTCCGGACCAAATATTATTGGCGTTTCCGGTGGAAAACTTTCTACAATCTGGCGGGCATTGGTTGAAGTAACTACAACATCTGTCAACGCTTTTACCGCGGCAGTTGTATTTACATACGAAATAACTGTATGTCCGGGATGTTGTTTAATGAATTTCTCGAAATCTTCGGCGTTACAACTGTCGGCCAACGAACATCCGGCATTCAAATCCGGAACAAATACCCTTTTTTCGGGACACAATATTTTGGCAGTTTCACCCATAAAATGGACTCCGCACAAAACAATAATATCAGCGGTTGTTTTAGCCGCCCATTGCGCCAACGCCAAACTGTCTCCTACAAAATCGGCTATATCCTGTATTTCTCCTTGTTGGTAATAATGCGCTAATATGACAGCCTTTTTCTCCTTTTTTAATTCAGAAATCGCTTTTTTCAAATCTAAATCTTTCGGAACAGGAATATTTAAAAATCCGGCAATTGATTCGTTATTAACCATTGATATTATTATAAATTATTCTTTAAAATTTAAAAATATTAAATAATGATGATGATTGGATGTTAATAAGTCTGATAAATTTTATTTCAAAAATTTGCTTTTTAAGTTATCAGATTCAGTATTGTTTCCATTACCTATAATTAACTTTACATTTGTTTTATAAAACTATGAAGATAATTTATTTACGAAATCTATCAACAATTTGTTTATAAAATACAAAGTTAAAAACTTTCTGTGAGAATAGGGTTTGATTTCCGTGTAAAACTATCCTTAAAATTAAAAGAAAAAAACCCGGTTTATTATTCCGGGCTTTTATGAACATTTCTTATATAATTCGTTTTTTTAATTTGTCAAATGTTTTTTTCAAAAGTAATTAAAAGCAATTGACAAGTTATTAACAAAAAATAATTTAGGTCTACAGTCTATGTAATAATAATGCTTAAGGCTAAAATTTTTATTTTTATAAATATAAAAATTAAGCAAAAAAATCAGTTATTTTAAATATTTATATGAATTTTTTCAATATATATTTCATTGTTTGTTTTTAACTTGATGATATAAATTCCTGAAGCGTTTACTTCTATATAATCTTCTGTGGCGTTACCTATGATTTTTTTTGAACAAAGCTTTCCTTGAATATCAAATATTTCTACAATTGTTTTTTCTTTGATATTTTTGAAGAATATACGATTACCTTTTGTATAAACGGAGAAATTTTTTCCTTTGATTTGTTTAATATCCGAACTAAGTGAAGATTTAAAATCGAATGATATTAAATTATCTCCGTTACGTGTGATGTTTTCAATTATTACATTCGAATTTTTTCCGTTCCATGATTTAAGATTGGAAGGAGTTGTAGTATCACTGATTGATTTTACGTTTTGATCTCCCGGATAAGGTGCCCATTTATAGGCTTCTATAATCCCCCAGTAATTTGATGTTGGTATACTTGAAGGTAAAGGATTTGCCGCTACCAATTGAAAACAGGGATGATCGCCATATATGTTTGGTCTTTTCGCGTTCCACAATATCGGATAGAAAGATGATTTATCAACATGATAAATTAACAAACCGCTGTTATTATATTTTCCGACATAATCGTATAATAGGAAACTGTCCCATTTTTCTATTTTCCTGTTTTCTAATAAAAAGTATTCGTCTTCGGTCGGTGTATTAATTCTATAAGCGATATCGGAACTAATTGATTCTAATGTTATATGTTGTGTAGATTTGTCAGCCGTGAGTAGAGTGGGTTCTAACCAACCTAACATATTCCGTTCCATTGAATTGAAAAGAGGAGGTGTTTTTCCTTCATTCAAATAATTTCCCAAAGACATGATACTCCAAGTTCCAAGTCCGGTTCCTTGTCCGTTAGTTCCGTCATTTACATCGTAAAGGTCAGGCAATCCCAAGGAGTGGGAATATTCGTGTATAAATACTCCTACGCCCGACATTGTATTTCCATATTTACCACTTAATTCGGCAGTACAAGCAAAAGAACCTAATTTGAGGCCTTTAATATAAAGGCTTTCTGGATTTGATTGGAGAGGCCAAACATTATTTGTTCTTTTTGATTCGGCTTCACTGAATCCGGCATAAACGATAAATACATTGTCAATCACTCCCGGTTGATCGTTTACGTAATTATTGAAATCCAAATCTTCATACATTTCAATCGCCGCGTTGCACGCGTCTGTGGTCATTTGGATAGTACGTGAATTATTTAATCCATAATATGCCATTGTTTGAGGCAAATC
This sequence comes from Bacteroidales bacterium, assembly GCA_031553755.1. Classification (GTDB taxonomy): domain Bacteria; phylum Bacteroidota; class Bacteroidia; order Bacteroidales; family Azobacteroidaceae; genus JAIRVZ01. The sequence goes on along the minus strand of JAVBKZ010000088.1, from coordinate 20,988 downwards.
GACCGGCCCGTAAACATCGAATTGAGGAACAAACCTTCCTTGTGAATTATCCGAAAAATAATCTTTCGCGCTTCCTGTCGCTCCATTTTTATTATATCCCACTTGGTTGTACATTTGGGAAAATTCTTCCCTCGCGTTGGGGGTAACAAATGTTGTATCTTTGAAATTAGCCAAAATAACCAAAACCCTTCTGTTTCCTGTATAAGCAGTTGCTGCTTTTGAAGCTCTCAATTGATTTTGTTCTTCAAATTTGCTTGTCGCGGGTGTCAGTACTTTTTCAATAAATTCGGGAGAATCCGCTTTTAGAAAATTATTAGACGTACTTCTTAACGAATTTGAAGACACTTTTATTTTTCCGGCAATTATTTGCCCTTTTTCCGATATTTCGGCGAAAGTATAATATCCGTTTTCATCTATTTCAACTACATAATTATCTCCTGAGGTTTTGTAGTGAAAATATTCATCTCCGTGCAATCGTACTGATATGATTTCTCCATTGGGTTGTTTTATTTCCAACGGAAAAGGATACGCGGGAATCGCACGGAGATTAATATGTGAAAGAATTACTAAAATTAATGTGATAGTGAATGGACAGTGTTTTTTTAAGAATTTCATTTAATTAATACTTTATATGAATATATTTCATTGTTTGTATTTAGTTTTACAATATATATGCCGGATGTATTTATTGTCATATTGTTACCGGAATTTTCTTTCAATGTTTTAGATAAATATAACCTTCCGGCTATGTCATATACTTCCACGGATGTTTTTTCGGAAATATTTGTTACATAAACAGTATTGTTCTCTGTGTATATTACAGGTTTTTCTGAAATTACTTTATTCAAGCCGGCAGATTTATCCATGTTAAATGTGAAAGATACCGAACCGTCATTATTTTTAACAATACTCGAAATACCGGCTCTTGATTTTTCATTGTTCCATGACAAAAGTCCGGGAGTGGTATCATCAGAAATAGACGTAACAGTTGAACTACCCGGAAATGGATGTCCGGCGTAAGATTTATACGAAACGGTATTATTATTTTGGGGATCGGGTTGAGGCTGTTCGTTATTCGCCGGAATTAATTTCATACACTGATGGTCGCCTATAATATTGGGAACACCCCTTATCCATAAATCGTAAGCGCTCCTAGTTTCTTGAGCCCCATTGTAAATAATGGTTTTATTGGCTGTTTTTGTTTCGTCAACATGATAAATCAACATGCCTTCAGCCGGAAGATAAATATCCCATTTCTCTTTTTTCCTACTTTCTAATATAAAATATTCGTCATTAGTAGGAGTATTGATCCTGTAAGACTGAGGATTTGCAGACGAAATAGGATTGATTGTAATACTTTCCGCGTCATTATCTGAGGTAAGTGTAACCGGTGTTATCCACCCCAACATATTACGTTCTACCGCGCTGAAATATGGAGGTGTTCTTCCATTGTTTAAGTAAGGTCCGGTGTCCATTGTACTCCAATATCCAACGCCGGGGCCTTCATCGTTAATATCTCCATCAGCATCGTAAATATCGGGTAAACCCAGGACGTGTCCGAATTCGTGAGTAAATGTCCCAATTCCTGCCATATTGCTTCCAGATTTTCCTCTAAGTTCGGAAGTACAAGCGTAAGTATCGAATCTAACTCCATCTATTCTTAAATTTTTATTCCAGATGGAATACTTATGAGGCCAAATTGTATTAGCGTCCGCTCCTTCCGCTTCGTTATATCCGGCATAAAAAACAAAAACATTGTCGACAACACCATTTTTATCGTTGTCATAATCCGCAAAGTTTAAATTAGGATACAAGCCATTAGCCGCGTTACAAGCATCGACAATCATTTGTTCCGGATTTTTATCTTGTCCTTGCCCTCCATTATTTTCTCCGTAAAATTCCATATTATTGGGTAGGTCTACCGGCCCATAAACATCAAACTGAGGGATAAAAGTACCGGCGGAATTATCCATATAAAAGTCGCGGGCGCTTCCTGTTCCTCCGTTTTCGGAATAACCAACCTGATTAAGCATTTTGGAAAAAGAATCCAACGGTTGAGAAACTGTAAATGCCTTATCTGTGAAATTGACTAAAATGACGAGTCCTTTTATATTTCCGCTAATTGCCTTAGCATTTGAAGAACGTAAAGATGTATTATTTATTTCGAAATTTTTTAAAATGGTTTGTTGTGCTATTTTTTTAAATTCGGGAGAATCGGCCGTTATCAAATTCGATTGTTGGCTCTTTAAGAGAGAGTTTGTTACCAATTGTTTACCCGGTTTTATCAATCCTTCGTTATCTATTTCGGCATAAACATAAGCGTTGTCGCTATTTTCAATGATAACATAGTTACCTTCGGTTGTTATGTAATGGAAATTTTCATTTCCATGTATGCGTATTGTTATTGTTTCTCCGTTAGGTTGTTTTATTTCCATAGGAAAAGGGTAAGCTCCTACAGCTGAAATATGTAGCGGTAGAAATGACATCATTGCCAATAGCAAAGACGCGAAAATATTTATTGATTTCATTGTTGAGTTAATTGTTTTTTTAAATACACAAACACACAGCACATTTAGATTTTTGATGAAAGAATAAATATAAAAGTCTGTAAATCAACGACTTTTGCATTTAAATCCCTTATTTTAATAAAATCTATGTGTACTATGTGCCTATGTTGTTCAAAAAGATGAACTATTGTAATAATTTTTTGACTGTTTCGGAAATAACTCTTCCTTCGGCTTTTCCGGTCAGTTCTTTTGATGCGATTCCCATCACTTTTCCCATGTCTTTGGCTGATGTCGCTCCTACTTTTTCCATGATTGCTTTCAGAGCGGCTTCCAATTCATCGGGAGTCATTTGTTTGGGTAAATAGGTTTCAAGGACGGCAACTTCGGCTAATTCCTTTTCAGCTAATTCCGGACGGTTTTGTTCGGTATATATCGTTGCGCTGTCTTTGCGTTGCTTTACCATTTTTTGGATGATTTTCACAGCCGTTTCGTCAGAGAGATCTCCATCCGCGCCTTTGGCTGTTTTTGCTTCCAAAAATTCTTTTTTTACTCCGCGCAGGGCTTCCAGGCGGATTTTTTCTTTAGCCAACATGGCTGATTTTATGTCTTCGCTTATTTTGTCGAATAAATTCATGAAATTTTTAATTATTATTTATCAATACGTTTAATTTTTTAATGATGAATAAACTAATTAACATTCAATTCTACAAAGATACATGAGCGCAATATAGTATAAAATTTAATCTATATAAACCCTAAAATCTTCAATAGAATCAACGTTTTTTTTTATTCATTCTTAAAAACTAATATAATTTTTTCCTGAAATTTCAGTATGCGCAGCATTATCCTCTGATAATTCTTTTTCCATATTTTTTTCTAATTGTTTGATAATATCCGGTTCACGGTTGTAAGTCGGATTGTTTATTATCACTTCTATAACGCTGTCATCGTTTAATTGTTCAACGGAAAAGATAAAAGGTTTGGGACGAGCTTTTTTACCCATATTTTTCAATTGATCTTTCGGATAATACTTGTCGATAAGTTCTTTGGCTTTCCTTTCTTCTTCTTCTTGTTCTTTTGAAAGGATTTCCCGTTTCATCCGGTAGTTTTCATTCATCATCGGAACGTTATCCATGCCGAATCCGGTAGCTAAAATTGTGATTTTCACTTCTTCTCCTAAAGTATCGTCTATCGCGGCTCCCCAAATCACTTCAATATCTTTGCCGAATTTCACCATGAAGTTCTGGACGCTGCTCATTTCTTCGACTCCAAGTTGGTGTTCTTTGCTTGAAGATATGTTGAACAATATTTTTTTCGCGTTGAATATGTCGTTGTTATTCAACAATGGAGAATGTAATGTGTTTTCAATCGCTTTACCGATTCTGTTTGCTCCGATTCCTGTTCCGCTGCTCATGATGGCGACTCCACCTTCTTTCAGGATTGTTTTTACATCAGCGAAATCGAGGTTGATATATCCGGGGAGCGTGATGATTTCGGCGATACTTTTTGCGGCGACTGTAAGTGTGTCATCGGCTTTTCCGAAAGCGTCCAAAATGGATAAGTCTTGGTATATGTCGAACAAACGTTGATTGTTGATAACCAACAACGCGTCTACATTTTTACTTATTTCTTCTACGCCGTTGAGCGCTTGCAATATTTTTTTCTCTCCTTCGAAAACGAAAGGAATCGTTACGATTCCAACCGTCAGGATATTCATTTCTTTGGCTATTTTAGCAACGACAGGAGCGGCTCCGGTTCCGGTTCCTCCTCCCATTCCGGCAGTTACGAAAACCATTTCGGTTCCATCATCTAATAGCTTTTTGATGTCTTCAGCACTTTCCTCGGCAGCTTGTTTAGCTACTAACGGACGGTTTCCGGCTCCTAATCCTTTGGTGATATTTCTTCCTAATTGGAGTTTTGTCGGAATTTCGCTTTTTATCAGGGCTTGATTATCTGTGTTACAAAGGACAAAAGTCACATCATGTATTCCTTTTCGATACATGTGCCTGACGGCGTTTCCTCCTCCTCCTCCTACTCCAATCACTTTGATGATGGAAGGAGTTGCTGTGGGGTAATCAAAATTTAAAAGAGTATCTTCCATAATTGATTTATTTTATTTTTGTCCTTATATTTTATTCTTCTTCAAAAAGGTTTTTTGAAAAACCTTCAACTGTACCTTTGATTTTTTCAAAAAATCCCGGCCCTTTTGGTTTAGGAGGTTCCGGTTCTTTTCGTCCCCCTCTTTCTTTATTTCCTTGAGATGTAGTCGGTTCCGCTTTTTTTACTTCAATTTCTTCTTGTTTAAAAATTCCCGGCCCCGGTTCTGTTATTGTTTGTTTTACAACCTTGCCGCAATTTTCCTTTCCGAGATGTAATAATCCGATAATTTCTTCCTTTCCTAATTTATTAAATGAAAAATGTGTTTTTTCTGTTGATAGGAGTAACGATTTTTCGGGACTAATAATTCGTGCTTTCTGTTTTGTTTTATCTTCAACACTTTCAGGCAAATTTTTCAAGGAAGCTCCTCCTCCGGTAATGATGATTCCGGCTCCAAGACTTCCCGAATATCCTGATATTTCAATTTGATGATTTACATTGGCTAAAATCTCATCGACGCGCGATTCTATAATGTTGTTTAATTCTTCTACTTCTATTGTTTTTTGATAATGGTTGGTTTGTGATAGTTTGATGGTTAATTTCGAATCGTCGCTATTTGCTTCCACAAAAGCGCTTCCGTATTTTATTTTTAAATTCTCAGCTTCATCTTCAGGAATATTCAAGCTGCAAATGTCTTTTGTGATTACATTTCCTCCTAATGGAATGGTTGCCAAATATTTGAGAAATCCATCTTTGTATACAGATAAATAAGTGACTCCCGCTCCGAATTCTATCAAGGCGCATCCCAGATTTTTTTCAGTATCGGTCAATATAGCGTCGGCTACTGCCAATGGACTGATGATATATCCGGCTATTTCTATTTTGTTGTTTTCAGCAATGCAGGTTTGCAGGTTGCGTTTGATAGAAGGGCGCCCCAGTATGAGTTGGAAACGAGCTTCTATTTTTTTACAACGGATACCTACAGGTTTTTTTTCCGGTCTTCCGTCTAAAAAATATTCCGGAGAAACAATATCCAATACATCGAAAAAATCAGGTTTATATTCTTTGCATTTATCTAAAAGAGATTGAACCATCGTTTCCGAAACAGGAGTTTCCATCGGATTGTCGATGTAAACGGCATAAGTTTCCGTTTTCAGAGATTGCCCACCTATACCGACATAAATTTTTTCGATAGGTTGTGGAAGTTTTTTATTGAGTTCCCTGATTAGGTTCGAGATTTTTTTACTTGCTTCATCTACATTATAAACACATCCGCGGCGGATACATGTTTCGGAATTTTCTTGTTCCAAAGCAATTGCAGATATGCCTTTATCCTTGTTTTTCGCACACGCGGCCGCGATTATTTTAGACGTTCCAAGGTCTAAAGCCGCAATGTATTCGGAGTTTATTTTTTCGTACATACCACCTGATTTTTATATTTTAAGTTGATGACGGAATACCTGTTCCAACCCACTTCATTTAATCCTTTTTCGTAAAAAAGTTTTAGTTTTTCCAAATTTTCTTTGTAATTGTCTAAGTCACCAAGAATGATTTGGAAATTTCCGATACGCGAAGTCAGTTCAATTTCTTTATTGGAATTTACATAAATTTGTTCGATTTGTGAATCCCAATATTGATTATTTTGCAAAAATAACGCAAATTCGTATAACTTAGTTGTCGCGAAGCTTTTTTCTACATTTCCTGTAACTAAAGGTAGATATGCCGAAAAGTTTTCGGATGGAGGCATAATCGTTCCTTCGTTGTCGATATAGTAGTTTCCAGATGTGGCTATAACCCGCATGATTGGCACTTTTTGGAAGATTTCGATTTTCAATGTTCCTCCCGGAGTTTTATAACATTCAGCCTTTTTTATGAGTTGATTTTCTTCTAATTTATTTTCAATCAAGGAGGTATTTATTTCATTCATATTTTTTCCGACAGCAACAACACCTGCTTTTTTAAGCATGTTTTCCACGTCTTTTTTTCCGATGAAATGACTTTTTAATGTATCGACAACAACTACGTCAACATTTTTACAAATACCTCCATCGACTTTCTTATTTAAAAAGAAAATTGAGAACAGAATATATCCCGCGAGTGAGATTGAAAATAATATGATTACTATTTTTTTGAACATAATTTTACCCCAACCCCCTGAAGAGGGCTTTATAGTTTTATATAAATTTCAAATATTGCCCTCCAAGTCCCCTTCAGGGGATTTAGGGGTATGATTTAATATCTCTTTTACCGGTTCAACCAAAAGTTCTATATCTCCTGCTCCCGCCATCAATACTACTTCGTAGTTTCCGTTCCTGATGATTTCCGGTAATTCAGTTTTACTGCACAATCGCTTTTTCATTTCCGGCATATTATCCAATATCAACTGAGAAGTTACTCCTTCGATGGGTTTTTCCCTTGCGGGATATATGTCGAGCAAAATAGTTTCATCGGGCAAAGACAATGCTTGGGCAAATTCTTTATAAAAATCGTTAGTCCGTGAATAAAGATGCGGTTGGAAAACGACTGTCAGTTTTTTGTCTGGATATAATTCTTTTACCGAAGATATGCTCGCCGACAGTTCTTCCGGATGATGAGCATAATCGTCTATCAATACGATTTTATCTGTTTTTAACTTGAAATCAAATCGGCGTTTAGGCCCTTGAAAAGACTTCATTCCGTTCCGTAATTCATCGGCTGTTGCGCCATTCAGCCAAGCGATAGTCATAGCTGCTACGCCATTTTCAACGTTTATTTTTACCGGAACACCAAGTTGGATGTCTTTGATTGTTTCGGTTGGAGTAACAAAGTCGAAAAATATTTCGCCGTTGTCAATGCGGATGTTGTCAGAATAAAACACCTTTCCCCCCGCCCTCTCCGCAAGAGAGGGAGCTGTTTTCTCCGCCCTTGTAGAGAGAAAAGTCCCCTTTAGGGGATTTAGGGGTAAACTTGAATAAGTATACAGCTTCACTCCCTCCTTCAATCTTGGAGTAAGGTCTATTCCTTCTTTCATCAATAAAACTCCATCTTCTCGAATGAGAGACGTGAAATGTTCGAAACTTTCACGATAAGCTTCCGGGGTTCCGTAAATATCCAAATGGTCGGGGTCTGCTGACGTGATGATTGCCATATATGGCGAAAGAGTATGAAACGAACGGTCGTATTCGTCAGCTTCTATGACTGTCAAATCACTTTTTTCAGAAAGTAATAAGTTACTTCCGTAATTCTTTAAAATTCCTCCAAGGAAGGCATTACAATCGACATGAGATTGTTTCAACAAGTGAGCAACCATAGAAGAAGTTGTTGTTTTTCCGTGTGTCCCAGCGATGCAAAGTCCACGGTTTGTTTTAGTAATTTCTCCCAACAGTTGCGCTCTTTTTATGACTTCAAAACTATTTTCTCTGAAATAGACCAATTCCGAATGGTCGGACGGAACAGCCGGAGTGAAAACAACCAACGTTTCCTGTTGATTTTTGTAAATTTCAGGAATTAACTCAACATTATCCTCGTAATGAATCTGCGCTCCTTCCTGATTCAATTGTTTGGTAAGCTCTGATTCTGTCCGGTCATAACCTCCCACATTTTTTCCTTTGGAGAGGAAATAACGCACAAGATTACTCATTCCGATGCCGCCGGCGCCGATAAAGTAAAGTGATTTTATGTTGTTTAAGTTTAGCATAATGTTCTGTTTCGTTTTTATTTTATACACCAACAAGCATACAATGGAACTGATTTTATATTATTTTCAAAACCAAAATTTTTGGTAGATACACGAATCGAATATGGTGGATTATATTTATTTACAAATTCTTTGAGACTTTTCGCTTTTACGTTGTTTGAAGATTTTACTTCTATAGGGATACATGTTCCCTGAGGTGTTTGAATGACGAAATCTAATTCGGCCTTTCCTTCCGATTCCCAATAAAAGTTATGCAGTTTGTTTGTTTTTAGCGCATTTGAAACATAATTTTCCGCCAATGTACCTTTGATATGTTCCATATTTTCTTGTTGAGCCAGTATAATATTCGGAGAAATACCATAACGATTACGCAACAGTCCAACATCACTCAAATATAACTTAAAAAATGAATGTTCGGCAAAAAGGGATAACGGAAATTTTCCTTGTGTCACTTTTGTACATTTATTGGTAACTCCCGATGCACAAAGCCATTCCAAAGCCGTTTCATATTGATTTGCCCTGGCTCCGGATTTAATCAATTTAAATTGAAATTTTTTATTTTCCTTTGCTAATTGAGCCGGAATCGAATTATATGCCATTATTAATTTAATTGATTCTGATTGGGAAGTATATTTTACCATATCCGCAATATATGAATCAATAATATCCCTTTGTATGATGTCTACTTTATCGAAGTCATTGTTTTCCAAATAATTATGTAAAACTTTCGGCATTCCTCCTATACAAAGATAAAGTCGGTATAAATCCAACAAATAATCATGTATAGAACAAGGAGCATTGTTTGAATACGAATCGTTTATTATTTCCGAAGCTTCTTTTTTTCCCATTGCCCATAAAAATTCCTCAAAATCCATCGGAAACATGGTTTTTATAGTAACTTTTCCAACTGGAAAAGAATATTTTTCTCGATTGATTGCTACTCCTAAAAGACTTCCGGCAACTATGATGTGATAATTGGGTGTTTCTTCCGCAAAATACTTCAGCGAGGTAAGCGCTCTTTCACATGCTTGAATTTCATCAAAAAAGATGAGGGTTGAATGTTCTATAATCGGTTCGTTCGATAAAATAGAAAGTTCTTTTATAATCCGGTTTGGAGATAAATCATTTTCGAATAATTGTTTTAATCTATCATTGGCTTCAAAGTTGAAATACACAAAATGGGGATAATATTGTTTACCGAATTCAGAAACCGTAAAAGTCTTACCTACTTGCCTTGCTCCATGCAATACAAGAGGTAGACGGTCGGTCGAATTTTTCCAATTCAGTAATTCAAATACAATCTTTCGTTCCATAAAGTGTAATTCAAATACATTTATTCGTTCCTAAAAATGCAAAAATAATACATTTTTCTTGACGAATAATTTATTTCCTCACTATTTTTTCAATTTCATCGACAATACTGTTTGCTGCATCAGGTAATGCTAATTTCAAAATATTTTGACTTAATGTTTGTAAGGCATCATTGTCATGAATAAGCTCCAACGATTTATCTATCAATAGTTTTTCTGCGTCTTTGTCGGCAATCATCACTGCCGCGTTTTTATGAACCAACGACATCGCGTTTTTCGTTTGATGATCTTCCGCCACGTTTGGAGAAGGTACTAAAACGACAGGTTTGCCTAACATGCAAAATTCTGAAATAGAACCTGCCCCTGCGCGGGAAATTATCAGGTCCGCAACGGAATATGCCAAATCCATACGTGAAATAAATTCAGACAAATGCAAAGGTAAATCAGTATAAGTAAACAAACTTTTTTCCGATTGTTGGTAATAATATTTCCCCGATTGCCAAATGAATTGTACATCGGATTTTTTTATTTTTTCCAATCCTGCAATCATGCACAAATTCATTGTGCGAGCTCCAAGACTACCTCCCAACACCAAAATTGTTTTTTTGTTCGGGTCTAAATTGAAATATTCATACGCTTCTTTTCTTTTTTCTTCCGAACATTTCAAATCCTGACGAACAGGATTTCCTGTCAATACAATCTTATCTTTCGGAAAAAATTGTTCCATTCCATCATAAGCAACACAAATTTTGCATGCTTTTTGCGCCAAAAGTTTATTTGTTACTCCCGCGTAAGAATTTTGTTCCTGAATTAGCGTAGGAATATCCATTTGGTTAGCTGCTTTCAATGTTGGTCCACTTGCATATCCGCCGACTCCAATCGCAATTTCGGGTTTGAAATCGCGGACTGTTTTACGAGCTTTCAATATACTTTTTGCCAATTTAAATAATACAGCGATATTTTTAAACAAATTTTTTCGGTCAAATCCAGCTATAGGTAATCCGACAATCTCATATCCCGCTTGTGGAACTCGCTCCATTTCCATACGGTTCTCCGCTCCGACAAAAAGTATTTCTACTTCAGGATATCTTGCTTTTATTGCGTTTGCTATGGATATGGCCGGAAAAATGTGTCCTCCGGTTCCTCCTCCGCTGATGATAACTTTTTTCATATAATTTAGTTGACGAGTTGACGAGTTGACGAGTTGACAAGGATAAGCTTTATTTTGCTCGTTTACTTTGTCCACTTGTTAACTTGTCCACTAATTAGAACTCTCCTGCATTTATATTCTCTTCTACAATCGCGACTTCATTTTCGATTGATTTGATTCGTTGCGCTTCTAATTCCGCTTCTGATAATATCTCCGCTTCACGTTCGATTCCTTTCGGATTTTCAAAACGGCTTACACTCAATATGATTCCGAAGTATACACAGGTAATAACGGTTGCAGTTCCTCCCCGGCTAATGAGTGGCAATGGTTGTCCGGTTACCGGAATCAGGTTGACGGCTACCATCATATTGGCAAAAGCTTGTGTTACGATAAGTAGAGCGGAGCCTAATACCAACAGTTTTGGGAACAATTTTTCGCATCTTCCGGCGATGATTCCCGCCCTAATCAATAAAATGACATATAGGAATAAAACGCCAAATCCTCCGATCAATCCTAATTCTTCAATGATAATCGCAAAAATAAAGTCGGAATAGGCCTGAGGAAGATAATCACGTTCCTGGCTGTTTCCGGGCATTACTCCGAAAATTTCTCCTCGGGATACGGCTATTTTTCCATGTGATACCTGATAATTATCGTCATTGATTTTGAATTCCGGTGAATCATACGGAATGTTTTCTTTGTGATTGAAATCTTTGATGCGTTCTTTCCATGTAGTTCCGCGAGGAAAAACTTTTTCCATTGTAGATTCGGGAACGAATACCAAAAAAGATATGAATAATGCAAGCAATATAAACAATACAAGTAATAATTTTCCTAATTTTTTTAAGGGAATATTCCCGATAAACATCATCATGAAAATAATTCCTAAGAGTAAGGCGGCCGTAGAAAAGTTATCAATTAAAATGATACTACACGTAATGCTTGCGGCTATTACTATCCATTTGAACCTTTTGTCTCCTTTTTCATCTTTTGTTTTACCTAATATGAAAGCAGTTGTTCCTATCAGCGCCAATTTCGCTAATTCTGAAGGTTGAAAAGATATGCCTCCAACCGATAGCCAACGGTCGGCTCCATTGACTGAAGTTCCAAATAATTTTGTAACTAACAGTAACAAAATAGAAAGGGGAAGTAGAAAAATAAGCACCGAAAAATATTTGGGTTTAATGCTGTGACATAACAATACAACTCCTACACCTGTCAATAAAAACATGGTATGCCGCATGATGGGTTCCCAATAATTGCGCCGGTATGCCAACGTACTTGACGCGCTGAATACTTCTACTACCGAAATCAGGCATAAGAATAGGAATATCATCCATATCACCCTGTCGCCTCTGAATATTTTGTTGATAAAATCCATAATAAATAGTTGAGAATTGATAGTTGAGAATTGATAGTTGACAATGAAATAGATTAACTATCAGTTGTCAGCTATCAGCTATTAAAGTCTTCTTACACAATCCTTAAACTGCTTCCCTCTGTCTTCGTAATTCTTGAATAAATCGAAACTGGCGCAACAAGGGGACAACAAAACAGTATCTCCCTTTTCTGCTATTTTATAGGCTTGCTTCACGGCATCTTCCATCGAATTTGTATCGATAATATTTTCTATTTTACCATCGAAAAATTCATGTAGTTTACTGTTATCCACTCCCATAAAAATCAACGCGCGGCATTTGCCTTTTACTAATTGTTCGATTTCGGAATAATCATTTCCTTTATCGGTTCCTCCCAAAATCAATATCGTTTTTGTCGCCATGCTTTGTAAAGCATACCAGCAAGAATTGACGTTAGTTGCTTTTGAATCGTTAATGTATTCTACTCCACGCACACGGGCTACTTTTTCCAACCGGTGTTCTACTCCTTTGAAATCGCTCAAAGATTTGCGTATGTCTTCGTTGCGGATTCCGGATAATTTAGCGGCAATTCCCGCAGCGAGTGAGTTGTAGAGATTGTGGGTTCCTGTCAATGCTAATAGTTCTTCTTCCATCGTAAAATTTCCTTTTGGTGTTTCTATGATAATTTGTTTATTTTCAGTATATGCTTTGATTCCTTCTTTCTTTTCTTCCGAAAAAGGAAAAAGTTGCATAGAAGGATTTCGTTTAACGATTTCTTGCGATACGATTGGGTCGTCATTCCAATAAATAAAAGCGTCATTTGGAGTTTGATTTTGCAAAATACGCATTTTAGAATCGACATAATTTTGCATTTTATAATCGTAACGGTCCAAATGGTCGGGCGTAATATTCAATAAGATAGCGATGTCGGCCCTGAATTCATACATTCCGTCTAACTGAAAACTACTTAATTCGATAACATAATAGTCGTAATTGTTTTCAGCTACTTGTAACGCTAAACTGTCTCCCACATTTCCGGCCAAACCTACATTTAATCCTGCACTTTTGAGAATATGATAGGTAAGCATAGTAGTGGTTGTTTTACCATTACTTCCTGTAATACAAATCGTTTTCGCTTTTGTATATCTTCCGGCGAATTCTATTTCCGAAATAACCGGAATATTCAACGCTTTCAGTTTTTGAATAACCGGAGCCTTATCTGGAATACCGGGACTTTTAATTACTTCACCGGCATTTAATATCTGTTCTTCGGAATGTTTTCCTTCTTCCCAACGGATATTATATCGATTGAGTAACTCTTTGTATTTGTCCTTAATTAAAGACATATCGGAAACAAATACTTCGAATCCTTGTTTTTGGGCTAAAACGGCCGCTCCCGCTCCGCTTTCTCCTGCTCCTAAGATGACTATTCTTTTCATTTTTTAGTGACGAGTGACGAGTGACAAGTGACGAGTGGATTTTTTCTTGTCACTCGTTACTGATCACTTGTCACTATTTTTTATCTCATTTTCAATGTCGCGATTGTTAGTACTGCCAAAATAATTCCTATCAACCAAAAACGAACAACAATTTTTGATTCCGGAACCGGTCTGAAAGGCTTTTGAATGATGGCATCTATTCCTGAATTTCCGGCTTTCTGGAAATGGTGATGCAAGGGTGTCATTTTGAAAATGCGTTTACCTGTTCCTGTTTTCTTTTTGGTGTACTTGAAAAAGGCGACTTGCATCATAACCGAAAGATTTTCCACAAAGAATATTCCGCAAAGGATAGGTAATAATAATTCTTTATGAATGATAATGGCAAATACAGCAATGATTCCTCCCAACGTGAGAGAACCTGTATCTCCCATAAATACTTGCGCCGGAAACGAATTGTACCACAAAAATCCGACAGTCGCTCCGATGAAAGCGCTGGCGAAAATAGCTAATTCTTCGCAGTGCGGAATGTACATGATATTAAGATATGACGCGTATTCGATGTGACTCGAAACGTAGGCCAATATTCCCAATGTGACACCAATGATGGCCGAACTTCCTGCTGCTAATCCGTCTAATCCGTCAGTAAGATTGGCTCCGTTCGATACCGCCGTAACAATTAAAATTGTGATAACTACAAAAATAATCCACGTGGCTGCAGTCCGTTTTTCGGGCATGAAAGAAGCCAAATCTCGGTAATCGAAATTGTTGTTTTTAACAAAAGGAATCGTTGTTTTGGTTGATTTCACCGCGGGACTATGTACGACATCTGTGATTTCATCGCCTTTCCTGATCTCTACATTTTCACGAATCTTTACGTCCGAACTTAGATACAATGCCAATCCTACAATAAGCCCTAATCCAACTTGTCCTACGATTTTGAATTTTCCGCTCAAACCGTCTTTATTTTTCCTGAAAACTTTGATATAATCATCGATAAACCCGATTAAGCCTAACCAAATGGTTGTTATCAACATCAGGATAATGTAGATATTTTCGAGTTTGGCGAATAACAAAACAGGTACTAAAATCGAAATGATAATGATAATTCCTCCCATAGTTGGAGTTCCTTTTTTGCTCATTTGCCCCTCTAGTCCGAGATCTCGAACAATTTCTCCGATTTGTAATAATTGAAGTTTATTGATGATCCTTCTACCTATTAATGTCGAAATTAATAATGAAAAAATCAATGCCATAGATGAACGGAAAGAGATGTAGTGAAACATTCCCGCTCCGGGAAAATCCAATTTATCGAGATAACTGAATAAATAGTATAACATGATTATTATTTATTTTTTAAAATATTTTTATTTTCTGCATTGATATCGTTTTGCTGACGTCAGCAAAATGATAAGGAATAAATTTCTAATGTCGTTAGTTTTCATCCTTAGGTTTTACAAATTAAATATTTCCCTCACGATTTCCCTATCATCGAAATGATGTTTAACGCCTTTGATTTCCTGATAATCTTCGTGCCCTTTGCCGGCAATGAGAATCACATCTCCCGGTTGAGCCAGCATACAAGCTGTTTTAATCGCTTCTTTTCTATCAGTGATGCAGATTGTTTTCTTTTTCTCAATAATATCCAACCCATCGACCATATCATTGATAATGTCTTGAGGTTCTTCGAAACGCGGATTGTCGGATGTAAGAATAACTTGATTACTTAATCTGACTGCTTCTTTTGCCATAATCGGACGTTTGCCTTTATCGCGGTTTCCTCCGCAACCAACGATTGTGATGATACGTCCGTTTCCTTCCAACACTTCGTGGATGGAGTTCAGTACGTTTGTTAACGCATCGGGCGTATGCGCATAATCGACGATGGCTGTATATCCGTCTTTCGAACGAATGGTTTGGAATCGTCCGGAAACCGAATGTAATGTACTTAAAATCAATAGTACTTCTTCCGGATTTTTTCCTAACAAAACAGATGTTCCATAAACGGCTAACAGATTATAGGCGTTAAATCGGCCAACAAATTGCGTATTGATTTCCTTTTCGTTAATCAACATCAAAGTTCCATCGAAATGAGATTCGAGGATTTTTCCTTTGAAATCGGCCAATGTTTGTAAAGAATAAACATGTTTCGATGCTTTGGTATTTTGCAACATAAACATGCCGTTTTTATCATCAGCATTTGTTAAGGCGAAAGCATCAGAAGTTAACCTATCGAAGAATCCTTTTTTTGCATCGCGATAAGCTTCAAACGTTTTGTGATAATCTAAATGATCACGGGTGAGGTTAGTGAATATTCCTCCTTTGAATTGTAATCCGGCGATACGTTTTTGATCGACAGCATGAGAACTTACTTCCATAAAAACATATTCACAACCTTTTTCAACCATATTTGCCAATAAGTTATTCAACTCTATTGGGTCAGGAGTTGTGTGTGTGGATGGAATAATTTCTCCATCGATATAGTTGCAGACAGTAGAAAGTAAACCGGCTTTGTATCCGAATTTTCTGAAAACATCGTAGAGCAAAGTAGCGATGGTTGTTTTTCCGTTTGTCCCGGTAACTCCGACCAAAGTCAATTTTTCGGAAGGATTTCCATTCCATACTGAAGCGATTTTTCCTAACGCCTCGGCAGAATCTTTTACCTGAATATAAGTGATGTTTTCTACAATCGTTGCGGGTAGCTTTTCACAAACAATGGCAGTCGCTCCTATTTCTATTGCTTTATCTATATAATCGTGTCCATCGGATTGCGTTCCTTTTACAGCAACAAAAATGAAACCTTTTCCGATTTTTCTTGAATCGGAATGAACGCCTGAAATTTTGATTGTATCCGCTCCTGTTAGCTGGAAACCGGATAAACTTTTGAGTAATTCGTTTAGTTTCATCTTAATTGTATCGCTATTGTTTGTCCTTTTACTGCTCTCGCTCCCGAATTGATCGATTGGGCGAAAACAGTTCCCCTTCCCAACAAGTTTACTTTCAATCCTGAATTTTCGAGTAAATATATCGCGTCTTTGGCTCCCATTCCTACAACGTTTGGAACGAGGTTATCGATGATTTTCCTGTCTTTAAGTACGATATCTTCATCTTTTCTCGTATATGAAACAAACCATTTTCCATCAAGACTGTCGTTGTTGTATGGAATATCCAGTTTGTTTAAAATATATTTTGTTTCGGAGAATAATCCGGATTTAATAAAGGGTAGGGTAGGAGCAAGGCTGTCTTTTATACAGTCTTGTGGTTTTTGAGAAAGTGTTTTTGAATATACTTCTTCGGCAATACGTCTGCAAACGCCTCCCGCCATAGTTCCTCCCGAAGGATAACCATTCCGGGGTTTACGGATAACAACAATGCAGGAATACATTGGTTTATCGGCCGGAAAATATCCGCAAAATGAAACCTGATGGCTTTTTCCTCCGGCGGTATATCCGGCGGCACCTTGCGAAAGTTGAGCTGTCCCGGTTTTTCCCGCGATTTTCAAACTTGGAGATTTTACAGGTTCTCCGGTTCCGTTTTCAACAACATTGAGTAACATTTCCTGAATTTGCTCCAATGTTCTTTGAGAGCAGATTTGTTCGTTTATTACTTTCGTTTGTTTTCTTTCTTCGACTTCTCCGTTTTGTCTGATTTCTTTTACGAAAATAGGCTTAATCATTTTTCCGTTGTTGGCTATCGCGTTGAAAAATGTGAGTGTATAGATTGGAGGAATTTGTGTTTCATAACCAAACGACATCCAGGGTAGGGTAGTGACAGACCAATATCTTGTACTATCTTTCGGAGACCTGATTTTCGCTTTTCCGGATCCCGGAATTTCTAATTCCAAATCTTTATTGAATCCGATTTTATATAATCCTTCCACATATTTTTCA
Source organism: Bacteroidales bacterium (assembly GCA_031553755.1). GTDB lineage: Bacteria > Bacteroidota > Bacteroidia > Bacteroidales > Azobacteroidaceae > JAIRVZ01. The sequence continues at coordinate 3,564 of JAVBKZ010000088.1, read as the reverse complement.
GGATTATTTTTATATCCTTTCAATATGATTTTAGCTACTCCCACGTTGGAAGAATACCAAATTGTTTGTGCCGCCGAGATTTTGCCGTATCCTCCTTTATGGGCGTTATGATCTCTTACAACAGAACCTGCGTATGGATAAAGTCCATTGCCTGTTTCAATTGAGTCTTCAGGAGTAATTACTCCATCTTCAAGGGCAACCATCATAGACGCTACTTTGAAAGTAGAACCAGGTTCGCTTTGGTCGGCAACCGCGAAGTTTTTGCTTTCAGTCCAAACGCCTTCTTTGAATCGTCCCATGTTGGTAATCGCTTTGATTTCTCCTGTGGCTACTTCCATTACAACGGCAGTACCCGATTCGGCGTCTATTTCCTGTAATTTGTCTAACAATGCTTTTTCAGTAATGTCTTGTATGTGAATATTGATAGTTGAAATAATGTCTTTTCCCGGAATAGGATCTATGTCTATCACGTTAATGATTCTTCCGTTTACTTTCCGGCGAGTACTTGTTCCGGGAATACCTCTCAACAAAGAATCATATTCTAATTCTAATCCGTTTTTTCCTCCTTTCTCAAATTCGCCGTAAATATCTCCAATGGTTCTGGAAGCCAATGTACCGAATGGTTTGGTTCTTTTCACAAATGGTTTAGTGATTAATCCCGATTTATTTTTATTTTGGCATAAAAAAGGCATTTTTTGAATTTTTTTCAATTCGAGGTAATTGACCATTTTTCCATCCAATAATCTATATTCGCGGCTTCTTTTGGATATTTTTTTACCTCGTTTGATTTGTGATTCTTCATTTTCTTTCATCTTCCATCCGGACATGAATTGATTTTGGTAATATGAAATCGGCTTTTCGGGAAATAATTTGTTTAATTCAATAGAAAGAGGGCTTACATATTTTTTCAACGTATCTCCTTTTAATCCGTCTGCCCAAAAATCGATATACAACCGGTATGAATATTCGGTAGTCGCCATCAATTGTTCATCGTCTGAATAAATATTTCCGCGCGGAGCGGTAACTTCGATATTAGGCCTTTTTCCGATAGAATCCCCCATGTGTCTCCATATGTTTCCCTCTACGAAAGAGATATACGAGGCCTTCGTGAAAATAGCTACGACAATGCATCCGAAGCAAATCGCTACTATAAAATATTTTATTTGAATATTATTCTTGTTCATGACGGTTGTTATTTTATTTGTGTATTTCGAAAGCGGGTGTTTTAGAACCGGCCAAATCCATTCCTTTCGATTGAATCAACGCTTCGATTTGCGATTGCCGACTGTTTGTTGTTAATTGTGTTGAAATTACGAGATTTTCGTATTTCACGTCTTTCAATTCTTTTTTCAGGTCTTCTATCTGTGTAATTTTTTTCAGGCATGAATAACGGTTCCCTATAAATAAAATGAATAGAAACGCTATCATTATCAATAACTTCGATTGTTTTACAACAAAATCTTCTTTCAGGATATCCCCTCCTAAAATATTCAATAAAGAGTTTTTCTTTTTTCTCTTTTTTTGTTGCGGCTGCTTGTAATTTGTCGGTTCCATATTTCAATTTGCCAATGAATTAATTTGTAAAATATGCCAATGAAAAATTACCGGCGCATTGGCACATTGGCACATTGGCACATTAATTTTTCTACAATTCTCAGTTTCGCGCTTCTCGACCTCGGATTTCTTTCTATTTCTTCTTGACTTGGCACAATCACTTTGTTGTTGATTTGCCGGAAAGGGGTCAATATATTTCCGTAGAAATCTTTTTCCTGATTGCCTTCGAAGTTTCCTGTTTTGAAAAAGTTTTTAACGATACGGTCTTCTAAAGAATGATAAGTTATAACGACTAATCGACCTCCCGGTTTAAGTATCCGGAGCGCTTGGGAAAGCATTGTTTTCAATGTTTCCATTTCTCCGTTAACTTCAATTCGAAGCGCTTGAAAAGCTTGTGCCAAATATTTTTTTTCTTTTTCTCTTCCGAAAAAAGGATTTAATACTTCTAAAAAATCGTTGGTTGTATGTATTTTCTTGTGTATCCTGAGTTTTACTATCGCGTTTGCGATTTGCCGGGAATTTCTCAATTCTCCGTATAAGTAAAAAATATCCGCTAAGGCTTCGGGTGAATAAGTATTTAGTATTTCGGCGGCGGTTTTACCGGCCCGTTTGTTCATTCGCATGTCTAAAGGAGCATTGAAACGGAAAGAAAATCCACGGGTTTCATCATCGAAATGATGCGAAGAAACTCCTAAATCGGCTAAAATTCCATCGAGTTGTTCTACTCCATGCCACGCCATAAAATTGGCAAGGAAACAAAAATTACTTCTTACAAAGGTGACTCGTTTGTCGTCGAGGATATTCTTTTCCGCGTCTTCGTCTTGGTCGAATCCGAAAAGTTTTCCGTATTCTCCAAGTTTTTCAAGGATTGCCCTGGAATGTCCGCCGCCACCAAATGTCATGTCCGCATAAATTCCCTTGGGATTGATATTCAATCCTTCAATGCTTTCGTTCAGGAGAACAGGCACATGATATTTGACGATATTTTCCATTTTTCCTTTATGACATAAACTTTTCTATTCCTTGCCTGAATTCATCTTCGCCCGGCAAAGATTCGTCCAGTTTATTTTTAGCCCACAATTCGATGACATTACTCATTCCTAAGAAACAAACATCTGATGTGATTCCGGCAAACTGTAAGTATTTTTTAGGGATCAGAACGCGTCCGTTAGCATCAATTTCGAGAACCTCCACATCTTTGACAAATTTTCTGAAAACGTTTTGTTGTTCAGGATTCCATTTGTTGAGGCGGGAACGCATATTATCAACTTCTTCGTTAAAAACATCTTCGGGATATAAAGTCAGGCATTTTTGGTAGACATCGGCTTTAAGCACAAGTTTCGCGCTTCCTGATGTTTGCAGGATTTTCCGGAAAGGAGCAGGTACGAAAGCCCGTCCTTTAACATCGGTTTTTGCATCGATATTTCCTAAAAATCTTTCCAACCTTTAATCCAAAATATGAATAATGCTGTAAAAGTACAAAATTCTCCACTTTTCCCCACTTTCCTCCACGAATCTTATTAAAAAGTTATTAACATGGGGTGTTGATAACTTGTTGATTGAGAAACAATTTGTTTGAAAATGCTGATGAATAAAGGTGTTTCAAATTGTGAAAACCATCATTTGATATTCAGAATTTACTCTGTGAATAATTACTCCGTGCAGTTTTGTGTCTAAAATTTAGTATTTAAAGACTTCTTTTTTTTCAAATACAATCAAATCCAGGGGAACTCAGCTTATTTTATAGGGGCTATTACTCAAAAAAAAGGCTGAGTAGTTACATTTTCTATAATTATTCTATCTAAATAGTGTATAATATTACTTTTCCCTTTCAAATTTAGTTTTTTCCTGATTTTCATTTTTTTCATTCTAATAGTATTTGTGTTTATTTCACAAATCAGGGATATTTCATTGTTATTAAATCCGGCCTTCAATAAACTACACAGTTGTATTTCTCTTTCAGTTAAATAAGGACATGTTTCCACTATTTTCAGGGAGAAATTATCATAT
>JAVBKZ010000046.1:0-5243 GCA_031553755.1 Bacteroidales bacterium | reverse complement strand
CCGGTGCGGACTCTTTCTCACAACTGCTTTCTATCGCTGATACTGCCAGGAAGAATGGAAGGTCAAGGTATTATGCGTTGGCAGAAATTGCCAAAAGGTAAAATTAAAGTTCTGACCTGAGTAGTTACCTGAAATGTAAGAATATAAATTTTTAATTACATTTGCATGCTTATTTACATAACAATGAACCTTGAATGTAAAGTAATAACCTAAATTATTTACAAATCTGATAATTAAACTACATATGCCTTTCCACCGCTTCCCCCACGAATACCAAATGGACTCCAAAGACTGCGGTCCGGCCAGCCTGAAAATCATCGCCAAATACTATTGGAAATACTATTCACTTCAATACTTGCGCGATATTTGCGGAATTACCCGCGAAGGTGTTTCATTTTCAGACATCAGTTATGCAGCCGATAAAATTGGCCTGCGAAGTATTTCTGTAAAAGCAACCATAGATGATTTGGCAGACAGGGTATTGCTTCCTTGTATTATCCATTGGGATAATAATCACTTCATAGTCGTTTATAAAGTTTCTAAAAATAAGGTTTATGTTTCAGATCCTGCCAAAGGGTTATTGTCGCACAATTTGTAGGATTTATACAATCGGCTCAATATGCCAAAATCAAATTTCCTATACATCTTCTTCCACCACCAAATTGTCGATAATAAAAATTTGGCGTTCGGAAGTATTTTTACCCATATAGAATTCAAGCATTTCTTTTACGGAATCTTGTTTTTTCATTGTGACCGGGTCTAAACGTAAATCTTTATCTATGAAGTTTTTAAATTCTGAAGGAGAAATTTCTCCCAAACCTTTGAATCGGGTGATTTCGGGATTAGGTTTTAATTTTTCGATGGCGGATACACGTTCTTCTTCCGAATAACAGTAGATTGTTTCTTTCTTGTTTCGAACCCTGAACAGCGGAGTTTGCAGGATAAAAACATGATTATTTTTAATTAAATCGGGGAAAAATTGCAGGAAGAAAGTAATAATCAATAAACGGATGTGCATTCCATCGACATCGGCATCTGTGGCGATTATCACTTTTTTATAACGCAATCCTTCCAAACCATCTTCGATATTTAACGCGGCTTGTAACAAGTTAAATTCTTCATTTTCGTAAACAATTTTCTTTGTCAACCCGAAAGTGTTCAGCGGTTTTCCACGCAGACTGAATACCGCTTGAAAATTCGGATTACGGCTCTGCGTGATAGAACCGCTTGCGGAATCTCCTTCTGTGATAAAAATACAAGTTTCTTCACGTTCATCACCTTTGTTGTCGTTATAATGTACGCGGCAATCTCTTAATTTTTTGTTGTGCAGGTTCGCTTTTTTAGCCCGTTCGCGGGCGAGTTTGGTAACTCCGGCAATCGCTTTCCTTTCTTTTTCCGAATCCTGTATTTTTTTCAACATCGAATCGGCCGTTTCGGAATGTTTATGCAAAAAATTATCTAATTCTTTCTTGACAAAATCTCCGATAAATTTGGCGACGGAAGGGCCGTTCGGGCCCATATCTTTCGAACCTAATTTTGTTTTTGTCTGGGATTCGAAAACCGGTTCTTCGACTTTGATACTGATAGCCGCGATAAATCCGCTACGGATGTCGGCATATTCGAAGTTTTTGTTGTAATATTCTTTGATAACTCTCGACGCCGATTCCCTGAAAGCGGAAAGATGTGTTCCCCCTTGCGTTGTATGTTGTCCGTTTACGAAAGAATAATACTCTTCGCCATATTGGTTGGCATGGGTCAACACGATTTCGATGTCTTCCCCTTGTAAATGTACGATTGGATAAAGCGGATCGGATGTCATATTTTCATTCAACAAATCAACCAATCCGTTTTTAGAATAAAACTTTTTTCCGTTATAATCGATAGTTAATCCGGAATTCAGGAATACATAATTTTTAAGCAGAGATTCGATATATTCATCTTTATATTCAAAATTTTTGAAAATATCTTCATCCGGAATAAAATTGATTAAGGTTCCGTTGGGTTCTTTCGAGGAACAAATTGGTGGATTTTCTACAATTTGCGCACGGTTATATTCAACAGCTTTGGTTTCTCCTTCACGAAAACTTTGAACCAGCATGTAAGACGACAAGGCGTTAACGGCTTTAATACCTACACCATTTAAACCGACTGATTTTTTGAACGCCTTAGAGTCGTATTTTCCTCCCGTATTCATTTTAGAAGAAGCGTCAACTACTTTTCCTAACGGAATTCCCCGTCCATAATCGCGAATAGTAACAACGCCTTCTTCGATCCTGATGGTAATTGATTTTCCGAATCCCATCATATATTCATCCATGGAATTATCTAATACCTCTTTCAATAATACATAAATTCCGTCATCGGCATACGAACCATCGCCAAGTTTACCGATATACATTCCCGGACGGCGGCGAATATGTTCCCACCATTCTAATGTTTGAATATTATCTTCAACATATTCAGGTGTATTTCCTATTTGTGTATTTTCTTCCATGACTCTGTCGATTGTATAGAAATATATTGTTATTGATTCTCTTGCTAAAATCTGAATTGGATATGCTTTTTCAAAATCGTCTACAACATCTTAATATACGCCCTTCTCGTTTTATGATGCCTGTGTTCGAATTCTTCCCATTGAGATTGTACTTTTGTATTGAGTTCCAATTCAGGATTACTTTCGGCATAAATATATCCTATTTTATTACATATAGGAATTAAATCGCAAAAAATCATTGCGTTTACTCCTTTACTCTGATATTCGGGGGAAACGCCAATAATGTATAAGTCGACAGTATCACTTTTGCCGTAAAGTGCTTTTAATAAATGTATCCAACCAAAAGGAACTAAATTTCCCTTGGCTTTTTGGAGTGCTTTAGATAAGTTAGGAAGGCTTATTCCAACTCCTACAACCGAATCATCGCTTTCTTTTACAATCAGAGTAACTAATTCCAACCGGAGCATGGGAATATACATTTTAATGTAATATTCAATTTGTTTGGGAGATAATTCCGAATAACCATAGAGAGGTTTATATGCTTCGTTCCACAATTCGAAAATTCGGGTAGCATAGGGCCATATCTCTTTGGTTTTCTTGAATTTTTTGACTTTCAATCCGAATTTCTTTCCTACGATGTCGGCGACTCTCCTGAATTTTTCCGGAGCTTTTTGAGGTATCTTTATTTTAAATTCCTGCCAATCTTGGTCTTTAGTGAAACCAAGTTTTTCGATATGTTCTTTATAGTAAGGATAACTATAACTAGTAGCCATTGTCCCTAATTCCTTGAATCCGTAAACCAATAAACCTTCATGGTCTAAGTCTGTAAAACCGAGAGGCCCTTGCAATCCGTTCATTCCTTTCGAAATCGCCCAGTTTTCAACGGTTTTGAATAAAGTCTTTGATACCTCAAAATCGTCTATAAAATCAATAAAACTAAACCGGGCATAGTTTTGGTTCCACGTTTTATTAGCTTTATGATTGATTATTCCCGCGATTCGTCCGACAATCATTCCTTCTTTGTAAGCCAAAAAATATTTAGCTTCACAAAATTCGAAAGCGGGATTTTTATCCTTACTTAAAGTCATGATTTCATCTGAAATTAAAGTAGGAACATGATAAGGGCAACCTTTATAAAGATTGATGTTGAACTTTACGAATTCCTTCAGTTGTTGTTCTGAAGTTACTTCTACAATTGTAACGGATGCTATGGACATTGTATTTTTAATTTTAAAACATACAAAGATAAATCAAATTTTTATGATGTATTTACTAACTGTTGTTATAAATTTAAAGAAAACAGTATGACTATTTTTTTATTGTAGTTATGTTAAAAACATTCAACAACAGGTTTACCTCTCCATGCCTGAGGAATCTTTAAACCCAATATTTCAGCAATTGTAGGCGCGGTATCGTATATGATTAATGGATTTTGGAGGATATAATTTTGTTTAATTTTAGGTCCGCTAAGTAACCAGATGATTTCAACTTCATTTAAAGTTTTTCCTCCGTGTCCTTTATTGATACCTCCGTGGTCACTTAGAATCAAAAACATTGTTTTCCCTGCAATTCCAAGTTCTTCAACAGTTTTCACAATTCGTCCGATACGTTCATCGTTTTTTTTGATTTCGTCAAAATATTCTTTCGATCCATGTCCGTATTTATGTCCGGCTCCATCGGGTTGGTCTAAATGAATAAAAGTAAACAATGGCTTGTCTTTTTTGATTATGGCAATAGTAGAATCAACCGCGGCATCATCATCTCCTTTTGTGCAAATGTCGAAATTAACCGATTCTTTTTCAAATAAATAACCAATTCCTTCCCAACTATAAACCGCACCAATAACCGATTGTTTTTTTTGTTCTCTAATTATGCTAAAAATGGTTGGAAATAAATTATATTGATTTGTTATTGCTGATGGAATTTCGGGAGTGCGGCTGCCCCATTCTGTATATCCGTGCATGCTTGGACTCGTTCCCATCAATGCTGATGCCCAATTAGTAGCGCTTGAAGAAGGTAAAACAGATCGTCCTTTCAAAGATAAAACTCCCTTTGATTGTAAATTTTTTATATTAGGAATATCAGCTTCCTGATAAGCGTAAGCGCCAAATCCATCCATCCCGATTACGATGATATGTTCTACTCCTTTTATTTTTGCATTTGCAGTTATAACAAAAAATAAAAGTATAACAGATAAATAGATTTTTTTCATGATTTTAATTTGTATTTTGTCTTTTTCCTGGGTAGACAAAGCTAATAATAAATGATTAAAATACAAATTTTAATCTGTTACTATTGTCTTTTTTATTTGGCTACTAATTACGCGAATAAGGTTGCTTATATAATTTTCTTTTTAGTACATGACAAAAAATAAATAGCTTACAGATATTCAGCAAAATAGTTGCGAATTTATTAGGATGTAACCTTAATAATCAGTATCTTAGAGGAAAACTTCCTACGGTTTACTCTACATTATGACTACTAAGGTTCAAGACAAAAATACAAAATTGATTGCAGTATTACTCAATCATTTCGGGGAAAATATGAACTTAGCCCGAATAAAGTTCTTTGGCATGTTTATTTGTGCATTATGCAAGGTTCAGAGTGTTGGGTTTGAAAAATTGGCAGTCGCCTTTGAAAGCGGTTCAAAAAGCGAATCCAGTTTACGCAGGATTCAACGTTTTATGGCCGATTACAAATTAGATACAGACTTGATTGCCCTGTTGATTTTTAAGCTATTGCCTCACAA
>JAVBKZ010000052.1:0-37690 GCA_031553755.1 Bacteroidales bacterium | reverse complement strand
TTCCTTATCCTTTCTATCCAAGAGGCGATATAATTCACTTATCTCTACCTGTTGCAGGTAGACTGTACTTTTCAACTCGGTTAGTTCGCGTTGAAGAGACGATAGTAATGCGGATATGTAGGTAACTGGTAAAGTCAAAATAGAAACACCGTTTGTTTTATATATACTAAACGAAAAATCGGGAGATTTAGTATTTAAAACTCCTAAATATTTTATTTTATTGATTTTTTATTGGAGAATGAGACCTGAGTAGTTACTAATATTTATATTGGTGATATATTTAGAATTTCATTGAATTGGACATAAAATCATTTTCCAAACATCTGAGTTTTTAAGATGTTATAATATTAAAATTCAGTATGTTATATTTTTGATGATATTAATTACAAGAGTAATCTTTCTTAGGTTATTAACCTACGAACAATTTGTGTGTTACTTTCTGTTGTATAATTTATTCACTACCTCCAAATACTATCATATATGATTGTTCCGGTGCAAATATAAAGATTTTCCTTTGCAAACAATCATTAATGATAGAAAAATATGCAAAAAGAAGAATTGAACAAAAAAATTGGGTTGAAAGTCAGGGAGTTGAGGGAGAGTATGGGTTTGTCTATTCAGCAGTTATCGGATAAAATTGATATCGAATATAACAATATGATAAGGATTGAAATGGGAAGAACAAATCCTACTATTTGGACTTTATATAAAATAAGTGATAGCTTGGGTATTAGATTGATTACTCTTGTTGATATTTTATAATTTCAGGTTTCAAATTATATGTTTATATCAAAAACAATCCCAACCGTTTTTAATTCGATTGGGATTGTATCTATCAGATATTAAAGACCGTTTACTGAACTATTTTCTTTGTTTGTACAGTTTTCAATGTTTTAACTTTTACGATTAAAACCTGATGGTCTTTGGATATTTCTTTCGAATAATGCTGATTGCGGATGTCTTTTTCCACAAAGATTAATTTTCCTTGCAAATCATAGAATTCTACATTTTCAATCCTGTCATTGTCGCTACTTTGGATGTATATTCTTTGATTTTTAGCATATATGAATATTTCAGGATTTAGATTTTCTTTATCTAAAGATAATGGCATCTGGCTTATCTTAATAAAGAAACGATCCTGTACATTTCCTGTTGTATTCGTAAAGGAATATTCGTTGTATTCTTGACGTAAATCAATCAATTGTTTGGTAACCGCGTCTTCCAAATATACATAAGCATCGGGTACAAATGTTTGCGCGTTTTCGAAAGAGAAAGTCAACACACCTTTTTCTGTTGTGGAAATTCCCAACGGAATACGCTCTGAAATGTCTCCGATAGTACGTATGGAAGCTGCTTTACCATCAATTAAAGCATAAAGAATCGCCGAACTCGACATGTTATTTGCAAACATCGTCCACACATCTTTATCTTTCCTGAATTGATTGCTTTCTCCTTCTTTGTATTGCAACAAGATACCACTGTGGCGATAACCATCCCTATTCATCGAAAGTTTCAATAGACTTGGTTCTTGATGTGAAGCCTTCAATTGTGAACCCGGAAGAGTTTTCGACATATCGGCTGTAAACTTCAACGTTTCAAGGGCTACTGATGGAACTTTTTTAGTCACTACAAATGCTTGCATCGGCGCTATAGAATTATTTTCTTCTGTCGACAAAGGATTATCTGTATCCCCAAACATAATTGTTTCGAATGATTCTCCACTCCAAAGGTGATATGCCGGTTCTATTTTATTACTATTTGCCTGATAGAATTTTGTAAAATTCAAATGTGACATGAACGGATTACCAACAATGGCTGTACCAAATACATTACTTCCATCCACATCCGATGTCACACTGATATCGAAATCTCCGGTTGTTTTGTTATAATTGCTCACTTGTTCATAAACAAAACGCTTCTTAAAGGTTCTGTCCATGACTCCCGTTTGACCTCCTTTAGCTCCCGTTCTGTCATTATAATAATAATATTGAGTAGAATCTTTTGGGAAGTGCATTGTAAAGTCTGAGGATGGATCCAAAATTCCATTATCTACCCATATAGAGAATCCTGATCCCGGAGGTAACGGATAATCCAACGTATTGAAGTAGCGGCTCCATGTCGCAGCTTCTACGGCAACCTGAGTTTGCGGATTAGTCGTTTGATATACCTTAGCCCACACAGCAGGATTTTGACGAGGTAAACCTCCGTTCTGCGCAGGGTCAAAAGTCGCATCGATAAAATAATCTCCCGAATACATGCTTCCCAAAGGAGGAGCGACAACGTGATAAACATTGATTGGAACAGACAAATCGACTTTAGCCGAGTTATAAGTCAAATAAGCTGTTTTAGAAACTTCTCCGTTTGCTTTGAATGAAATCGTAGCGCAAGTCGCGGCATCTGTTTCTTCAATGGCAGGATAAGGAGTCAAATCACTAAATTCGGGTATAATAACGTTTGTACACGAAGCTGGAACTCCATTAGACCAGTTACTAGGATTGTTCCAATCAACAGAGCCCGCAGCTCCCGTCCAAGTTGTTTGTGATGGTGGTAATGCCACAAAATCATAAGCGCCTATTGTAGGTGCATTGTTGCGTGGAACTCCCCGTTGATCATATTGGGTTAATTCGCTACTCAATAAAGCCGGATCACCCGCTCTGACGGCCGGATTATAGCAAGCTTCTGTTAATGCTATAGTTTGACCCCATCCTCCGTTATCAGCTAAATCTCCCAAGCGAATCGTCTTGGTAAAAGTTTCTGTATCGGTGTAGCTTGTCTTATATTTTATATTTCCAACAATAGAATATTTGAAACTTGCTACTGTCACCGAAGAAGCTCCTGTAAAGTCAGTATTAACATTATTGTTGAGAATCAAGTTATTGGTAAAATTCAGGTTGATTACTTTTCCTGCTTTACAATTTAACCGAACTCCTGCATTGCTGTTTTTCGTAATCGTTGAACCTGTTATATTCAATCGAATATTATCTCCGGTATCTGTCGTATTTTGGGCAAATATTCCATAACGCGTATTGTTCGTAATAGTAGAGTTAACTACAGCAAGATCTCCACCCCACGAAACAATACCGTCATTGTTGTCATTGACTGTTGAATTGAGTATAGCGAAATCTCCCCACGCAAATACCGAACCTCCGAAATTAATCAGTGATTGATTATTTCTTACAGTTACACTATCTAAAACGGTTTTTGTATTTCCATAGAAATAAACAGCTGCTCCATAATCTCCAAAGTTATTTTCCAAAACGACTTGTGAAATATCTACCCTTTCACCTGTTCCTTTATCAAGAATACCTCCTCCGTTTTGTTTGTCTCCGGAATAATCAACATCATCGTGCGCATAACCATCCGAAATAACCAAACCTTTGATATCTGCGGCAATACTATTTTCTATTAATATAACATGGTAGCTGTTATCTGTATTGGAAGGTGTTTGAATAGCGCCACTTAAACGTGTAATGTTTTGTTTCGGGTTATAACTGCTCAAATCTGTTCCTGTACTCGCAGAGTCAAAACCTCCAATAATATTTATATTGTTTTTATTCAATACAAATGCATAATCACGAGCCATTGATACATTATCACAAGATTGATAATAAGGATAATAAGTTCCTTCGGCAATATAAATAACTTGGTTTTCCGAAGCCCTATTTTGCAAATACCATCCTAATTGTTTTCCATTGAATGCATTATCCCAACTTGTTCCGGTACCATCTCCTGAAGGATTCTCTTTTACATAAAGAATAACAGAAGGAGTAAGCAATAATAACGTATTTGATTCTACATTAAACGATGTGTGAAAATCGTTACAAACAGTTGCATCTTTGATATACAAATCGTTTGTTCCAATAGGGAAGCTACCTGTTATATGGAATGCCATATTATTTGCAACGGTAATCGAATCCGGCGTAATATTCTGATATGTTCCATCGTTCAGCTTGTAGCTATAGGGAGCGGTACCACCTTTCATTTCAAAGCTGACTGTCACTTCATCTGTAGGACAAGGAGAGTTTGTTACCGTTAAACTTTCATCTAAAATTTCAAGTTTAGGAAGAACTGTTATTTTGACAATGTTACCGGTATCCGCGTCACACATTCCATTAACGATGCGTCTAAACCATGTTGTTTCGGATAAAGCGGAAGTCAAGTACTCCTGATCTGTAGATAGATAATTTTCAAATGCGTCGGGGGCATTTTGCCAACCTCTGGTCGCGGTACTGTCTTGCCATTGATATGTATAATCAATTACACCCATCATGCCAAACATAGCATCAGGTTCGGGAATAATTTCTCCTTCGGAAGACGCGCGAAGCATCTGTTGGCCCTTCACTTTTGCAGGAGAAGAATTATCCGGAATACCACCTCCTTGCGCTCGTCCACATTCAATCGACTTATTACTTCCTTCACAAATCGTAGCATTTAAGAAAGCAGGATCCGGTTGTGTAAGCGTTTGATAAATGGTTATTTGGATACTATCTTTCAGATTATTACACTCAGATAAAGATGTGGCGGTGTAATAAACCCAAACAGTCGTATCTGCCTCAATACGAGTATTCAATGTATATGTCAACGTGTCGGTCGTTGATCCCGAAACAGTTCCGATATTAGTTGGCGCAGTCCATTGTTGGGATGTTATGTTTTGAATATTATCTACATAAATTTTCGCGACACCGGGTGTACAAAATGCAATTTGATCATTTTCCGTCTTTATTCCATTATAAGTAATCGCAGGATTTAAATAAGTATGGAATGTTGTTTTCGCGGCTTGTGATGTTTGTCCTCCAATCGTACGGGCATAACTTCCTTTGACTTCCTTATCTCCGGAACCTGATGTGAATTTAATTCTCGCTATATTTTGAGTAGGATAATCTTGTACGGATGTAACCGGAACACGAGTTGCTCCGGAAATCGCGTCAAAGCTATAATTTTCCATTCCCTCAGGCGAAACAAATTCGTAAATCTTATTTTGGCAGATTGTGTCCGGTCCTAAAATGATAGTAATCGGCATTAGGAAAGGACTACACAATAATTTGTCATTTGAAAAAGCAATCAACTGACGTCCCGCTGTTGCCGGAATATCTTTGAAGCTAAATACAAATGATTCTCCGGGTGCAACGTCTTGAGGCACTCTCACATATACCGTCTTAACGGGAAGTCCATCAGGTGCGGATACAAGATTACTACCATCCATGTCAACGTAGAAATCCACTTTCAGCGAATCACTTGCATATAAGCCATTAATTGCCTGAAGGTTAATATTTCCACTCCATTTTCCTAATTTAGTTTCTCCTCCGATACTGGTTCCTACACTTGGGTCAAGTGTAAATGCATACCTGCGAACTTTGACGGTTTCTGAATACTCCGCTCTGATAGAAGACGCAGAACAAACATTTTCTCCACAAGTAGCCTGATAATCATAGTAAACTTGTGTCCTCACATTATAATCTCCACAGGAAGCGGCTCCCGCATATAATTTCACTTCATAGATAACACTATCATTTGTGATTCCTGTTGGTATAGGTTTACGTACTTCAATACCTCCGGTCACCGGAGTATAGGTTGCGGGTTCATCCGCGTTATGAATATAGTTAAGAGATCCCGGCACAATAGAAAATCCTGTCGGAATAAATGAAACTATACTTTCCCTTGTTTTATCGGTCGGTTGTGTTCCGCTAATATTCAAGCGAATGCGGTGATATATTGTATCTCCGTTTTGGCTGTTTACCATAATGGGAGTCGTTATATTTTGGAATGTATAAGTGCTACTTAACGTAGGATCGCTACGGAGATAAAATTTATCAGTTGTTACTTGTTTGCTTTGCAAAGCTTCATTACAACTATTGGTAGCTTGTAATTCAAATTTGAAATCATCGCCGGAAGTAAATTCGCAACCCGGCCTCACTGTAGTTCTAACGTAAAGAGAATCATTTCCATTTAACTCTTGCGGTATAAGCCATGTATAACGATTCAATGTATCTAAAGCTATCCAGTTTCCCGTTGAATATTTATATTCTCCGGCGATAGGCATGATATTTGTCTGCTTGTCGTCGAATAACTTGATTTTGATATTCTTTAAATCACCTACATCGGTAGCTTTCACTTTCATTATGTAAGAAGTATCCTGACAAGTTGTTTGTGCAGCCTTAGGTTGTGCTAAGAGTTCTAAATTCATACTTGTAGTCAAAGGCAAAACAGTAACTCGCACGGTATCGTACAAATATCCACATGTTCCACCTGCGGATTTTAATGCCAATTCAACAACTTTACCTCTTTCCGAAGCAACAGGTATGTAGGTGTGAGGAATAGAATCGTAAGCATAATTAAGTTGAGAACTTTGTCTTGTAGGAGTCAAAGTTCCTTCACCACCTGTCCATTCAAGATAGGTTGAATTTGTAGTTACCAATGTAAATTTTACTTCTTCTCCTGCACAACCTGAGGTCGATGTTACATTCGTTATTTTTACTGTCGGACGACCTTTTAGCGTGATTGTTATGGTATCCGAAACCGTAGAACAAGGAGCGATTCCTAGAGCAGTTACATAGACTTTAATCGTGGTGTCCTTAACCAAGGGCAACGGAGTATATTTAAGAGTATCTGAATTTATATTCGTCGCGTTTGCAAAATCGGCATAATCTGAACTCCACTGTATTGACGATACATGAGTTGTATCAACAACAAGTTTTAATGGATTTCCCGAACAGAATTGAGTTGTTGTTTTATTGATTTTGGCCGTTGGATTCGGTATCAAATTCAGACTAATTGAGTCTAAAACTTCACAATTTATAATTGAAATAAATTTGACATAAATTTTATTTTTTCCTTGAACGGGCATTGATAATAATTCAGTATAATTTTTATCATTATAATACAGCGTATCTTTGATATTGATTGTTGAAGCTATCAATGTATCTGCATCAACAAGCATAATAGAACAAACCGATCTGATAGGTTTGAAGGCATAAGAAGCCGCGTCTGATACCTGAGATTTTTTCTCAACCGAACCAACATCTACCGCGCAATCGGCAATTTGGACACTATCCCGTTGATCTGTATCATCGACACCCCAAGTATTGAAAGTCGCTATAGGAATTTTATTTTGAGCCAATCCTCCGGTTTTAATCATCAAGGTTTTCGTAAAACCTCCGTTATCCGCAAGAACAGCAATATCTCCGTTTGTTGATTCAAAAATACTATCAACAGCATTGGTTTGTTTATTACTCGCGCCCAATAAGGCTGTTTTTGAAATATTATAACTCCCTACTAATCCGGTTGTTGTATTTATTTCTGAGCCTGTGCTTCCATTTCCGCAAATAATATTTCCATTCAATAATTCTCCCGAAGCATTTGCATAATAAATCGCATGTCCTATATTGTTAGATGCTGTATTTCCATTAAAAGAAGATGATTGAATTTTCACACATAATTCAGCCCCCCCTGCACTTGAGTAAATAGCGCCTCCACTTCCTGCTGTCGCGCTGTTTTCACTGAACGTACTGTTGCTGATGGAGTTTAAATTACCGTTAGTAGCTACTGATGTATGGATAGCGCCTCCTAATTTCGCAGTATTATTCTCAAATGTAGATTTTGAAATAGTCATTTTACCGGATACGTTTTTCCAAATAGCCCCACCATTTCCACTGATAGATTGATTGTCTTTGAATGACGCGTAGCTTAGAGTTAAAGCACCAGGCGCGTAAATAGCGCCCCCATGAGAAGACGCTGAATTGTTTTCAAATACAGCATTCCCTTTAATAATAATATTTCCATTGGGCATATAGATAGCTCCTCCTGAAAAACTACCGGTATAGTTTCCATTCACATATCCTGCCCGGTTGTTACGAAATATGACATTATTTCCTAAAGTTAGTGTCTTGGTCGAAGAATAAATCCTGATAGCGCCTCCGTGATCTCTGCAATAGTTATTTTCAAGTAACACATATTTGGCATTACTCAGGTCCACATCACTTTTATTTGACCAAATAGCTCCACCTCCCAGACTGGCATTAGTAAACGCAGGGTCGGGGGTCAATACATTACAATTAGTGATAATTAGTGTATCTAATTGGGTCGCATTGAATGGAATAGACGCTACGTTGGGTTTCAGGTCCCACTGGGATATTCCTCCTCCATTAACGCCGGCATCACATTGGTCCATCACAATTTTTCCTGTCAAAGCTAACGCGTTACCTACTCCTAAGGCTCCTCCGTAGCGTCCCGCGTCACAATTATAAAAATTGCTATTTGTCACATCGATGACACTGGTGGTGCTGCTATATGATTCGAGGGCTCCTCCGTCCATTCCGGCATAACAGTCGGTAAAGTTAGAATTTGCTACTTTCAGCACTACCGTACGGTCTGTTTTGTTGTTGATAAACACTGCTCCTCCCTGATTATTTACTGCCTTACAACGGTTTGCCGTAATGACAGTATTATCCAAATAAGTATCTACCATAGAGCAAAGGCCTCCTCCTCCAAAGTTACCTGTTTTTTGATCTCCCGGTACCTTTGCAGACATGGCGGAACAATCTTCCATCAACCATGTTTGTAGGTTATTTGCATTCAAATCTCCTCCCACTGATTTCAGGATTCCTCCTCCACTCCATGCCGCGGTATCACGTTGCATCACTAAGTGTCCTTCGAGGTTGAGGTTGGCCAAGGCAGAAACGAATCCCCCACTCTTTTGTTCCAAGAGAGACACTTCTTGTACATCTCCACTTGGAACATTATCAATACTGTTATTGTATTCGCCATTTATGTAACCTGCCTTGTTGTTCCGGCTGGTACCATTCTTTAATGTTAGGGTAGTGCCATAACCGGAATAAATACCTCCCCCTTTATTCGCGGCCCAATTATTTTCCACAACATAATCAGACAAAATTAACTGCCCGGCACTAAGAAAAATTCCGGCTCCTGAAGCCAGAGAGCCATTTCCATCGGATTTACCGTTCCGGATGGTTACTCCGTCTATGAGTCCGGATTTTGTTACATTGGTGTTCCAAAGTATGACGTGATAACTGAGCTTATTTCCATCTAAAATAGTAGGGTTGTTTTTCGTATCCCGATTCGCGAAACCTGCTGTATAGCCTCCATAAATACTGATTGCTTTGGTTATCATGAATGAGTTGTTACGATCTGATTCTGTCGAATAATAAATCCCTTGGGCTATTTTAATTACATCGTCTTCCCGCAAACAAGGATTGTTTAGTACAGCCGTCAGGGTTTTAGCCGGATGTGACAGGTCATCCATTCCATCTCCTTCTGAAGTTGTAGATTGATCTACATACCATGTAATGGGGCTATCGGGTCTGGAACTATTACAAGAAAGTTCGGTCGACAATTCGATTGATCCGATGTCTGTTAAACTCACTACCCTGTTGATTCCTCGCTGATCGGTCGCGGAGTTGTAAAAAGAGGAAGCGTCACCCAAAGAAATCTGGTCGTGAGCCAATCCTCCTTCCTTAATCAAAAGGGTCGGCATTATAAATGGTGTAAGGTCTCCATTATTGGCCAAAGTTGCTACGTCTCCTGAAACATTGGCAAATATCTGATTAGCCTGACCCGCTTGCAGGTTTTTGTTATATTGACCAACATCCTCCGGAATTTCCAAATCCCGGATGATATTGAAATATGCTTTGATATTACTACTCAAATTGGTATAATAAATTTCAGATTTAGGATCATTTCCGGTTCCGTTTCCATAAATAATATTTCCATTCAATGTTCCTTTAACGGATCCTGTATAATTAAAATAAATAGCGTTTCCTACGTTGGTACCTGTAGAATTATTGTTGAATGAGGAATAAGTGATGGTAGAACCGGAACCTCCAGTTCCAGAGAAATACACAGCGCCTCCATTGCTTCCTGAAGTGTTTCCGCTAAACGTACAGTTTGCTATATTTTGGGTAAACGCTGAGCTTATCGCTGAGGTTATAGCTCCTCCTTTGGGCGCATTATTTTGAGCAAAGGTGCTTCTGGTAATAGCCATTGTTCCTGCTGCATCTTTATAAATTGCACCTCCGAGACCTCCTGCCGAATTTCCGTGGTAGTACGACAAGTCTATTTCCAAGTTTTTGTTGACAAAAATAGCCCCTCCTTCCAAGTTGGAACTATTTTGTTTCGCTTCCGTATTGCGAAGCACTAAACCGCCTCCCGCATAAATAGCGCCTCCTCTTCCTGTTGAGGTATTTCCTTCTAATAATCCTTCTTTAAGATTGAAAAATTCAATAATTTGACTGGGGGTATAAATACCTCCTCCTTCTCCACCCAATGCTTTGTTATTTTTGATGATCAAGGTATCTATGTTAGTAACAATAAACCCTCCCGTACCATGTTTCCAAACACCACCTCCTTGAAAAGCGGCACGGTTACCTTCCAATGTCAGATTACCGGACAAGGATAATACGTTAGCCGCATAAATTCCACCTCCGTAACTTCCCGAAATATTGTTTTTAACAACCATGTTTCCGTACAAATACAAGAGATTAGTGGCATGAATCCCTCCTCCTATTACTTGAGCCTCATTTCCTTCAATCAGGGAATATTTCAAATTTGAACAGTTTAAGGCAACTGCAGTATAAATACCTCCACCACCTGTACCTGATGTATTAGTCGATTTATTGCCTACAACTATCAATGTATCCAAAGAACTTGCGATAATAGTATTTGTCGCATTTTTATATAGTCCACCTCCGGAAGTACCGGTATTGTTTTTTAATTCAATTTTTCCTTTCAATTCCAACGTATTATTGGCAAACACGCCACCACCCAAAGCTGTTGTTGTGTTTCCATTGACTTGCATATGTCCTTGTAGGGTCAATGTAGTTGACCCATAAATCCCCCCTCCATTAACGGAAGCGGTTACATAACTGCCTGCGGCATCATCCCATCCCGCTTTATTTCCGGAAACAATGGTATTATTGAGAGTTAATACAGCATTCGTATGGGCATAAATTCCACCTCCGGTAGATTTCGCTTTATTATCACTGATACTTCCCGACTGCAAATTGGATAAATCTAATGAAACAAAAGTATAAATTCCGCCTCCGCTTCCCACGTTAGCCGTATTTCCATCAACAATTAAGGTTTGCAAATCATTCACGGAAAATTCTGTTCCAGCAGTACTGTTTTTGTAAATTCCACCTCCGGATCCGTTAGCATAATTGTTATTTATAGTAATTGATCCTTTCAATTCTATTGTGTTATTGGCATAAATACCTCCTCCGTGACCATTCGCCACTGTATATGCCGTTCCGTTCCATCCCGAACCATTGCCGGAAACTTCCACATTCTCCAATGTTAACGGATTCGCGGTAGAATAAATACCGCCTCCGGTGGCGCTGGATTTGTTGTTCGTTATGTTCGAATTAGAAATTGTTAATATACCGGAAGCATGGTGAACACCGGCTCCAATCGTTCTGTTAACGGCAGCAGTTCCTGTTCGACCATTATTCGTTCCATTCCGGATAATAAATCCATCAATTTTACCATTCTGTCCATCGGTAGTTTTCCAAACGATAACGTGGCAACTATTGTCGCTTTCATCGTCTATACTTCCAACATTTCCGTCTAAAATAGTCTTGTTATTAACTACATCACGACTTGAAAAAGCGGCATTATATCCACCTTCCAATGTAATGGATTTGGTAATATAAAATGATTGATCAGAAACAGATGTTCCGGACAAAGGTTTTGTAGGATAATAAGTCCCTTGCGTAACCTTGATAATATCTCGGGAATTTGCGGCTGCAATGGCATCATCCAAATTTTTGAACGCGTCGGTAGGAGATGTCCCATTGTTTGCTCCGGATGCATTGAGGTTGACATACCTCGTTGTTTGAGCTTGAATTGAAATACTGATAAAAAACAAACTCGCAAAGAAAAGTATGGAATATTTCATGAAATAAAAATTTTATTCTGAATACTTTGATTTATGTTGATTTTTGTGTGTGAAATCGATGTTTGACTCTCGTCTTGTGTGGTAGTGGTTTTTCTTTATTTCCCTGAATCTTTTTCTTTTTATGTTTTCTATAAATCAGAAACAACGCATATAATCCTGCAAAAATAGAAAATAGAAGAACTTCTTTTCCGGAAACGGGAGTGTATTCGACTCCAAGCGCGGTTTCTCCTTCCACCCAATCTTTTGGCTTGGCGAACTGTTTTATTTGATTGCCTGAATTAAATTCGCTCCAAATATCATCGCTTTCACTAAAAGGCTGTCTTCCTGATTCTTGTTCGTATGCGGGATTATTTACTCCTTGTTGAGATTGAAAGGGTGTGTATTCATCAGACGCATACAAGTGAGTATTTGAAAAGAGTACTGTTGAAAAAAGTAAGGTAAGAGCAAAAGAAAAAATGTTCCTTTGTGAAAAAGAATAATTTATGGTCTTTATGTCATTACAAGATTTTTTCATCAAATTATTGAAAATACGATAGTACTTTTGTTAGTGCGTTTTTAATAATAAATATTTACAAGAAAAAATATTCTACAAAAGTAGTGAATATTTTATTAAATTAATATTGATATTGTGTATTTTTAACAAACGGAACTCTATTTTTGTATTTTTTAGTATATTAATTAACTTTTTTTATACATAATCCATCTATTTGTGTAAAATAAATATTGAAGTCATCTTGACTTTTACAAAAGACATAACATAATGATTTTTTTTATTCTGTTGAAAAATTATACAATTAGTGAAAATCGTTTTGTTTGTATAGTCTTTTTTAGACTGTTATTAAATTAAAGAAATTTTTCCGTAATTCCTTGTTTCTTATACTTTATTGATATAATTTTGCGGGATAAATCAATGTGCCAATTAGCTAATTAGCAGATTAGCCAATGTGATAATTAGTTAAGTGTGCTGACTTTTTCGTTAATTTGCTAATCAACGAATTAATTAATTTGTTAATTGACTAATCATTCAATGAAATAATTCTAAAACTAAAATTATTATTTATGTGGCTTTTTAATTCTTCTATCGGGAGAAAGTTGGTGATGAGTATCTCCGGACTTTTTCTGATTCTCTTTTTAACGTTTCACATGTGCATGAATCTGGTCGCACTATTTTCTGCTGAGGCCTACAATATGATTTGTGCATTTTTGGGAGCAAATTGGTACGCGTTGGTAGGTACATTAGTACTTGCAGGTGGTGTGGTTGTGCATATCTTGTATGCTTTTATTCTGTACTTTCAAAACAGTAAAGCACGAGGTAATGACTCTTATGCAGTTACTGCAAAACCTAAAAATGTAGAATGGGCATCACAAAACATGCTGGCATTGGGAATCACAGTAGGTGCTTTTCTTTTATTGCATTTCTACAATTTCTGGGCTAAAATGCAATTGGTTGAAATATTGCATAAAATTGGTGTTCATGTAGATGAATCTGTGTTTTCAAATGCTCAAAACGGAGCTTATCACATTTCCACTACTTTTTCAGACCCAATTTTCGTAGTACTTTATTTAGTAGGTTTGGTAGCTTTGTGGTTTCACCTAACTCATGGTTTTTGGAGTTCACTTCAAACAATTGGTTGGAACAATAAAGTATGGTTCAACCGTTGGAAGTGGATCGGCAATATTTATGCAACTGTTGTAATTCTTGGATTTGCTGTAGTTGTAATCGTATTTTTTGCCAAAAGTTTTTGCTGCGGAGGAGCTTGTGGAATATAAAAATAGTTAACAAGTTGACAAGTTAACGAGTTGACAAGTTGTGATTCATGAATTAAAAATTACGAATTAATAATTCTTTTAACTTCGTCTAACTCCCTTTAACTTCGTCTAACTTCTAAAAAAATCATAAATTATGACAAAGATAGAATCAAAAATACCTCAGGGTCCGTTAGCTGAAAAATGGACTAACTATAAAAATCATCAAAAATTAGTAAATCCCGCCAACAAACGCCGTTTGGACATCATTGTCGTTGGTACAGGTTTGGCTGGCGCTTCTGCTGCCGCTTCTCTTGGAGAAATGGGATTCAACGTATTAAATTTTTGTATACAGGATTCTCCTCGTCGCGCACACTCGATTGCGGCACAAGGAGGTATCAACGCTGCGAAAAATTATCAAAACGATGGTGACTCTGTTTACCGTTTATTCTACGATACAATTAAAGGTGGTGACTATCGTGCTAGAGAAGCCAACGTACATCGTTTAGCAGAAGTAGCCAATAGCATTATCGATCAATGTGTGGCTCAGGGAGTTCCTTTTGCACGCGAATACGGCGGTTTGTTAGATAACCGTTCTTTCGGTGGAGCACAGGTTTCCCGTACTTTCTACGCTAAAGGTCAAACCGGACAACAATTGTTGTTGGGAGCTTATTCTGCTTTAAGCCGTCAAGTAAACAGCGGTTCGGTTAAATTATATACCCGTTACGAAATGTTGGATGTGGTGATTATCGACGGTCGCGCCCGTGGTATTATTGCCCGCAACTTGGTAACCGGAAAAATTGAAAGATTTTCTGCTCACGCTGTTGTAATTGGAACAGGAGGATATGGAAATGCATTCTTCCTTTCCACTAATGCGATGGGCTCTAACGGCTCTGCCGCTATACAATGTTACAAAAAAGGAGCTTACTTCGCTAATCCTTGTTTCGCTCAAATTCACCCAACTTGTATCCCCGTTCATGGAGAGTTCCAATCCAAATTGACTTTGATGTCGGAATCATTGCGTAACGACGGACGTATTTGGGTTCCTAAAAAGAAAGAAGACTCAGAAGCCATTCGTGCCGGAAAATTGAAACCAACAGACCTCAAAGAAGAAGATCGTGATTATTATTTGGAAAGAAGGTATCCGGCTTTCGGAAACTTAGTTCCTCGTGATGTGGCTTCTCGTGCTGCTAAAGAACGTTGTGATGCCGGATTTGGAGTAGGTGCGACAGGTTTAGCTGTATATCTTGATTTTTCGGATGCTATCAATCGTTTAGGTTTGAAAACAGTGGAAGCTCGTTATGGTAACTTATTCCAGATGTACGAAAAAATTGTAGACGATAATCCCTATGAAACTCCAATGATGATTTATCCTGCTATCCACTATACTATGGGGGGAATTTGGGTCAATTATGAATTGATGACTTCCATTCCCGGATTGTTTGCTATTGGTGAAGCTAACTTCTCCGACCACGGAGCAAATCGTTTGGGAGCTTCTGCTTTGATGCAAGGGTTGGCTGACGGATATTTTGTTCTTCCTTATACTATTCAAAATTATTTGGCAGACCAAATTCGTGTTCCTCGTTTTAGTACTGATTTGCCCGAATTCCAACAAGCGGAAGACGAAATTAATCAAAAGGTTGCTAAATTAATGAGTATCAAAGGAAAACGTTCTGTTGATTCCATCCATAAAGAATTAGGATTAATCATGTGGGATTATGTAGGAATGGGACGTACAAAAGAATCTTTGGAAACTGCTTTGAAGAGATTGAAAGAAGTAAAAAAAGAATTCTGGACAAACGTACGTATTCCGGGAGAAGCGAATACTTTGAATGTTGAACTTGAAAAAGCTTTACGCGTAGCTGATTTTCTTGAAGTTGGTTATTTGATGGCTTTAGACGGATTGAATCGTAACGAATCTTGCGGAGGTCACTTCCGTGAAGAATTCCAAACTCCTGATGGTGAAGCGCTTCGTGATGATGATAATTATTCATACGCAGCTTGCTGGAAATATTTGGGAGAAGATCAAGACCCTGAACTTATAAAGGAAGCTCTTGATTACGAATTTATTGTTAGACAACAAAGGAATTATAAAGCATAATTTTAGTGACGAGTGACAAGTGACGAGTGACAAGTTATGAATTGATTAAATAATGGCAACACATAAAGAGTTAATAGTTTGGCAGAAAGGTATTGAGTTGGTAAAGATGATTTATCAGGAAACTCAATCTTTTCCCAAAGAAGAACTTTATGGGTTAACTTCACAAATGAGAAGATGTTCTGTTTCGATTCCTTCTAATATAGCGGAAGGTTGTGGAAGACGTTCCGATAAAGAGTTAATACAATTTTTGTATGTAGCCTTGGGTTCTTCTTCCGAATTAGAAACACAACTGATTATTTCAAAAGAACTATCATATATTAATGATGAAATCTTTGAAAAATTGTCTTTTTTGAATAGCGAAGTGATAAAATTGCTATCCGCATTATTGAATCATGTTAAGAAGAAACTTAACACATAATTTGTCACTCGTCACTCGTCACTCGTCACTCGTAAACTAAAAAAAATCATGGAAAAAATAATAAATATCAACTTAAAAATCTGGCGTCAAAAAGGACCAAAGGCTAAAGGCGCTTTTGAAACATATAAATTGGATGGAATTTCGGGAGATACTTCTTTCCTCGAAATGTTAGATATCCTGAATGAAAAGTTAATCAATGAAGGTAAAGAGCCTGTGGTGTTTGACCATGACTGTCGCGAAGGAATTTGCGGGATGTGTTCTTTATATATCAACGGACATCCGCACGGACCAGATGAAGACATTACCACTTGCCAGTTGCACATGCGTAAATTCAAAGATGGCGAAACAATCACTATTGAACCATGGCGTTCGGCAGGATTTCCTGTAATCCGTGACTTGATGGTCGATCGTGGTGCTTTCGATAAAATCATCCAAGCCGGAGGATACGTTTCTGTCAATACAGGAGGAGTTCCTGATGCCAATGCTATTCCAATTTCTAAAATCGATGCTGATGAGGCGATGGATTCTGCTTCTTGTATCGGTTGTGGAGCTTGTGTTGCTGCTTGTAAAAACGGTTCAGCCATGCTGTTCGTATCTGCTAAAGTGAGTCAATTAGCATTACTTCCACAAGGTAGAATTGAAGCTGCCCGTCGTGCCAAAGCAATGGTTGCCAAAATGGATGAACTTGGTTTCGGTAACTGTACAAATACAATGGCATGCGAAGTTGAATGTCCTAAAAACATTTCAATCAGCAACATTGCTCGTTTGAATAGAGAATTTTTGGGAGCTAAATTTCGAGATTAATGTTCATCATTGTTTTTTATTTCCATAAATGGATGTAAAAAATCAATTATATTTGCAAAATATAGTTGAGTATGTGATAATCAATTAAATTTATAAATCAAACCTCGTTAAATTTCCGTTTAACGGGGTTTTTCAATTTTATTAAAACGATGTTTCATCAGATTAATGTTGGAATACTTGCTCAAAAAACCATTCAATTCAAATTAAACGGAATTTACAAGTTGAAGGCCGATAATAATTTTTATGAAGGAGATTATGAGTTGTCTATCAATGACAATCAAATATTTTTTAATAATAAATTTTATACACAACTTGCGTTCGAACCGGAATCATATAATTCAAGTTCATTTGAATTGAAAAATGTTTGTATCGGCATACAGTTTCATTGGGAAAGAATTGAAAATCAGATTTTTAAAGGAATTATCCGTTTTGTCCTTAAAAATGATTTAATACAAGCTGTCAATAATTTACCAGTAGAAGATTATCTTGAAAGTGTTATTTCTTCCGAAATGAATGCCGAAAATCCGTTGGAATTATTGAAAGCGCATGCCGTAATTTCCCGTTCCTGGATTTTAGCTCAATTGCAAAAAAAACAAGCGATTATGGACAAAAAATACGATTCTTCATTTATTTCCGAGAATGAAATAATAAAATGGTATGACAGGGAAGACCATGAGGATTATGACGTTTGTTCTGATGACCATTGTCAGCGTTATCAGGGGATAACACGAATCTCCGCGCCGGAAGTTATTGAAGCTGTTGCTTCGACAAAAGGAGAAGTATTGATGTTTGAAGAAATGATTTGCGACACTCGTTTTTCAAAATGTTGTGGAGGAATTACTGAAGAATTTGAAAATTGTTGGGAGCCTCAACATTTTACCTATTTATCATCGGTCGCGTGTGACAATTCTCCGGTCCCTGAACAAAAATCCGAAGATTGGATTTTATCTTCTCCTCCCGCTTTTTGCAATACAAATGATAAGGTGATACTATCTAGAATATTAAATGATTATGATAGGGAAACCAATGATTTCTACAGATGGAAAGTTATATATTCTCAAAAAGAGTTATCAACATTAATGCAAAAAAAATCAGGAATCGATTTTGGAGAAATCGTAGATTTAATTCCTTGTGAAAGAGGAAAATCGGGAAGAATTGTCCGTTTGTTGATTCAGGGGACAAAAAAAACGATGTATGTAGGTAAAGAATTGGAAATTAGAAAATATCTTTCAGAAACGCATTTGTATAGTTCCGCGTTTGTCGTAGAAAAAAATCAAATAATAAATGAGATTCCTCATGAATTTATATTGCATGGCGCGGGTTGGGGACATGGAGTGGGTTTGTGTCAGATAGGCGCGGCTGTAATGGCTTCGAAGGGATTTGATTATCAAGAAATTCTCAAACATTATTTTGAGGGAGCCAATATTGTTAAATTATAGATTATGAAACTGATAGCAGACAGTGGTTCTACTCAATGCGATTGGGTATTGAGTAATAATGGTGAAATTATTTATAGAAAAGCGACCAAAGGAATCAATCCTTTTTTTCAGGCAAAAGAAGATATTTCAATGATTGTTTCAGAATTATCAGAAATAAATTTCCAAAATATAGAGTATGTATATTTTTATGGAGCCGGATGTGCTTTCCCCGATAAAAAAGAAATAATAAAAAATGTATTGTCGGAATATTTTCCTGATTCGAATATCGAAATTGAAAGTGATTTGTTGGCGGCCGCCCGTTCTTTGTGCGGAAAAGAACCCGGTATTGCTTGTATTTTGGGAACAGGCTCTAATTCTTGTTTTTATAACGGGAAAGAAATCGAAAAAAATGTTTCACCTTTAGGATATATACTTGGAGATGAAGGGAGCGGAGCTGTTATAGGAAAAATTTTCATCGGAAATTTGTTGAAAAATCAATATCCGGAATATTTATCTGACGCGTTTTTTACATACTATAAAACGACAAATAAAGAAATTATGGATGCTGTTTACCGGAAACCGTTTCCCAATCGTTATTTGGCGCAGTTTACGCGTTTTTTAGCGTTACATGTTTCGAAACCGGTTGTTTATGATTTGATATTCAATGCTTTTGTCGGTTTTATTAATAAAAATGTGATACAATATGATTACAAAACATATCCGGTTTATTTTACCGGTTCTATCGCGTTTCATTTTGAAGATATTCTAAGAAATACATGTATGGCAAGCGGTATATTACCGGCAGAAATCACAAAAAGTCCGATGAACGGTTTAATAGAATTCCATCAATAAATCTTTCGTATTCAAACAAAAAGTCGTAACTTAGTGCGATTTTTTGAGATGATTAGATAAAATTCACATTAAGTTATATATAAATGATTGAAAATCAGGATAGAATAATTAAAGTTGATATTGAAGAAGAAATGAAATCAGCCTACATCGATTATTCGATGTCGGTTATTGTTTCTCGTGCGTTACCTGATGTCAGGGATGGATTTAAACCTGTTCATCGCCGTGTGCTATTCGGAATGAACGAATTAGGTAATACTTCAGATAAACCGTATAAAAAATCAGCAAGAATAGTAGGGGAAGTACTTGGTAAATATCACCCGCACGGAGATAGTTCGGTATATTTTGCGATGGTACGTATGGCTCAACCTTGGTCTCTCCGGTATCCGTTAGTTGATGGACAGGGAAACTATGGCTCGATTGACGGAGATAATCCGGCGGCGATGCGTTATACGGAAGCCCGTTTAAGTAAATTAGCAGAAGAATTAATCAGGGATATAGACAAAGATACTGTCGATTTTCAATTCAATTTTGATGATACATTAAAAGAACCCACTGTTTTACCTACAAGAATCCCTAATTTGTTGATAAACGGAGCATCCGGAATCGCGGTAGGTATGGCAACCAACATGCCACCTCACAACATGACGGAAGTTATCAACGCGACTATCGCTTATATTGACGCGAGAGGAGAAGTTGAAGTCGTGGATTTAATGCAACATGTCAAAGCCCCCGATTTTCCGACCGGAGGATATATATATGGGCATGCCGGAGTGAAAGACGCCTTTGAAACAGGCCGCGGAAGAGTAATCATGAGGGGAAAAGCCGAAATCGAAGTTGAAAACAACCGTGAAAAAATCATTATCAATGAGATTCCATACCTTGTTAATAAAGCGGAATTAATAAAACATATCGCGGACCTTGTAGGCGAGAAAAAAATCGAAGGTATTTCAAATGTCAACGATGAATCCGACCGAAGCGGAATGCGTATTGTAGTTGATGTGAAGAAAGACGCTAATTCAAGTGTAATACTTAACAAATTATATAAACTTACAGCACTTCAAAGTTCATTCAGCGTTAACAATATCGCGTTGGTAAACGGACGTCCTAAAACGTTGAACCTCAAAGATATGGTGAAATATTTCGTTGAACACCGTATCGATGTGGTTATCCGCAGAACTAAATTTGATTTAAGGAAAGCGGAAGAAAGAGCGCATATCTTGGAAGGTTTGATTATCGCGTCTGATAATATCGATGAAGTAATCGCGATTATCCGTTCTTCAAAAAGTCCGAATGAAGCTATTGAACGTTTAATGGAACGATTCAATTTGTCGGAAATCCAATCAAGGGCGATTGTTGAAATGCGTTTGCGTCAACTTACCGGATTAGAACAAGATAAACTTCGCGCTGAATATGAAGATGTACTTAAATTAATCGCGTATTTAAACGAAATTCTTGTAAATGAAGATCTTCGTATGCAAGTAATTAAGGATGAATTGATTGAAGTACGTGATAAATACGGAGACGAACGTAAATCCGAAATTATATACGCGACTGAAGATTTTAATCCGGAAGATTTTTACGCGGATGATGAAATGATTATCACTATCTCACACATGGGATACATTAAACGGACGCCGCTTTCGGAATTTCGCGCACAAGGCCGTGGCGGAGTAGGTGTTAAAGGATCTGAAACCAGGGACGAAGATTTTGTTGAATATATTTATCCCGCGAGTATGCACGCGACTATGATGTTTTTCACTCAAAAAGGAAAATGTTATTGGTTGAAAGTGTATGAAATTCCGGAAGGAACTAAAAACTCCAAAGGACGCGCTATTCAAAATCTTTTGAATATTGATTCGGATGATAAAGTGAACGCGTTTATCAGGGTTAAACTGTTGAATGATACGGATTTCATTAATAATCATTATTTATTATTCTGTACTAAAAAAGGAGTTGTTAAGAAAACGTTGTTGGAAGCTTATTCGCGTCCAAGGCAAAATGGTGTGATCGCTATTGATTTACGTGAAGACGATGAAGTTATCCAAGTGAGAATGACAGACGGAAACAACGAAATCCTTATCGCGAACCGCAATGGAAGGGCAATCCGTTTTCATGAATCAAAAATCCGTTGTATGGGACGCACAGCTGCGGGTGTACGTGGAATGACTTTGGATGAAGACACTAAAGATGAAGTGATTGGAATGATTTGCATGAAAGACCTGGAAAACGAATCTATTTTGGTTGTTTCGCAAAAAGGATATGGAAAACGTTCTAAAATAGACGATTACAGGATTACCAACAGAGGAGGTAAAGGTGTTAAAACATTGAACATTACTGATAAAACAGGATATTTGGTTGGAATTAAGAGCGTTACGGAAGATAACGATTTGATGATTATCAATAAATCAGGAATAACTATCCGGGTGAAAGTCGCGAATTTGAATATCATCGGACGTGCTACTCAAGGAGTAAGACTAATTAATTTAGGAAAACGAAATGATGAAATAGCTTCCGTTTGTAAGGTAATGTCGGAAGTAGAGGAAAATATTGAAAATTCTGAAGAAGATATTCTGAATCATGATGATATCATTGAAAATGATAGATTTGAAGGAAAATCGGAAGAAAATTCAAGTGAAAAAGAAGAGTAAATAATTTAAAAATAAATCGAGATGAAAAAGTTATCATTAACAATTGTGTGCTGCCTGACGGTACTTTTTGCTTTTGGACAAAAAAAGGTAATTGGTGATGTTAAAAAAGAAATCGGTAACACGAATCCGAACATTGAAGATGCAAGAAATTTGATTAAAGGAGCTTTGGAAAATCCGGAAACAAAGGATAATCCGGAAGCTTGGTATTTGGCAGGATTGGTGGAAAACAAACAATTCGATACAGAAAGAGCCAAAGAATTGATCGGTCAAAAACCTGATGACACGAAAATGTACACCGGTTTAGGAAACATTATGAATTATTTCGTTAAAGCCGATGAATTAGATCAAATGCCTAATGAAAAAGGAAAAGTGAAACCAAAATATAGAAAAGACATGAAAGCGATCATGTTGGCAAATAAATTATACTATATTAATGGTGGCGCATATTTTTTTGAAAATGAAAATTCTCAAAAAGCATATGATTTGTTTCAACAATACATTGATATTCCTAAAATGAAAATGTTTGAAGGAGATAATTTAGCCGCTAATGATACGATGTATTCCCAAATCAAATTTTATGCTGCAATTTGTCTTTACAAATTAGGAGATCATCAAAAAACGATCGCAGCTTATGAAGGTTTGAAAAATGACGGATACAAGGAAAATGAAGTTTATCAGTATTTATGTAGTGAATATGAGCAAGTTAAAGATACATTAGGATTGATTCGGACATTAAAAGAGGGAGTTGAAAAATTTCCGGAAGAATCTTATTTCATATTGAATTTGATCAATCAGTACATTTATACTAATCAAACCGACGAAGCAATTGAATATCTTACTAAAGCGATCGCAAGCAAACCGAATGATCCGCAATTACATGATGTATTAGGAAGAATATATGAAAATAAAAAAGATATTCCTAAAGCTAAAGAATGTTTTGAAAAAGCAATTTCAATAGATCCTAATTATGTGGATGCAGTCAGTAATTTAGGACGGTTGTATTTCAATCAAGCGGTTGAAGATCAAGCGGCTGCCAACGATATTTCCGACAATAAAAAATACGAAGTAGCAGTAGCGAAAGCCAAAGAAGTCTTCAAACAAGCATTGCCGTATTTTGAAAAAGCACATCAAATGAAGCCTGAAGAAAGAGATTATATGATAGCCCTTCGAGGTATTTATTATAACTTGAATATGGGTGATAAATATGATGAAATTGAAAAAAAATTAGGCAATAAATAATTGTTTTTCTTTCAATAGGGAATCGTCTTGGTATTTTAGTATTCAAACGCTAAAAAGTCAAGGCGATTTTTTTTAATATAAGATTTACCCGAATTTGATTTCATTTTATATAAGTTTACGTACATTTGTACATTGTTAATAATAATTCATTTTTACTAAAAATATGTATAGAACAAAAACATGCGGCGAATTGCGCATCAATAACTTGAACGAAGAAGTCATTTTAGCAGGTTGGGTACAAAAATCACGTAAGTTTGGAGGAATGATTTTTATAGATATGCGCGACCGCTATGGAATTACGCAATTGGTTTTTAATCAGGAAACTAATTCTGATTTATGTGATCAGGCCGCAAAATTAGGACGCGAATGGGTTATCCAGGTTAAAGGAAAAGTTTGTGAACGTTCGAATAAAAATAATAATATTCCAACCGGAGATGTCGAAATTATTGTTTCCGAATTAAATATATTGAACGCGTCCGAAACTCCTCCTTTTACAATCGAAGATGAAACCGATGGAGGAGATGATTTGCGAATGAAATACCGTTATTTGGATTTACGCCGGAACGTCGTTCGCGCTAATCTTGAATTGCGTCACCGGATGGCTTTTGAAACTCGTAGATATTTGGATGAAAGAGGATTTTTAGAAGTTGAAACTCCTGTATTGGTAGGTTCAACTCCTGAAGGCGCCCGTGATTTTGTAGTTCCTTCACGAATGAATCCCGGTGAATTTTATGCATTGCCGCAATCACCTCAATTGTTCAAACAATTGTTGATGGTTTCGGGTTTTGACCGCTATTTTCAAATTGTTAAATGTTTCAGGGATGAAGATTTACGTGCCGATCGTCAGCCCGAATTTACTCAAATAGATTGCGAAATGTCGTTTATCGAACAAGAAGATGTGTTGCGTATGTTCGAAGGATTGACAAAGCATTTGTTCAAAGCGATCAAAAATATCGATCTACCTGATTTTCCTCGCATGACTTATGCCGAATCGATGAAATATTATGGTAATGACAAACCCGATACACGTTTTGAAATGAAATTTGTTGAGTTGAAAGACTTAACTCCCGGAAAGAATTTTCAGGTATTTGATGGCGCTGAATATGTCGCGGCTATATGCGCGGAAAGTTGCGCGTCGTACACTCGTAAACAATTGGACGAATTGACTGAATTTGTGAAACGGCCCCAAATTGGAGCCAAAGGCTTGGTTTATGTCAGGTACGAATCAGATGGAACTTTAAAATCATCGGTTGATAAATTTTATTCACAAGAAGACCTGAAACTTTGGGCGGAACGTTGTAATGCCAATCCCGGAGACTTATTGTTGATTCTTTGCGGAGAAACCGAAAAAACGCAAAAACAACTTAGTGAACTGCGTTTGGAAATGGGAGAACGCTTAGGATTACGCGATA
This sequence comes from Bacteroidales bacterium, assembly GCA_031553755.1. Classification (GTDB taxonomy): domain Bacteria; phylum Bacteroidota; class Bacteroidia; order Bacteroidales; family Azobacteroidaceae; genus JAIRVZ01. The sequence continues at coordinate 13,144 of JAVBKZ010000052.1, read as the reverse complement.
AAAATAAATTCAATTGTTTGTGGGTAGTTGATTTTCCATTATTGGAAAAAGATGAAGAATTAGGGCGTTATTTTGCGAAACATCATCCTTTTACAAGTCCTAAACCGGAAGATATCGCTTTGTTAGATACAGATCCGGGAGTTGTTCGCGCGAACGCTTATGATATGGTTATCAATGGCGTTGAAGTAGGAGGAGGTTCTATCAGGATTTACGATAGTTCATTGCAGAAAAAAATGTTTCAAGTACTTGGATTTACAGAAGAAAAAGCGCAAGCTCAATTCGGTTTCCTGATGAACGCGTTCAAATACGGAGCGCCTCCTCACGGTGGATTGGCTTTCGGACTTGATCGTTTTGTGTCGCTTTTTGCCGGATTAGATTCTATTCGTGATTGTATCGCGTTCCCTAAAAACAATTCAGGCCGTGATGTGATGTTTAACGCACCTTCTACAATCGAACAAGAACAGTTGGACGAATTAAATCTGATAGTGAAGGCCGTTAAATAAAAAAACAAAAAATGAGAACACCGACTTTACAATACTTATACCTTCAAAAACCACTGGTTTTGTTATTGATGGTCACCATATTAAGTGTCTGTTGGATTTACGATGGAGCATTTTATACAAAAGGAGAACCCCGCGAAGCTGCTGTAGCCGTTTCTATGGTTGAAAAAGGAGAATGGGTTTTGCCCAAAGTCTACGCGGATGAATTCGCGTATAAACCTCCTTTTACACATTGGTTGATGGCTGTTTTTTCTTTGCCTCAAGGCGAAGTTACTCCATTGACATCCAGGTTGCCGTCTGTCGTTTCGTTTGTTTTTATGATCGGTGTCTGTTTTTTATTTTATGGAAGAAAAATGCGCGGACAAGAAGCTTTTCTCGCTTGTATAATACTGATAACAAGTTTTGAATTACATAGGGCCGCTATGACAGCCCGTGTCGACATGGTATTGACTTGCTTGATAGTTTTAGGTCTTATCATGTTGTTTTTTTGGGAAGAAGACCGTAAATTAACAGGAATGCCATTAGGGATTCCTGTGGTTCTTGGTTGCGCGACTTTAGTAAAAGGGCCTGTTGGTATTGTTTTACCTTTATTGGTTTTTGGAATTTATCTGTTGTTATTGAGATATAATTTTTGGAAAATCGCGGGAAAATTTGTTTGTGTAACATTACTATCCATGATTTTACCCGCTATTTGGTATGTTTTAGCATATCGTCAGGGAGGGCAAGCTTTTCTTGATTTGATTTGGGCCGAAAATTTCGGACGTTTTTTCGGAACAACTAACTTGAATATTTCTTATGAATTAGGGCATGAAGAGCCTTTTTGGTATAATTTTGTTACGTTACTTTCCGGATTTATTCCTTGGACAATATTTTTACTGATCTCTCTTTTTGGAATAAAATATACATTTGAAATAAAAGGGATCAAAAATCTATGGAACAATGTATTGTCGATGGAAAAAATATACTTGTTTTCACTGGTTGCCGCTGTGACGATTTTTATATTTTATAGTATTCCCATCAGTAAAAGAAGCGTTTACATAATGCCCGCGTATCCTTTTATCGCGGTTTTTATGGCTCGTTATTTTTTATATTTGACCGAATATAAAAATAAGATAACTAAGATTTTTAGTGGTGTTATTTGGCTTTTAGGATTTGTTGTCGCTATCATTGTATTTTTGACTGTTGTGACTCATCTTGTTGAACCTACTCAATTATTTGGTTTTATTAAAAGCCAACGAACAATGTCGGATATTGTTTTGATTTGGGACAATATTAAGTCGGCCAATTTATTGAATGTATTATTGTTTTTTATATTGTTAACGGCATTGTATACTTTATCGATTCATTTACGGAAAAAAAATAATCTGAAAATATTGTATTCGGCAGTATACCTTTATTTTGTTACATTTTTGATTATAGACGCGATTTTTATTCCCGCATTCAAGAATGCTACATCCGTAAAGCCTTTCGCGGAAGAAGTAAAAGCTTTTACCGAAAAATCGGATAAAATTTACGTATTGAACAATTTGAAAGAGTATCGCAATATGTATGGAATGAATTTTTATTTAAATAATAACTTCAAAAATTTTGAAAAAGAATTACCTGAATCCGGATTTTTCTTGGTTGGCGCTTCTGATTTCGAAAAATTTTATCCCGGTTATTCCGAATTATATAATTTTACATTAGAGATTCAAAGCCCAACTCCAAACAAAGATGCGGGACAGATTATTCAACTTTATTCTATTCAGAAAAAATAAAATCGCGGTAGAAAAATTAAAGGTATAAAAAAATTATTCCTCTTTTATTTGGTATTTATATATAACGAAATCATTCATTTCGGGAATTGTAGTATTTAGTTTACCTTCTTTTCCTGTGATGGTTGTAAAATCGGTTCCTTTTCCAAACAAAGCTTTTAATACCACTTGTTTTCCTTCGGGCAACCATGTGGTTATTTCTGATTTTTGTTCCGGATTTTTTTCCCTGAAAATAATTAAATATCCTTCGTTACCGGAAATAGACTGAAATCCGGTCCACGATTTTCCTGAAGGTTCATCTCCAATGGGTAAAATTATTCCTTTGTGGAAGTCATGTTGAATATCCCGGTAATTTTTTATCAAATTTCCGGTAGAAAAAGCTACTTCCGGCAATCCCGTAGCTTCCATCCAGGCTAACGGCTGAGCTGGCATAGTGATGGCAAAAAGATAATCAAACGTATATTGTGAAGGCGCGAAAGGGTCGTTGTTATATTTATTCGAATTTCTCCATTTATTAAGAAATTCTACCTGAATTTTTTCCGCGGGTACATATTTAGAAAGCATCCATAAATTACGCGTTGTCCAATAAGGATAATAATTAGTCCAATCTGTATATCGGTTTTCTAAAAAAATATTTCCGAATTCATTAAAGAAAAAATATCCGGTTCTTCTTCCTGCAGTGGCATCCAAATTAAATACAGCTTGATAATCGGTGGCTTCTAATACTTTAGTGAAAATTTGTCGTACCCGCATTTCCGATAATTTATTTGGAATCATCAAGCCATCGATTTTGAAAGTCCGGACTCCGTATCGCTTGTATAAATTAATCATTACTTCAGCGTCTTTTTCCCAATCTTTATAATTGTTTTGAATACTTGGATTAAACCAAAGGCATATTTCGATATTTAGTTCTTTCCCTTTTTCTACAATCGGTTTCAAACCTTTCGGATATTTTTCAGGATCAGGTTTCCAATAATCAGGATTATCCCAAATATTTTTAAATGAGCCTCCAAATGCTGAATTGGCACTTTTCCCATATTGCCAACCATCATCAATCTGAAAATGGGAAATACCTAAAAGCGCGGCTTTTTCTAATTCTTTCAGGCAGAATGTTTCGTTGACTTTTTTGTCTTGGCTTCGATCTCCCCAGGTATTCATCATCACCATTTCGTCGCGACCAGGTAATAAAGTACGAATTTGTTTTTGATAATTCCGAAGAGCGGTCAATCGATTTAATTCAGAACCTTCGTATACTCCTAATATGCAACTATAGGTTTTTGTCCATTCGTTTTCTTTCAAATCCGAAGAAGTGATTCCTATTCCAGTAACCATGAAATTGCCAAATTCACTAATAAAATCCGAACCGGGATAAGCCAATTGTACACTGGAACAAGGCGCTTCTTTCAAAAAGAAAATGCCTTTTTCTATCTCTGTATTGTGAGCGAATAATAAATTACCTTTGTGTTGATTTTTATGATAGGAAAGACTTGAAATCGCTTTAACGAGTGTATTATTCCTGTCGGTTACATCGAAGAATTCAATAGCGTCTATTTTCCAGTGTTTCCCGGATAAATATAGTTGATCTATTACCGGAGTCAATACTTTTGTGACCATATCCCGATCTGATTCGATATTTTTCAAATCCGCCGGATTTTCTTGACTACCAGCCCAAGCTTCTGTTGTTGTTCCTTTCAGGTAAGTATCACAGGCAATAACCGGACAGTTTTCATATAAACGATATATCCGTTTAACATGTAGTGACCCCGATTTATAAGAAATTTCAGCTTCCCATCGTTCGGGTTGTATCGCGCTTTTTTCTACATGACGAAACAAAAAACGACCATCGATAACATTGTCCTTGTTATCGGAAATATACAGATCCGGTTTTTTTCCGGAACTTATCCAAGTGTGATTGTCGGTTTTATCTGTGAGTGAATTAGTGATTAAATTACCATCATTCCACAAAAATTCGCGTTCTATTTTTGTGTTCCCAATAGTCAACGTATCGTTTTTTAGATAAGCGTAGCATGAATTTTCAACAGCGACACTGTCAAAACAATAAAAAATTATTACAATACAGAATAAAAATTTTATCGCTTTTTTCATGTTTAATAGAAAAATGTGTAGTTAGACTAAAAATCTGTAAAATAAAGCTTTAAGAGAATTACATTCTCTCGGGAACATTAATTCCTAACAAACCAAATCCTGTTTTGATGACTTTTCCTGTGTTTTCGGAAAGAATAAGACGCATGTTCCTGATTGCTTTATTTTCTTCTCGTAAAATAGAAAAATCATGATAGAATTGATTGTATTCTTTTACAAGTTCATATACATAATTGGCTATCAAAGACGGACTATATGATTCCGCAGCTTCTTTTACAACGGAAGAAAACGCGTTGATGTTTTGAATTAAATTTTCTTCTTTTTCGCTGATAGCAAGAGTTTTATCCAACGAAATTAATTGAATTCCTTGCTCGGCCGCTTTGCGAAGAACCGATTGTATACGGGCGTATGTATATTGGATAAAAGGTCCTGTATTTCCATTGAAATCAATTGATTCCTGTGGATTGAAAGTCATATTTTTGCGGGGATCTACTTTCAGGATGAAATATTTCAACGCGCCTAAACCTACAATTTCAGAAACATTATTTGCTTCTTCTTCCGAATATCCATCTAACTTGCCTAATGCTTCGGAGACTTCTTTGGCTGTGGAAACCATTTCCATAACCAAGTCATCGGCATCAACAACAGTTCCTTCCCTCGATTTCATTTTACCTTCAGGCAATTCGACCATACCGTAGGAAAAATGTGTCAATCCTTTTCCGAATTCAAATCCCAGTTTATCCAATAATAATGAAAGTACCTGAAAATGGTAATTTTGCTCGTTTCCAACCACATATATCATTTTATTGATAGGATAATCATCAAACCGGAGTTTGGCGGTTCCGATATCCTGAGTCATGTAAACAGAAGTTCCATCGGCTCTTAAGAGTAATTTATGGTCAAGTCCTTCTGAAGTCAGGTCAGCCCAAACGGATCCGTCTTCCTGTTTGTAGAATACGCCTTTATTCAAGCCTTCTAAAACTTGTTCTTTTCCTATTAGGTATGTTTCAGATTCATAATATATTTTGTCGAAATCAACGCCAAGGCGTTTATATGTTTCATCAAATCCCGCGTATACCCACGAATTCATTTTTTTCCACAGAGCAACGGTTTCTTCATCTCCGGCTTCCCATTCGCGAAGCATTTCGCGAGCTTCAGCCATCCACACGGATTGCGTTTCAGCGTCTTCTTTAGAAAGTCCTTTGGATTGTAGTTCGTTCAGTTCTTTTTTATATTCTTTGTCGAATAGTACATAATAATCTCCAATGAGGTGATCTCCTTTTTTGCCGGTAGATTCGGGAGTAGCGCCATTCCCCAATTTTTGCCATGCAAGCATTGATTTACAAATGTGAATGCCCCGATCGTTGACGATGTTGGTTTTTACGACATTATAGCCATTCGCTTTCATTATTTCGGCTAAACTATAGCCTAATAAATTATTCCGGATATGTCCTAAATGCAACGGTTTATTGGTGTTTGGAGAGGAATATTCAATCATTACCAAAGGTGAATTTTCGGTAGAAGAAATTGTTCCGAAGTTTTTGTCCGCATTGATATTTTCCAGTATGTCAATCCAATAGGAAGACGAAATTGTCAGGTTTAAAAATCCTTTGATTACATTGAATTCAGCAATTACGGATTCGTTTTTAACCAAATATTCACCGATTTCTTGAGCTGTTTGTTCGGGGTTTTTCTTCGAAATTTTCAGGAAAGGAAATACAACTAACGTTAAGTGTCCTTTAAATTCTTTTTTTGTTTTTTGCAATTGTACTTGAGAACCATCGACAGATTGAGCATATAGAGTTTCAATCGCCTTTTGAACAGATATTTGAATATTCATTATTGTTGTAAATTTAAGCTTGCAAATTTACATTATTATTTTGAAATTAATTGAATTCAATTTATGAGTTAATAAAATTAGAGTTTTTTAGTACATTCTCAATGGAAATATTTTATAGAATAAATATCAATCCTATTTTCTGTTCTTTGAGCTAAAAGAAATATGGTACAATTTACATAATTCGCATTTATATGCTTTTCCTTGTCTATGAATTGTCTTAGATAGATTTTTTATAGCTTCTAATGCATCAAACATTGTTAAGTACGATATTTTTCCGCAAGAACATTCAATTTCGTCCAATCGTTGAATAACGTTTTTCGATTCATTTTCTATGATTGGTTGTGTTTCTGACATTGCTAAAGCATTATTTAATAAAGCAGGATTTATTCCTCTCATACTTTTTCTTCCCATGACAATTATTTTTTTTATTTTCATCATTTCTTCAATACGAAAATCTGATTCCGGCTTGCAAATTTACATTAAAAGGAATACTTTTTCTGATGGTATTTATGCCGCTTCCATCGTCGAAATAATAAACGACTCCGGGTTCTACAAATAATCCTAAATGATTGATTAAAGTGTAATTGATTCCTAAATTAGCCATAACAGACCATTGTAATTCATTGATGTTTAATTTATTTGAAACATCATTGTGAATTTCTTTACCGAAAACACAAAATTCGCCCATGCCTCCCGCTGTGACGTACATGGAAAGTCTATTTGTGTTGTAAAAAGAAAAGACGGTTTTCAGAGGTATTCCAAGATAATGTAATTGTAAGTCTTTCTGAAAAAATAAATTTTCGCCTTTTGTCGTTTCTTCGGAAGACAAATAGGTATATGTCAATCCACTTTCTAAAGCCCATGAATCAGAAAAATATTTGCGGATAGAAATTCCCACAGAAACAGGGATGTTATATTTTGTATTTGTGTCTATGTTTTTAATAAGAGTTGGGTTTTCGGCTAAATAATCGAGTTCGGTTTTATCAGCGTATCCACTCATAACAAGGAAGTTATTCTCTTTTGTGTCAGAAGGAAATGATGTCTGATTACCCAAGGCAAGTCCGATAGAAAGATTTTTTTTCTGCCTTTTTTTTATGATTGGAATATTTTGATTTGTATTTTCTTTTAAGAAAATTGTTCCCTCTTTTTTTATTTCTTCATTCCTTTCATTTTTTTCATTGTCTTCTTTTATTTGATTTTCTTCATACCCTTTATTATTTTCATTTATCATATTCTTTTCCTTTCTTTTATTCTCTTCATTTCTTTCATTGCCTTCATTCCTTTCATTCTCAATTTGAAAGTTTTGGTTCGGTTCCTGATTCGAATGATTGATTTGTGGTTGTGGATGATTGATTTGTGTTACTAAATTCTTGTCTGGCTTATTTTTATCATGTTGTATAAAAAACAAACTCAAACAAATCAAGGCGGTTAGGATTGCGGCGGATGATATTGCAATTTTAACCCAATAAAAATGAACTATTTTCTTTGTCTTAGATAAGTCTCGTTCAATGGATTCCCATAAAACGTCTTCGTTCTCTACAGGGTGTTCGTATTCTTTAAGCCTGTTTCGGAAAACTGAAGATATGATATCTTTATTTTTATCCATGTTTTAAAGTGTATTTTTTTATTTTTTCGGATAAAATCGCTTTTGCCCTTGATAATTGAGAACGAGATGAACTTTCATTGATACCCATTATTTTTGCAATTTCTTTGTGAGGTATTTCTTCGAAAACATATAAGTTAAAAATCGTTCTGTAGCCTGAAGGTAGTTCGGATATAAATCGAATTAAAACTTCATCAGGAATCGGTTCGAAATCGTCTTCTTCTATTGAATCCGCATTTTCATTCCATGTTTCTAGAGATACCGAATCTTTCCATTGAGCATTTTTTCTCAAATAATCTATTGACAGATTAACGAATATACGAGTTATCCATCCTTTGAAAAGACCGTCATTATTGTAACGGAATGAGCTTATTGATTCAAAAACTTTGATAAAACCATCGTGTAAAAGGTCTTGAGATAAAAATTTATCTCCTGTATAGCGGAAACAAATTCCCATCATTTTCCGTGAATAGAGTTCATAAAGCTTTCGGCGGGAAAAATTATCTCCCCGCCGGCAACCTTCTATCAACTCTAACTCTGTCATAGATTTTTTATCGTTCCTATGAATAAAATAGCTCCTGTGCTATTCTCCTGAATTACAAATATAAAAGGTTTATTTATAATATAATCAATGGGTTTTTGAGGATTCGGATATGCTGTGAGTTCAACTTCAACGGATGTCACAGCGGCTGCTTCAGTTCCTTTTTCGTCTACAGATAGATACGTTTTATGTGTTACTTTAGAAATAAGTAGATTGCTGTTTTTTGAAATGCCTGAAAAATCGGCAAGAGAAGAAAATGGCAAATTCATACCCATTGCCGGCAATATTTTTTTCTCTAAATCGTATTTACATTCGGCTGTGAATCGAGGCATTTGTAAATTGATTTTCGATTTTCCCAATATCATAGACTTATTCCATGATTCATTATTGAGATTGTTAATAACATCTTCAATATTTTTGCCTTCTGTAGGTAATAATATTCTCATACTGAAAGCTTCATTTCCATAAGGCAAAGTTAGATAACGGGTAAAATTATCTTCGTAATAATTGAATTCTCCGGATTGTTTCATCATTTTAACTAATCTTTTTATTCCGTCTTCATTATAAAAAGTATCGTCAGATGTTTGTTTTTTATCAAATTCGGATTGCCATATACCTTTGAAATAAATAGCGTTAATCAAATACATGACTGCGTCGCCGGAAATATTATCCAATATTTCTGTGATTTTATTTTTCGTATTGTCGGCGCACCATTGGTTAATTTCTTTCAAAGTGGCAGGACTGGAAAAATTTCGTTCATTTATTTCCGCGTTGAAATAATCCCGATTCACTTGTAGGAAAGAATTTTCGACAGTAAATCCTTGTCTGTACCAAATCGAATTAGCAATAAATAATTCTGTCGTAGGATCAACTTTTAGCAAACCTTCCCGAAGCGATTTGCAATAATCGTTGATATCTTCGATTGAAAATCCGGAAATTCTCAAAGCGTTTTTCATTTCTTCTTGTGTTTCTCCATTTGCTCCATTGAGAGTCATGCTCAATGCCATACTGATGCTTAAAGGTGAAAGAAAAATATTATCGTTCTTTTCGGTTTGATATGCTTGTTTGAATAAATCGAAAGAGAAAGTATTGTCCTGCTCGATTTTAGCAACCAGAGAAGAGCGTAATTCAATGGGTTTCGCCTGATCAAGTGGCGTTTTTCCAGTGTTATCGGCATTGTTGTCGGAACAACTTGCATAGAACAATACTACAGTGAAATAAATTAAATGTTTCTTCATGGCTTTATTTATAAGTTAGTTGAATCGTAAATGAGTAAACGAGTTGACAAGTAAACAAGTAAATAAGTAAACGAGTTGACAAGTGTATATCCCCTTTGGAGCAGGGCAGGGGGAGGATACGTTAAGTACATTTGTCATTGCGGGCTTGACCCGCAATCTCCTACAATTATAAGGAGATCCTGAATCAAGTTCAGGATGACAGTGTCAAACGCTGGATGACAGGTTTTATACACAAGCTTTCAAGGTTTCCATTTAATCGGATAATTTTGAAAAGTCATGTAAATATCTCCGGATTCCAAAGTGTTGATTTTGTAATGCAAATACAAAGGAACCGTTTTTGTGGTCGGATTTACATATTTAGAAACAAATTCTGCCATATTAAAGGCGAAACGACACCTTGAAGGGGCGAATTGGTTAGAATATTCGGCTATTTTTTTCGATTTGATGTATAATTTCGGAACAGCTATTCCGTTTACTAAAATAGTAGAATCGGTATTATACAAAATTTCGTAGGTATATGCGTTACCGTAAGGCATTAAAGGCATTACGTCTGTAGATTTTAACCCATCTGTCGTTTCACAAAAAGAAACAGATTCATTTTGTAAAAAATCAAAAAACAAAGTACTATCTATATATGATTTATATAAGGCCGCCATATAGATGTAGTTGTTATAATCATCTTGCATATCGCCTGAAACGCCACGAACAATAGAGTTCTCTAATTTTTGGTAACTTAAATTCGTAACTTGTGGATATTTTGAATCGGGCTGATTGTTCATATCGACAGTAAAAAAAGTCCATAAACAATCTCCAGCTTTTAGAGTATCAGATAATCCCGGAGCAGAAAAAATATTTCCTGCGGTTTCCAAGAAATATTGTCCGTTTTCAGAGATAACGATAGCCGGTTCGTTTGCATAATAATAAATAGGTTTATCGTCGTCTAAACAGCTTGTAAGACAGAATACGGATAAACAAAACAAGAATAGTGTAAGTAAATTTTTCATTGTGTTATTTTTTGTTTGATGTTGTATACTTATAAAACGTATAAAAAGTAAAAACGCTGCTTGCACGATTGAAAATTTTCGACAAAATAAAATCTTTTTTTCTTACTGTTTGTTTATTTATCAGAAAACAAAGAATTCATCTCGATTTTTACAAAAGGCATCAAATGATAGATTTTAAACACAGAGGTACACGGAGTAATTATTCACAGACTAAATTCTGATATCAAGTGGAGAAATATTCTGTGAAATAAATTCCTATTACTCAGTGTTTAATAAAAAAGTCGAGACGAACTCAAAATAACAAATTAAAAATTATGAAACAAGTCGTATTGCTACGCCATGGTGAAAGTACATGGAACCAAGAGAACCGGTTTACAGGTTGGACCGATGTCGATTTATCTGAAAAAGGAGTGGAAGAAGCTATTTTAGCCGGAAAAACATTGAATAAATCCTATTTTGTATTTACCAAAGCGTATACTTCATATTTGAAACGGGCAGTTAAAACGTTGAATGTAGTATTGGATGTAATGGATTTAGATTGGATTCCGGTCGAAAAATCATGGAAATTAAACGAAAAGCATTACGGAATGTTGCAAGGATTGAACAAAGCTGAAACCGCGGAGAAATATGGAGAAGAACAAGTACTTGTGTGGAGACGAAGTTATGATATCGCGCCAGAACCTTTAGATATAAACGACTCACGCAGTCCAAGGAAAGATATTCGTTATAAAAAATTGCCGGATAATGAAATTCCATTGACCGAATCGCTTTCCGATACCGTAGACAGAATTCTTCCTTACTGGAAAAATGTAATTGTTCCATCCCTGAACGAACACGACTGTATTATCGTTGCCGCGCATGGAAACAGCTTACGTGGAATTATTAAATATTTGAAAAATATATCAAACGAAGATATTATAAAACTAAATTTGCCGACAGCGGTTCCTTATGTGTTTGAATTTGATGATGATATGAACTTGATAAAAGATTATTTTCTTGGAGATCCGGAAGAAATAAAGAAAAAAATGGAATCTGTCGCGAATCAAGGAAAAAAATAAATTATTCACGAATTCTTGTCTTATATAGACTAATTCATAACTTTGGACTTGAAAATAATTAGTAAATAAAGTTATGAGTAAAATAGGGATCATTATTCAAAGGGAATATTCAAGCAGAGTAAAGAAAAAATCTTTTATTCTGCTTACTTTTTTAATGCCTGTATTGTTTATCGCTTTAATTTTTGGTACAATTTTTTTGTCGACAATTAAAGATAGCGGTATTAAGAATATAGTTGTATACGATGATACGGGAAAATATTTTTCAGTATTGCAAGATACGGAACAATATCATTTTATAGAAGGAAAAAACGGAAGTATTGATTCTGTTAATCATACAAGTGACAATATTTACGCGACACTTGTTATTTCAAATGATTTATATGAAAATTCATCAGCTATCGCTTTATATTCCGGTACACAAGTCTCAGGAGATCTCAAAAAAATAATAACAGGCCAATTAGAAGAGTTTCTCAGAGAGGAAAAGCTGAATTCGTATAATATTCCTAATCTGAAAAAAATCATTGAAAAAAGTAAAGTTACTCTTAATCTGCAAACAATTACAAAAGACCAGGAAGGAAATGAAAAAATAACTTCAGCAGAAATATCTACTGCCGTAGGAATGATTTTTACGTTCATAATCTATATGTTTATTTTTATTTACGGAGCGATGGTAATGCAAGGTGTATTGGAAGAAAAAAACAACCGGATAGTAGAAGTAATGGTATCTTCTGTAAAACCTTTCGATTTGATGATGGGAAAAATCATTGGTATCGGACTTGTTGGTTTGACCCAGTTCTTTTTGTGGATGGTTCTTATAGTCATTCTCAATCTTGTAGGGAGTGCCGCTTTTGTTCTGCCGGAAATAACAAATACTGAAAATCTCAATCAGATTACAATTGCGACGGCAGCCAATGAAACATCTCAAATAAATGAATTCCTCAACCTTTTATCATCGATAAATTTTGTTGAACTTATCGTCTGTTTTGTTATCTTTTTTATCGGGGGATATATGATTTATGCCTCTCTGTTTGCCGCTATAGGTTCTATGGTAAACAGCCAGGAAGATACTCAACAATTTATCATGCCAATAACAGTTCTTATTTTATTTGCCTTTTATGCGGGATTTTACAGTACTCAAAATCCGGATGGTCCATTGGCGTTCTGGACATCTATCATTCCTTTGTTTTCTCCGATCGTAATGATGACCCGAATTCCTTTTGACGTTCCGTTTTGGGAAATCCTGTTGTCAGTCATACTCCTTTATATAACAGTATATTTGTTAGTTTCGTTGAGCGCGCGTATTTATAGAGTTGGTATTTTAATGTATGGTAAAAAACCAACAATCAAAGAAATATGGAAATGGCTTAGTACATGACAAAAAATAAATAACTTACAGATATTCAGTAAAATAGTCGCGAATTTATTAGGATAGAACCTTAATAATCATTATCTTAGAGGAAAATATATCAGAATTTACTCCACATTATGACTACTAAGGTTCAG
>JAVBKZ010000049.1:0-26950 GCA_031553755.1 Bacteroidales bacterium | reverse complement strand
CAAGGTAGCGATGGTTATCCCGAAATTATTTCTTCTACCGATGATGGAAACACATTCGGAGTTTCCCAAAAGTTAATTCAGGGAGGCACTTCTGTTCCGCAAGTTCGTTATTGCATGGATAAAACAGGAAATCTGCATCTTGTATTTACCAAAGGAAATCCACAAAATGAAGCAGCCAATAAGATTTATTATGCCTGTTTCAAAAACGGGAATTTCTACAAAGCCAATGGTTCATTAATAAAAACTTATTCAGGAACATCCACAGCATTGACACCCGAAGAGGCTGAAACGGTATTTGTTCCGGCAGGAAATAAATGCAGAATCGGAGACGCTACTGTTGATAATTCAGGGAAACCGGTTGTTGTTTGTTCTTCATTTTCAGCAGATGCAGACCATAATGTGAAGTATATTTGTTGGAATGGCACAAATTGGGTTGAGAAACAAATTACAACCGGCGTTGAAATCACAGCTACAGAAGGAGGTATTACATTGGATTATGCTGTTCCGTCTGTAGTTTATCTTTCCAAACCGGGAAAAACATTTTTCAAATATTCAACCGGTAATAATGGAGATTCATGGACAGAAACAGCTATTTCGGAAGGAACAATATCTACACTTACAAACGTAAGGCCTTTTGTTCCTTTCAATCACCAAAGTGGAGTATTTGAAGCAATTTGGGATAGAGAAACATTTATTCTTCGTGCCGGTTATGAAATGCAAGACATTCTAGTTAGTCCGGAATCGCTTAAATTAACACTCGAAAATAACAGACAGCTTAGTGTTACATTCTATCCAAATTCAGGCAACAAAACACTCACATGGAAATCTTCGGATGAAAGTATTGCAATTGTATCCTCTACCGGATTAGTAACTTCAAAAGGTAAAGGTACGGCAATCATTTCAGCAACCAATTCGTTCGGCAATTCCTCTTTCTGTTCGGTAGAAGTTATTGCCCCAATGTATCTTGAAAATGTATTCTTTGATTTTGGAACAGCAACTTCTCCTGTCGCTTCCGGAGCTATTCAGGTTACTGAAACAACCATGCTTGCCGATTCTTACGGTTGGTTGACTACAGGAGTCAGAGGAAGAGATAAAAGCGCGGTATCGGATCCTGAGTTAAGAGACTTTTGCATTGCTCCGGGAAAAGGCCAGGAAGGTATTTTCAAAGTATTTGTAAGACCAGGAACTTATAAAATCACCACTAAACATGGAGATAATGAGTACTTACACGATCAAATGAACATAGACGTAAATGGCGTTCGTAAATCGACAAACATCAATAGCGCTAAGGGAGCTTATACTACTGTTTCTTTTGAAGTTACTACAACCGTCGATTATCTCGAATTCAAACTTACAGATGATGGAGGAGACGACAACTGGGTAATTAACTCTCTGAAAATAGAAAAATTAGCAAACGACATTCCATCTATTTCTTTAGATGATTTTATGAATCCGGAAACAATTGTTGCCGTTTTTGATCTATTAGGGAAAAAAGTTTTCGAAGAAAAATTAGGGTACAAAACATACGACAAAATTCTGGAAGATAAAAACCTCACTAAGAGGGTTTATTTGGTTCAATTCCGGTTAGGTAATCAAACAAAAACGATCAAATTTTTATCTAACCACTAAATAGACTTTAGGATTTTAAACCTCATAGGTACAATAGGCGCATAGAAATTATAAAATTCACATTATAGTGAAGTAAAATAAAAACTATATGTTCTATGTGTCTATGTGGTTTAAAACATTCCATATCGTTCTTGATCATAAATTTAAACAGTTATTTAAATTAAAAACAAATTCATGAAAACCATTTATAACCACATTACTTTCTTGCCTGCAATTTTCCTTGTATTCTTCACATCTTGCGTTTTAGATAATTTAGATGATGGGCCATCTACGGTTGAAGGAATCATCGTAGATCTGTATGGATATACAATACCGGAAGCTTTTATTAAAATTAAGACAACCCAAGGCGCTGATTCTTTATTGGCTTCAGAAACGGGCTATTACAAATTCGTAGTAGAAAACGGAGGTGGAATTGCTACATTAACTTGCAGCAAAAATCCATATTTTACTAAAAGTGTTGATATTTCGTTTAAAAGCGGAGAAAATTTACACAAAAAAGTCACTTTGCTTATGAATCCAGATTCTGCCTACTTTTATATGAAATCATATTCTATTGACATAAAAAATAATATTAAGGAAGAATTTATACCTGTATCTACGAATCTTCGTTACTATATTGAATCCAGTGTTACCTGGATGAGTTTCAAAAGTTTTGATAAAGATGGATTTATTATTTCCCTCGAAACAAATGAAAAAGGAAAAGAACGTTATGGAATGCTAATCATACATGCGGATTTGGGCAGAACATACAGGATTATCGTTACGCAAGAAAACTAAATCACTATGAAAAAACTATATTTTATTTTTATCATTTTATTCTTGACACAAAAAATAAGCGCTCAAGAAAATTTTTATCCCGGTTATATCATTACAACAGAAAATGACACAATTCTTGGAAAAATTGAATTTAAAGACGAGGAATCAAATGCAAATATTTGTAATTTTAAGAAGTCTGATTCGAAAGAAATAATTTCATATAAACCGGGAGAAATAAAAGGGTATCGTTTTCTAAAAACAGAGAAATACTATATCAGCTATGAAATTAAAACAGAGAAACGTTCTCGTCATGTATTTTTTGAATATTTGATTCAAGGACCTGTTCAATTATATTACTATCGCCATGAATGGCAAGATTATTTTTTTATAGAAAATCCTGAAGGAGAAATTACAGTAGTAATGAAAAAACCTGATGAAAAAGTAAGGGATCCTAAAACCCTTAGAATAATTCAAAAAGAAGATAATCAATACAAAATTGTATTGATGCAGACTTTTTATAATTGTCCACTAATCACAGAAGATATTACAAAAATGACTACATTAAACAGATCTTCCATGATTGATATTGTGAAAAACTATATTGCCTGTATAAATACATCGGAAGACAAAGTACAATATATTGAATTTGGAACAAAAGATAACAAACTTCAATTTAAGATTGAGTTTTCTTTATACACAGGTATTCGTTATCAGTCTTTTAATTTTGAAGAAAAAAGAAAAAAACACTTATCTGAAAGCATGTACAGCATTTATCCTCAAGTTGGTACTGAAATCGGATTATCCATGCCCCGCGTTTTGAAACCAGTCAGCATTCAATTAGGAATGGCTTATTCTAAAATGGGAGGAGCAGACGAATGTAACTCTCTATACGAAAAAAGTTTTACTTATTATAAAAAATATACTTTTAATTCTGATCTGCTTATCGGGAATTTGGGCATCAGATATACTTATCCTAACGGAAAAATCCGGCCAACAGCCGAGTTTGGAGGAGCTTATACTTATTTATTCAATTATTCATCAAAAATTTATAAAGAAGAAAATATAGAAAATAAAATCATAATAGAATCTAGTCACGACTTGAAACCATCTGATAATACTTATTTTTGTATTTACGGATCATTGGGAGTTAATTTCAAAGTAAGACAAAAATCATTTGTATTTCTTCGATTCGATTACGATAATTTGTTTCAAAAAACAAATGATTTGTCATCTATGCAGGTTAAATTGGGATATATATTTTAGTGGATTATATAGAATTTTTGAAAATCATAAAATAAATCATCATGAAGATATTATTTTTCATTTTTATTATTTTGTCACTAATGCAAAATACAGACGCCCAAGAAAGTTTTTATCCCGGTTATATCATTACAACAGAAAATGACACAATTCTTGGAAGTATCGAATTCAAAAACATAGAATCAAGCGCCAATGTTTGTAATTTTAGAAAATCCGCGCATGAAGAAATCACATCCTATAAACCTGAAGAAATAAAAGGGTACTATTTTAAAGAAACAAATAAATATTATATCAGTCATAAAATAAAAGAAAATCGTGTTGTTTTTCTTGAATACTTATTACAAGGAATTGTGCAATTATATTATTACCAAAGTGGAGGACAAGATTATTTTTTTATAGAAAATCAAGAAGGGGAATTAACAACGGTTACGAAAAAACCTGACGAAATGGTAAGGAACCCAAATACCGGCCAATTGGCTCGTAAAGAAAATAATCAATATAAAAATGTATTAATACAAACATTCCATGGCTGTCATACAATGATGAATGATATTGTAAAAATGACGACAATTGATAAATCTATTATGGTTGATTTAGTGAAAAAATACATCAATTGTAAAAGCGCTTCAGAAGATAAAGATAAATATGTTGAATTTGGTACAAAATATAATAACCCTGAGTTTAAATTCACATTTTCTTTATATACCGGGGTTCGTTACCAATCGTTTAATTTTTCAGAAAAAAAAGAAGTTTGGTCTTTACAAGACAATATGAATAGCTTTTATCCTCAAATTGGCGTTGATATTGGATTGTCCATGCCCCGCGTTTTGAAACCAGTCAGCATTCAACTTGCTGTAGCTTATTCTAAAATAACCGGAACAAATGAATCTTGGTTCATTCTTCCTTTTCGCAATTATAGAAAATATACTTTTAAATCCAACCTGATTATAGGTAATCTTGGTATCAGATACACTTATCCCAAAGGGAAAATTCGCCCTATTATCGAATTCGGCGTTTGCAACACATATATTTTAGATTATTCATCAGAAATGTATAACGAACAAGATAACCGTTCCGAAACATTAAAAAATAATTTAAGACCTTATTTAGATGTTCTTTTCAGTATGTATGGATCGTTCGGAATTGACTTCAAAGTAAGAAAAAATTCATTTATTTTTCTTCGATCCGGTTATGATAAATCTTGGCGAAAAGGTGATGAATTATCAACTATGCAAGCTAAATTAGGATATACATTTTAGATATATATTTTTGACAGAGCATAAATACAACAATTAACCTCTTTTTCCGTTAATTAATAAACAATATTTTTAATGAAAAATCATACAAAAGCCCTATTATATACAGGCTTTGTCATCCTTTGTTGGAGTACAGTCGCTACTGCTTTCAAAATTGCTTTATCAGAATTAATTTATACTCAATTGTTGTTGATTGCATCCGTAACAGCAACGGTGGTTTATTTTATCTCAATTATTACAGAAAAAAAAACAGGCGTTTTATTAAGTTGTTTAAAAGACAAAAAACGACTCATAAATACACTTCCTTTGGGATTAATCAATCCTTTAATTTATTACTTATTGCTATTTAAATCCTATACCCTACTTCCGGCTCAAATAGCTCAACCTCTCACTTGTTCCTGGCAAATTTTATTACCTGTTCTTGCTCTGATTTTTCTCAAAAGGCCAATATCGGCTATTCAACAAGTAGGTTTAGCTGTTAGTTTCGTAGGTATCATTTTTATTTCTTCCCAAGGAAGTCTCACTCAAATGAATTTTAATTCAATAAATGGTATTGCATTGGCTCTGTCCTGCGCTTTTGTATGGGCTTTATATTGGATGCTGAAAATCAAAAGCCGGATGGATACTACGGTAGAATTATTTCTGAATTTTTTAACTGCATCTGTCCTATTAACTATATATTTTTGTTTTGAAGGAATGGAAATGCCGACGTTGAAAGGCCTATTTGCCGGGATTTATGTAGGAGTTTTCGAAATGGGACTTGCTTTTTTGTGCTGGGCAAGAGCTTTGAAATTATCAAATAATACGGCAATGTTGAGTCAGTTAACTTATTTATCTCCTTTTATTTCGCTGATATTGATTCATTTTATTTTAGGAGAAGAAATTTATTGGACAACTTTATTAGGTTTATCTTTAATAATAGGTGGAATTTTGATCAGTAACAAGAAAATATTGAATCGAATTAAACATGTTATTTTGAATAATAGACAAGTAGACGAGTTGACAAGTTGACTTTTTACTTGTCTACTCGTCTACTCATCTACTCATCACTTGTCACCTAAAATCAAATTCCCTTCCACAACTTAAATTCCGCGATACTGTAAGGAGTTGAAGAACCTCCCGTTTCAGTTTGAGTATCTGTTACAAGGAATTTAATCCATTTAGCAGGAGCTTCAAGTTCTATCCAAGGAGATGTATATTGAGCATCCTGATCAGTTCCTTCCGTGTTACCTCTTTTTACAGGAAGACCGCTATCTATTGTCTTCACTAATTTCCATGAAGTACCATCGTCTCCTACATAGATGTTTAATACTTTTATCTTTCCATTCGCGTTGTCCTGACGGTTATGATACCAAAATTGGAAAGCGCTAATAGCGTCTTCTAATTCTATCGTAAACCAGTTGGCAGTAGCATTTGGGAATGGACTCGCATTAAAGTCACTCTGATAGAACGTATTAAACAATCCATCTAACATAAATTTAGCTGGACCTCTATCTTTATCTTCCTGTCCTTTAGGAGCATATCCATTAGCAATCAATGTCGCGAATCCGGCTTCTTTCGTTTCCGCTTTAAGAGGAATTTCTACCGATGTAAAAGAAGAAATAAAAGCAAGTTGTTGAACAGGAATTTTCACTGACGCTTCTCCTATTTCTCCTTTATATGATAGAGTTATTGTATCGTTCCTACTTATCGGTTTAGTATTCTCCAACACAGTGACATCTAACGAATTTCCATCCTGAACTTTTTCACAAATTACCCATGTGGATGAAGTCTTGATTGTATAATTAGAAGCAACATTCGTTCCTATCACAAGATGATATTTTCCTCCTTCCGAAGGCACTGACGATATCGAAGCCATACTTGGAATGATGAAAGCAGCTAATTCGCCCGCTTCCTGTTTAACCTTAAACGTTGCTGTTTTTCCTTTTGCGGAAAGAATAATTTCCGTTTCTCTTGGTTCATTAATATAGCTTTTTCCAACAACAATCCGTAAAGAATCGTTCTCAGAATGAACAGCGGTACACCAGAAAATATCTTTTTCCGGAACAATAGCCGTCCAATCATCTGAATTTGATGTGACCTTTACCGATTTCGCTTCTCCATCTTTAGAAAAAGACAATTCATCGGGATAAACTGTTATTGTAGCATCGGCGCTTAATTGAGCAATAAAAATTTCTTCAGAAGTAAATTTATCGCCCGAAGCCGCAATTATTTTTACCAACGCTTTCCTCACATCCGCTTTTTCGTTTTCAGATACTGTTATTGTTAGTTTCTTACCTTCTAAAACGGCAGTACACCAATCGGCGCCGGAAACCACTTTCAAGTCATTTACATTCGACTCTATATTAATCAATTCTGCTCCTCCCGACACCTGAAAAGACAAATCTTGTTTATCCAAATTGATTTTCGGGTCAACGGAAGACGCTGTTGTACTATCTTCTTCAGAACACGAAAGGCAAAGGAAAGACAAGCAAGCACATATTATATATGCAAATTTTCCTATTTTCATAAGTTTGATATTAATGATAATTATTAAAAAATCCGCCATACGTTTTAGCCTAACTTTGTATTCTACAAGTATGGCGAATTTCTAAAAATTAATTTTTTATTTTTGAACTTTTGCTGATAATTTTACCGTAGAATAATCCGTTTTAGCAGTTATTTCGGAAATATAAACAAGTCCTCTTTTTCCTTCGGCAGTTACGAAATTATAAATTTTACCTTTTTCTATTTTAATAACATCTTTATCTGCCGTAATCGGTTGAAGCAAATCATCTTTTACCGGAACAATCGCGTTGTATTCCGCTAATGTGACTGTCGATTCCGAAAATTTGGTCGCTTTAGCTCCATCGAAAGATGTAAGTCCTTTGGTCGCGCGAACCGCGGGCGAAACCAAACAATCAACAGGCGTTCCGCTTCCATCAACATCTACCCTACCGAATGACATTTCTACATTAGCACCGTATTCGGCGATTGTTCTTTGTGGGTAAACACGACCAAAATACCATGTAGCAAAATAAGTTCCGTAATAGTAGTCTTTTGTTTCGGCTGTAACAAGATCGGTTATTTCTACTTTTGGTGTTACTTGCAATACAAAATTAGACGCATATTCATTTTGATTAAAATCAGTTACAATAACACGGAAAGAGGCATTGCTAAAAATATTATCAACTTGCATCGTAAATTCATATTCCGCTTTTCCTTCGTCTTTAGTAAAAGTTACCGATGTTCCGGCAACAAGTTCTGTTTGAGCTGCCGTACGAGGGTTTGTTTTATAAATTTTAAATGTATTGATAAAGTTACTGCTATCTGTTGCTGTCGCTTTCACTCTACCCGAAACAAGATAAGATGTTTCACCCAATTGCAATGTTATGATATTATCTTTAGATATAACATTGGGCGCTTCATCAATATATATTTTAATTGGAGCCGTGTAATTTACAAGCTCCTCTTCCTCGCACGAAGAAAAAAAGACAATTGAAGACAACGCTAAAAATATACTTGAAAAAAATTTCGTTTTCATAAATTCTATTTTTACTTTAAATATAATATTTTATCAATTAATTTATTGTGATACTTACCAATTGGGATTTTGATATATTCCCGGACTATTTTGAGTTTCCGCGAGCGGAACGGGTAAAAGATACATTTTTTCAGGGAATGAACGAGATTCCAATTCCGTTACATGCATTTTATCATTCAACAAACCTATTTTGTATATCTTACCTGATAAAAAATCTCCTCGCTTCCAACGTCTTACATCAAAAAAACGATGTTCTTCATACGCGAATTCAACCATTCGTTCTTTTATGATACGTTTCTTCAAGGATTCGTAATTCCACTTTGAAGGATCGGTGTTTAATAAACCAACTCCGGCTCTTTCTCTAACGAGATTGATTATATCCAGAATTTCCTTGCCGGGTCCTTCGTATTCATTTTTAGCCTCCGCGTAACTTAAAAGAATGTCGGCATAACGCATCATCGGGAAATTCAATTGAGTAGTACCTCCGTTTCTGTGGTCAATCCGGTCATCAAGGAATTTTCTCAATATGTATCCAGTTTTAGCGTCATTTACAGATAACTTTTTCAAATCCAATGTAGCGGTTTGTTTGTTGGTTAGCCATGTCGAACCATGATGCAACACAGTCATTTCCAATCTTGGATCCCTGTTTACATAAGGATTGGAATCATCGTATCCTAAAGAAGAATTAATTGTAGCGCTTCTGTTTCCACTTCTGTAGTTGGGAGAAAATATGTCAACCGGTTCACTGCCATCAAGCATATCATAAGCATCGACCAAATTTTGAGTAGGCATTGACGCTGCATAGGTAGTTCCTCCTGTCCATGGGTCACCTGAAGGTAAATTGCCGTATTGGCTTGTAGTATTCCCTCTTAGGTAAGAATAAATTATTTCATCAGCAACCCTTTGATTGAAAAGCCTCGCATAACTCAATTCTCTTTTGTCGGCATCGTAATAAAGGCTATAACGATCCAAATCGATAACATCCTTCAACGCTTTCACCGCGTTCTCCCATTTTTTCTTATCGTTTGACGGATTACTCAACGGACTTGCGGCATATAACAATGTCTTTGCTTTGTAAGCCATCGCTGCGCCTTTGGTTGCCCTTCCATAATCGGATCCGGTCCATTCCGGTCGCATCTGAGGAGCGATTTCATCCAATTCTTTTACAATAAAATTAATGGAAGCGTCGATATCCGCTCTTTTTTGTGAAAAATCAAACGGATCGAGAATATCGGTGGTTATCACAAAAGGGCCGCACCAACGAAACAGTTCAAAATAATAGACCGCTCTCAAAAAACGAGCTTCTAATTTCATATCCCGTTTTTCTTCATCGGTAAGGGGCGACTTATCAACGTTTGCCAAAAATGAATTAGCCATGTGAATCGCTATGTAATAATATTTCCATGGGTCATTCGGTAATGGAGCTGTACTACTTGCCACCATCGTTCCTTGAGTAAAAGGAAGAGTACCGTCATAAGAGCCTCCCATTTTACCCAAATCGGTCGTAATATCCAAATAAGCAAGCCCTTCAGCAGAAATTACCGGACTGAACATGTTTGCCAAACGGGTGGAACCATATAAAAAATTCAATACTTCCCTTGTTCTATCCCTGTTTTGATAGATATTAGCCTCTTCAAGCGATCCTGTATCCGTTGTATCAAGTAATCCTTCCGAAGAACAGGCAAACAGACAAGGAATCAAAAGCAACAATAAATATATTTTTTTCATCATCATTAAAAATTTAAAGTAACACCACCATTTAATATCATTTGTTGCGGATAGAAATAACCGTTATTTTTCCCGTCTGATTCCGGATCCACAACTTTTACTTTGTCCCAAGTATAGAGATTATAAGCATTCGCGTAAAATCTTACGGAAGAAATAGGCGTTCCTGTCAATAATTTAGAAGGAAGAGAATAACCCACTTCTACCGACTTCAAGCGCAGGTATGACGCGTCATACATAAAAAATGAAGATTGATCGCTTTTATACGTATTTGCTCCCCTGTTCACGGTAGAAGCAAGGCGAGGATAAATTGCCTGATTTGCGGTTTCAGGCGTCCAACGGCCCAAATGGTGTTTCATTACAGTAGCCTCATTCGTAAATTCGTAAGTGATATCACCGGTAAGCATAACACTTGCGTTATCCGCTCCCTGGAATAGGATATTCATATCAAATCCTTTGAATGAAATTCCACCCCCAAAAGAATATGTTACTTCCGGTACATATCCATATCCCATAGGAATGATATCGAAATTATCAATTTTACCATCTCCATTCACATCGCGGTATTTGATATCTCCGGGTTTCAATCCTTCTTGTTGAAAAGGAGAAGAAAGGATGTCTTCATAAGAAGAAAAGAAGCCGATCGCCTGGTAATTGCGGTATTGAGTAATACGAGTACCTAATATTTTTTGATAATCGTATTTCACATCCGATTCATTGACCTTTGTATATTTATTTCGGGCAAAAGAATAAATACCTTTTAAATAATACTGAAAATCTTTGCCTATACGATCATCCCATCCCAACGACAACTCAAATCCTTTATTCTCTACAGCAGCAGAGTTGGCAGGAGAAAAACTGGAAACTCCTGATACATTGGTATATTTTACGGGTGTTCTTAAAATACCGTCACGTTGTTCGTAAAACAGATCTCCGACAAAAGAAAGACGGGAATTTAACCATTTTGAATCAATTCCTATATTTGATTTTCGGGCGCGTTCCCATGTTACATTTTTATTTCCCATTTTTCCTTCTTTGTAACCATTTACCCCTGTAGGACTTATACCAAAGTTATATCCTTGACCTGACTCATAAACAGAGTTATAATAATAGGAAAAACCGTCTCCAAATTTGTCATTACCAACTTCACCATACGAACCTCTCAATTTCAAGAAAGAAAGAATGTTCGTTTTGTCTTTCAGGAACGCTTCTTCGGTAATTACCCATCCCAAAGATACAGCAGGAAAGAGAGCATAACGTCGTTCTTCCGGAAATCGATTCGAACCATTATATCCCATATTGATTTCGAATAAATAACGACCATCAAACTCGTAGGTGGCACGACCAACTAAACCTTGGTATATTTGAGGAATATACCGGTCATCTGGGGGAGGAGCCGTTGATGATGAAAAATTAGATATTATATTACCCAAAACTAAGGCACTGACTTGGTGTTTCTTTGCAAACGTATTGGCGTAATTAACAGATAATTCCCCATATATTTTTTTATTAGGGCCACCGCCAATATAACTACTTGTACTGGTTGGAAGCGTCTGTTCCAACAAGCGGGTATATTCTTGTGAAACTGAATTATAGCTATATATAGGATATTGTACATTCAATCCACGGGCATTTTCATATTTGGCGTCATACGAAAATTTGCCACTCATGAATAATCCTTTCAATAGCTTTTTCATGTCATAGTCTAACTTGAACGTTGATTCCATGATAGATTTTACATTGCGATAAAATCCTGAATATACATTTACGTGAAGCAAGTTACCTCTTACGATGCGGTCGGTAGCGGCAAATGTTCCGTTTTCATTCAAAAGCGGAAATTGTCCGGCGGGAGTACGAACCAAGTTACCAAAAACGCGGGCGACTTCTCCGTCCAACCCATAAGGGCGGTTCGTTGTTTCGGTACGAAGCATTAAGTCGGCGCTTACTTTCAATTCTTCGGTAATATTTACGTCCACATTACTCCTTAAACTGAATCTTTTGAACCAATACGCAGGGTCGTAATCAACTCCTTTAGAGAGCGTATTTCTAACTGCTTCAGATTCATCCATCAACCGTTTTACAGTAGGATGTGATTTAATTTTATCCAAATCCGTTTCATAAATACCGTCCTGATTAAATATACCGGCAGAAACAAAATATTTTATTTTTTTATTTCCTCCTGAAATATTGAAGTTGTATTTCTGCTGTTTCCCATCTTTGAAGAAGATGTCCAAATAATCATTATTCGGATGTAAGAAAGGATCTTCCCCCGTTTGATACAACCGGATATCTTCTTCCGTATAAAGCGGTTGAAGTCCTTCATTGCGTAAACCTTCATTTTTCAAAATAGCATGATTGGCCGCATCTAATTTTTCGGGTAAACGATTACTTTTTGTCACACCAAATTCACCGGTAAATGTAATTTTGGGTTTACCTTCCGCGCCACGTTTTGTTGTAATCAAAATAACGCCATTCGCGCCACGAACTCCATAAACCGCGGTTGCCGAAGCATCTTTCAATACAGAAATACTTTCGATATCATCCGGTGGTATCTGATTGATTTCACGTTCGATACCATCAATCATACACAACGGACTTATATTATTGGGACTTCCAAGACCACGGATATACAAAGTGGCGGCATCATCTCCCGGTTTTCCGCTGGATTGTCTACTCACCAATCCGGGAATTCTTCCCGATAAACTATTGGTGACGCTGGCAGTAGGAACCTGCATCAATTCTTTATTTCCCATTGAGGAAATTGCTCCTGTTATAGAGACTTTTTTCTGCGTTCCGTAACCAACTACTACCACTTCTGACAACGCCTCATTTTCGATATACATTTGAGCGTTTACGCTGTTTCTTCCATTGATACGGATTTCTTGCATCTTATAACTGATCATGGAAAATGTCAGTATTCCTTTTGCAGGATTATTTACTTTTATTTCATAAATACCATCAATGTTGGTAACCGCTACATTATTGGTTCCTTTTTCCTTGACAACAACTCCGGGTAAAGCCTCCCCTATGTCATCAACCACGACACCTTGGATTTTTGTTTGAGCATAAATCAATGTACTGCAAACAAACGCTATAAATAATAATATATACTTTTTCATCATCTATTAATTTTATTATTACCATCCCGGATTTTGAACGATTGCCGGATTCGCTATTAATTGAGTGTATTGAACAGGGTTCAAATACATCTTGGACGTGAAATGACGTTCTCCATCGACCTGTATCTTCGTGTATTGTAAATACCCATTGGTATTCGTAATTCTCATTCCCATCACAGGTTGACTCAACTCTTTTTCATCTATTTTCCATCTCTTCACATCAAAATAGCGTTGTTCTTCAAAAGCCAATTCAACTCTGCGTTCCTGACGGATTTTTTCTTCTGTCAACGTAGTTAAATTATTGGTAATTCCGGCTCTTTGTCGAATTTTATTCACCGCATCTAAAGCAGTCATACCATATCCTTTAGGATCGTTTGTCGCTCCATAGGCGGCAAACATCATTTCGGCGTAAAGCAGATAAATATCTCCTAATCGGATGTGTGGCCAAACGTGTGCCGTATTGGTTGGGCTTTGCCTTAAATCGATATTCGTATCCAAAAACTTACGGGTATAATAACCTGTAATTGTTGACAGATTCAATTGGGCTCCAATGGCATCTATCGTAGATTCATCTCCGACCTGAGTATATACCTTACCTAATTTCGATCCTAAATTAGCTCCATTATATACAATTGTTGAATAAAATCGAGGATCCCTATTTTCGTAAGGATTAGGAGACGAAGGATTAAATGGCGAACCGTCTTTCATGTCAAATGACTCAACCAATTGTTGAGATGGACACATACCTCCTGAACCTTTTAGGGATGGCGGATATAAAATTGTCTCTACGTTGTAATTATTTCCTGCGCCTTTGACAACGATATACTCTGTATTTCCATCCAATGTTATGAACATTTTCTCAAAATTTGAATAAAGGGTTAAAGCATTCGTTCCATTATTTTGTAAGTTGATAACTTCAGCTAAAGCGGCGGCTGCGCGTTCAAAACGCGGTTGACGGTTATTATCCGTATAACCCAATACCGGATTGGATTGTCCGTTGAAAAGATTACTGGCTGCATAAGCCAATGTTTTCGCTTTAATAGCCAAAGCCGCTGCTTTTGTCATTTTTCCCATCAAATCTTTTTTCTGGTCGGAATAGGCAATCGGCAAATTGGGCTCAGCAACTGCGGAATCACACAATTCTACAATATATTCGACACATTCCGAAAAATTATTTCTCGGTAATAAAGCAGCTTTGTCTGAAGAATAATAAATATCTTTAACAAGAGGTACTCCCGCGTAACGTTTTATTAATTCGAAATAATAAAACGCCCTTAAGGCTCTCGTTTCGGCAATCCATCCTTTTTTCATATTGATCAATTGCTCTTCCGTTTTCCCATTCGCGGAAATGAGATATTTTATATTTTCTTCAAAGAAAACAGTCGCGCGTACTCCTTCATAAAGCGGATACCACAGATTTTCAACCGGATTGGTTGCAGTATAGAAACCTCTGCCAATCATATTGATTGGAGCAGAATAATCAACATCGGCGGCATCTGTCGTTGCCGCGTCAAGAAACGAACCTCCTACCCGGTTATAACCTGCCGGTATGTATACGTAAGCATAATTGAGCGCTTGCTCCGCTTTAACAACATCCGGAAAAACAACGTCCGGAGTATGCAAATACAAAGGTTGTTCTGTTATAAAATCACAAGAAGTAAAACCAAGTGAGATTAATATGGAATACAATATTATTTTTTTCATCATAACCGTAATTAAAAAGTAAGTTTAACACCCATATTAAATACACGCTGTATCGGATAACTATAGCCATCCAAATAACCTTCCGGATCTAAGAAGTCTATTTTATCCCATACAAACAAATTATACCCGGATACATACAGACGTAAATTCTGTATCAGCGCTTTTTGAGTTATAGTTTGCGGAATAGTGTATCCGAGTTCTATTGTCTTTACCCTCAAATAACTAGCATCCCTTAAATAGAAATCGGAAGTAGCCGAATTATTCGCATTAGTGGTCGATGTAGTATATTTAGGTAAACTTGCTGTAGAAGCCGTTTCTGGTGTCCATCGATTCGTTTGATGTTCAAATATTTTTCCATTTCTATAAAATGGAGTTTGAGCATAATTAGAAATATAAGAAGACATGTTTGCCGCTCCCTGGAATAAAATAGCAAAATCAAACCCTTTATACGCACCTCCCAAGTTTAAGCCGTAAAAAAATTCGGGAATGGTTGGATTACCAATAGGAACCATATCATACTCAGAAGTAACTTTTCCGTCTCCATTGATATCCAAATAACGTATATCTCCCGGTTTAACCTGTGATAAAGTATGTGTAGGAGAGCCGACGATTTCTTCATAAGAATCAAAAAAACCGTTTGAAATAAATCCGGTATATGTACTTAACCGCCTACCTTTAGAATACAAATAATCATATTTTAGAAGAGCTTCTCCGTAGTCTACTATTTCATTCCTTGAAAAAGAATAATTTCCTTCTACAAAATAGGTGAAATCGTTAATTTTATCAGTCCAAGACGCTTCAAATTCGCATCCTGCCGATTTTATTTTTCCTTGGTTTTCTCTTGGGAAAGAATACTGACCTGTTATAAAATTATAGGTCATCGGGCTGATATAAACTTGCGAACGGTCGTCTTTGAAAGCATCTACTGATATAGCCAGGCGATTATTCAAAAATCCTAAATCAAGTCCTAAGTTTGTTAACTTCGCCAGTTCCCAGGTTACATTTTGATTACCAACCGTATTTTCCCTGTATGTAGCTTTACTAACCATCGGATTACCCACATAAACAGTAGAACCGCCAGCCATACCTCCCAGATAATCCCAGTCGCCAACACCTCTGTCATTTCCACTTTCTCCGGTCGAGAATCTCAACTTAAATTGATTTACATACGGTTTCACAGACTTCCAAAACGATTCATTGGCAATTTCCCATCCTAAAGCGACCGCCGGAAAATATCCGACCTGATTACCCGGTTTAAATTTATAAGAACCTTGTATTCCAATCGCGGCATTCAAGAAATAGCGTTCGGCATAATTATACGAGAGAGACGCCCCTCCTCCCTGGTAACGACTTGGTAATGCATTATCCGGTGAATCATCGTATTGGCTGTAGAACATAAACCCATCTACTCCATGTTTTCCAAATACCCGGTTATAAGATAATGACGCGTCTAAAGATGTATAGCGATGCGGAGCATAATTAACCACATCATTCCTCATTTTTTCTTGCGACCTGATTTGCTTCATCACTCCGGTAGACAACAATTCATACGATCCGTAATTTTGAGTACGAACCAACAATTGCTGACTTGTAACATCCATTGAAAACCTAAAATCGGCGGCAAGCCCTGAAGTGATAAAATCTAATTTTTGATTCAGGTTAACCATTATTGAACCGTAAATGGTTTCCGATTGGGAATAGCCGTTACGGTTTAATAACGCCCATGGATTCCTGTAATTCGGATTTTCCGCGTTTATTTTCCCATTAATCGGAACCACTCTATTTCCTTTATCATCTAGATACGATCCATCAACATTGTTATCCACATAATATAACGGTAAAGCTGTTGGTGGTGTACGTAGTATCTGTTGATAGACCGATGGCGCTAAAAATTCACCTCCGATATCAAAACGGGAACTATAATTACCCGGGAAATTATTCTTTTTTAACCATCCGAACGACTTTACATCAATTAAAGTAGAAGAAGTGAGGTCGAACTCAAAATTGGCGCGAAAATTATATTTATAATAATCATTATTCGTACCATAAGTAAATTCATCCGCGGTTTTGAATGTTCCGGGTTGGAACAAAGCTCCAAAAGCGACAAAATAACGCGCGTTTTTCGATCCGCCTTCGATATCCAAACTGTATCTTTGCATCCAAGTTCCTTCTTTCAATAATTCATCACCCCAATCTATATCAGGATAATGTTCCGGATCTGATTGATCTACATACTTATTGATATCATCCTGAGAAAAAAGCGGAGCCAATCCGTCATTGATACGAGCTTCGTTATGCATTGTGGTGTAATCATAAGCTCTTAATCCGTTCAAATCACGGACAGCATGCTGATAACCAAATTGAGCATCTAATCTAACAACCGGTTTACCTACATGACCTTTTTTAGTTGTTATAAAAATAATACCATTGGCAGCCCTCATTCCATACAAAACGGTGGCGGAAGCATCTTTCAAAATAGAAACAGATTCTATTTCATAAGGCTCCAACATAGAAAAACTTCTTTCATGACCATCGACCAATACCAATGCTCCCGAATTGTTAGCACGCAACCCTCTTATATATAAAGAAGCCTGGTCACTACCCGGTTCACCTGAATATTGACGGCTTACCAAACCCGCCAAACGGCCTGTCAACGCATTTGAAAGATTTTGAACCGGAATGCCTTCAATGCTGTGGTTTAATGTTGAAATAGATCCTAAATATTTACCTTTTTCCATATTTTGATAAGGTAAATCAAGGATAACAACGGGTTCCAACGCAATAACACCCTCAACACTACCGCTTTTAATTACCACAGATTTATACCCTTCAAATGAAAATTGAATTTGAGATTTTTCATCGACTTGTGTCAAGGAAAAATGTCCATCCTGCCCCGAAAGAGTCTTAATTTTAGATTTAAGGATATTCACTAAAACCCCTTCTATCGGCTCATTCGTTTCTTTGTCTACTATTTTACCCGAAATATTTTTTTGTGCATGCGCGGTAATGCAAAAACAGCACAAAATCGGAATAAAAAGAAGATGTTTTAACATACAGTACTTCATACAAATAAATTATTTAATTAATATCCTTTCTTTTCCCAACTTTTATTTTCAAAAATTGAGAAAAGAAAGAATTTTCAATCTTAAAAAAACTTTTCGTTTTTACTTCACAATCACTTTTTTTGTTTGATTCTCAATCGAAACAATATAAACTCCTGAAGAAAGTTTTCTTCCGGGTTTCATTAGTTGTCCTTCAACAGTGTACACGCTAAAGGGTTTATCAGTTCCTTTTACAATGACTTTACCATCTTGAGAATACACAACAATATTATCCATATTGACAGTTTCCAAAGCTGTATCAAAACAATCTACTTTACTACCATCATAAGCGACAGCATAAATTTTCGCATTTTCGCTTACTCTGTATGTTTTAGGAGAAACCTTATAATCTGTAGTCGGATCTGTGGGATCATTAGGTTCATAAGTAGACTTAATTGTCACAAACGATGGATTACGAGATACAAAAACCAATTTATTGTCATCGTACACTTCATAAACCGCTACGTTTTTCCAGTTACTGAATGTAAATGTCGTGTACAAAATATTGTCAGTTTTTGACTGTGTTCCCCTTTCTACAGAAAGTCTATCGCGATAAGCGGCATAATTGGTATCTGTTATATATTCAATTTTATGCACAGGCTTAGGAAATCTCGCATTTTTTGCTTTCGTAGCATCAATTTCCGCTTGAGTTATGGACATTAACGCATCTCCATAACTATGCAATATCTGATTTATAGGTATATAAAATCCATACGATTGGAAAAAACCAGACAAATCTTCTTGCAACAATTCACTGCAAATTTCCGTGAAATCAAGCACTTGTCTTCCTTGTTCAGATGGAATATTGCGGTCGCGTAATATCTGATGCAAATCCATATAGAAAGACGGGTAATTTTTTACGTAAGTAGCATATAAATAAAGTTGCCAGAAAGGAACCAATTTAGGGAATAACACGGCATCTACAGCCAAACTATGGCCCTGATACAAGGGTGGAGGAGTATAATTTTCCATTGTGTTAGGTACTACAAAATAGTTGAACGCCCTGTCGTAATCATCTTTGAAGGGAGTTCCCGGTTGCGTATGCAAGCGTGACTCAAATCCAAATTTATGTTGTACATAAAGAGAGTATATATTCACTGAAACTTCGGCCATTTTAATCCAATTGAATCCGGAAGTTTGGTGAGTATGACCAACTTCATGAATCGCTGTCCATAAATTACCTCCTGTTACACGTATAGATTGATAATCCAACACGGCATTAGCCGAAGGATAATTAGTATGATAAGAAGTCGCGGATGGATTTCCTCCATAAATTCGTTGCATAAAAGCCCTGTTGGTATAAGGCTCCGTATATCCGGGACCGTAACCGAGACCTAAAAGTTCATCTTCCAGATACACAAGAGAATCTAACATATTTATCTGACGAGTCGCCTGCTCAGGACAATATTTTTTACAATCTTCCACAGGGAAAGATGTATGCGCATATTTCCCTACCATATCCATATAGGTTGTATCGGATACAGCATTAGCCAACAAGCTTTTCCAAGTTTCATCAGTATGTCCTTTGGCAGGATCAAAATAACCGTTTTCTCTGCTCAAAGCAAAGTGAATCTGAATTTCAGGAGCTGTTTTATAACTATTATCATCTGTATGATACATGACATAAATCAATCCATTCATGGTTGCTTTGATTACATTAATTCCTTCAACAACAGGATAAGTCGCTACTTTTCCAAAACCACCGGCACGAGTTAAATCAACTTGACGCAAACTGATTGATTTGTCTCCTATACCTTTCGAAAAAAACACCAATTCTTCTCCTTTTTCAACAAAGATTCCTGTTGGATTATCTAAGAGACTCCGGGCGTTCGTTTTTTTAATTAAACGATCCTTATCCGGATGCATATAGGCTTTATAAGATTGTACTCGAAATTTTGTAGAATAAGTTCCATCATACATTTGTTGTGCCAATGCTTTAAAGAACGGTTCGGTAATCGCATTTACATCCGATTGAGTTACTCCTGCAACTAATCCTGAACAAATCTGATCTTTAAATATATTTGTAGGAATTTGGATATGTTGCGCTTTCGACTGGTAAAATTCCATTTCGGCACAAGTAGCAAAATTATTTCCTCCCGAATTCACAACAAATTTGATAGCTGCCGGATTTTGAAATCCATTTTCTATTGAAATGATGGAAGGAGTTCCCAATATTTTAAAATCATAACTATTATATTTCACATAATCACCATCTGTAGTTGATTTAAAATATAAATCAAACCGTCCGAAATTGCCGTTGATACCATCAGTACGTGGATAATATTTAATGTAATCAATTACAGACACATAATTAGGTTTCTCCGGGTCTGTTTGAAAAAAATATTCCAAGATAACCGGAGTAGCGTCCGATACTGTATATCCTGAATGAGGAGAATGGTAATAATTTTTTCCAAAATTTCCATCAAAAGTCCGGTCAATGTCCATATCTGCCTGACAACAGTTTGCCTTTCCGCTTAATACCTTAACAAGTATATCAGCCATGCCCCAATCCTGAACTGAGTATGCGTTTATAAATGTGCAGGCAAACAAAATCGCAGTTACAAGAAATTTGTTTTTCATTTTTTTATTCATTATTTATATTAAAAATAAAAACAGAGAGGACGAAAAAGGATAATTATCCTCTCTGTTTGGTATTAGAAAGAACAATATTATTTTACAATAACTTTATATGCATTTCCAGCTACTTTAACGATATAAGCACCGGTTGCAAGTTGTTCTGTAGAATTGTATTGAGTTCCTGTTATTGAATATATTGAAACAGGAGCATTTGTACCTTCAACTCTAACATATCCGTCTTTAACATAAACTTCTACTTCTCCGGCTTTTGTTGTTTTGATATTACTTCCACCTGCCGCTTTTTCGAATTTTACAATTCCTGTAGACCCTGGCATTACCGCGTTACGGTCAATTGCAGATTCTGTATTGTTTAAATAATATCCATTTCTAAAATCGGTATTGTTTGTATACAACAAACACCATCCGATAGCAAATTGGTCGGGATCAACGGTTTTAATATTCAAAGCACATTCGGGTTCTGTAGTACTGCTTATTTTTAATTCTGCAGGATCAATTGAACGTTCAATATATTTTCCGGTTGCTTTATTGATAATTTGAACTTTATCAGGAGTTAATAGTTTTCCGGGAGCTGCAACTGTAGCTGCGACAACTTTCCATAATTGGTTGTCATCTGTAGTACCGGCCTTTTCAACAACTTCGAAAGTATCTCCATCTTTGTATGATAATACTTTATTTCCATCATTAGGAAACACGATGTAATACCAATCGTTCAACTTCGGATAATTACGAGCCTCATATTCCGCAACCGGAACAAATCTCCATGCACGAGGGCTTCCTGTTCCATTTCCGTTTGCATTAGGTTCATCTACTTCCGGGCCAGGTTTACCTTGTTGGCTAACGGCAAAAGAAACTCCGGCAACGCAACTCACTTTGTTAGCAGTCTCTCCATCAGGAGTTAATACTATCAAATTGGCATAATTAGGGTTGTTAGGATACAACGAAGACAATAACTCAGCAGCAAATTTGGTTCCTGATTCGGCGCTTCCAAGATAATAACCATTATTTGTTGCTCCTGATAATAAAGCTTTTTTACCGGTTCCTTTGTTAACTAAATAACCCTCTCCATCAAACTTCCAAATTTGTTTTTCTTTACTTCCCGTAATGTTCCAAGGTTTAATTTTCAATGTATCAGAATCATCGACACATGTTATCAATAAACCCCTTCTCTCAATTCCATTGGTAGCAATCGCTTGAGACACGTTTTCAATATAATACTCAGCTCCTACCGTTGGTAATTGGGCTTTAGAAACCATTGCAAATCCTACGATTGCAAAAAACACTACAAATGATAAAACTCTTTTCATAATGATAATTTTAAAAATTTAATACTCAATTAAAACTTATACTTATTTTTTTAACTACTGAACAAAAACTTTAAATGTCTTATTTTCTATTTTTACCAAATAAACACCTTTTGGTAATTTTGATTGGGTATCAACAAGAACTCCGGTTAGTGTATATGTTTGAACAGGAATTCCGGTTGTTATACCATCAATACAGATATATCCATCTTTGGAAAATACATAAATGTCTTTATTTGTTATATTGGATATTCCAGAAGGCGTTGTTGCTTTAACAAATTGAATAGCTCCCGGATATATACCCTGTGAAGTTGCAAATGCTTGATTAAGATCGAAAGCAGTTCCATTAGATGAAAACCCATAACTATTTCGTCCATCACTATTGCTGCCAACATACCATGCAATTGTCATTTTTTTGTCATAATATCCTTTGATGGAAAGGGAGGCTGCCGGTTCACTTGATACAAAAGGAGCAGTAGCGCTTCTATCGATATAGTTTCCTGATTCTTTATTCACGATATACACCTTTCCGGGTTTACCTTCTACAGAAACAAATTTCCATAATTGAGCATCGTTGGCAGGTTCTTCTTTTGCAACAAATTCCATCATATTATCTATAGATTTTGCCAACACTTTTCCTTCTGCTTCAGGAAATTTAATGTAATACCAATTTGCGTCCGAACCGGTAGATAATTCGGGATATGAATAAAAAGCATCTGGTGCCATAGAATTATATTTTTCTACCGGAATAAATCTCCATGCGCGAGGACTTCCTGTTCCGTTTCCTTTACTTCCATCACCATAAACAGGTTCTGCGGCTTCGGGGCCGGGTTTATTTTGTTGGCAAACAGCAAAAGTTGGAGCTGCGACACAACTCATTCTCAAAGTGGCGGCATCTGTCAAAACTCCCGCTCCTTCGGGAACTAAAAACAACAGATTGTCATATTCCACATTGGAAGAATACAATTCAGAC
The DNA here is from genome assembly GCA_031553755.1 of Bacteroidales bacterium. Taxonomy (GTDB): domain Bacteria; phylum Bacteroidota; class Bacteroidia; order Bacteroidales; family Azobacteroidaceae; genus JAIRVZ01. Next base: position 4,005 of record JAVBKZ010000049.1, on the reverse strand, counting down.
ATAGGCTGAAGAGTAAATTTAGTTGCATTAGACGCGTCTGTAAAGTAACGAGTATTACCTACTGGAAGATGTACTTTCTTTTGCGTTCCTTTGTTAACGAGATAACCTTCCGCGTCTAAAGTCCAAATTTGATATTGTTTCTCCTGTGTTGTGCCATTGATATAAAAAGGCTTAACCAAAACAGAATCGGCATTGTTCGATAAATCGAAATCCGGACCTCCGGTTAATAATAATCCGCGTCTTTCCGCTCCGTTAGAAGCAGTCCATTGACAGACATTTTCAATGTAATAATCACCTGGAGCAGGAATTTCCGCTTTCGAAATGAAAGGCATACCTACAACCATTGCAATGGCTAAAAAGAAAAATTGTTTCATGATAATAAAATTTAATAATTAGATAATATTCTTCAAATCAATATTTTATAAAATTCAAATAATTAAACAATTACTTTTTTTGAAATTCCTCCTGTTTTTACAATATAAACCCCACAAGGAAGTTCACTTTGAATATCAACCAACATCCCCGACAAATTATATATGTAAACTGAGCTATTCGAATTTCTTACTATGATACGTTTGTTTTCTACATAAATACAAGGTTCGTCAAAAACAAGATTAGTTAACGATGTTTTAACTTTTCTATAAAATTTCATTTCCGCGCAAGAAACAAAGTTGTTTCCTCCCGACAATACTTCAAATTTAATTGCCGCAGGTTCTTTAAACCCATTACCTAATTCTTCCTTTACATTTTTTGAAGATATCTCATAATCATACGACTTAAAAAAATCGTAATTTGTTTTCCCTTTATATTTTACATACAAATTGAATTTGCCAAAATTTCCATTTATTCCATCTTTTCTTGGATAGTAGATAAAATAATCTATAGCTTCGGGATAAACAGATTTTCCCGATACAGTTTTTTCGAAAAAATATTCCAAGACAACAGGAAGTGTAGTTACTCCTGATGACCACGGAGAATGATAATATGGTTTTTCATAAGATCCATCAAATGAATATTCTATATTTTGTCCTGTGTTATATTGACTCGCTTTTCCCGAAACTACAGGTACTTGTATGTCGTTTCCGGTATCAATGATAACTTCTTCTTCATCATCTAAATTCGGGAATGTCCATTGGGTATCATTAGTCCTTGAACTTGACATAATTTTATTCATTTCCTTAACTATATCCGGGTATTTTGATGCCAAGTCATTTTTCTCCGCTAAATCAGTGCTCAAATCATAAAGTTCAGTAACAGGTGATGTTTTGATTCCTTTTCTTACCGCTTTCCAATCTCCTTTCCTCAATGATTGTAATGGCGTTTCATGAAATTCCCAGTACAAATATTCATGCGTTTTTTGCATTCCTCCTGTAATTTCAGGTAGGAAAGAAATTCCATCCGTTTTTTCAGGTGTTTCTGTTTCAAGCAAATCACAGAATGTAGGAAGAACATCCCAAAAAGCTGATGGGTGATCGCTTATTCTGCCACTTTTAATAACTTCGGGCCAATAAACAATCATCGGTACACGAATTCCTCCTTCATAAAGGTCTCGCTTGATTCCTCTTAATCCTCCGGAACCATTAAAAAATTCCGGATCCCCTCCTCCTTCTCTATGAGGCCCGTTATCTGAAGTAAAAATGATTATTGTATTTTCATCTATTCCATATTTTTTCAACAGATCACAAATGACACCTACATCACTATCCAGCCTGTCCATCAATCCTGCAAAAGAAACGTGTTTATGAGGAGTCGCGTTGATAGCGCCGGGAGTTCCCCAAGGACCATCTACGTCATAAGCGCCCAAATATTTCGCTTCATTTTCTGCGGGAGCTTGTAGTGCTCCATGAGGAATAGTGAACGGCAAATAAAGGAAAAAGGGATTGTCTTTATTTGTTTCAATAAATTTTGTTACTTTTTCCATCATTAAATCCTGATCATACGTTTTTCCATCAAGGACTATCTGATTGCTGTTTTCATATAAAAAAGGAGAATAACGGTTGTGGGCATGTCCTTGCCCTAAATGTCCAAAAAAATAATCGAAACCATGATTATTGGGATGGCCTACCGTATTCGGGCCACCCATTCCCCACTTGCCAACACAAGCCGTCGCATAATTTTTTTCTTTGAAAAAATCGGCAATAGTTTTGTATTGAGCTGGCAACGCAGTATCAAAAGTCAGGGAATTTATTGATACTCCCGCATTTCCTCGAATTGGAGTATGCCCTGTATGTAAACCAGTCATCAAAGCGCATCGAGAAGGAGCGCTCACGGTACATCCTGAATAATGATTTGTAAATTTTATTCCATTTGATGCCAACGAATCTATATGAGGAGTTTTAAATTTAAGTTGTCCATAACAACTCAAATCTCCATAACCCAAATCATCCGCTAAAATATAGATCACATTGGTTTTCTTTTCCTCTTTATGTTCTGAATTAGATAAAGCAGAAGCGTATATAGAATTAACGGGTAGTGCCATTCCTGTTAATACACAAGGAAATATTGTTTTTATATTCATTGAATTAATGTTAAATTATTATTTTTCAGTCATTTAAAAACTTCACGACTTTAGATTTATTACCCAAACGGAATTGTATCAGATACACTCCTTTTTCAATATTTTTTCCAAATAAAATATTTTCGAAAATGTCATTTCCTAATTTTCCTTCGAAAACTTTTTTCCCTATTAGATCAAAAACAGTAATAATTGTTTCCGGATTCATAAAATCATCCATTGCAATGGCTTGAATAGAATTTTCTCCCGCTTTGGTTATTTTCATGGAATTTAAAACCCAGTTGGATGAAGTAGCCGGAATTCGAAACTCGAGATAATCGACCTCTGTTTCTACGTCAAATTCGCTGGTTTGAAATAAACCTGATTGAGTTGTGATATTGTCGATTTTTAATAAGCCATTGACATACATTGATATTTTATCGTGTTTATTTCCCGCGTCAGAATCTCCTTGCTTAACAACAATATTGTATTTACCCGGCTGAACAAATACTTTGAAAATTCCTTCCGCGGTAGACATGGCAAAATCTCTTAATTCCGGATCTGTACTAGAGTTCCTATTTCTTGAAAGGACTGTAGTTAACCAACCATAAGAATCTGCCAACATGGTTGTTTCTGTGACCTGAATGGCTCCGGAAACAACAGGAGAAGTTGCTGTTCCAAAATCAAATAAAGCATTTTCAATATATTTAGGCGCAATAACTTCTATCGAACAATAAACCGAATTTCCAAATGAATTGGTTGCAGAGATAACTACAGTTCCTTTTGCTTTTGATGTTACCAATCCGGTAGAAGAAACGGTCGCGATATTTTCATCTGAAGATTTCCATGTAAGAGTTTTGTCGCCTGTATCAGGAAGTAATTTAACTACAAGTTGCTTTACGTTATTTACAGTAAGTTTCAATGATTCAGGAATCATTTGCAAATCCTGCATTTCATTGCCAGCCCTAATAATAAATTTATTTTTTTGCCAAACAGTCTCAAAAATGCCGGTATTGTGATTGAAAGGAAGAAAAGGCCTTACGTTTGTAAGCGTAGATATTGTTCTTTCCGAAATGGCTGTTTCTGTCCATGAATCTCCATTATTACCGGTTGAATATTTGAAAAATGTTTTCCCCGGTTTGGAAAGGTAAACTACAGACGGAACAGCATAGTCCAATGTAATACCTCCTTCTGTAGCTGAAATTTCGGAGTTGGTTGTAATTTGTTTCTCAACCCAATTTGTGCCATTCCAACAAATATACTTCACATTATGGTCCGCATCTGCTGAAAATGAAGAACAAACAATAACCGGTTTTCCCGAATTATCAATAATCGCGTCTCCGATTCTGCATTTATTTCCTGCCGGAACAAATACCGCTTCAGCCTCTTCGGGTGTCAATGCTGTAGATGTTCCTGAATAAGTTTTTATTAATGAACCATTGGCTTTGTAGAAATTCCCGTTTTTGAAACAGGCATAATAAATTTTATTGGCTGTCTCATTTTGTGGATTT
>JAVBKZ010000094.1:0-5916 GCA_031553755.1 Bacteroidales bacterium | reverse complement strand
GGAAAATGCGCAATCAAGGAGCACGAATAAGCTATAGTTTCACTTTAATACGGCTCTTACGGCTGTCAACATTGCCAAAGTGATGCAACTTAAGGATGAAAACAGGAGAGAATACCCGTTTTCAATATCACACTATAAAGTGCTATTCCATAACGCATTGCTGTTGATCCGATTTTTTGATAGGTTCGGCATTTCCCCGAACAAGCCCAAAAATCAACAAATTTTCAAAGAACTCTTATTATTTGGAACTAAAGCCGCTTAAATAATTACTAATTCTGAACGAACTATTGTATTTATAAATAGTAACTTGAATTATCTATATGAATTTCTGAAAGAAAGAAAGAAAGAAAGAAAGAAAATGAATCTTTTTTTGACTTTATCTATAAAAATTTTTATCAAATGCTGAATATTCTTTTTTATTGAGAATAATTCGTCTCCAATAGCAAGAGATGAAACCAAGTCCGTATCCGGTAAGCTGTACGATTGACGCCCAAATGGAAATAAGCCCGACTTTTATATTTTTGTTTTTTATAGAAGAGTCTATGAATATCATTACAAAATAAAACAACAAAAAAGATAACCCATATAAGCACCAAGGTATTGAAACTAATGATAACAATAGGAATATCGTAAATATGGATGGAAAAAAATGAACCAACTTCAAAGATTCGGGATATTTTTTGTAAAGATTGACGCGCGCTATTCCTGAGTTATAAACTTGTTTGAAAAATTTACGGAAACTGGTTCTTCGCTTATGATATACATAAGCCGAAGAAAATAATTCGACTTTGTATCCGGCTTTATAAATCCTGATACTAAGGTCGATATCTTCTCCGAATCTCATTTTTGAAAATCCACCCAAAGTCATGTATAAATTTTTCTTCATTCCCATATTGAAACTTCTGGGATAAAACTTATCCATCTTTTTTTCTCCGCCTCTGATTCCTCCCGTTGTAAAAAAGGAAGTCATCGCGTAATTAATCGCCTTTTGTATGGGTGTAAATGAATCTAATGCCTTGTCTGGCCCTCCGAAGGCATCGGCCTGATTTCTCGCTAATTCCCTGGTAACAGATGCTATATAGCCTTCAGGAATAACACAATCGGAATCTAAGACAATCAGATATTCCCCGGAGCTTTTTTCGGCTCCGTAGTTTCTCGCCATTCCCGGACCGGAATTCCTGATAAAATAATAAGAAAGCTCTAAACGGTCTAAATATTTTTCAATGATATGTTCGCAAGTTTCCTTCGAACCATCTTCGACAATAATTACTTCAAAATTTTTAGCCGTCTGTTTCGTAAGGCTTTCTAACAATTCGTCTATTTCGTCAGGGCGATTGTATACTGGTATTATAATAGAAAAACGGTACATAATTGGTTGAAATTAATATAAATACGCTATGATTAATTGAGAATAATCCCTTTGGATGGGAAAACCCCATTATGGGACCACTAAACTTATTAGTTTATTTCAATTCAAACCTCACTAAAATGGCACTTTCGACTTTAAAGTTTTTTTCTCCTGTTTGAGCATATCCAACCATCGTAATAATCAATAACAGCCCGATGATCAAATGTTTCATGTGTTTAAATTTAATCACAACAACATACCTTTTGCCACTTCATTGGCTTTTTCTGTTCCTTTCAATATAGAGACGATTTGAAGTCCGAAATCAACGGCGAAACCGGGGCCTTTTCCGGTAATTATTTTTCCATCTTGCACCACGGTTTGTCCGCTGAGAATTGCGCCTGTAAGCCGGGGTTCAAAACTTGGATAGCAAGTCGCGGTTTTTCCTTTAAGAATACCAAGTCCTCCAAATACCAAAGGAGCAGCACAGATAGCCGCGAGGTATTTTTCTTGAGAATAGAATTTCATAATCAGATTTCTCAATCCTTCATGTTCGTTAAGATTGCTAGCTCCCGGCATTCCTCCGGGCAATATAAGCATCGCTCCATCTTCGAAATTTACCGAATCAAAGAGTTCATCCGCTTTAACCGGAATTCCATGGGCGCCTTCAACAACTGATGTTCCGGTAATGGATACCGTTACAACTTCTACTTCTCCCCGACGCAATACGTCGATTGTCGCAACGGCTTCTATTTCTTCGAAACCTGTTGCCAGAAAAACGAATGCTTTCATCTTAAATTATATTTATAAGTTATTGTGCCAGTTTGGTTTTCACTGCCACTAATGGTGTTAAATTTTGCTTTTTTAGCTGCATCTACGGCTGATTTCCTCATGGTAGCGTTGTCGATATTCGTTCCTTTGCCGATAGTCGCTAAAATCACATTTCCCTTGGTATCTACGGTTATATCTATAACAATTTTTCCTTCTTCCTGAATAGAATAAGCCGGGCGAGGCAAACCTCCTTGTCCAAGGGAACGTCCTGCGAGCGAAAATTCTCCATATCCGCCTATACCGGTATTCGCGCCTTGGTCTGAATTGCCTTGTGGACTACCCTGATTACCTGAACCTGTGCCGGTTCCTTGACTTGTTTCGTTCGAACTACCCGCTCCGAAAGCGCCCGACATCTGACGGTTGATTGCTTGCGCGCGCTTTTGTTGTTCTTCTTTACGCTTTTTCTCGAGTTCAGCCAACCGTTTTTGTTCTTCCTGTTCTTTTTTTAACTTCTCGGCTTTTAGTTTCTCTTCTTTTTTCGCGGCTTCTATCGCGGCTGACTCTTCTATATTTTGTGTAATTACAGGAGATTCGGGTGCCGGAGGTGTTTGTATTGAAGGCGTGGACGGTTGTTCTGGAGTTGGCTGAGTTTCCGCGTATTGAGGTTCAAACATTCCGGCTGCTTCATCTACATTTCCAAAATTGACTAACACTCCCGCCTCTTCCTGTGGAATAATGGATTTCAACACCGAAAACCAAAGGATAAGGAGTATCAGCAAGCAAAAAAAGAGTGAGCCTGAATAACCGTATATTTTTTCTTTTGTCAATTTCATCATTTCGGACGGGTGACGAGTATCATGCGAAATTGATTTTCATTCGCGATATTCAAAACTTTAACTACTTCACTGTAGGGAATCGTTTCATCAGCATACAGAGCGACAAAAACCTCAGGTTCTTTATTATAACAATCTTGCAGGAAAGGAGTTATTTCTTCGAAAGAAACACGGCGTTCTTTTTCTTTCCCAAAAGCGACATAATAGTTCAAATCGGCATCAATCGTGACCCTTGTCAGTGGTTTTGCCGAAGTTTGTTTCTGACTTTGCGGAAGTACAACTTTGATCGCGTTAGGCACTACAACCGTTGATGTTATCATAAAAAATATGAGTAACAAAAATATCATGTCGGTCATTGACGCCATGCTGAATTCCGCGTTTATTTTCTTTTTTCTTTTTAGAGCCATAATTTGTTGACGAGTTGACGAGTTGACGAGTTGACGAGTTGACAAAAATTATAAAACTTGTCTACTCGTTTACTTGCCAACTTGTTAACTTTTATTTTGTTGGTTCATTTAATAAATCCATAAACTCCATTGAATACGATTCCATTTTATTGATAACGCCATTTACTTCCGCTACCAAATAATTGTAAGCGAACAAAGCTATAATACCGACAATGAGCCCCGCGACTGTTGTTACCAAAGCTTCGTATATCCCGGAAGAAAGTAATGTAATATCAACATTTGTCCCGGCATTTGCCATATCGAAAAAAGCGCGTACCATTCCGGTTACCGTACCTAAGAAACCTAACATCGGAGCTCCTCCCGCAGAGGTAGCGACCCATGTAAATCCTTTTTCGAGTTTCGCTATTTCAATATTACCTACATTTTCCACCGCAACTTGGATATCATTCATTGGCCTTCCTAAACGGCTGATTCCTTTTTCTATCATGCGGGAATAAGGTTTATCTAACGTTCTGCAAAGATTTAACGCCGAATCTATTTTCCCTTCATGTATATAATCTTTTATCCGTTTCATGAAGTTTTCGTCTACTTTTCCCGCTTTTTTTATCACAATAATCCGTTCTATAAAAATAGCTATCGCCACAAATAAAAGAAGAAAGATAGGAATCATAATCCATCCTCCTTTGGTGGCTAATTCAAACGCATTGATATGCGCTTCCTGAGGTTGTGACACTGCCGATGTTAAATCGGGCATTGTTTCTTGCGCTTGCGCCGCCACATTTTGAATAGCAAGTAATAAATTCATGTTTTTTATTATTTATCTTAAATATTTTATTGAAATAGTTGAATTATTGAACAAAAAAATTAAACATTCAACAACTGTTGTTTATACTGTAAAATAGTTTCTTTAAGTCCCAAATAAAGCGCGTCGCTAATCAGGGCGTGACCAATGGAAACTTCATCCAAAAAAGGGATAGACTGATGCAGGTAAGCCAAATTTTCGAGATTTAAATCATGTCCGGCATTTACGCCAAGCCCTAATTTTTTAGCTAAGCGGGCAGCTTCCGCAAATGGGTTAACAGCATTTTCTTTACCTTTCGGGTACAACCTCGCATAAGGTTCGGTATAGAGTTCAATTCTGTCGGAATCTGTTTTTGCGGCCCATTCTATATTTTGCAAATCAGTTCCTACAAAAATGGAAGTCCTGATTCCTTTTTCTTTGAATCCTTCAACAACTTCACACAAACGCGAAAAGTTATTTTTCACATCCCATCCGGCATTCGAAGTAACAGCGTCCGGAGCATCCGGTACCAAAGTCACCTGAGCTGGCCTGACTTTCAACACCAAATCAATAAATGTCAGCGAAGGATATCCTTCTATATTGAACTCCGTCCTTATTTGAGGACTCAACAAAAGTACATCCTGATAACGAATATGACGTTCATCGGGGCGAGGATGCACCGTGATTCCATCCGCTCCAAAAGTTTCACAATCTTTCGCAACTTTCAGTACATCAGGAGTATTTTCGCCTCTCGCATTTCTCAAGGTGGCTATTTTGTTGATATTTACACTTAGTTTCGTCATCGGTTCAAAATAATAACTAATTTTGTGAATTATATAACGTAATAATTCACTAATCAGTAAAATAAACTCATATTTACTAATCGAATTGCAAAAATAATAGATTTTGCAGAAAAATAGCAGAATGTTATCTAAAGAATTTACAATAAAACAAATTCCGGTATTGAAAACAACGGATAAAGGGAAATATGCTTTATCATTAATGGAAGAATATAAATTAAAGCATTTACCTTTGGTTGAAGACGGAAAATACATTTGCCTTTTGTCGGAAAAAGATATTTTTTTGATGGATAATACCAATGATACGATAAAAGGGTTAAGTATCTATGCTCCTTATATCGGGCAAGAAACCCATATATTGGAAGCATTAAGGATTATGGGAAATGATAATTTAACCTTGCTTCCTGTCGTTGATGAAGAAGGAATTTTTGAAGGCGCGGTAACGTTATCCGTTTTAATAGAAAAATTATCGGAAATAACCAATGCGGGGTCGAATGGAGCGATTATTACCCTCGAAGTCAATCCTCAGGATTACGATTTATCGAATATTATCCGCACAGTTGAATCCAACAATGTGAAAGTATTAAGTTCTTTTTCTTATCCGCTACAAGAAACCGCTAAATTAATTGTTGTACTGAAAATCGATTCGGAAGACGCGTCTGCCGTACTCCGCACTTTCGAACGTTTTAACTATACCGTATTATATTATTTTCAAAAATCAGGGTTATCCGATGATACCCAACGGAAACGTTTAGACGAATTGATGTATTATTTACAAATGTAAGTGTGCCATCAAATTTAGTCTATTTGTTTAATGTTTAATTTTCGGTTCTACAATTTTCAATAGTTCGTTCAAAACATGATTAAAGTGTTGGTTTCCAGGAAAATAAGTTGAATTTTGTTTGGAAAAAACCGCAGGAATTCGTACCTTTAAAGCATTGATTACCAATCGAATGCTTCGATATGACTCCTGCGATTT
>JAVBKZ010000059.1:0-51257 GCA_031553755.1 Bacteroidales bacterium | reverse complement strand
GCCGGTGCGGACTCTTTCTCACAACTGCTTTCTATCGCTGATACTGCCAGGAAGAATGGAAGGTCAAGGTATTATGCGTTGGCAGAAATTGCCAAATTGTAAAATCCCGTAGATCCTAAAGTGCTGACCTGAGTAGTTACCGATTTCATCTTTCAACATAATTGCCATCTTTTCCGAAGCAAGTAAACTTCCTCGGATGGATTTTATCAAAAGGTTAACCGGGCGCGACAATTCTTTGTGTTCTTCTAATGCCGGAATTAAAGCATTCAACGTGTTGAAAACGAAATGAGGAGATATCCGGTTCCGAACACTTTCCATACGTAATTGAGCGATTGTTGATAGTTGTTTTGAATATTCCAAATCGCGTTTTTTGCGTATGTAAGATATTACAATGATTATCAAAAGGATAATTACCAAAAATACCGAAACAATCAGGGTCGTCCTGCTTTTGAGTTGCAACACTTCCTGTTTTTGTTGAGAAATAACAATATCCCGCTTTAGAAGCGTTGTATCATTAACATACCGGGCTTCAATTTCGGCAATGTTGTTTTGAACCGTGATGTTACGCAAAGAATCTTCGTAAATATCAACTTCCTTCCTGTATTTATACGCGTTTTTGTAATCGCCTTTTTTATCGTAAAACTCCTCCAACCGTTTACTATTTAGATGAATATAGTTAGGATTGTTTTTTGCCTGATTCTCAGACAATTTATGTAATATGGATGTCGCTTTTCCCAAATTATTTTCTTTCAGGTAAAGGGAAACATAAAGCATATCCGTATAGTACAAAGTAGAAGGCGTAATGAAATTTAGTTTTTCAAATTCCGATATTTTATTTAAATAATATCGTGCCGAATCGTTTTGATTAAGAGCAAGATAAACTTCTCCCAAATTTCCCCATACCGGAACTTTGGTATATTCCAATCCGTCTTTGTCTGTATATTCAATCGCGTTTTTAAACCACAAAAGCGCTTTTTCGTATTCTTTTGTACTGAAATAATAGTATCCCCTTGAGTTTGCTGCACTATACCGGTCGCAATATGGAAGACTATCTATCATTGTTTCGATTGTGTTGAAATAATCATCGGCTTGCGGGAAATTTTTCAAATCGATATACAGGCGTGCCAGTTCGGAATATATCGCGCATTGAACAGATATTCCCAATTGCATTGAGTCTGCAACCATCAACGCTTTTCTTGAATTAGCTACAGCTTGAGGATAATCTCCTTTTTGATGGTAAGAATCGGCTAAGTTGAGATAGGCGTAAGGTAAATTTTTCTTGAACTTTTTTGAAGAATGAAACATAGCGTTAATCGCCATTTTATTACACATGATGGCTGAATCTTTTTTCTCTTCATTGTGCTTTAATTGAGCTAACTGAAAGTAAGCGGAAGCTTCCAATTCGGCGATTAACGTATCTTTTTCCCGGTTGTTGCAAAATGAAATTGTTTTCTTGATAATATGTTGCATCGAGTCGGGTTTAGCTTCTGCCATATAACAACGCAACAAGAAAAAATACAGTCGATAATAGCTTACACTGTCTTGGATAGACATCAATTGCGCGAAAATTTCTTGTTTTGTACTATCCGGATAAGTAAAAGCGACAGGTGTCAATTTTTCAATAATAGAGTCAACTTTGATATTTTCCTGTAGGATTTGTTTTTCTTCTTTTTGTTTTTCACATCCTACTAAAAATAAATTGACAAAAATAATACAGGTTAAAATTAAGGGTAATTTCATGTTTCAAATTTCAAGTTTCACTTTTCCGACATATCATCTAAATAAATATCCAATGCTTTGACAGATATAATAATTTCGCGAATGCAAATTCCCATAGAAATGATAAATAATAAAAGGGCTAATCCGAAGACGTAAGCTCCGATTAATGTAGAGCCGATGAAAATCAGGAACATGCTGATGGCGCAACAAAAAAGGCTGGCAATGCCGAATACTTGCATGTCGCGTGTCAGGTATAAACGTTTCCTCAGGTTTTTGATTTGAGCTTCGGTAACGGAATCGGGATTGTGAACATATTTATCTTTCAAACTCCTTACTAATTGAGCATAAGAAAGAAATCGATTGGTATATGCCAATAGAATCAGGGAAATCGCGGAAAATAGTAAGGATGGTGTTATAAGGGTGAAGTCTTCCATAGTCAATTATTCAAATCGTTCAAATATTCAATGTCTTTTATATCGTAAGGAGTTTCCTGATAAACGAAATAATTCAACCAATTGGAAAAAAGTAAGTTGGCATGCGCTCTCCAACGGTCGCGAATTTCTTTTCCAGGATCATCATCAATGTAATAGTTTTTGGGAATATCAATCGGAAGACCTTTTTCTAAATCCCTGCGATATTCGTTGTCTAAAGTATTGGGAGCGTATTCGGAATGTCCGGTAATGAAAAATTCACGTCCTCCGCGCGACATGGCGATATATACGCCTGAATCGGAAGATTCTGATAATAATTTTAGATCGGGAACTTTCAGGATGTCTTCTTTCCTTACTTCCGTATGACGGCTGTGGGGAACATAAAATTCATCGTCGAACCCACGGAAAAGCGGAAATCCCCTGTCGGTAATCCGGTGTTTGAAAATTCCGAACATCTTTGAATCTAACGGATATTTAGGAACTCCATAGAAATGATATAAACCTGCTTGTGCTGCCCAACAGATGTATAGCGAAGAGGTTACATGTTTTTTTGCCCAATCAAAAATTTCGGTAATTTCGCCCCAATAGTTCACATCTTCAAAATCCATTTGCTCAACGGGCGCTCCGGTCACAATCATTCCATCGTAATTTTGTTTCCGGATGATGTCGAAATCTTTATAGAAAGTCGTCAAATGTTCGATTGGTGTATTTTTGGAAGTATGACTTTTGATCTTCATAAAATCGATTTCGATTTGTAACGGACTATTCGACAATAGCCTGATTAAATCGGTTTCCGTAGTGATTTTAATCGGCATCAAATTCAATATGACAACTTTCAACGGACGAATATCTTGTGTAGACGCGCGAAGAGAGTCCATCACGAAAATATTTTCGTTTTTTAATAGCTCGATCGCTGGTAGTTTTTCGGGTAAATTAAGAGGCATGATGTAAGATAAAAGATAAAAATCAATAATTATTTATTAGAAGATCCCGTGTCAAGCACGGGATGACAGAGCATTTATTTTTCGGGCGCTACCGGATATGTTTTCTTTTGTTTGATAACTTCGACCGCTTTTTTTACGGCAATATCATTAGATAAATATACCGGATAGAATCCGTTATCTCCAAATATATTCCTGACAATGTAGGCTTGAGCCAAATTTTCAATTTGTTTTCCGGAAACATTGATCAAAACCGGACGGCGATGAATTCCTTTTGTTTCGGCATAAGAAACAACGTCTTCCAAAATGGGTTGTTTTTGTAAATAAGCAACCAACGATTTATAATCTTTGAATTTGGATAATTTATCCCGGTATTGGTCGGAATACTGGAATGAAAATTCGTACAAGACATTGTTATTAATCAAATTCGTATAATATGAAGTATATCCAAGCGTATCTCTCGGAATGAATATGTCGGGCATGATTCCTCCTTCGGCATATACGGGGCGGCCTAACAATGTCTTGAATTCGGATCCGTTTGACTTGATACTGTCGGCGGAGTCAAATTCTCCATGAGTGAACCGGTTTATCAAATCCAGTTCATATTTTTCTCCTTGTCCTAATTCATATTCTTTTTGGATACATCTTCCTGAAGGTGTATAATAGCGTGCTATCGTGAGTCTTACCGCAGATTTATCCGATAAAGGTATTTGGTTTTGTACCAAGCCTTTTCCAAAAGAACGGCGACCGATTATCAAACCCCTGTCGTTATCCTGAATAGCTCCGGCTACAATTTCACTTGCTGAGGCCGACCATTCGTCTACTAAAATAACCACCGGATTATCCTGGCAGGTTCCGGTTCCGTTAGCGACAGCGTCACTGCGGGGAAAAGCTTTACCTTGCGTGTAAACGATTAATTGTCCGCGGGCAAGAAACTCGTTTATGATATTGACAGCGATGTCCAAAAAACCTCCCGAATTACCGCGTAAATCTATGATGAAAGATTCGCAACCTTCTTCTAATAATTTAGAAATAGAAACAATGAATTCATTATAAGTCGTACGTCCGAATTTATTGATTTTAATCAAACCGATACCTTTATCTACCTGATAAGCGATGTCGACCGTATTAACAGGAACATCACCTCTTGTTATCTCAAAAGTCTTCAATTTATCGCCGGTTGTCGATCTTTTAACTCCAATCTTCACGATCGAACCTTTTTCTCCTCTCAAAGTTTTCATCACTTTGTCGTTATTGACATTTTCTCCGACAAAGAGAGAATCGTTGATTGTGACGATGCGGTCACCTGGTAATAATCCTACTTTTTCCGATGGTCCGCCGGAAATAACGCTAACCACCATGATTGTATCTTTTTGAAGTGAGAATTGCACTCCGATACCGCTGAAATGACCTTCTAAATCATCGTTCACCGTTTGTAAATCTTCGGCGGGAATATATACGGAATGAGGATCTAATTCGTTTATAATTTTAGGAATAGCATTTTCTACAAGATCTTTCATATCTACGGAATCCACATATTCTTCATCGATAATATCCAATATTACATCGATTTTGTTTCCGGATGAAACGAACAATTTACGTCCGAGTGGTTTGCTCGAAAAATAGTTTCCGATAAAGAAACCAACAATTAAGGTAAATATAATCAATACAGGCAACCAGAGGTAGGTTTTTTTTGAGCTCATTTTTGAATTATTATTTAATTATCCAATTCTATATATACAACTTCTATATTTGCTCTTTCGAGTAATTTTATTCCGTCATCCAATCTGTATTTTTCAGAATATACAACTCTTTTTATTCCTGATTGTATAATCAGTTTCGCGCATTCGATACATGGAGAAGCCGTTACGTATAATGTCGCGTCTTTACTGCTGTTGTTGGAACACGCGATTTTTGTTATCGCATTGGCTTCCGCGTGAAGAACATAGGGTTTAGTCGCGTTGTCTTCATCTTCACAAATATTTTCAAATCCTGACGGAGTTCCGTTGTAACCATCAGAAATAATCATCTTTTCTTTAACGATCAAAGCGCCTACTTGCCTTCTTTTACAATACGAATTTTCGGCCCAAATGCCTGCCATCCGTAAGTAACGCCTGTCTAAAGTAAATTGTTTTATTTCTTTCGAATCCATCGCTTGAAAAATTTGCGTGCAAAGATAGTTATTTTAATCAAAACTTATGTATATCAATACTTCTCCTTTTTGATGTAAAATGATTTTAAAATGATTTTTTTCGGCCGTATTCAAAGTTCCTTGCCATAAGGATTTGAAGGCTTGTTTTACTACCGGATATTTTAGCCCTTCGAAAGTTAATTCCGTTTCGGGATTCATGGAGAAAATGGATATTTTTTGACCGGGGAAAGAATCGAATGCCGTGGTTTCGACAATCGGTATAAATATACCGTAATCGGAAAGCATGACTACGTCTTTGCCTTTTTTTTTATAATCCGAAAGCAAAGAAATATTTCCCAATGTATGGTCTTCCCGCAATCCTGTAGCTCCAAGTATCGCAACTTTATCCCAACCTTTGGAAAGGCAAAATTCGAAAGCTTTCGTCAAGTCGTTTGTTTCCTGATTGGAAGAATAAACCACGCGTTGTTCGAATTTTTTTTTGAATCCGGGAGAAAGGCTATCCAAATCGCCAACTATATAGTGGGGTTCGATTCCGAAATCAAACAGTTTTTGAGCGGAACCATCGCAACAAACGATTATTTCGGCGTTTCTAAGTATATTTAAAACGCGATCGGATGAAGGAAATAATCCATCGGCCAAAATAACATGTTTATATTCCAATGTCATATTTTTTCCATTTCAGGTAACCTACAATCGACATAATTCCATAGCAGGCGAATAAAAACATAGTGAAATATAATCCCCTTGTATAAAAAAGGTAAATCGAAAAGAAATTGACGAATATCCAGATAAACCAATGTTGGATGATTTTTTTTGCTAACATCCAAGTCGCTGTAATACTTAAAGCGGTTACTAACGAATCAAGGTATGGAATGGGAGAATCGGTATAATTCACCAATACATAAACATATAAAGCATATATTAATATTGTGATACATCCCAAAATAATCCCTAAAGGAAAAGATATGTTCTGATATGTAATTTCCGGAGAAGCGGAATCTTTTACTTGGATGTCTTTCTTGTCTTTTTGCCATAATATAAATCCGTAAATACTTATTAATACATAATATATATTTAAAGACATGTCGGCGTATATCTTGGATTGAAAAAAAACAATGGAGTATAGAACAGAGCATACAAAACCGAGTATCCACATTTGAGGTTTTTGTTTAATTTCCAAATATAGATATATCAAACTGGTTATTACTCCGAATATTTCAAGCCAATGAGTAATTAGAAAAGAAAGCATCAATACATTTTTTCTATCGTTTCTTTATATTTTTCCGCGACAAACGCTCTTTTTATTTTTAGCGTGTTGGTTAATTCTCCGGTTTCTATTGAAAACGGATTGGGCAACAAGGTAAATTTCTTGATTTGTTCGTAGTTCGCGAAATCTTTTTGTAAAAAAACGATACGGGAAAGTAACATTCCATAAATTTGAGGATTACTGCATAAATCAGCCATATCCGTATAGGTGATATCGCTATTATCCGCGTATAGCTTCAATTCGTTGTATGCGGGAACAATCAAAGCCGTAACATATTTGCGCTGATCTCCAATGGCGGCAACCATGTCGATATATTTGTCATCGGCCAAACAAAGTTCTATTTGTTGAGGCGCGATGTATTTTCCATTAGATGTTTTGTATAAATCTTTGATTCTGTCGGTCAAAACGATACCATATTTGTCGGTCAAATATCCGGCATCTCCGGTTTTGAACCAACCATCTTCCGTAAAAACGGCGGCTGTCGCTTCCGGTTTTTTATAATAGCCATGCATGATGGTTTTTCCTTTAACCAGGATTTCGCTGTTTTCTCCGATTTTCACATCTACTTCAGGCATCACTTTTCCTACGGTTCCCATTTCAAAATCTGTTTTTGGGAAGCAGCTTACGGTGGCTGTTGTTTCTGTCAGTCCATAGCCATAAACCAATGGAATATTTACTGATTGAATAAATGTATTAATTTTATCCGAAAGGGCAGCTCCGGCACAAGGAAAAATGACTCCATTTTCGATTCCGACAACTTTTTTAAGTAAATTGTATATCGTTTTATCGTAGAAATTGAATTTTTTACGAATCCACCAAGGCGCTCTTTTTTCTTTGTTCCGGTATTCTAAGTTGTGAATACGTCCGGTCTCGATGGCGTCTTCAAATATTTTTTTCAATATGATATTTGAGTTTTCAATTTTTTCCTGAACACCGGCGTATACTTTTTCCCAAAACCGGGGCACGCTCGACATGGCGTTGGGGCATATTTCTTGTATCGTTTTTTGAATTTCTTTCGGATCTAAGTTAATAGCTAAAACGCAGTCGTTTGTCAGGCATAAAATTGACCATGCCTTTTCAAAAATATGAGTTAGCGGAAGAAAACTCATGGAAACCATTCCCTTGGGAGTATAATTCAGTCTGATTGCATGAATTTTAATGGCTTCTAAATAATTAGAATGTTTCAGGATAACTCCTTTGGGTTCGCCCGTAGTTCCCGAAGTATAAATGATATGAACGGTATCGTCTTCAGTTACTTCGTTCATCCTTTTTTCGACTGTATTTTTAACGTCTTTGGTTACAGTTTGAGAATATATTTCATCAAAATAAACGGACGATATGTCTTCTGAATCTTTTTTTACATCTTTATCTACAATTACAATTTGTTTTAAAACCGTATTTTTCTTTTGAACAATCCTCGCGTTGTCATATTGGAATTGTTCTCCCACGAATAAAATTTCGATTTCCGCTTCTTCAATGATATATTGAATTTGAGATGCGGAAGAAGTGGCATACATGGGAACTGATATGGCTCTATTAGCAAAAGCGGCAAAATCGATATAAAAACACTCTGCCATATTTTGCATGTAAATGCCTATGTTAGAGAATTCGTTTATTTTATTACTGCAAAGAAAATATGCCGTGTTCATGACTCTTTCGGAAAAAGAATTCCATGAAATATCCGACCATTCTCCCGTTATTTTGTCCCTGACTTTTAATGCCGTTTTGTTTCCTAATTCTTTCGCTTTACAATGAACCAGGTCAGATAAGGATTTAAATTTCATACGCCTATAAATTATAACGAGGCGCAAAAGTACTCATTTATTTTTAGCTTTTCGACAAATTCGCATATCTTTGTAGAATGAACTTCGATGAACTATTTTACGACAGTGTTGATTTACTTAAAGAGATGATAGCGATTCCCTCTATCAGCGGGGAAGAAGACGTTGTTGCCGGTTTATTAGAAAAATACATCAGTTCACGTTGTTCAACTGTGCATAGAAAAGGAAATAATGTGTGGAGCGTATCTCCGGATTTTGACGATAAAAAACCGACTATTTTACTCAATTCTCATATAGATACCGTAAAGCCGGTTAACGGATGGACGATAAATCCATACGAACCAATAGAATCAGGCGGGAAATTATCCGGATTAGGCAGCAACGATGCGGGCGCGAGTGTAGTTTCTTTGTTGCACGCGTTTATTGCTTTAACAGAAAAAAAACAGCCGTTTAATTTGGTGTTTTTGGCTTCGTGCGAAGAAGAAATTTCCGGTAAAAATGGGGTTGAAAGCGTGTTGTGCGAATTGCCTTCCATTACTTTCGGTTTAGTCGGAGAACCGACAGGCATGCATCCGGCCATCGCGGAAAAAGGTTTGATGGTGTTGGATTGCAATGTTTACGGAAAATCGGGACACGCCGCGCGGAATGAGGGAGAAAATGCCATATACAAAGCGATTCCAAGTATAGAATGGTTTAAGGATTACGGATTTCCCAAACAAAGTGACTTTTTGGGCGAAGTGAAAATGACTGTAACCGTCATTCAGTCCGGTACGCAACACAATGTAATCCCCGACACATGTGCTTTTACAGTCGATGTGAGAAGCAATGAATGTTATTCAAATGCCAAACTTCTTGAAATTATTTCGGAAAATTGCGGGTGCGAAGTGAAAGCCCGTTCTACCCGTTTAAATTCTTCAAAAATTTCGATAAAGCATCCGGTCGTGCAACGAGCCATAGTGTTAGGGAAGCAACCTTTCGGTTCACCAACACTTTCCGATCAAGCGTTGATGCCTTTTCCAACGCTCAAAATCGGTCCCGGAAAATCAGAGCGTTCGCACACTGCCGATGAATATATTATGCTTTCCGAAATCAGGGAGGCGATAGAGATGTATGTGAGATTGTTGAATGGGGTGGAGATTTAGATATAATGTTTATGAAAAACAAACTTGTATCAATCATAGTTCCAATATACAATGTTGAAAATTATTTATCGGAATGTTTAGATTCTTTAATCAATCAAACTTATCGTAATATTGAAATAATAGCCATAGACGATGGTTCCACAGATAAAGGTACTGAAATCCTTGCTCTATACGAAAAAAAAGACAGTAGGATAAAATATTTTAAAAAAAGTAATGATGGTTTAGGCCACACAAGAAATTCCGGAATCGATTTATGTTCAGGTAATTGTATCATATTTATTGATTCGGACGATTATTTGGAAGTTGACACCGTAAATATTCTTGTCCAAAATATTGGTAATTCAGACATTCTTATTTATAACGGAAAATCTTTTGATGATGAAACAAAAATATTCTCCAAAAAAAAATATTTTCCGATTAACCAAAAAGAATTTGTAAATTCATATACAAAAAACAATGTAGGTATAATTATAAACCTGACATCAGCTTGCTTAAAAATATATAAAACTAATTTTATTCGCTATAATTCCTTGAAATTTCCTGAAGGAATTTGTGGAGAAGACGTTGAATTTTGGTATAAGTGCCTTTCTGCTACAGAAAATATCAATTATGTGGATTATGTGGGATACAATCGTAGAGTCAGGCAAAGTTCGATTACAGCTTCAAGAACCGATCTTGAAATTCTTGACAGAGTAAATAATGTGCAACAATTATTTTTTTTATTTGGTGACAATCCAAAATTAAAGAAACACATTATGAACTATGCAATATGGGTATTTTATATATCTCTATTGCATCACAAATTGCATATACTTAGCGAAATCGCCGATAAATACGACAGATATAACATTATTCGTTTATCAGAAAATATGCCGGTTATGCAAAAGGTAAAATACCGTATATTTTTTAAGTACATGAAAAAGCCCCGTTTATTCTATATCTTTCATAAAATAATAGAATACAAAGAAAAAGCGTTTTATATCTTATATAAATTACGTATTAGAATATTAAAAAATGAATGATCGATTCTAAATCAAATACAAACTTTAAGAAACAATTTATTTCCGGTGTTTCTTATGTTGCAATAACCAAATATTCAGGCATTTTAATACAATTGGTTATTACAGCCATCCTCTCCAGGTTGTTATCCCCTGACGATTTTGGGTTAATTGCTATAACATCGGTGTTCATTGTTTTTTTTAGTTTGATTTCCAATATGGGAATCTCACCGGCTATAATTCAAAATAAAACATTGACCAAAAAAGACATTGAGGTTATTTTTACATTTACTATTTATGTCGGATTTGTTTTATCAATGGTATTTTTTCTTTTTGCTCCCATTATAAGTAATTTTTACAATAATTCGACATTGTTGACGATGTGCAGGTGGCTTTCTTTTTCGGTTTTTTTTAGTTGTTTGGGAATTGTTCCCGGCGCTTTACTATTGAAAGAAAAGAACTTCAAACGATTATTATTGGTCGAATTATTCGCGTTAACCGCAAGTGGAAGTTTAGGCATAATTTTCGCTTTTTCCGGATTGGGAGTGTTTTCACTGCTGATTTATTCCATTTCGTCTTTAATCTTGATTTTTTTTATGAATTATCTACATAACCCCATAAAATTAAGTACGTTAAAAATTGAGTCTTTAAAAAAAATTGCAGTTTTTTCATCTTATCAATATTTATTTAATATTATCAATTATTTTTCCAGAAATTTAGATAATCTATTGATTGGTAAATATTTTTCTCCTGCAATTTTAGGATATTATGAAAAATCTTACAGGTTAATGTTAATGCCGGTTCAAAATCTCACCCATGTTTTCACATCAGCGATTCAACCTTATTTTTCAGATTTCCAAGACGAAAAAAAACGGATTTTCCAATCCTACATAAAAATAGCAAAACTATTAGCGTTAATAGGTTTTCCCCTTTCTGTTTTCCTGTATTTTTCGGCTAAAGAAATTATCCTAATTATTTTTGGCGATCAGTGGACGGAGTCAATTCCCATTTTCGAAATTCTAAGTTGGAGTGTTGGCATTCAAATGGTTATTTCAAGTTCCGGTGCAATTTTTCAAGCGGCGAACAATACAAGACAATTGTTCTTTTCCGGTTTAGCCTCTATGGTACTTATGATTACGGCTATTTGCTTGGGTGTATTTTATTTTAAAGATTTAATGACTGTTGTATATTTAATAACATTATCTTTTTACCTGAATTTCTTTATTTGCTATTATTTTCTGATTCTCAAAACGTTAGGGCAATCATTTAAAGAATTTCTCCGAATTACATATTTACCTTTACTTGTAGCAGTTTTAACCTTTGTAACCGAATATATTGTATCTCTACATATCTCAGGATGGAATATTTACCTGGCCCTATTTATCAAAGTTGCGCTATTTGTCATGATTCTATCTCCTTTTTGCTTTCGGATGTTGAAAAAACTCAAATACGAACAAAGGAGCTAAATTTCTAACCTTTTATACGCTGCCAACAATTTAGGCTCTTCATGTTTCCATAAATATTTGTTATTCACGGCATTTGTGTTTCTTTTAAAGTAGTTTTCGTATTGGTTTTCATTTAACAATGTGGAAATGGCAGCAATAATTTCTTCTTGATTATATGGATCAACAGTTATTCCCGCGTCATTTTCTTCGATTATTTTTTTGATGTGCCCGAAGTTGGAACCAATAAGAGGTAATCCGAACGACATGTATTCAAATAGTTTAATAGGAAGTATAAGTTGATTGCTGCGGTCGACAGGGAAAATACAAAGTCCGATTTTACTTTTTCTGTAATAAAATTCAATTTCTTCAATAGATATTTCGCCAGTGAAAGTCACTAAATCTTGTATGTTATTTTCTTCAATAATTCGATTGATTTTTTCTTCCAGAGTCAGTGTTGTATATCTTCCTACAAAAACAGCAGATGTAAAGATCCCTCTTTTTTTAGCAGATACGATAGATTCAATAATGAGATCAATTCCCTTTATCTCAGAAAGTCCGCCACAATAGATTAGATCATATTCTTTTTCTGAATGAAATTCATTTTCTGGATTGAAAAAAGAATAGTTGTGGATAATAACACTATTCGGATTGTTTTTTAGAAAACGAGCTCCTACATTTTCTTCCGTAGCAATCAAAAGATCTACTTTTTTTAGTATTTTTTTTTCAGCACAAACAGCTGGAATATCTCTGAATAATATTTTCGACTTTGATGCAAATCGACTGTAATCCTTTAAATTTTCAGGATAAGGTTCGTGCGCGTCGTAAATGACTTTGGGCCTGTGAGCTAATTTTTTCAATTTTATAGCTAACCTACATAATTCAACATCTTGTAGATGATATATTTCAGCTTTGAGATTCTTAGCTTCTTCAAAAATATCATTCATCCAAGATTGTTTAAATGATTTAATTAAACTTTTCAGGGAATTGTTCCTTTTTATCCTTTCTATTTGTATTATTTGAATGCCGTCTTTAGTCGTATATTTTTTCCCTTTATCCGCGTATCCGATATGAATAACTTCGTAACCGTTGTTTTGAAGTGTAATACCTTCCTTTTTATAAATCCTATCATCTAATAATCCATGACGACAAGAAATCATGCAAACTTTAATTTTTTCTTTATTTCCCATAAAAATTCATAGCTTTCTTAATGATTTTTCTAATTCATTTATGTAATATGCAGTTAAAAGTCCGTTATTGGTTTTATATTTCTTCTGGGAAAATTTACTTTCCATGGCAGAAGTAAAATCTGAAAAATAGAAAAAACTTTCAGGCCTTTTAATTCGTTTTAATTGAGAGGAAAATGGTATGTATGTCCTTAATTTGACTAAAAAAAAATCTTTTTTTCGTTTATTTTGAGAATATGTTACTTCGTCATCTAATAGTATTCCATTTTCAGCATATAACTCCATCAATGTTTCGTCATATAAGTTTTTAAACACCCTGTATTCAAATGGGATTGAAGAAAAGAAATCCATAAACACATTGTCTGATAAAGGTAAAAGATATTCGAATCCGATAAAGTCCCACACTTTGGCAGAATTAACCATTTGCTTGGTCTGATGTTCTTTTATTTGCCAATTTTCGTAAGTATAATAATTGGCTTCTGTACTTGAAAATAATTCAGATTTCAATGTATTCAAAAGATGTTTTTCATCATCTTTTCCGTGGTTAATGAGACGCCCATAAGTCCTCGCTACTTTTTTTGCATAGTTTTCAGGAGAAGTAATGTTTTTTATGTCAGGAAATATATGAGCGCCGGCAATTGTATCGCCTGAATGTCCGGGAATAAATACAGCATTCTCCGGTATTAATTGTTTTTCTTTCAAATACATTGCCGAGAAATATTCTTGGATATAAGGAAATGACATAGCATTTCCGGCATATTCCATGTATTTTTTATAAGTTTCCGTTGCTGTGAAATCGTCTTTAATATAAGGTTTATAATCAATTATCATCCATGGAAAATTTAACCTGTGAGCTATTTCTTTAGAATTTATAGCCTCTTTGTTATCCGGATTTCCATACGTAAAACATTGCACGTTTTTATATCCTTTCTTTTTTAAAAGCAAAGCGATAAGCCTCGAATCAAATCCTCCACTCAAAGGCAGCATTACAGGCCTTCCCGAAATAGCTTTGATAAGGTTTTCTCCGATTTTGTCGAATGAATCCCTCAATGCAGCTTTACAATTTTCTCTTTCAGACTGTATCGAATCTGAAACATCAGGTCGGTGCCAAAATTTGGTTTTAAGTAAATCTTCATCTTGATTATATATTAAGTATTGACCGGCTTGAAGTTGAAACACATCTTTAATCAGTGTTTTTTTTCCGGGTACCCATCCCACAAGTTGCATGTCAATTTTTGAATCTTCATCGAATGAAGAATTTTTGCCTAAAAAAGTTTTATAACTGTCGGATATTTTAAGTTCTTCTTTTTTATATGTATATAATAAGGGGAAATTGCGGATTTTATCTACTCCAATCATTAACTCATTTTCATTTAGAAGGACCACAGAAAATAGGCCGTTGAGGTTTTGAAGTTTTTTTTTGAAAACGGCTTCCGATTTCACATCATTGAAATAAGCAAGAAATTTCTCTCCTTGAAGCAATTCTCCTTCGTATAAAGCAATTCCTTTTACATGAGTATTTTTATCAGAAAACCAGTGATAACCATAATTACAGGTTAAATTAATGTCAAGCATAGTCTATTATTTTTTACAAAAGTAATATTTTTTCCTTATAGCCGATCTTAAAAATATCTTACAAATCGTAAAAGTATGTATATTTTATTTTTTAAATTTTAACTAAATTTTACGACTATATACGTTTTTACACATTTTTATTAAATCAAATTGTTTTTTTTTGATGATTTTTCCCATATTTTTACTAAATATTAAACAAAAACAACTTTAATTTGTTCTGTTATTAGTATATTTGCTCCATTATTCAGTTTATACTATCTTTGAATATATGAGAAAGTCTACTATTTGGTTGATAGCCGGTGCTTTAATTTTTGCTTTTGCAAGTTTGTTGTATTTACAAT
This sequence comes from Bacteroidales bacterium, assembly GCA_031553755.1. Lineage (GTDB taxonomy): Bacteria > Bacteroidota > Bacteroidia > Bacteroidales > Azobacteroidaceae > JAIRVZ01. The sequence continues at coordinate 36,281 of JAVBKZ010000059.1, read as the reverse complement.
TTAGTTATGTTCATATTGTTTTAGATTCAAGGGAAGTTGAGTTTAATGAGGCTGTAAAAAGGAGCTTATATCAAGTTGCAAAAAACTTAGAATTAGATGAAACTAGCCGGTTTTTAGAAAATCAGTTATTGGTAAATGTAGATACAACATCGTTTAATAGAGATTTGTCTACAAACTTAAAATCAAAAATGCAGTTGTCTAATTTTGGCGAAATTAATACAGAACCGATTATTCACGATATACAATCTCCGTTAATTGTATCCAGTCAAGGAAAGCGAAATCTTATAAGTAAATCGCAAGAGATGCAAAATATGATGCAGGAAAAGTATCATTATTATAAAAGTTTAATCAATGAGATTGTAACTCAAGGACTATCTAATGCGAATCAACAGCTAATTGAAGAACGGATTGATTTTAAAAAGTTAGATATTTACATAAAAACAGAATTGCTTAATAACGGATTAACACTTCCGTATCGTTATGCATTGGCCGACAAAAATAAAAACTATGTCTATAAAGGTATTTTCTTCGATGATAAGAGAGATAACGGACATGTTTTTTCTCAAGTTTTATTTCCAAAAGATCCTCCGGGAAAATTATACTCGCTTCAAATATATTTTCCTACTCAAAAAGAATTTTTGTATAGTTCCGTGAGGCTTATCGCACCTTCTATCGGATTTACTCTCGTTATTTTAGCGGTTTTTATTTTGACGATATACATGGTTTTCCGTCAAAAGAAACTGTCAGAGATGAAAAACGATTTCATTAACAACATGACCCATGAATTAAAAACACCGGTATCTACGATTTCATTGGCATCCCAAATGTTGAAAGATGCGGGATTGGCGAAATCGCCTCAAATGTTTAATCATATTTCGGGAATCATACAAGATGAAACCAAGAGATTAGGATTTTTGGTCGAAAAAGTACTCCAAATGTCTTTGTATGAGTCGAAAACTTCAAGACTTAAACAAAAGGAAATGGATGCGAACGATGTATTAGCCAGCGTTGCTAAAACGTTTGCTTTAAGAGTGGAAAAATGCGGCGGTAAATTAGATATTGAAATGGAAGCCATAGAGTCTGCCGTTTTTGTTGACGAAATGCACTTCACGAACGTTTTGTTTAATCTGATGGAAAATGCCGTAAAATACAGACGGGAAGATGTCGCGTTATCATTGATAGGAAAAACATATAACGAAGGAGATGATATTGTTATTGTTATTCAAGACAATGGTATGGGTATTAAAAAAGAAAACTTGAAAAGGGTATTCGAACGATTCTATAGGGTGCCAACCGGTAATCGACACGATGTGAAAGGTTTCGGATTAGGATTGGCGTATGTCAAGAAGATTATTGAAGATCACGGAGGACACATCAGAGCCGAAAGCGAATTGGGTGTCGGAACGAAATTTATTATTACACTACCTTATATAAAAAGATGATTTATGGATGAAAAAGTAAAAATCTTCATGTGTGAAGATGACGAAAATTTAGGTATGCTTCTAAGGGAATACCTTCAAGCCAAAGGATACGATGTAGATTTGTTTCCCGATGGAGAAGCAGGTTCGAGAGCATATCCGAAAAAGCAATATAATATTTGCTTATTGGATGTAATGATGCCTAAAAAAGATGGATTTACATTAGCTCAAGAAATTAAAGCGCTAAATAGTGAAGTTCCTGTTATCTTTTTGACGGCTAAAGTTTTGAAAGAAGATGTAGTTGAAGGATTCAGGATCGGTGCTGATGATTATTTAACTAAACCATTTAGTATGGAAGAATTATTGCTTCGAATAGAGGCTATTCTTCGTAGAGTAAGTGGTAAAAAAACAAAAGAAGTCGCATTCTACAAAATCGGAGAATTTGTTTTTGATACAAAAAAACAAACACTTTCAGGATATGGAGAGTCTACTAAATTAACAACAAAAGAAAGTGAATTATTAGCCCTTTTGTGTAAACATGCAAATGATATTTTAGAAAGAAATTTTGCATTGAAAACAATTTGGGGTAATGACGATTATTTCAATGCCCGAAGCATGGACGTTTATATTACTAAACTACGCAAGTTATTAAAAAACGATTCGAGTATCGAAATTATCAATATTCACGGAAGGGGATATAAATTAATAACTCCTTCTTTGATAACCAGTTAATAGGATTTAGCCATATAGCTGCATTTGAATGCGCGCAAAATTTACTAATTTTGTAAGTCAATTAAAATTTAATTAATTTACAAAGAGTGATTTTTGTACGCATTTTTATTTTTTAAACTATGAAAATATTATTATTATCAGTTTCTTTGCTTTTTTGTCTCGAAATATTTTCTCAGACTTATGATGAGCTTATTGATTCTTCTTTCGAATATCTTGAAAACAACGACTTGCAATCGGCAGAAATTTCGTTGAAAGAAGCAATGAAAAAAGAACCGGCTAATCAAAGGAATGTCTTGTTGTTGTCTAATTTAGGAACGATACAAAGGAGATTAAAAAAATATGATGAAGCCATTGTCTCATATAGCGCGGCTTTAAATCGTGCTCCTCGTAACATTACATTACTTTCTAACAGAGCTTCTTTGTATGCCGAAATGGAAAAAAACGAAAATGCCATTACCGATTATACCGCTTTACTTTTGATTGTTAACGATAATGAAGATGCGTTATACGAAAGAGGATTGCTTTACCTGAAAGTCAAAAATTTTACTTTGGCACAAGGTGATTTTGAAAAATTAATAGAAATAAATCCGAATTCTTTAAATGGACGCATTGGAATCGCGTCTTTATGTAAATTAAGAGGGGAATATAATGAAGCTGAAAAAATATACGCTTTTTTAATGGAAAAAGTCAGCGATAATCCTGATTTATATTCCGGCCGCGCGGAATTATATTTATTGATGAATAAAAATTCACGCGCCATGTCTGATATCAATAAATCAATTTCATTAAATCCTGAAAATGCTTATTCATATATGTTGAGGGCGAGAATCAAATTGTTGCAATACGAAAAAAAATCAGCCCAATCAGATATTGAAAAAGCCGTATCGCTTGGATATGAAAAATCTCGCGCAGAGGAATTACTGTCTTTATGTAAATAATTCACACTACTCCTTATTATCCGGTCTAACATAAATTCATTATCTTTGCGCCACAAACTAAAAAATCAACATGAGCGATCAACGTTATAATCAACGAGGTGTGTCTGCGTCAAAAGAAGATGTGCACAACGCGATTAAAAATATAGACAAAGGTATATTTCCCAAGGCTTTTTGTAAAATAATTCCTGATATTTTAGGAGGAGATTCCGCATATTGTAATATTATGCATGCCGATGGTGCAGGAACGAAATCATCACTCGCGTATATGTATTGGCGTGAAACCGGGGATTTATCGGTTTGGAAAGGCATCGCGCAAGATGCTTTAATTATGAATATTGATGATTTACTTTGTGTTGGCGCCACCGATAATATTCTTTTATCTTCAACAATCGGACGAAATAAACATCTGATTCCCGGAGAAGTATTGTCTGCTATTATCAATGGAACAAACGAATTGTGTGAAGAGTTATCAGGTTTAGGGGTGAATATTTATCCTACAGGAGGAGAAACAGCCGATGTCGGTGATGTTGTCCGTACTATTATTGTTGATAGCACGGTTACTTGCCGGATGAAACGCTCTGATGTAATAGACAATGCCAATATACAAGCGGGAGACGTTATTGTCGGATTAGCGTCTTATGGTCAGGCGACTTACGAAAAAGAATACAATGGCGGGATGGGTAGCAATGGATTGACATCGGCGCGACACGATGTTTTTGCCCATTATTTAGCCTCTAAATATCCGGAAAGTTATGATTCTGCCGTACCTGAAGAATTGGTATATTCCGGAGGAAAAAAATTGACAGACGAAATTGAAGAATTAGGCATTGATGCCGGAAAATTAGTGCTTTCTCCAACCCGAACTTATGCTCCTGTAATTAAGATGATACTTGATAAAATGCGTTCAAATATACATGGGATGGTACATTGTTCCGGAGGAGCGCAGACAAAAATATTACATTTTGTTGAAAACCTGAAAATTACGAAAAATAATTTGTTCCCGACTCCTCCGCTTTTTAAATTAATACAAGAACAATCAGGAACCGATTGGAAAGAAATGTATAAAGTTTTCAATATGGGGCATCGCATGGAAATTTATCTCCCCAAAGAATTTGCCCAAGATATTATTGATATTTCATTGTCTTATGGGATAGATACGCAAATTGTTGGATTTGTAGAATCTTCCAATAAAAAAGAATTAATTATAGAAAGTGAATACGGCAGGTTTGAATATTAAACCGTATAACGAATTTGGAAATTTTCTGCAAAGTCATTTTTCGTTTAAAGTACAAAAAATTTCTATCAATGCCGGATTTACTTGTCCCAACAGAGATGGAACAAAAGGGTGGGGGGGATGTACTTATTGTAATAACCAAACATTCAGTCCTCAATATTGCGCGACCGAAAAATCAGTAAAAGAACAGTTAGAAGAAGGCATTTGTTTTTTCTCAAGAAAATATCCGGAGATGAAATATTTGGCCTATTTTCAATCTTATACCAATACTTACGATTCAATAGAAAACCTGCTTAGTAAATACAAAGAAGCACTCGATTATCCCGATGTGGTAGGAATAATCATAGGTACCCGTCCCGATTGTATGCCTGATGAATTGTTAGGCGCTTTACAGGAAATTTCCCGGAAATATTTTGTGTTGATAGAATATGGAGTTGAATCTACTAACAATGAAACATTGGCGTATATTAATCGTGGACATACTTTTGAAGATGTGATCGAAACCATTACCCGGACATCTGCAAAAAATATAATGTGTGGGGTGCATTTAATATTGGGACTTCCCGGGGAAGATCGCGAAATGATTTTATCTCACGCGGATAAAATATCAAAACTTCCTTTAACCACGATAAAGTTGCATCAATTACAATTGATAAGGGGAACTAAAATGGAACAACAAATAAAAGTCTCTCCCGAAAATTTTCATTTGTATGCAATAGATGAATATATTGATTTGTGTATTGATTTTATGGAACGGCTAAATCCCGGTTTTGTAATAGAAAGATTTGTGTCTCAGTCGCCCAAAGAATTATTAATAGCTCCTGATTGGGGTTTGAAAAATTTCGAATTTACAGCTAAAATAAATAAACGAATTAAGGAACGTGATTCCTGGCAAGGAAAACGATTTTTACATTAAATTTATATTACTAAAAACTCGTCCTAAAAATATTACAAATTATAAGACGAGTTTTTATATTTATATATGCCGTTATTTTAATATAGGACTACCTACAGGCACTATAACCTTTCCAAAAAAACTGTTCAGATATTTTGCAGCCAATACATAAAAAGTGAGCAGTGATATTGCCAACTCAGAAAGAGCCGCGATATTATGCCATATATGACAGCAACCAAAAGAATCCAAAGCCAAACCTAAAAATAAGAGAACGATTAATAACAAGAGAATAAACATTGCTTTCGACATTTTAAGTCCGGAAATAGCTAATACAATTGTGAATATCATATATCCGATAAAGACAAATCCTAATTGTTTTACGTCTACCGCCTGAGCTAATGTTTCTCCAAAATATCCAAGTTTGATTAACCAACTCATTGCCATCCCCATCCAAAATAAACCATACGCGCTGAAAGCAGTGGCCCCAAATAAATTGTTATGTTTGAAATCAAACATTGAAGCAATGATTTGAGCAATACCGCCAAGGAAAATAGCCCAAGGCAATACAAAGGAAAGTCCGGAAGTCAATTCCATTTTTTGAGAAGATGCGACAAGGGTTACGATTGCCAAACCAAATAACCCGAGTGTAGTTGGATCTGCAACCTCAATTTTTACATTTTTTGTTTCCATATTAATTTAAAAAATATAATTCGTGAATTAAAATACATATAATTCAAAAAGATTGACAAATGGACCGTCCGTTGCTGTACCACTTGTTATTGTCAATCTAAAATAACGATATCCGGAAACTTCGTTGTCAAGTTCCAATAAATCAGGAGTATAAGGCGCTACTCCAGACCAAACTTCAGTCCATCCTCCTGTGGGAGAATTGCTTACTTCGATTTTGATATCTTTCATTTTACGATCCTGTCTTCCATTATGGACAAATTTAAAACCTTTAATATTTTGTTCATTCACCATGTCCACGATTAACCAATGAGGATATTCCGCCCTTCCTCCCTGCCATTTTGAATGCCAGTAAGTATTTTCATTTCCATCAATTATTTGTGCCGCGTGGCCATTGGTTCCTTCTCCTGAAAGTTCTTGAGAAGAAAAATTTACAACTTGCCAATTGGTCTTACTTTTGTATTGAATATTTTTGAGAAACGCCTCTCTTTCTATAGCAGCATCAACTCTTTGAGAAAAAGAATTGAGATCAAGATTTTTAACATTAGGAATATTTTCAGCATCTAATAAAGGTAAAGTGTTGGTAGATTTTTTTGTTCCTCCATATCCTCCTGATAGCATATAGAATTTGGATGTTTCCCTGTCATCAACTCCTTGTTCGAAATCAATACGTTGTCCTTGTGCTCCATCGGTATTTGTGAAACTTACTTTGTTGAAATTAACCCATTTGTTATTTCCTAACTCTCTTCCAAAAGCATTGTAATAGTATCCTTTACGTGCAATTTGACCATTTTTGAATCCAAAGTTTTCAAGGAAAGAATAAAATCCGTCAAACATATCTTTTTGACCGGCAGGCCTTTTGGCTCTCCATGTCGCAATATAACGCCAACCGTCTCCCGCGTCATACCAAGCGGATATCAACGTATGGTTAATTGTTTTTCCATCAAATACGATTGAGCCATCCCTACGAGCATTCATTAAAAACTTGATAGGAGTTCCGGTTTTCCATGTATTAGGATCTCCTTTTCCAACATAAGACTGCCCACCTGTTCCTTCATTTCCAAAGCTGTTGGCCTGGACATAAGAGGCTTTATCAACTAATTCTGCCAATAATTCTTTAGGTGCATCCGGATATTTATCTCTATCTGCAGAATCCCAAACAGAAAAAAGTACTCGTCTTTCTGCATCACTATTGGTTTGTATTCCCATGTATCCGCAAAAAAATCCTATCGACATCCAATAAGTATAAATAGGATCATATCCTTCCGGGACTAAAATTTCTTCATATAACCAATCATAAGATTTTGTTGTATTTGCAGTTGAACTAAAACTTAAATGAACAGATGGAGAAGATAAATAATCGGTTGCATGAACATCGGGTGTTGTGGTGTTTCCCGGTTCCCTGATAGCATTGAACCATAATTGGTTAATTGTTAATCCCGATAAATTGGATTTAGTATTTAATTCATAACGATAATATCCTGTTTTTGGAATTGTGATTGTGAAAGCTTTAATTGTATCATTCAAGTTTCCTCCCCGGGTAGAGCAAGTGAATGCAAAAGATTCAGGGTTGTAAGTGCCTGTTGAAATGTAAGCTTGAGAAGTTTTCATTTCAAAACTAAAATCTTTTTTTAAAGTAGATTTTGTGAAAAACTGTACATTGTAGCTTCCTGCTGTCTGATAAAGAAACCAAACGGCTTTACTATTTTGGTCTGTCCAATCAGAAAGAATACCTTTTTCTTTCATATTTATACCGGAACCCATAACGAATGGAGATTTTTCTGTATAACCTTGACCTGCATTTATCGGTTTGTTTTCGATAACGTTAACCTGAATAGTGTCGGAAATAACAGGATCACATCCTTCCTCAATCACTCTTGAACGTACATAGCACGGAAATGTTAATTTATAACGCAAAGTTTCAACATCTTTAGCGATAGAATTCCAAGTTCCGGTTTTACTTGTAGAATATTCCCAGAATATATTTCCTTGTTTATACCCATTCAAATCTATAAAAAGAGAATCATTTTTAGGTATGTCTATTTTTGTTTGCGCAGAAGAAAAAAAACAACAAATAAAAAGGATTGTTAACAAGGCGATTGTCTTTGTGTAATATTTTTTTTTCATGTTTTATGATTTATTTTTTTATAACTGAATAAGTTTTTGTTTCTCCGGATACCACTTGAATGAAATATCTTCCGGCATTACAAGATGCTAACGATAGGGGATAATTTTCATTGTTTGCTTTTACTGATGTTTTGAATATAACCTTGCCATCCTCATTAATGACTATTAAAATCAATTCGTTTTTATCGGTTGAATGTAAAGGTATATTGACAATATCAGTCGTTGGATTAGGATAAGCATTTTGCTGTACGCTTAGTTCTTCAATACCTGATGTGTTTTTAACATTGATATAGATTGATACCGTGCAATTGTTATTGTCTTTGACAATAACTTTATGAGTATAACCTGCCTTATCGGATGTTTCTTCCCAGGTATACTCCGGAACCAAACTATTGAAAGTGCCGCCTTTTACCTCAAATTTGCTAGAATCTCCTACTCTCAATGGTTCTCCATTAGCGTTTAGTTCAATTGGGTCTGCTTGTTGAATTTTAAGTTTTACAATCGTTTGTGCAAAAACGCCAACTGATAACAATAAAAAATAAAAAATAAGTAAGTAATTTTTCATGGAATTAAAGATAACGTTGTGAGAATTTATTTTATAAATTAAAATCAAGGTACAAATATATGAATAAATAATATTTTAGATATGTTTTTCATGTATTTGAATAATGTTTAGATAGAAATAATCACTGTTTTTTTAATTTCTTTTTACAGAAAAACAGGAAAATAACCATTATCTTTGCTTTTCATTTTTTCAATGGTTCATTTTTTGATGAAGAGGATATTACAATTAGTATATTTTACATTTATATCTTGTGTTTTTTTTTCAGATATTTCTATTGCTCAGAATGCGTTATCAGTAGAACAACGTGATATTTTTTCCAAGTATGAAAATGACGAATTGTCGGGAAAAGTAAAAGTGTTAAAACAAAAATTTTATGCTATTTCGCCGAAAAAAAATGCGGATGAAATAACCAAAATTTCATCTTCTCCCATTTATCAAATTGATGTATATCTGAATAAATCAGGAAAAATAGAACGGATCGCGGGGCCGCAATTAACCACCATTACTTATAAATATAATTCGGATGGAAATATTTTGGAGGCCGATCAGATTGGAGATTTAGACTACGAATATTACAGAAGGAAGACTGAATACCTTTATAATAAAAACGGAAAACTCTCTGAAAAAACAGAGTCGGTTATTCCTTATACGATAGAAAAAGGCAAAGCCATTTATGATCTTAATGGTAGAGAAATCAGGACCAAAACCGAATATAAATTCAATGAGTCAGGAAATATAACAGAGCTTATCGTGTATGAAAAATATACAACATTGGATATTATTTATCGGGAACAATTTTTATACGATGAATCTGGAGTCTTGATTGAAAAAATGGGATTCGACCCCGAAGGAAATATTTCCATGAAAGAAATATATGAAAACGGAGTGAAAAAGGAAACGACATATTTAAATGAAGGCCGTATAAACCGCCGGATTATTTATGATTTTGACGGACGTCCTAAACAGGAAACAGGTGTCGGGTATGAGAACGAAATCAATATTATCCAATTTGAATATGATTCGAAAAGAAGGCTTTTAGAATGGTCTTGCTATGATTCTTTTGGAAACTACAAGGAATTATATACAGGAATAGACCATCCTGAATATTGTGCCCGGGAAGTTTATGAATACGATTCGAAGGGAAATCGCGTTGGATGGGCGTTTTATGATAAACGAGGTGTTATTTCCGACCGGTATTCTTATATTTGCACGTATGACAAATTCAATAATTGGACAAAAAAAGCAATGGTTGAGAACAATATAGGTGCCGACCATTTTGTGATTGTTGAAAGAGAAATAGAATATTATTAAGGAGTGTTTAGTTTATACCATGAAATAATTTACATAGTGTTATGAGGGACGAAGACGAAAATATAGAAGATTTGAACGAAGAAGAAATTTCCGGTACTCCTGAAAATGATGAAGTTTCAGGCGAAAATGATTTGGTTTCCGAAGGACATTCCGATTATAAAGTACCCGTAGGAGGAGAATCCGGAAATATGCATCACCTTTCGGGAATGTATCAAAATTGGTTCATGGATTACGCGTCTTATGTTATTTTGGAGCGGGCGGTTCCACATATCAACGATGGACTGAAACCTGTTCAACGCCGGATTTTGCACACAATGCGCAGATTGGAAGACGGAAGATACAACAAAGTTGCCAATATTGTCGGAGACACCATGAAATTCCATCCACATGGAGATGCTTCTATAGGAGATGCTCTTGTGCAATTGGGACAAAAGGATTTACTCATAGATTGTCAGGGAAACTGGGGAAATATTCTTACAGGAGATGGCGCTGCCGCTCCGCGTTATATAGAAGCTCGTCTTTCGAAATTCGCTCTCGATGTCGTTTTTAATCCAAAAACTACTAATTGGAAATTGTCTTACGACGGCAGAAATAAAGAACCAATCACGCTTCCTGTTAAATTTCCATTGTTGTTGATGCAAGGAGTAGAAGGGATCGCTGTCGGACTTTCTTCGAAAGTATTACCTCATAATTTCAATGAATTGCTTGATGCTTCGATAGCTCACCTGAAAAACGAAACATTTACCTTTTATCCCGATTTCCAGACAGGAGGATATGTTGATGTTGGCAAATATAACGATGGCGAACGGGGTGGCTCTGTTAAAGTCCGTGCTAAAATCAATAAAATAGACAATAAAACATTGTCTATTACCGAAATTCCTTTTGGAAAAACAACTTCAACACTTACCGAATCAATCTTAAAAGCCAATGATAAAGGCAAAATCAAGATCCGGAAAGTGGATGACATGACAGCTAAAAACGCTGAAATCGTAGTTCATTTAGTACCCGGAGTTTCTTCTGATAAAACGATCGACGCGTTATATGCTTTTACCGATTGTGAAATCGCCATTTCTCCTAATTGTTGCGTGATTGAAGAAAACAAACCGCATTTCCTTTGTGTTTCAGATGTCCTGAAACACTGTACGGATAATACACTTTTGTTACTTCAAACCGAATTGGAAATACAAAAGTCGGAATTGTTGGAAAGCTTGCTTTTTTCTTCTTTGGAAAAAATATTTATCGAAGAAAGAATTTATAAAGACAAAGAATTTGAAGAAGCTAAAACGATGGACGACGCGATAGCGCATATCGACAAGAGATTAACACCGTTCAAGCCCTCATTTATCCGCGAAATCAACAGGGACGATATTTTGCGGTTGATGGAGATTAAAATGGGACGTATTCTCAAATTCAATAAAGATAAGGCTGATGAATTGATTGCCGGTTTCAAATCACAGATCGAACAAATTAATTATAACCTTGAACATATTGTAGAATATACTATCGATTGGTTTTCGAACTTAAAAGAGAAATATGGAAAAAATTATCCCCGAAAAACAGAAATACGTAGCTTTGATACTATCGAAGCTACCAAGGTAGTCGAAGCCAACGAAAAATTATACATCAATCGGGAAGAAGGATTTATCGGATACGGTTTGAAAAAAGATGAGTATGTTTGTAATTGTTCGGATATTGATGATATCATTATCTTTTTCAAAGATGGAAAATATAAAGTCGTAAAAGTAGCCGAAAAATTATTTGTCGGAAAAAATATATTATACCTCAATGTTTTCAAACGAAATGATAACCGCACGATATACAATATAATTTACCGTGATGGAAAAATCGCGCCCCATTATATAAAGCGTTTTTCGGTTACAGGTGTTACGCGTGATAAAGAATATGATGTTACTCAGGGAACGCCCGGAAGTCGTATCGTATATTTTTCTGCCAATCCGAATGGAGAAGCGGAAACTATCAAAATTATCCTGAAACCCAAACCCCGGCAAAAATTGCTCGTTTTCGATAAAAGTTTCAGTGAAATAGCTATCAAAGGACGGCAATCAATGGGAAATATCCTCACGAAAGCCGAAATACACAAAATATCATTGAAACAAAAAGGAGGCTCTACGTTAGGAGGAAGAGAGGTCTGGTTCGACCGTGATGTGCTTCGGCTAAATTATGATGGAAGAGGTGAATTTCTTGGAGAATTTTTCGCCAATGATTTAATTCTTGTTGTGCGTCAAAACGGAGAATTTTATACTTCTACATTCGATATCAGTAATCATTATGAAGATAATATTCTTGTTATGGAAAAATTCAACGCCAATAAAATATGGTCGGCAGCGCTAATCGACGCCGAACAAGGAGGATTTCCTTATCTCAAACGTTTTACTTTCGAAGAAACGTCAAAAAAGCAAAATTTCTTGGGAGACAATACCTCTTCGCGGCTTATTCTGTTGACAGATGAATTTTATCCACGGATAGAAACCGTATTTGGCGGAAACGATAATTTCCGGGAACCGTTGGTAATTGATGTCGATGAATTTATCGGAGTGAAAAGTTTCAAAGCTAAGGGAAAACGCATCACTACTTATGAGATTGAAACAATCAATGAATTAGAGCCAACCCGTTTTCCTAAACCGGAAGAACAACTTATACTGGAAACAGAAATAGATATCAATCCGGAAGAAGATGAAAAATCTCCTTCGGATATTTTGGATGAAATTATTGGACAACAGAAACTTTTTGAGTAATGAAAAAAAAACTTTCATTCCTTTCGCTTCTTTTATTCCTTTCATTTCCAGGTTACTCACAAGAATGCTCCGAACGTTTAAGTTTTCATTCTTCGATGTTTGGTATTGGAGAAATGAATGTTTATGACTCTTATTTGTCTCCTTCCGAATTTTCGGGAATGTCATTTGGATTTATGGACGAAAGTCTAAAAATGACAAAATTGTTGAATGAAAAAATCGTTTCTCAAGGAATATTCAATATTAATTTCGCTTCCGTGATAAATGAAAGCCAAACAACAAAAGAATACGCCGGTTTTATAGAATATACTTATGGATTATTTTACAAATTCAAACCTTTATCAGAACTGAGATTTTTCGTGGGAAGTCAAGTCGAAGGAGCAGGCGGTTTTATTTACAATTCGAGAAATGGAAATAATCCGGCATCCGCTAAGGCTACTCTCAATTTAACAGCTTCGGCCATATTGTCGTATGATTTCAGCTTGAAATCGCAACCTTTCAGGATTTGTTATCAATTTTCAACGCCTTACGCAGGAATTATATTTTCTCCTCATTATGGACAATCATACTACGAAATATCATTGGGAGACGATGATGGGATAATTCACTTCGCTTCGTTTCACAATCAATTGGCGATGAAAAACCGTTTTTCTTTCGAAATACCATTCAATAAATGTACATTAAGACTGATGTATGCTAATTCGATATACGAAACTCAAGTAAATAACATTGATACTCGCGTTGTAAACAATAGTTTTATGATAGGATTTTCGAAGGAAGTCTTTAGCGTTTCCGGTAAAAAACAATTCAAGGGAAAATATAAAAGTGTTTTTGATTGAATGATGGCCATATAAAATGAAGAAAATAATTTATATCCTTATATTGTTAATAATCAGTTGTCAGATATCAACTCTATTTACTTCTTGTGTTGAAGTAGACGATTTCAATGATACACCAAGAGATAACTTTGAGGCCCTTTGGAAAATTATGGATGAAAAATACTGTTTTTTTACCAGTAAGGAAGTCGATTGGAATCAGGTACATGACAAATATTCCCTCCGGATCAACGACAACATGAGAACGGATTCTCTATTTACTGTACTCAATGAAATGTTGCAAGAATTAAAAGACGGACATGTAAATCTTTATTCGAGTTGGGATATAGGACGTTATTGGAAATGGTTTGAAGATTATCCCAAAAATTTTGACGCGGACCTGATAGACGATTATTTAGGTACAGATTATCGGTATGTTTCAGGAATGAAATATAAAATCTTGGAAGATAGTATTGGTTATATCAGTTATCGGGATTTTTCATCAGGAATTAGCATTGCTTCTTTGGACTATATTTTGTTCAGTTTTGTAAAATGTAAGGGCATTATTATTGATGTGAGAAACAATGGCGGAGGCACTCTTTCAAATGTCACCGAATTTGTATCCCGTTTTGCGAATGAAAAGACGCTTGTGGGTTACATTCAACATAAGACGGGAAAAGGTCATGACGATTTTTCGGAACCCTATCCGAAATATATCGAGCCGTCTGAAAGGATACGTTACCTTGGCCCCACTATCGTTCTCACAAACCGGCAATGCTATAGCGCGACTAATGAATTTGTGTCCAATATGAGAATTTTTCCGCAAGTTATTATTATGGGAGATGTAACCGGAGGAGGAGGGGGACTTCCTTTTTCTTCCGAATTACCTAACGGATGGTCGGTTCGATTTTCCGCTTGTCCGAATTTAGATAATAATAAACAGCAAATAGAATTTGGAATAGAGCCGGATATTTCTGTTAGATTGTTGAAATCGGATGTTGATAAAGGAGAAGACACATTAATAGAAACAGCAAAAAAAACAATAAAAAAAATATACAACTGAATATAAATTTTGTTCAATCGAAATTATTTCATACCTTTGCGCTCGCTTTGCGGATGTGGCGTAATTGGCAGCCGCGCCAGACTTAGGATCTGGTGCCGAGAGGCGTGGGGGTTCGAGTCCCTTCATCCGCACTCAGGGAGACAAATTGGATTTCTATCTGATTTGTCTCTTTTTTTATAAATAAATTACATCAATTGATAGCCTGGGTTATTGCCCTCTCCGTTTTTTCGAAAAGTTCAGAAAAAGGCATATCTTTTACTGGGATAGGATCATGAATTATAAGTTCGATTTTATTTCCTATGCCTAAAGGAAATGCTCCCCATCTTGTCATTTTCCACGAATTGTTGATTGTTACAGGAATCATGTATGCGGATGGCGCATATTTGCATAGAATTTTCAGACCGTTTTCTGCGAATGGTTTTGGTTTGCCGGTTTTGCTTCTCGTTCCTTCAGGGAATATGACGGCGGCTCGTTTATAAGTTTCTATATATTGAGCCATTTCTCTTATCGCGGATAAAGCCTGTTTCGGGTCTTTTCTGTCAATAAGTACCGAGCCGCCATGATTCAGATTGTAAGAAATGCCGGGAATTCCTTTACCCAATTCTATCTTACTGATATACTTAGGATGCACTTTTCTCATGAACCAACCTATGGAAGTAATATCATACAAGCTTTGATGATTAGCGGCAATAATCAGAGGGATGTCTGTCGGAAGTTTATCGATTCCTTTGATTTTATATCTTGTTCCCAAAACATACGTATTAGCAACTAAGAAAAAACAGAAAGCATCTACACTTTTTTTATGAGCATTGTATCCAAACAGTTTGAAACATATCCATTGAATTACATCAAAAAAGACTAAAGTCCATCCAAACAACAGATAATAAATAATGGAAAGGGGATATGCTATTAATTTTTGCATTTAGACATTACCTCCCTCTAACTTCGCGTTCAAAAATTCAGCCTTTAGATTGGAGATGACTTCTTTGACGCTTGATATTTTTTTTGACAAATGAACATTTATACCTGTAAACGCGTAGCCTTTCTTCATGTTTCCTCTTGCAGCCTGATAAAGGCACTGGACAATACAGTAAGGACTTTTGGTGTAATCGCATGTTTTTATACAATGGAAAGGACAACTTTTAGGCGTTTCATTGCCTTTTTCCACGCTTTGGATAAATTCTCCGTCAATGGCCCTGCCGGGCATTCCGACCGGACTTTGGATGATTTTTACATCTTCTTGTTTTGCATTCACAAAAACATTTTTAAACGTATCGGATGCGTCACATTCGGTTGTGGTAACGAACGCGGTTCCCAATTGCACTCCGGAAGCTCCCATTTCAATAAATCGATGTATATCTTTTCCCGATGAAATTCCTCCAGCGGCAATTACCGGGATATGTTTTTCATCTTTGTAGGAGTCAGCTATACTAACGATCTCTGGTATAAGGTGTTCTAATGAATATTGTTCGTCTTCGAGTTGATTTAATTTGAATCCTAAATGGCCTCCGGCTTTTGGACCTTCAACAACAATGGCATCCGGTAAGTAGCCATAGTTATTTTTCCATTTATCGCAAATAATTTTAGCTGCTCGTGAAGAGGATACGATCGGAACTAATTTCGTTTTACTATCGCTGGTTAAAAATGAGGGTAAATCAAAAGGTAATCCGGCTCCGGAAAATATAATATCTGCCTTTTCCGCTATCGATGTTTTTACCATATCCGCATAATTACTTAGCGCTACCATGATGTTCACACCGATTATGCCTTTGCTTTTTTCTTTCGCTTTTTGGATTTCTTCTTTTAATCCGACAATGCATTTGTTCAAATAATCTCCTGGAGACTTATGGTAAATCAAACCGAGTCCAGCACATGAAATTACACCAATTCCTCCTTCATTTGCTACTGCGGAGGCTAATCCTGATAAAGAAACTCCAACTCCCATTCCCCCTTGTATAACCGGAAGTTTTACTTCCAGATTACCTATAAAAAATGATTTCATTTTATAAAAAAATACTACGAAATCATGTAACACAATTTCGTAATTTGTTAGTATATTATAAACAAGAAAGTTGATTTTGTTGTCAATTTGGACGATGGGAAGATCTGTGAATCAATCACAGAACAAAACATTGCAAAGAAATGATACAATAAAAACTCGATTGTTCAGTGTGCAAAGGTACAATAATAAGATGATTTATTGATGTTTTATAAATTATTCTGAACCTCGAAGGAGAAATTCCTATCGCTTTCTCGAATATTTTGTCGAGTGAATTAGCTACTTCCTAAGTCTGTCTAAAAGTATTATCTGAACACGGATTTATCTGATTTAGATAGGCTTATAAAAATAATTTATGCTGAAAAATCAGTGTTTTAATATATAATCCGTGCGTATCTGTGTAATTCGTGTGTTTAATGTTAATTTAATTAAAAACGGACAGGCAATAATTATTCGGGCAAATTATAGTAATTTTGTCATTTGTGAATTACTGCATTTTGATCTTAAATATGTTTCGAAGCGTTCTACTGTATTTGTTTATCTTGTTTTTGTGTGCCGTTCCACTGATGGCACAGGAAAGAATAATATATACCGATACGGTTCCCGAACCTAAAACTCTCACACTCGGAGAGATTACAATCACTGCTCTTGGCCTTGAACGGCAAGAGCGTGCTTTAGGCTATTCTGTTACAACCGTAAAAGGCGATGACCTCGACCAAAATACAGTCAACCCCATCACGGCGTTACAAGGCAAAGTTGCAGGGTTGAACATATCGGGTGCAGACGGCGGACTCTATGGTAGGCAGAAAATTACTTTGCGGGGAGCTTCAACACTCAGTGATAACAACCAGCCGCTTATCATCGTGGACGGCGTAGTAATGAACAGTGTGCCTCATGAAGGAATACCCTACTGGTATTGGGGTTCTAACGATTTCGGTGACCAGATGAACAGTCTCAACAATGCTGACATCAAGAATGTTTCCGTACTGAAAGGAGCAGCTTCGACTGCCCTCTATGGCTCGCGGGGGATGAATGGGGCATTGGTGATAACGACAAAAAACGGAGGCCTAAACAAAGGTATCGGTGTCGCGATATCCCAAAGCATGGGATTTGACTTGATAACAGCTACTCCTGATTTGCAAACCGAATATGGGCCGGGAACAATTGCAGGTAATATTTTCTACGGTGAAAGGGATGCGGAAGGGAACTTTTATCGCTGGGATACGAAACAATTCTATATAGACGGAAGCGGCCGGGCAACTCTTGTCGGCGCGGATGGTATGGGCTGGGGGCCTCATTATGATGGTCGGGAGATTATCTATTACGATGGCTCGACCGGAAAATACACCCCGCAAAAGAACGCTTACCGTGATTTCTACCAGCCGGGGTTCAATACCAATACGAATGTAATCGTCCGGGGAGGAACAGAAAAGACATTATTCTACCTCTCTGCAAATTATCGATATGCAAACGGTACACTTCCCTCCACATCCTTCTCGCGCGGCTCGGTTCTATTGAAAGGCACGCATAGGATCAGCAATAAGACCAGTGTCGAAGCGCAAGTCTCCCTTTCCGATACCCGTCCGCAAAACCCGCCTCCCGGACTGGGCAACTATTTTGTCACCGGTCAAGTAAACCAACTCTACGACAGCCGTTACTACCGTTATAGATATAAAGGCGAGCATGGAGGAATAGCCAACAGCACTCATGCCGACAGCTATGCCGATGTTCCGCTGAAAGACCTTTGGTGGCGCTTGTATGAAAATAGTTACGAGCAGCAGAATCTTAGTGTATTACCCTCTTTTGCCGTCAATGCCGCTTTTACGGAATGGCTCAGTTTCCGCGCGGAAGGCAGCATGAATTACTACACAACCCGCAGGGAGACAAAAGAACTCGGACAAGGCTATGTCAACGAAGGAAACGATGACTTGTCGGGTGGACATTACGAATTACTCCAAACCGGAAGTAGGGAAGGTAATGTTGCCGCTTCCTTATTTGCCGACAGAAATTTGGGTGATTTTACCATTGGCGGATTCTTCCGGGGAGAATACCGCAATAACTTCGCCGACCGTACTGTAAATGGAACAACTCAGGGACTTATTTCCCCGGGAGAGTATTTTATCGGAAACAGCCGCGGTACACCCCACACAGAAGCTGTAACGCTTGCGCGCAAAAGGGTATTTTCCGCGGTGGCGGCAGCAAACGTTTCGTGGAAAGAGCAATTGTATCTCGAAATTACAGGCCGCAACGATTGGTCGTCGTCGCTTGTTTATAGCAACGGGTGCGGAAATTATTCTTATTTCTACCCATCGGCATCCGTGTCTTGGATAATGAGTGAAACATTCCGTTTGCCGAGGTGGATTACATTCGGAAAACTACGCGCTTCATGGGCGCAGGTCGGTAGCGACACGGAGCCTTTCGTTATCAATCCCGGCTATGAACAAAAGAAATATATGCAGCCTGACGGTTCTTACATATATAGCCAGTCCGTACCACCGATATTATACGGTGATGGGGCATATCTTAAGCCTGAGCGTAAGAACGCTTTCGAGATAGGCGCTAACTGGCAATTTATAGATGGACGGATAGGTGCGGATATAGCCCTTTACCGTGAAAATACCCGCGACCAGATCATGAACATTACCCTGCCCAAAGAATCAGGAGTTGCTTCACAGCTTGTCAATGCGGGCAATATCCGGAGCGAGGGGATAGAGGTAATGTTTCACACGGTTCCTGTTCGTAACCGTGATTGGCAGTGGAGTATTGACCTCACTTATGCGAAAAACAACAATAAGATCTTAGAACTGCATCCCAACGTGCAAGACCGGATCCTGCTCGATGGCGGATTAGGAGTCGGAACAGACCGGATAGCCTCAGTTGCTATAGCCGGAGGAAGTTATGGACTCCTTGTTTCGGATATTATGCCCGAACGTGATGAAGAGGGAAATGTAATCTTGTCGTGGCTGGACGAATACCGTGCTGCATATCCAAAGCGAAGCAACAAAGTAGGCGTGATAGGAAAGATGACACCGGATTTTACCGGTTCTGTCGCGACTGCTTTGCAATACAAAAACATTACACTGCAAGCGCTTATTGATGTTCGCGTAGGAGGGCTTGTCGCCTCGTACAGCAACCGCTACGGAACAGCATACGGACTGACCGAAAGTTCTCTCCAATACAGGGATAGCGGTTCCGGAGGCATTATCTTTACAAGCGGCTATGCCGATAGTTACGGACAACAATTCCACGATGGGGTAATACCCGAAGGTGTATTTGACAAAGGTACTATCGTTACGACACCTTCCGGAAATCAAGTGGATATTTCGGGCATGAGTTTCCGTGAGGCATACGAAAAAGGTTATGTGGAACCGGTGCGGGCTTCCGATTATCAATACTGGAGAAACTGTTGGAGCGCCGGCACGGTAAACGACGATTGGGTTCATAAAGTGAATTATATAGCGTTGCGTGAGATTTCCGTTGCCTATCGCTTGCCGGATAAAATAGCATCGAGGTTAAGCGCGAAAGCTCTAAACGTATCGATCAGCGGACGTAATCTGGCTTACCTGTATAATTCTCTACCGAATAATCTGCATCCGGAAGGATTGGTAGGTACAACAACGGCCGAGTTCCGCGAACGGGGCTTTATACCTTATACCTCTTCCTTTATAGCAACAATAACCGTAGATTTTTAGAATAATAATAATGAAGGAGTTTATCATATATACAGCTTTTTTATTGCTGATAATGCTTGCCGGAGGATGTAGGAATGATTTTGGTGAACTGAATGCCCCGCCGGATAAAATAACCGAGCCGCAGTTGAATCAGCTTTTTACTGAAGCACTCGTGCAGATGTACCCGCATGATTACATGGAGTGGTTCTACAACTACTCCCAATACTACTTGCCTTGGTCACAGGCAACGGTGGCGGTAGGCGGTAATCGTGCAGACATGAATATGGTAGGCGATTGGTCGCCGCAGGAAAACAAGTTGTTTGGCCCGAAACTGCAAATAGAGGAAATACGTTACCGGCTCAACGAAGTCTATACTCCGGAGCAGGCCGCCCCATATCAATACCTTAAAGCAATATGTAATCCCATTTTAGTTTATCTCGGGTTGTATGGAACGGACAGTTATGGCTCGATGGCTTATTCCGAAGCATCGAAGTCCCCCTATACTTCTCCGCGGATTATTACCCCGAAATACGAAAGTCAGCAAGAACTTTTCGATGTGTGGCTTAGGGAACTGGACGAAACCATATACGCGCTTACCCATCCGGTAACAGTCGGCGGCAAGGAATATCAGCAGTTATCACCCGGCAGGCAGGATTTTATTTACGGCGGCGATTACGCAAAATGGGCGCGGCTTGCTAATTCGCTCAAATTGCGGATCGCTGTCCGGATGATATACTCCGACCTTGGGCGTGCTTTGGAAATTGCCAAGGAAGTAGCCAAAAGCCCGGCAGGTATTATGGATGGCCTCGAATACGACTTCATTTATAACCGGGGGAGCGACTTCAATGGTTTCGGTAATCCGGTAGAAAACCTTGGTATTGGAAGTCAAAGTCTTATTGGATTTCTCGTAAAGAACAAAGATCCGCGCGTGCGTTTCCTGTTTGCCAAGAATGATTTTAACTCCGGGGTCATTCAGGCGTTTTTCGATGCGGGAAGAGAGGTTCCGGGATATATTCTCGACCAAGTGGAATATACCGAAGAAATGGATGGTAAGCATTTCACAGGATGGAAGTTTCCGGGCGAACCGTGGGTACGGTATTACGGCGCGCCGGTAGACATTCAAGCAGGGAAAGACCCTGCTGTAAATGCCGCTTATTTCAATCGGGAGAACTTTAAACTCACAAACAGCGAAAGAACCAAAAACTATCAACCCTTATCGCTATATAACGAAGAAATGGTACGAGGCGGTTCTACCTATACTTTTCCATCCGCGCCAGGCAACGTCGCGATTCAGGATAACCTATCCCAACCATTGTATACCGCTCTTTTTTCTTCGGCGGAAACAGCCCTTTATTTGGCCGAACTATCACTGCTGGGAGCACAACTCCCGATGAGTGCCGAAGGATATTACAGGCAAGGCATAGAATTATCAGTTAAACTATACGACCGCCTGGCGATGTTGAACAAAATACCTTATTACCGGCAACATGACGGTTTTGATCCGCTGGATGAAACCATTGCCCTGAAAACGGACGAAATAGCCCCTTTGATCGAAAAATATTCTCTTACCGGAAACAACGGTAATAAACTGGAACAAGTCTTTATCCAACAATACATTCACCTGTTGGGACTGCCCAATGAACTAATGGTAACAGTCCGGCGCTCGGGTTATCCCCGCCGGGGGAGCGCCCTTATAGGATGGGAGGCGTTCGATTCTTCCGACTCCTCGTACCCGATCCCGAGGCGGCTGCCCATTTCTTCATTAAATGCTACTGATCAGATGCGCGACATCAAGCAGGCGTCATACAGGCGACAGAACCTTACGCCGGGAGCAAACACCCCGCGGACATTGGCAGACGAACGGCTATATTACGACCTTTATGCGCCGGCATATGGTATGGGTGGACATTGAGTTTTTTGATCATCTTTTGCTCCCACTTGACTATTTCTACAAATAGTAGTAGTTTTGCATTTTTATCTATATAATGAAATATATTTTCTTATTCATAACAGCTTTCCTTGCAATCTTTGCTGATGTAACGGCACAGGACAAACTATTCGATTACAAACAATACGCACACCGTAGCCACGCAGAAAACCGCCTTTCGTATATTAAAGTATGTTGGAAAATCAACGAAATGGATTCTTCGCAGGCAATGAGGGAACTCGAAAAGATGCGGAAAGCGGGTATCGAATTGGGCGACAAGCAGATGGAACTCGAAGCTTTGTTCCTTACCGCATACCTCAATAAAAAAAACTGGAGCGAAGAACGGCGTGTCGAGGAATTGAAAAAAGTGTACAGCGCAGGTAAACAACGCAATATACTGCAAATACAACTCCGCACGCTTTACTGGATAGGTAAGTCTTACGAAAATGGGTTGAACAACTCCGCGATGGCATTGGAGTATTACATAAAAATGAAACCCTTGCTTTCTTTGGTTTCCACCGAAGAATTTCCCGACAAAGCGCTGCTTTATTCCGAGTTGGGCGAAAGCTATTACCTGTTCAAAGACTATCAGCGTGCTATTCCCTATTTTCGTGAAGCGATCGCCGTACCCGAACCGAAAGGCGTTCCGGGGATGGGAGTCGCACATAGTATACACAACAGCTCCCGCAATACCATCGGGCTGTGTTATCTGGCCATAAACGAACCCGACTCGGCTGCCTATTGGTTTCAATCCATACTGGATTCGCCCACGCTTACGCCCATTTGGGAAGCCATCGCCAAAGCCAATACAGGTAAACTGCTTCATATGCAGGGCAAGGACAACGAAGCCCTTCCTCTACTGAAATCAGGCATGGATAAAGTGATAGAAATAGACCGCGACTATGGCTTTGCCGCAGGCTGTGCTGTCGTGTTGGCCGATATTTATGTGCGCCGGAAAGACCTTACGAATGGCAAGCATTATATTGAACTATCGAATCAATACATTGAGCATACTCGCCAAACCGGACGATTACGCCAGTTATATCCTGTTTTGAGCCGCTATTATTCCTATACAGGACACCCGGATAAAGCCACAGAGATTCTTGATTCGGTACTATCATCGCAAGCAGCTTACAGCCGCGAATTCAATAACCTGACACTGCTGCGGGTGGAGCAAAAAGACTTTATGGCGCAACAGCAAGCAGCAGAAGAGCAGCTCGCTATCGAAAAACTGAAAAAGGAAAACTACCGCTGGCAATTACTAATTTCCATCTTCTCGCTTATATTGTTGTCGACTCTCCTGTTTGTAGTATACTACCTTTACCGTAAAAAGAAAAAAGCCTACCGGAAGTTGGCCTTGCGAATACAACAATGGGCAATGACCCTGTCGGCAGAAAGCCCCCCGATTTTCCTACCCTCCCCCGAAACCATAGACACAGACTACCTGGAGGAGACAGGCGAGTTGCCTGAAGAAGAAACCTACTGCAAGCAGCCCGGTAATGGCGACACCGAACTGTTCAGAAAGCTACACCGCCTGCTCGCCGAAGAAAATTGGTTCCGTAACCCTGATATTACACTCGACACTATAGCCACACACATGAAGATAAACCGCAACTATTTGTCGCAGGCCGTAAACCGCTGTACGGGCAAAAATTTCAACACCTTGGTCAACGAATACCGGATAAAAGAAGCTGTGAGGATTATGTCGCAACAAAATGCCGCGATGCCAACCATCGAGAGCATTGCATTCGATTCGGGTTTTAACGACCGTAAAAGTTTCTACCGGGTATTTAAGAAAGTAACCGGCCTATCCCCATCCGAATTCCGCGATAGCCTGCAAAAAGAATAAAAAATAAGAAAAATAGAACAACCATTAAGCATACAAATTATACTGAGTATTCAGGATTTTCCGGATTATATTAAACTGTTGATTATCAACGTGAATTATTTTTATAAATCTGTGTAAATCCGTTAAATCCGTGTTATCTGTGTGCTAATAATACTTTTAGACAACTTTAATAGAAGACAAAACACCTCTTTTTCCCAAAAAAAGTTGGTCGCAATTTATAAATTGCGACTATTATTTTTTTTTGTTTGACTACATTTACCGCCAAGACGACTAAATCACCACTAATAATTATTCATTTTAAATATATAAACGCATGAAAAATTTATTTTCTTTATTATCTGTATTGGCATGTATTTTGCTTTTTACAGCTTGTAGTTCGGAAGATGGGGAAACTCAAAATGAGATTACGAATATAAAATCGTACAAAACGTTTGGGATTTCAAGTTCATCTGCTGTTTCCGACACTATTTCATTGCAAATAGGAGAACGGAACGGGAAAAAAGTATTGGTATCCTATCATTATAAATTTCCTTATAAAATCACAGAAGGTATGTCTTCTTTGTCTGGAACAATTGAAGAAAATAAATACAATAACGCGGAAGGCTTGAGTACGTTTCCCAACAATGAAGCAATAATTGATATAGAATATACTTCGTTATCTCTGTCAAAAGAATCACACGTCAAATTCACTCTCGGAAGTAACAATTCGGTAAGAGTGTTGTATGAATTGAATTTTTCAGATGAGAGAATAGGTAAGGCAACTCGAGAAGCAAATTGTGATTTACAATAAAAAAACATTCAAATTAAAATTATAAATAACAACTTGAATTAATTATTTACTTACTTATGAAAACAAAAAAACGACTCAAAAAAAGTTTATTGTTTCTATTATTAACCACGATGGGGTTGGTATCGGCACAAGCCGACGTAATTACTTTCACTTGGAAACGAAGTACATCCCAAAAATATTTTTTTTTGAAAGTCACCAATAAAGAATTTACCATTGACTGGGGTGATGGACAAGGCGCGCAAAACTATGCAGGAACAATAGGTGAATATATAACATGTACTCAACCCTCTGTTTATAGTGATGAGGCACAGGAATATACCGTTACTGTTAATGGAGAATTTTCTTATTTGGGTTGCGATGACAAACAACTCACGAGTTTGGATTTATCCCAAAGTACGGCATTGACTGAGTTGAGTTGCGATAATAATCAACTCACGAGCTTGGATTTATCCCAAAGTACGGCATTGACTGAGTTGTCTTGTTTTAACAATCAACTCACGAGTTTGGATGTATCTAATAATCCTGTATTGGACGTGTTGATTTGCTTCGAAAATCAACTCACGAGCTTGGATTTATCCCAAAGTACGGCATTGACTTATTTGTCTTGTCATGACAATCAACTCACGAGCTTGGATTTATCTCAAAATACGGCATTGGCTGAGTTGGCTTGCGATAACAATCAACTCACGAGCTTGGATTTATCTCAAAATACGGCATTGACTTATTTGTCTTGCAATGGAAATCATCTTTCACTAAGCGATTTATATACGGCTTCCCAGGGAATAACGAATGCAGCCACTAAATATATGGGTGCACAAACCCGCATCCTGTCGGCAATAACAAATACAGCCCGTTCGTTGGCCGGACAAATGACTTTGGGTAGTACGCAAACCGATTTTGTGGTAACAAAAGATGGCTTAGCAGCTATCGAAAATGTAGATTATGAGCTTGATTATATCAACGAAACCATCACTTTTCGTTCCAAAGGTACATTTGTAGCGACGCTTACCAATGCGGCTATCAGCTCTGAAGATGCCGCCGATTTGGTTATCACTTTTACTACTAGTGTGATTACTTTTACTTGGAAAGGAGACGCGAGTGAAAAATCTTTTATGTTGAGCGCTACCAATGGTATATTTTTTACCATTGACTGGGGTGATGGACAAGGCGTGCAAAACTATGTAGGAACAGACAACGCCGAAAGGTATACCCAACCTGCTGCTTATAGTGATGAAAATCAGGAATATACCGTTACCGTTGGTGGAGAATTTTCTTATCTGGATGTTGGTAATAACAGACTTACTTCGCTTGATATAAGCGCGGCTCCGGCATTGACAGCTTTGGATTGCTTTTCCAATCAACTCACGAACTTGGATGTATCTAATAATCCGGCATTGAAAAGTTTGTTTTGCCTTTCCAATCAACTCACAAGCTTGGATGTATCTAATAATCCTGTATTGGACGGGTTGGATTGCTCTTCCAATCAACTCACGAACTTGGATGTATCTAATAATCCGGCATTGACTTATTTGTCTTGCTATGACAATCAACTCACGAACTTAAATATATCTAACAATCTGGCATTAAATGATTTGAATTGCTCTTCCAATCAACTTCCACTAAGCGATTTATATGCGGCTTCCCAGGAAATAACGGATGCGGACCATAAATATTTGGGTACACAAACCCGCAGCCTGTCGGCAATAACCAATACGGCCCATTCGTTGACCGGACAAATGACTTTGGGTGTTACGCCAACCGATTTCGTAGTGACAAAAGATGGCGTAGCAGCTACCGAAAATGTAGATTATGAGCTTGATTATATCAACGAAACTATCACTTTTCGTTCCATAGGTACATTCGAAGCTACACTAACCAACAACGCGATTGTTTCGTATGTTGATTCTCCGGCAAAAGCGGTTATTACTTTTGCAGTAAGTGATACAGAGACAGGTATTTCAGAAATGACATCACCTACGCTCACACTTTATCCTAATCCGGTAAAAGATGTGTTATATGTCAATTCGGCGTCATCAGTAAAAGACGTGACTATATTCAGCGCGGCAGGTAGTATTGTCTTACAGCGAGAACTTGTTGGAAATAGGGTCAATGTTTCATTGTTGTCCAAGGGCAGCTACATCGTTAAACTCACAACAGAAAACGGCGTAGTTATCCGGAAAATGATAAAGGAATAAAACCACTAATTGACTAACGTCGAACGTTGTTTCCTTTTTATTAACTCTAACAGGGTTCAAAACTCTGTTAGAGTTTAGCTACAAATTAATTGTAATTATTTATTGAAGCCTATATGATAGATTTTAAACACAGAGTAATTATTCACAGAGTAAATTCTGATATCAAGAGGTGGGATACGCTGTAAAATAAACTCCTTTTACTCCGTGTTTGATGATTGGCATTGAATATTTATCAAAAAATCTCTACATTTGTTCCGGTAATTTTTAGTTTTTTATTTTTTTTGTAACCACATTTCCTTCCGAATTGATAGCTTTTACGATATACAATCCTGATAATAAATTGTTTAAAGATAATTGGTTTGCGCTTTTTTCTGCTTTTACAACTACTCCGGAAACGTTATATATCATCATGGAAACAACTTCTGAACTGTATAAAACATTATTCGATACGGTTAAATCAAAGGCATTTTCTTTTATGTTTTTTAAAGCGGTATTCGATTTTCCATAAATTTTTAAATCATGGATACGAATAATCTGGTCTGCCGTAGAAAAACGAAGCATGACATTTTCTTTATTGATGTCGGTTAAAAAAGTATTACCTCCTTGAGTGTCATTCGATCCGATATACAAACTTTCTTGTGTTTTGATCCAATTGTTACCTCCATCGGTAGAATATTCTAAATAACATCCTCTGTTTGTTCCTGTGGCGGAAAGAGTAAAGAATACATTGGTTATTTTGGGCAATGCTCCGATTACTAATTTTCCCGCTGTCGGAGGTTCAGCCGAAAGATTTGTCTTGTTTAATGAAAGGTAACCATTTGAAACTTCTTCGGGTTGCTTATCCGGTTTTTTAGCCGAACAAACGGTATTTACAGCATAGTCGGTAAGCGTGAAATTAACAGTCCCTCCGTTGAGCAAAGCGATTTGGTTTGTTTCTGTCCCTGCAAAATGAGTGTCGGAATAACTTGTAGAAGTAGAACAATCTCCTGCTCCTACAGGTGTCCAATCTTGAAAATTTTGGTCAAGAATCAATACGCCGGAATCATCGCCTCCGCCTTCGATTTCGCCACAAAACTCAAACGCTCCTAAATCAAGTGTTTGATGACAAAAATTTAATCCTTCTATCTTTGTTCCTTTGTCTATTAATTTGCTGTTAGAATTCAAACGGAACAAGCCGCCCATGTCTGTCAATGAACCATCCGCGTTTCTTGAATCATAGGCGCGATTAAGATCTACGCTTTGAAAATCGGCATCTGTAACTATCAGACTCGCATTCCAGTTGTTTGTTTGAGCAATGGTTCCTGTTAAGAAAGAATTACTTACGCTTTGTGGAGCGGAAACACAATTCATTATGGTTAAAGATGCTCCTTTTCCGTTGTTTCCCAATCCATAATTATTTCCTTTATTGGCATACGATGTACAGTTGTAAACTTGCATCTCTCCTCCATTGTTGTTTTGGTCAAAGCCTTTCACTTTGTTATTGAATGATACACAATTAGTTAAAATAACATTGTGTTTTGTTCCTTCTCCTCCGATCTTAAATCCGTTTCCGTTTCCACCATTGGTTATGATAATTTTTCCTTCAGATGTTTTATACTTATCCAAATAAGTTTTATCTGTTTCATAGCGAGGGTGATTTGTCATCTCATATTGAGAAGGTCCGTTGTTGAAACACCATGACTCTTTGATTTGAGTCGGATTTCCACCACTAATATGTTGAAAAAAATCCCATCCATCGTCTGAATTTTCCCAGGCGCGGCATCCGATAAAAATATTTCCTGAAGTAGATGTATATTGTTTGTCGCAAAAACCATCGGCATTTCCACCTATGGGGGTTGATTCGTAATCAAAATTCTGGAATGAATCGCAATTTTTTACAGTGTTGCTTCCTCCTCCTTTTAATTGCACTCCAGTGTCTCCGTTGCCATAAACTTTACAATTTTCAACCAGGTTATTACTGCCACCTACATATAATCCGTTTTTTCCCGCGTATCGGATTGTTATGTTTGCAAAATGGCAATAGTTTGTGCTGAATTTTATCCCGATTGCTCCGTATGCCTCTTTTCTGAAATCCAAAATTACTTCTTCTCCGGCGCAGGCTCCGATGTAGTTTCTTTTTTCGCTTGTTCCCGAAGTTTGAACAATTGTGATTTGTTTAGTCAAATCATATTGGCCACCTTTAAAAAGCAGGGTGTCTCCTGATACGAAAAAACCGGAAGGCATTGACGCTGTAGACGCGAATATGGAACTGAATTTAATAGGGTCGTCGTAAGAAGATGTAGTTTGACTACCTGCATAATCATGTCCTTCGTTCGCGTTTGCCGTAACATAAATTGTTTTAGCCTGCGATTGAGAAATCGCCAATAATCCAAAGGTAAAAAGAATAGCTTTGAAAAAATTTAAATTTGTCATATAAACTGTTGTATAAGAATTTTATATAACAAAGTTAAGGATAAGCTCAAAAATAAATTTCAGAAAAAATATCATTTAGGCAATAAGATACGTTTGCCGATCTTTTTTGGGAATTAAATACGAATGTATTTTTATTCCAGCATCATGAAAATACTAAAATTGACAGCTCCGTAACTCCGATGTTGATAAAATCCGGGCAGCGTTGAAAAATCATATTCTTTAGGATGTTCCATGATAAAAATTCCTCCGGGTTTCAGTAATTTTTTTTCCAAAACCAAAATAGGAACGGTTTTTAATTCTTTTAAAGCGAATGGAGGGTCGGCAAAGATAAAATCAAATTGTTGGCTACAAGTTTCTAAAAACTTAAAAACATCACCTTTTAACGGTATTAGAGCTTCGGTTTTTAATTCTGATTGTACTTTCTTTATAAAACTATAGTGAGCGAAATTTTTTTCTACACAGATAACTTTGTCACAACCTCTCGATATCAGTTCAAAACTGATACTTCCGGTTCCGGAAAACAGGTCTAAGGCTTCGCACGATTCCAGATCTATCAAATTATTGACAACATTGAATATGTTTTCTTTCGCGAAATCGGTTGTTGGTCTTGCCTTGAAATTTTTAGGGACATCAAACCTGCGACTTTTATATTTTCCTCCTATAATTCTCATATCAAAGAATAATTCAATACACACAAAAAAAACAGATAATACAGAACCTGTTTAAAAATTTCGAATAGGGCTATATTTTAACCACATAAGGCACATAAGTTTTATTTCACCATAGAGACATGGAGGACATGGAGAATAAATTAAACATAATTGAAATATTCTTGATTACATAAAAATATAATGCTCTATGTTCTTCGTGCCTCCATGGTTTAAAATTTCCTATGTGCCTTATGTGGTTTAAAAACAGTTATAATGTTCTCGATTGTAAATTTAAAATACCTTTTATAACAAGGCTTTTATTTTTGTTTCTAATACGCTTTTTTGGGCAGCTCCAACGTGTTTATCGACTAATTCCCCATTCTTAAAGAAGAGGATGGTTGGTATATTCCGGATGCCGAATTGTCCGACTACTTCATCGTTTTCATCGACATTTAATTTGCCGATAACCACTTTCCCTTCATATTCATGGGCTAATTCTTCAATGATTGGGCCAATCATCAGACAAGGACCGCACCATTCCGCCCAAAAATCAACAACAACAGGTTTATCCCCTTTTAATAATTCTTCGAAATTCGAATCTGTTATTTGCAATGCCATAATTAGTTTGTTTTTAATTTATTTTAAAATTAATTTGTTTGTTTTCCAAATATCTCACTAAATCACGGGATACGGAATATTTCCGGCCTTCCGAATTTAATGAAATGTATATTTTATTATCACTGTCTTCAATACGGAAGTATAACGTAGTATTTCCCGGATTGTTTTTTATCAGTGATGATAATTCGGTGATTGTTTCGTCTTCTATCGCCAATAAAGGCAAACTGATAGTTATTTTTTCTATCAACTTATCTTTTACATCAGGCAGTTGTTCGATAGACGCGATTCTGAAATCCAGTTCATTTTCGTTGAACTTTCGAGGTTGAAATTGTCCTTTGATTAAAAGATACATGTTAGGACGGCAATATTTACCGTATTCTATATAATCGTTTCCGAATAAAGGGATTTCCGCGTTGCCTGTGTAATCTTCGAGTTTGAGGATTCCAAAAGGTTTTCCCATCTTTGTCATACCTTCCCTGAATCCGACAACGATGCCTCCCATCACTATTTCACGGCCTTTTAAAGCGTATTTATCTTCGGATAATTCTTTCATTCCGGTGTTGCAAACATGGTTTAGGACGATGTAAAAATCATCCAACGGGTGCGAAGATAAATAAATTCCTACTAATTCTTTTTCTTTATTTAAACGTTCTAAAGAACTCCATGATTCGGCTTGCGGAATTTCGGGTTTAGCGATTTCTACCGTATCGAATCCTCCGAAAAGTGAGTTTTGAGCAGTCGATTTATCTAATTGATATTTATTTCCATAGCGAATCAGGTTTTCGATGAATATTTCTCCTTTTGAGTTTTCAGCAAAATATTGTTCGCGTTTGGCTTCCGTAAAATTATCGAAAGCGCCGGCTAAGCATAAGGCTTCTATGTTTTTTTTGTTGCAAGCTGTCAGATTAATACGTTCGACAAAGTCGAAAATTCCTTTGAATGGACCGTTTTCATTTCGTTCCCTAATAATATATTCTACCGCGCCTGAACCGACTCCTTTAACGCCACCCAAACCAAAACGGATGTCGCCCGATTTGTTTACTGTGAAGTTCAAATCCGATTCGTTGACATCCGGACCTTTTACCACAATTCCCATGCTTTTACATTCGTCCATGAATTTTGTGATTTCACCGATATCGTCTTTGTTACGGGTTAAGTTGGCAGCCATAAATTCGCCGGGATAATGCGCTTTCAAATAGGCTGTTTGGTATGACACCCAAGAATAACAAGTCGCATGGGATTTATTGAAAGCATATTTGGCAAATTCGGCCCAATCTCCCCAAATTTTTTCTAATTTTTCTTTAGGCCCGAACCCGTTATTTTCGGCTCCTTGAAGGAATTTTACTTTCAAGGCTTCCATTTTGTCTACGAGTTTTTTACCCATAGCTTTCCGCAATTCATCCGATTGTCCGCGAGTGAATCCTGCCAAATCACGACTCAAAAGCATCACTTGTTCCTGATAAACCGTAATCCCGTAAGTATCTTTCAAACGGGATTCCATTTCCGGAAAATCGTAAGTAATTTCTTTCCGTTCGTGTTTGCGGTCGATGAAATCAGGGATATAGGCCATTGGTCCCGGACGATAAAGCGCGTTCATCGCTATCAGGTCTTCGAATTTGGTCGGTTGCAATTCGCGCAAGTATTTTTGCATTCCGGCAGACTCAAACTGAAATGTACCTACGGTTTGTCCTTTACTGTATAATTCATAAGTTTTAACGTCATCAATCGGGATTTGTGATATGTCAATATCTATACCTTTCGATTTTTTCACATTGGATAAAGCCTCTTTGATGATAGATAAAGTTTTTAATCCGAGGAAATCCATTTTGATTAGTCCAACCGATTCAATTACAGAACCTTCATATTGGGTTACTAACAAATCTTCGTCACTTCCTTTTTCTTTTGCCGTACTTAACGGAACGAAATTCGTCAAATCGTCGGCCCCGATAATTACACCGCAAGCGTGTACGCCCGTTTGCCGGACAGTTCCTTCCAAAATTTCCGCGTATTTCAGCGTGTCAGACAGATTTTGATCGTAAGAATTACGCGCTTCCTGTAATTCGGGAACAAATTTAATACTATTCTTTATATTGATTTTTGGCGCTTTTCCTGTCGCTTTATCTTCCGGCAAACGGTCCGGAATCAGTTTAGTCAAACGGTCGGCTTCCGACAACGGAAGTTTTTGTACACGAGCAACGTCTTTGATGGATGATTTCGCAGCCATTGTTCCATAAGTAACAATGTGCGCGACTTTTTCCTTCCCATATTTTTCTTTTACCCAACGCAATACATCACC
This sequence comes from Bacteroidales bacterium, assembly GCA_031553755.1. Taxonomy (GTDB): domain Bacteria; phylum Bacteroidota; class Bacteroidia; order Bacteroidales; family Azobacteroidaceae; genus JAIRVZ01. The sequence continues at coordinate 3,336 of JAVBKZ010000059.1, read as the reverse complement.
TCTTCCGTCATCATCGAAGTCGATATCAATATCGGGCATCGAAATACGGTCGGGATTGAGGAAACGTTCGAAAAGTAAATCGTATTTAATCGGGTCTATGTCTGTAATCCCCAAGCAATAAGCGACGGCAGAGCCCGCAGCTGAACCTCGGCCCGGTCCGACAGCGACACGCATATTTCGAGCCGCTTCTATAAAATCTTGTACAATCAGGAAATATCCGGGAAATCCCATCGTTTTCATGGTTTCCAGTTCGAATTCGATGCGTTCCAGAATGTCGGAAGGAATAGGGTCGCCATATCTTCCGACGGCTTTTTGCATTGTCAAATCTCTGAGATAATCAGCTTCAAGTTTTATACGGATAACTTTATTATAACCACCTAATTTATCAAAACGAGCATCGTCTTCTTTGTTAAATTCTTCACGTAATACATCTTCCGAATATTTCTCCCTATAAGATTCTTCCGTTCCAAAAGTTTTAGGAATAGGGAACATCGGCATAATCGCATCCGAATCAATACTGAAATGTTCTATTTTATCCGCGATTTCGATTGTATTGGAAAGAACTTCGGGCATATCCGAAAAAATAGCGCTCATTTCTTCGGGAGTTTTCAGCCATTCTTGTTTTGTATAGTGCATCCGGTTGGGATCATCCAAATCTTTCCCGGTGCTGAGGCATATCAAGCGGTCGTGAGCTTCGGCGTGTTCTTCTTCAATAAAGTGCACATCATTCGAAGCGATAATTTTAGTATTTGTTTTTTTAGCCAATTCAACCAAAACTTCATTTACCATGACTTGTTTTTCGTAGGTCGTGGTGTCTGCTCCGGGTTTATCGGTTTTATGGCGTTGCATTTCGAGGTAATAATCATCTCCGAAAATTTCTTTGAACCACCATATTGCTTCTTCCGCGTCTTTGATACTACCATCGGCAATTTTGCGGGGAATTTCACCTCCTAAGCAAGCGGAACATACAATTAATCCTTCGGAATATTGTTTTAAACAATCTTTATCAATACGTGGACGATAATAATAACCATCTATCCATGAGGAAGATACGAGCTTGCATAAATTCTGATAGCCTTTTTTATTTTTTGCCAACAATATTAAATGCCAACCACTACCGTCTTCTTTCAATGTCTTGTCGAAACGGGTACGCCGGGCACAATACGCTTCAACTCCTATAATGGGTTTGAATTTTTCTTCCGGAGCTTTTCCCTTATTTACTTTCGCTACGTAATCAATAAATTCTTTTATGCCAAACATGTTTCCATGATCTGTAAGCGCTATACTTCTCATACCACACTTGATGGCTTTTTCTACGAGTTGAGGTATGGCCGACATTCCATCGAGTAACGAATAATGGCTGTGTACGTGCAAATGGGAGAATGACATAATTGATTTGTTATCCGAGTTTTATGTATTTTTATTTTGAATTTTAACGGATAAAATTACACTAATTCTTTCTTATATGAAAAATAAATTTCACAAAAGTTATCAACATCTTATATTTTTTGGTGCAAATTTTGTAGTTTTGTAACTTTGTGTATGTATGTTTAATTCATACATTTGTTATGATCAACTTTTTATCTTAAAAAAACATGAAAAAGGTTTTTCTTATTTTTTGCATACCAGTGTTGTTGTCATTCCCTTTAGGAATGCAGGCTCAAGTTTATGTAAAAAAACTTCCTGTTAAAAATGAATTGGGAAACCAGTTGAATAACATTGTGATACATAATAATAAGGGCGAACAGTTAAAAAAAATTAGCGATTATACGTTTATAAATCCTGTAACCGGAAGTTTTTCCGATCTTCCGTTATTAATATCTTCATGTGTTGAAGAATTAAATAATAATGTAAAAACCAAATATTCATACGAATACGACTCAAATTTCAATTTTAAAAAGGCTATATATTTTTCTCTTAAAAATTCGGAATGGAATGCTTTTTATGAAGAGGAAAAGGTTTATTTTGAAACTATTGGAGAAAATCATCCGGAAATAAAAAAAGAAATTTTTATTTGGAAATCTGATACCGAACTGATTCATCGAAAAATAGAAAAAACGTATGAACAATATACTTCGATAGTCGTTGAAACAGGTATTGGCTCAAATTGGAATAAGCCTGTTTGGTGGGATAAAAGTCGAATTTCAGATCTGTCGATATATGAAAAAGCAAATGGTTCGGAAAATTGGAACCTGATTCAAAAAATTGAATATACGTATGCTTTATACGATTTTTCATTAGAAAACGCGAATGGAAAAGTTCCTCTTCCTGATAAAATAATTTCATCGTGTATAGATGAGAATAACCAATTAAAACGAACTTCGTTAATAGAATACACCTATTCCGGCATTGACAGGTCGTGGGACATTTATCATGGTTTTTTTAAAGATGAGGTGATATATGCTTGTGATGGAAATAATAACCAGTTGTGTATGAAAACAAAAACGAACACAACAACAGTCAAACATGATTATTTCCAAAATTCGAATGGTATTTTATCAAATTCCGGTTATGAAATTGAATATTATGACAATGATGGAATTTTAATCCCCAATAGCAGGGAAATCATTAAATATTCTAATGCCCGTGCTCTAGTCGACCAAGCGGATGTTGTAATAATGAATACATGGACGAAAGCGAATTCTTATACTACCGAAAATGGAGAAAGAACAAAAGTAGTAGACTCGCTTCGGTTAAATCATTCAAAGATTCATCCTTATAGATATAACAGGGAGATTACATCACAAAAAACAGAATTTATGAGGGAGGAATCGCCTGCTTTTTGTAGTGACGGATGGACAAAGGAAAATGGCAAAGATATTTATACCGTTTATAATTCTATCGTTGAAGAAGGTAACTCGCCTCAAAAATTATGGTCTATTTCTGTTACTTATGACGATTCGGAGAGTGGAACCCCAACTCATAATGTTTTTCAAAAAGGTTATCCTAGATACGCTGTATTTCCAAATCCTGTGGAAAATGAACTTTTTGTAATTTCTTCGGATGTAGAAAAAACATCTTCTTCTATTAAGTATTTTATTTGCAATATTACAGGAAAGTTACAAAAGAAAGGAACTTTAATTTCAGAAGGAGAACCTATTCCCGTACAAAGTTTAGCAAAAGGAACTTACATTATTACTCTTTCGGATAATGAAAGAAGCGAGACTTCCGTTTTTATAAAAAAGTAATAAATATTAAATGAGTATCCGTTATACTACCTAATCGCTCTGTCATCCTGAACTTGATTCAGGATCTCTTAATGAATTGCTGATTATCAATAGATTGCGGGTCAAGCCCGCAATGACAAATTAGGTTTTTAATTTGTTAGGTAAAATA
>JAVBKZ010000075.1:0-6595 GCA_031553755.1 Bacteroidales bacterium | reverse complement strand
GTAGGTAACTGGTAAAGTCAAAATAGAAACACCGTTTGTTTTATATATACTAAACGAAAAATCGGGAGATTTAGTATTTAAAACTCCTAAATATTTTATTTTATTGATTTTTTATTGGAGAATGAGACCTGAGTAGTTACGATTCAACAATATATTTATTTTCTGAACAAAGAATTTTCGATGTGGTTAGGGCTAAACTCTAACAGAATTTTGAACTCTGTTAGAGTTATTGTAAAATGCCTTTCGTTGCGACAAATATAATAGTAATTTTTTTTGACATAATGGTAAATTTAGAAAAAAGTGATCTTAACGGGCGATTTTCAAAGTACTGATTTTTAAGGTTTTAAAAAAACAATTTCTTAACGGGTGGAAAATTCCTAATTTTGATAAAAAAATAAAGACAAAAAAGCTTGTCTTTTAGTCTAAATCTATCTTCTTTGTCTATAAATTTTTATTCTCATAATGCCAATCAGGAGTTGAATTAACAGATAGGTATTTTTCCTGTATTGCTACATCTATAGATTTTATTAATTTTGTAGTCGCTGTTTAATTTTTTAGTTTTAACAAATTTATGCGCGTATGAAATATTCAATAACTATTTTACTGTTGTGTTTCCTTTATCAGTTTTCTGTTTCACAAAATGGAACATCTCCTCTCGACCTGAAAGATATAACAGATAAGAGAATGATGTCGAAAAACATACCGGAGATACAACCTCTTCCTGATGGAGAACATTATTCAATGTTGAATCTTGACCGGACTAAAATAATAAAATACGCGTATAAAGATGGTAAAGAGGTAGAAACTCTTTTTGACGTAAAAGCAACGAGAGAAACATCATTAGAATCAATAGAGGGATATATCATCAGTCCCAATGGATACCGGATTGTTATTTGGACGAATAAAGAATATATTTACCGTCATTCATGGAAAGCTGATTTGTTTGATTACGATGTGAGAAGAAATTTTCTCAAACCGTTTTCCGACACTCCCGGAAAACTGATGATACCGACATTTTCTCCGGATGGGAGAATGTGCGCTTTCGTAAGAGACAATAATATTTGGTTGAAAAAATTCGATTATGACACAGAATCACAAGTAACCAAAGACGGAGTTGAAGGGAAAATTATCAACGGAGCGACAGATTGGGTATATGAAGAAGAATTCGCAACTACAAACTTAATGTCGTGGTCGCCAGACAGCAAAATGCTCGCCTTTGTTAAATTCGATGAAACGCATGTTCCCTCTTTCGAAATGCAAGTATTCGATGGTTCGTTATACCCCGGCTTTCAATCATTTAAATATCCCAAAGCGGGACAAAAAAATTCTATTGTAGGTTGTTATACTTACAATGTAGAAACGAAAGATATCAAACAAATGAATCTTCCGGCAGACGCGGACGGATATATTCCGTTGATAAAGTTTACAACCAATCCCGAACAATTGGCTGTGATGACTTTGAATCGCACGCAAAATCTTTTCTGCATGTATTATGCTAATCCTAAATCGACTGTTTCCAAACTTATATTGAAAGAAGAAAGTAAATACTACATCGAATCCGAACTAATAAAAAACATCACTTTTACTCCTGAAAATTTTATCTATTTAAGTGAACGGGACGGTTATACTCACATTTATTTATATTCTCCCACAGGATTACTTCAAAAACAACTGACTTCGGGAAAATGGGATGTTACAACTTTTTATGGTATTGACGCCGTTTCTCAATCAGTATTTTACCAATCGGCAGAAGAAAGTCCGTTGAGAAGATCTGTTTATAAAACCGATTTTAAAGGAAATAAAGTGAGATTGTCACAGAAACAAGGTGTGAATAAAGCTAATTTCAGTACGAATTTTAAATATTTTGTCAACCGTTTTTCAAATATAACAACTCCCGCTATCATTACTATCAATGAAAGCGCGAAAGTAAAAGAACTTACCGTATTAGAAGAAAATATCGCGTTGAAAGAAAAATTAGGCAGCCTTAAATTTTCCCCAAAAGAATTTTTTACTTTTAAAAACGCGCAAGGAATAGAATTAAACGGATGGATGGTTAAACCTGTTAATTTTTCTCCCGGGAAAAAATATCCTGTAATCATGTATCAATATAGCGGACCGGGCAGCCAACTTGTACTCGATGAATATTATTTCGATTGGGAATATTATCTGTCTGCCAACGGATATCTGGCAGTTTGTATAGATGGAAGAGGAACCGGCGGCAGAGGCGCGGAGTTCCAAAAATGTACTTATATGAATTTAGGACAATTAGAGTCTGACGATCAGGTTTCGGGAGCTAATTACCTGGCGTCTCTACCGTATGTGGATAAAAATAAAATAGCCATCTGGGGATGGAGTTATGGTGGATATAACGTTTTAATGAGTATGAGTAAAACAAACATATTCAAAGCCGGAATCGCCGTTGCTCCCGTTACGGATTGGAAATTATACAACACGATTTATACCGAAAGATATATGCGGACTCCAAACGAAAATTTTACCGGTTACGCCAATTCTTCTCCGATGCAATTTGTAAACAAACTGCAAGGAGAATTACTATTGGTACATGGAACTTCAGACGATAATGTCCACTATCAAAATACGTTGTATTATTCCGAAGCATTAGTCGATGCGGGAAAACAATTCGATATGCAAATTTATTCCGGTAAAAACCACAGTTTGCTTGGAAGTAAGACAAGATATCATTTATTTGAGAAAATGACCAAATTTTTAGATGAAAAACTAAATAAATAAATTCTCAGTTTAACATCTAAACTCTAATTTTCATATTATGAGAAAACCTGAATGGCTTAAAGTCGCTCTCGGAAATAACGCTTCGTTTGCGGCCACAGGAAAAGTTGTATTTGGAAACAAGTTGCATACGATTTGCCAAAGTGGTAAATGCCCTAATATGGGAGAATGCTGGAACAAAGGAACTGCCACATTTATGATCGCGGGAAATATCTGCACCCGTTCATGTAAATTTTGCAATACACAAACAGGAAAACCCAATCCGGTCGATCCGGAAGAACCCGAACGTGTCGCGCTTGCCGTAAAAGAAATGAATCTCAAACATGTGGTGCTGACATCTGTCGATAGAGATGATTTACCCGATTTTGGCGCCCGGCACTGGGCAAAAACTATTCGTGAAATAAAAAAAAATAATCCTTCGGTTACGATGGAAGTTCTGATTCCTGATTTCAATGGGAATAAAAATTTTCTGGATTGGGTAATTGCCGAACAACCTGAAATCATTTCCCACAACATGGAAACCATCAGGCGCTTAACTCCGGTTATTCGCAGTGTAGCAAAATATGATACAAGCTTGTCTGTCCTTACACACATTTCATCATCGGGCATTTCAGCGAAATCCGGATTGATGTTAGGATTAGGAGAAACACAACCAGAAGTCGTAGAATTATTCGATGACCTAATCGGTTCCGGTTGTTATCTGCTTTCTATCGGACAATATTTACAACCTTCGAAAAAGAACATTCCTGTTACCGAATATATTCATCCTGATATATTCGAAGAATACGGAAATATCGCCACGCAAAAAGGATTCAAACATGTGAGAAGTTCGCCTTTGGTACGATCATCCTACCATTCCATAGATTTTTGTAAATAAGTAAGATACGTTATAGTTGCGAAACAAATTCAATAAATTCTATGTTATAAATACAAATTTATTCCAAAAGGAGAGAAAGAATAAACTGTGAATTTTGAGATTGTTAATAAATCGATATTTAACAACTTGATAGTTGAATTTGAAAAATGAAAAAAATGAAAATAGATCCCAATAAAATATTCAATTCCGCGTTAGGAATACTTATTATTCCATTGATGTCTCTTTTATTGAATTTAACCACATATTCAATCGCTTTAGAAATAACTATTTTGGCTTGCTTATTCGGATATGCTATATCAAAAGCGGTTTTCAGGATAATAGAACCTTATATGCTGATTACATCGACTGCGGTCATATTCATACACGCCATTCTTTATTACTTAACATCCGTAAAAAACATACCTGTCTATTATCAACCTATCGTGTTTGAAATCATCTTTGTAATATATTCAGGATTGGTTGTATTGATGGAAGGTAAATTTAAAAAACTCGCGCTAAACAAGGGGCCAAAACAAACAGAAAAAAATGTAATAATAGCACAATATTTAGATGAATATTATTATGTACTTCATATTTATCTTAATGTTATTATCTGTCATCTTTTGTGCGTCTTGATTTATAAATTACTACCCTCATATTATCATAATTATAAATTGAATGATATTATATATTTATATTCGTTACCAATTCTTATTTTTTTAGTAATCGCTTTCGAATATATCCGGATCTTGATGCTTCAAAGAAGGATAAACGCGGAACAATGGTTACCTGTTATCAATGAAAAAGGAAGCGTAATCGGTAAAATCGCCAAAACTGTCAGTTTTTCTTCCGGAAATAAATATATGCATCCGGTTATCAGGATTGTCCTTCTTTATAAAGGAATGTTTTTTTTAAGGGAACGACCTGATTATTACCTGATAGATCCCGGAAAAGTTGATTATCCGTTTGAAGAATACACCTTATATGAACAAAAATTACAAATGGGTATTGACGATCTAATCGAAAAACGTGGAGGTGTTAAGGGATTACCTACTAAATTCGCGTTTCGATATGTATTCAAGAATGAAATCACAAATCGTTTAATATATCTTTATATATCCCAGATTCCTGACGAAAAAAAAATAGAAACGATAAAAGAAACAGGAGGAGGGAAACTTTGGACTTCCAAACAAATTGAGGAAAATCTCGAAAAAGGCATATTTTCAAACTTATTTGAGAAAGAATATGAAATTCTCAAGAGTACTATTTTGATGGTAGAAAAATATTCTTTACGTTTGTAGTAAGGTATTTTTAATCATTTAATTTTTATCATGAAAACAGAACAAATCTTGTCTGCTCTCGAGGCAAAACATCCCGGCGAGCACGAATTTCTACAGGCCGTAAAAGAAGTCCTTCTCTCTATCGAAGATGTCTATAACCAACATCCAGAATTCGAAAAACAGAGTATTATCGAACGTTTAGTTGAACCTGACAGGGTATTTACGTTCAAAATCCCCTGGGTAGACGATAAAGGAAAAGTACAAGTAAATATAGGTTATCGCGTACAGTTTAATAACGCTATCGGCCCATACAAAGGAGGAATCAGATTTCACGCGTCAGTTAATCTTTCCGGATTGAAATTCTTAGGATTCGAACAAACATTCAAAAACGCGTTGACAACTCTGCCGATGGGAGGAGGAAAAGGAGGTTCTGATTTTAGCCCGAAAGGAAAATCAGATGCCGAATTGATGCGTTTTTGTCAAGCATTCATGTTGGAACTTTGGCGTCATATAGGTCCTGATACAGATGTTCCTGCCGGTGATATCGGTGTTGGAGCAAGGGAAATCGGATATTTGTATGGCATGTATAAAAAATTAGCGCTCGAAAATACCGGAACTTTTACCGGAAAAGGGTTGGCCTATGGAGGATCATTGATCCGTCCGGAAGCTACCGGATTCGGGGGTTTGTATTTCGTAGATCAGATGCTCAAAGCTAAAAATATAGATATAAAAGGAAAAACAGTTGCCATATCCGGATTTGGAAATGTAGCTTGGGGCGCGGCCTTGAAAGCGACAGAATTGGGAGCGAAAGTAATTACGATTTCGGGTCCTGATGGTTATGTTTACGATCCAAATGGAGTTTCGGGAGAAAAAATAGAATATATGCTCGAACTTCGTAATTCGGGAGAAGATATTGTAGCCCCTTACGCCGAAAAATATGGAGTCGAATTTTTCCCGGGAAAACGTCCGTGGCAACAAAAATCAGATATTGCTTTGCCATGCGCCATACAAAATGAGTTAAATCTTGAAGATGCTAAAATGCTTGCGGAAAATGGAACCATTTGCGTAGCGGAAATTTCAAATATGGGATGTACGGCAGAAGCTGTAGATTTTTTCCTCGAACACAAAATATTATTTGGTCCGGGTAAAGCCGTTAACGCCGGAGGTGTAGCCACTTCAGGATTAGAAATGACTCAAAACGCGATGCACTTGCAATGGACGGCAGAAGAGGTGGATGCTAAATTAAAGCAAATCATGAATAACATTCACGAACAATGCGTTATATACGGAAAACAAGTTGATGGATATGTTAATTATGTGAAAGGTGCTAATGTTGCCGGATTTATGAAAGTAGCCAGAGCAATCATGGCTCAAGGAGTAGTTTAATTTATCTTTATTTTATAATAGAAAAGGCCCCTTTGTTTTATACAATAAGAGGGGCCTTCTTTTTTTAGATACCTTCTTGTTGCCTGTCAGTTGAAACTGACGGTAATTGAAACAACTTCCTCTAACTCCCTTATATTTTCTATTATTTTCCTGAATTTTGTAAAAAATTAATTAAAATATAAGTGCTTAGTACATGACAAAAAATAAATAACTTACAGATATTCAGTAAAATAGTCGCGAATTTATTAGGATAGAACCTTAATAATCATTATCTTAGAGGAAAATATATCAGAATTTACTCCACATTATGACTACTAAGGTTCAG
>JAVBKZ010000110.1:0-5219 GCA_031553755.1 Bacteroidales bacterium | reverse complement strand
TAATGCACCGGTTATTAGAACATAAAGAGGATCTAATGTTTCATAAACTACATTACCTCCAAAACTATTGTCTCTAACATAACCCCAAAAATTAGTTTCTGTAGCCCGAAGAGTGCCTTGGTTGCTTGTAATGGATAATTTTTATTCCTCCACAAACTTTACATAACCGTTTTCATCAAAATAGAATTGAGTGTAGAATTCTATATTTTTGGGGATTTCAGACATTTCTTCTATTGGTAATTCTTCTCTGATACAATCACTTGCCAAAAATTCAGTTTGAATATAAAAATATTTTTTATTTGTTCGTGTTTTAGTCTTAAACGCTTCTCCACGACCAGATACAAAACTAGCAACTTCAATAACTGACTTTACAGCCTTGTTTTTTGTATTGATAAGTAAAAATTTGTCCAGACTACCTTTCCTTTCATCCCAAGTACTTTCAAAAAATAATAGACGTGTGTCAAATAAATTACTACAAATAAATTTGCCCAAATAATATGCAGACATGGGCTTTGACTCTATGTCTTCATAAAAATCTCCCATGATACCTTTTTTGCATAAATACTCCAACATGTTTTTAGGTAATTCCGGGGGTAAAGGTAAATTAAATTCTTTTCTACCTTTCAGGAGAATTTTCATTTCTCGCGTATCAAAGCTCTCTAAATTAGGAAAATACAAAGATTCACCTATAAAAAAAGAATCTGGAATGATAATTTTTTCTTTTTCGAAGTTTTTAAATATTAAAATTTTATTGTTAATCACTAAACTGTCGACATAATTATAAACTCCGCAATGTTTTGTTTTTACATTTGTTTGATTTTTATTATAGTTATCACTTTGTTTGTATGCATTATTCTTTGATGAATAATAATCAATCAATAAACTATCTATGGTATTAGTAGTATGATGAATTTCTTTTTTATGAGAACAACTCATAAAAATACATAAAACTAAAATAATCGTACTAAATTTCTTTTTTTGTTTTATCTTTTCCATGGCCTTTTTGATTTTATTCTGAAATTAAATTGCTCATAATTATATTGAGGATTATAATAATTTTTATACTCATTATATTTTTTCAAAGTTCTTTCTTGTTGTATTGAGGCTCCCCATTTTGCAGCCTGATTGTATTCCCATGTGTAAATAGTAGCATGTTCTACATGTGGATTTATATTTGGATACTGACTGCGAATCGCTTTATGCAAATATTCATGACCAAAATTAAGATACAACTCTTCTTTAGAAGTAAAAGCCCCTTTATATAAATAAATAACGCCGTTTTTATGAGTTCCATATGTTTCATCATAACCAGCATAAACATGATCACCTACAATAGAATAATATCCATGAATGTCAGTTGGGGGAAGAGTACCATCAGCAAAAATTTCATTTCTGTTAATAATTCCTTTCCAAAAATATTCATCAGCAAACTGTTTTGCATAAGCTGTACTATATGCCATTCCGGGTCCACATTCAATTTCATTGGGCTTTAGTTGAGTTTGCCTAAAAGGCACCATTACCGGTTCACCTTGTACCAACGCTCCTCCTTGCCATTGTTTGTTATTAAAACCATACCCAACTGCGACTCCATAATCGTTACTCCAACCAACTCCGCCATAAACTGTATTTCCTTGCGAACTATACCCAATTGTATAATTTGCATGCTTCCAATCCCATTTAACCGGATTTGATTCTCCACCGTTGGCTTTTTTACCATCAGACCATAGCTTACCTATATAAATTAATCCCGCGAGAGCCCATGCCACTGGATTTTCTCCATCAGGGTCTATAAACATCATCGGATTGTTATGGCAATAACTGTAGCGGTTATATCCCTGCAATGAAAATGGGTCGGGAATTAAATTGTCGGGACCTAACATACGCCCCAACAACGGGTCGTACATCCGGCCGTTCATATTTATCAGTCCTACATCATCCAAATGTTCGTGACCTGTATAGCCTCTGCTAAGCAGTGAATTTGAGGTAGCAACATTGTAATCATTCCAATTTCCGGCATTGCGACGGCGCCCCCAACTATCGTAAGAAAAAGATTCTTTCACTTGTCCGTTAGCATCGCTTATGGCCGTTATACTACCCAAATGGTCGGAACAAAGGTAATACATATTGCCTGCATTTCCATTTTCTTTTATAAATACGGCAGAAAGTCCGCTTGGTGTTGGAATGTAAAATGTTTCTTTTGTTCCGGAACTTATCCGGTCGCGTTCGTAATTGAGGGAATAAGTCCGTTCGAGTGATGTGTTTCCTGATAATTTACGGTACATTTTCCGGCGTTGCCCATCTGCTCCATACTTAAAATCGTAGGATATATTACCTTGCGAGATACTCGATGTTTTATTTTGTGCATTATATGTAATTTCCTGACCGGAAAGGTTGATAGAATTACCTTGTATAGAATTTACAGCGTGGATTTTTTGAGGGTTGTAGAAATAAGAGCCTGCATCGTACTTATAACTGATATTTCCATTGTCTTCATATCTTGTCAGTTTTTCCGCTCCATTATTCAATTTGATTGAATATAAACGATTCAGGTTGTCGTATTGGAAATTTTCGGTCATACTCTTTTTCATATCTTTTCGTTCGCTGATTAGACTGTGCGAAACGGGGTCAATTTTGTACGTCAGGTGCTGTATATTACCCGTTTTTATTTCGGTAAGCTCACTATAGCTGTCGTAATTGTATTCGGTTTGTAATCCATTTCCGTTCAAGACTTTTCTTATAGAGCCATTAGCATCTGTTTCCTGTAATTTCCAAATAGATTTAGCATCAGCGACATTGAGAATATTATACAAGTAACCGGCCTTATTATACCGGTTTTCAACGGTAAAGCCTGAAGGATAGGCATTGAGAATGACATTTCCATAAGAATCATAACCATATTTGGTTTTAAATTCTTCTCCCATAACAACATCCGTATAAGTGACAATTCGTCCGAATTTATCATATTCATATTTTTGTTGCATGTTATCAGGTCCTGAAACAGATTTTAATAAACCATGATAAGCATTGTTGATATCGGTATAATAATTATAGTAAGTTGTTCCCTGCGAAGCAGTGTATTGCTCGGTAATCCTTCCTAAATTATCGTATTTTGAGGTAAATGTATTCCCCTTGGCGTCGGTTTGTTTCACTAATTCGCCAAAGGCATTATAATCGTAAGTGATGGTTCCCGCATCAATATCGGTCAATGTTTTCTGTCGTCCATATTCATCATAATTAATAGAAACTAATGTTTTTGAATTGTGGATAACCGTTTTAAGTTGTCCCAATCCATCGTAGGTATAGCTTATAACTTGTCCGTTATCGTCTTCTACTTGTTCTAAATAACCCATATCATCAATTGTTTCCCAACGGTCTTTTCCTCCCGAAGTTATCCTGATTTCTCCTCCATGATTATAAGTAACTATTTTTTGTTGGTTTTGTATTTTTTGTATTCGTCGGAATTTGTCATATTCATAATTTGTATAAGAGACAGGAGTTGATTTATAAGGGTCGCTTTCTTTTTCCAACAGGCCTTTGGCATTGTATATTTTTTCTGTGAAAATTTTGGAATCAAAGCCCTGCATTTCTGTTTTTATGGCCCGGCCTAACAAATCGTAATAAATTTTTGAGTAGGGAACTCCGGGAGTTTCCGCAAGCGTATAGTATTTGGCATGTTGAGGCGCATTGCTTTCCGCTTTTTTCATGTAAAAGGAAGTGATGTTACCTGAATAATCCGTTATTTTCTTCAACCAGCCGGCCGGGTCGTATTCCATCTCCTTTTCTATTCCGGCAGTCGTATTCTTTTCCTTCAAAATCCTTCCGAATGCATCGTGTTTTAATTCGATGGATTGCCCCAAGCCATTTTGTGTTCCTGTTACAAACCTGAATTTAGAATCATACGAAAATGATTTTGTTCTTGATGTTTCCCCTGTTGCTGATATAGCAACACTTGAAGGTAATCCATAAATATTAGGCACATACGTTGTTGTTAATGCTTTGGGTTTACCGGGATATTCTATAATTTTCAATAGGTTTCCTAAATTATCATACTCATAATTGATAGCTTTGGTGTAATCAAAAGACGAATAATTTGTTGTTTTCAGTTTTGATGGACACCAAGAACCCTTGGTTTCATAAGTATTATTAATCGATTGAGAAATTCGGTAACTGTCAGGGTAATAAATGTTTGAATAAGTCATATTTCCATACTGATCATAAATATTATTTGTATAATAACATTTATTTTCAACATAATTTCTTAAGGTATCGCATTCAACATAATCATACCCAAAGGTTCTTCCTGAAACAGGATATTTATACGCGTATTTTTTACCTATAATAGAAATCTTGCTCCCATCTATCGTAGCGACATCAGTGCGATAAGGCAACCATGATTTAAGAACCGAAGATGTTTCTTTATAATGCGTGGTCGATTTAATACCCTGAGTTGCATTTTTAGATGTTATATTCTTAAATCCTAGCAAACCTCTTCCTTGTCGGTGCATAGTCAGTCCTGAATAAGAGTATTCTGTTTTATTTTTTCCTCCTATACCATCGGGCGTTTCTACAGATGAAACTAAAGGAATTGAACCTGCAAAATCATTGTAAGGAAATGTTGCCCCCGAGCCTTGAGTATGGATTGTTTTGTTGGATGCATAACTGTAATTGACATTTACACTTTCGTTTATCGCATTATCTGTAATTGACTTAACAAGATAGTCGGAGGAGGTTATTGCATTGTTAAAACTAAATGTATTTATTCCATTAGTAAAATCACAAATACCGTCTCCATCAAAATCTCCATAACAAACTATTGGTATAAAAGGCAATTCCCATGTATTTTTTTCTCCACCACTAGAATACAGTATAGCATAATTTTTTTCTGTTATGTAATTTAATTGCCAAAAATATTGTAGAAAAGCATAGTAATATATATGAGTCTCAACTCTTTTAGGATCACAGTAACAAGTAAACATATTAGGTATTATTGGATACCCTGGCATTAACATGTCTCCTATGGCTCCGCACATGCGTCCATGTTGTTTTTCCGGATATTTATAAAAGGTACCACTAGATTTATATACAATAGTTCGTTCAAAACATGATTAAAGTGTTGGTTTCCAGGAAAATAAGTTGAATTTTGTTTGGAAAAAACCGCAGGAATTCGTACCTTTAAAGCATTGATTACCAATCGAATGCTTCGATATGACTCCTGCGAT
>JAVBKZ010000016.1:0-11100 GCA_031553755.1 Bacteroidales bacterium | reverse complement strand
CAAAAAGTTAAGCCGCAGGATTAATAAAATGATTATCAGTTTCATAAATTTTCCAAAATTCATCCATCGTTTGAAAGTTCAAATAAGACTGCCTTCTGTTTTTATTATAATAGGTTTCAATATATTCAAAAATGTCCAGTTATTTATTTTTTGTCATGTACTAAATAATAATTTATTCAAAAAGTAGAATAAATAGTAAAATCGTTTGTCTACACAAGCATAGCCGTCACCTGCGAAACTGTGTTGAGTGAATAACAAAGTCAACTCCGTCGTATAAGGTGGTCGTTTTTAACGACATAATTATCTGGTTTTGTGCTTATTGCAAAATAAATAATCAAAAAAGAACATTCTATTGCCTTCAATTTAAACTGACGGCAAAGGAAAAATTAAATTCTCTAACAGGGTTTTAAACCCTGTTAGAGTTTAGTCTTTTAGTCTTTGTTTTTTGTTTAAAGTCACTATGTGCCTTATCTGGGTTAAAAATATTCGTATTGTTCACGATTATAAATTTAAACAGTTACTTAATATCTACGCAATTCAGCGTAATCGGCGGAAAATAATTCTTTATTTTTATTTTTTTTTCATTTTGGGAAAAGTGATTTATTTGGCGTATTTTTGCAAACATTTTGGTAATATAAGGGAGTTAGATGAAGTTAAAAGGAGTCAGAGGAAGTTAGAAGAAAAAAAGAACTTACAACTTACTACACACAACCTATTACTCATGACTATTAATTCCTAATTTTTAATTATTAATTATTAATTGAAAAAATGACTGCTAAACAAATCCGTCAATCGTACAAAGATTTTTTCGAATCCAAGAATCACAAAATAGTTCCTTCTGCTCCAATGGTAATAAAAGGAGACCCAACTCTGATGTTTACTAATGCTGGAATGAACCAATTCAAAGATATCATTTTAGGAAATGCACCTATTAAATATCCACGGATAGCCGATTCTCAAAAATGTCTTCGCGTAAGCGGCAAACACAACGATTTGGAAGAAGTTGGACACGACACTTATCATCATACGATGTTCGAAATGTTGGGCAATTGGTCGTTTGGTGATTATTTCAAAAAAGAAGCCATTGAATGGGCTTGGGAATATTTGACAGAAGTATTGAAATTAGATAAAAACCGTTTGTATGTAACTGTCTTTGAAGGAAGTCAACAAGAAGGTTTAAGTCGCGATGATGAAGCTGCCGGATATTGGGAACAATATCTCCCAAAAGACCGTATCATCAATGGAAATAAGAAAGATAATTTTTGGGAAATGGGTGATACAGGACCTTGTGGCCCTTGTTCGGAAATCCATGTCGATTTGCGCTCCGATGAGGAAAGAGCCAAAATTTCCGGAGTTACTTTGGTAAATAACGACCATCCTCAAGTAGTTGAAATATGGAATCTGGTTTTTATGCAATTCAATCGCAAAGCCGATGGTTCGCTCGAAGGACTTCCCGCCAAAGTGATCGACACAGGAATGGGATTCGAACGTTTGTGTATGGCGATTCAAGGAAAAACTTCGAATTATGATACTGACGTTTTCCAACCAATTATTCAAGCTATCGGTAAAATTACCAACAATACGTACGGGCAAGACACGAAAAAAGATATCGCGATGCGTGTGATTGCCGACCATATCCGCACGATTTCATTTTCTATTACCGATGGACAATTGCCTTCTAACGCGAAAGCCGGTTATGTGATTCGTCGCATTCTTCGCCGCGCCGTTCGTTATGGATATACCTTCCTCAATCAAAAGCAAGCATTTATGTACAAACTGCTTCCGGCTTTGATTGATTCAATGGGAGATGCTTATCCCGAATTGGAAGCACAACAAACATTGGTTGAAAAAGTAATCAAAGAAGAAGAAGATTCTTTCCTACGTACATTGGAAACCGGTATCAAATTATTGGACAAAGCGATGGAAGAAGCAAAATCCAAAAGCAAAAATATTATTGATGGAGCAAATGCTTTTACCTTATATGATACGTATGGATTTCCACTCGATTTGACGGAATTAATTTTGCGGGAAAACAACATGGAAGTCGATAAAGCCGGATTCGATTCGGAAATGCAAAAACAAAAAGAACGCGCCCGCAATGCTGCCGCTATCGAAACTGGTGACTGGGTAACTGTTCGAGAAGGCGAACCTGAATTTGTAGGTTATGATGTAACCGAATGTGAAACGCAAATTCTTCGCTACCGGAAAGTTAAACAAAAAAATCAGGAATTCTATCAAATTGTTTTAGATAAAACCCCATTTTATGCAGAAATGGGAGGACAAGTTGGCGATTGTGGAGAATTAAGCCCCACTTCAATTCTCCCCCAAGGGGAGAAAGCTCCCTCTCTTTTGGGAGAGGGCGGAGGGAGAGGCCCTGAAATAGAAATCTTCGACACCAAACGCGAAAATAACTTGGCTGTTCACCTTACAAAAACATTACCTTCAGATGTAACTGAAACATTTATTGCTCAGGTAAATATAGAAAAACGCCGGGCGACAGAATCCAATCATACAGCAACTCACTTGTTGCACGAAGCCTTGCGCGAAGTGTTGGGAACGCATGTCGAACAAAAAGGTTCGTATGTTTCTCCCGATTCGTTGCGCTTTGACTTTTCTCATTTTCAAAAAGTAACAGAAGAGGAAATTCGCGAAGTTGAAAAACGGGTAAATGCTAAAATTCGCGAAAATATTTCAATAGACGAGCATCGTCACGTGCCGATTGCAGAAGCAAAAGATATGGGTGCGATGGCTTTATTCGGAGAAAAATATGGAGAAGATGTCCGCGTGGTTCGTTTCGGTTCTTCGATTGAACTTTGCGGAGGGACACATATTTCAGCAACAGGCTGCATCGGAAGTTTCCGCATTGTTGGCGAAAGTTCCATAGCTGCCGGAGTTCGCCGGATTGAAGCCATTACGGCCGAAAATTGCGAGAAATTTTTCTACGCTCAACAGGACTTAATTCGCGACGTGCGCGGCATGTTCAACAATACTCCAAATCTGTTGCAGGCATTACAAAAATTCTTTGACGAAAATGCTGATTTGAAAAAACAAGCGGAAGAATTTGTGAAAGAAAAAACAATGGCATTGAAAAAATCGGTCATTGAAAATAAAAGAGAAATCAATGGAATTACCGTTTTTGTCGTTCGAGGATTTTTTCCTGCGGAAGCAATCAAAGACCTTGCATTCCAATTGCGCGGAGAATTTTCTCAAAAAATGTATTTTGTAGCAGGAACAGCGAGTGAAGGTAAACCATTATTAACCGTAATGATTAGCGATGATTTAGTCGCACAAGGCATGAATGCCGGACAAATTGTTCGTGAAGCCGCTAAAAAAATTCAAGGAGGTGGTGGTGGACAACCTCATTTTGCAACAGCCGGAGGAAAAGATATTGATGGTTTGACAGCGGCTTTGGATGAATTAGTAGCAAACTTGGCTAATATTTAAAGGATATTTGCGGGAAATCTAAACTTATATAGTTAAAATGAAAAACAGGCAAATCAACTTTTTTATTTGATTTGCCTGTTTTTGTGGAGATTACCGGACTCGAACCGGTCACCTCGACACTGCCAGTGTCGCGCTCTAGCCAGATGAGCTAAACCCCCATTTCTTATCATTTTAGTGGTGCAAAAATAATGCATTATTCTGGAATATTCGCTATGTTTGCAAAAAATAATAATAAAAAGTATGCTTATTTATAACACGACTTTTCATGCCGAAGAGGAAATTCACAATAATTTTTTAATCTGGATAAAAGAATATTATATACCCGAAATCAACAAAAACGGTTCGTTGAAATTTCCTCGTATTTGTAAAATACTAAGTCACAGAGAGGAAGGCGTTTCTTATTCATTGCAATGGGAAGTTGAAAACAGCGGATTGTTGCATCATTGGCATTTGGAACAAGGTGTGAAATTGAATGAAGAACTGATAAAGATTTTTAAAAATAAAGTAGTAGGATTTCCTACATTGATGGAGGTTGTGGAGTGATTAAGACAATTAAAGAGAAAATTATTCTGGGAATTGATCCCGGAACTACTATAATGGGATATGGAATATTGCAAGTAACTGACAATAAGCCTTCTTTGATAGCAATGGGTGTATTGGATTTGAGTAAATACGATGACCATTATCTTAAATTACGCCGGATTTATGAAAGAGTGACAGGGTTGATTGATGAATTTCTTCCGGACGAACTGGCGATTGAAGCGCCTTTTTTCGGAAAAAATGTTCAAAGTATGCTTAAATTAGGCAGGGCGCAAGGTGTAGCTATGGCGGCAGCTTTGAATAGGGATATTCCGATTTTCGAATATGCTCCGTTGAAAATAAAAATGTCTATTACTGGTAATGGAAAAGCGGCGAAAGAACAAGTCGCGGATATGCTCAAACGATATTTGAAGATTCCGGAAGAGTCTATGTTACCGCAATTAGACGCGACAGACGGATTAGCCGCGGCTCTTTGTCATTTTTTCCAAAGTAATAATCCTTCGATGGATTCGAAATATACGAGTTGGAAAGATTTTATCAATAAAAATTCGAAAAGGGTAAGCGGTTAAAAATTCTTTATAAAGGATTGGCCGAAAATGTATCTCCTTCATTCATGTTTCCGGACTCATATCCTTTTCTAAACCAGCGATTTCGCTGTTCGGATGTGCCGTGAGTGAACAAATCCGGCACAATATATCCTTGCGTTTTTCTTTGTATCTTGTCATCGCCAATGGCGATTGTAGCTCTTAAAGCTTCATAAATATCACCATCTTCTAACGTATTGAACATCATTTCCGCATGTTTAGCCCAAACACCGGCATAAAAATCGGCTTGCAACTCCAACCTGACAGACAAATTATTTATTTCTTTTTCGTTGAGACAATCTTTTAAATCATTTACTTTGTCTATTGTACCAAGTAAATTTTGAACGTGGTGGCCGATTTCGTGGGCAATAGTATATGCAAACGCAAAATCTCCTTCCACTCCAAATTTGTCTTTGAGATCTTCGTAATAAAGCAAATCAATGTATACTTTTTGGTCGGCAGAGCAATAAAATGGTCCGAAAGCCCGGGTCGCTGTTCCACATTCTGAAGATACTACATCTTGGAAAAGAACTAATGAGGGTTTTTTATATGATTTTCCGTTTTGTTCGAAAATTTTAGTCCAAACGTCTTCTGTATCAGCTAAAACAACAGAAACAAACTGAGCCAAAGAATCTTGTTTCGCTTCCGTTTTGTGTTTTACAACTTGTTCTATGATTTTATCCTCTACGATCCACAGTCCGATTAATTGTAAAGGATTGCCTCCTGTAATCCAAACGATGAATAAGGTTATTAAACCGGTAACACCTCCTCCCGCGAAGATTTGTTTACTTCCTAATCCACGCAAGTCTATTATATTGCCACTTCCTCTTCTCCCTATCCATTTCATGGTTGATAAATATTTTTTTCAGTACAATATCCTATTAAAGATAAAATCCATAAAATACCGGCAGCAAGAATCCATGATTTCCAAGGTATTTTACGAATTTGCTTCCGGTTGAAATTGGATTTGTAAATGATTTTCTTTTTCAATAAAGATATTTCGTTGTCATATTTATTTTCAATAAGAAGTAAATCTTCATCCGATTCTTTTACTTCCGATAATTCCGAATCAACACATGGGATAATCTGGCGTTTCTCTTTTTTCAATATTTGACAACAATAATTTTCCGTTACACAATATATCCATATCCGGAAATCTTGAATTTCATACCTTGAAATATCAGAAAGAAGTAATTCGAATAATTCACAAATCACATCTACAGCCTCATCCCTATTTTGTAATTTTCTTAAACAAACGGCAAATAATAAAGAAATATAACGACCATAAAGTTCCGCGAAATAATCAGTTCGCTCTGTATCGATATATAATTTCAACAAACTTTCGTCGGAATAGTTTTGTATTTTTTTCACTTTTTTTAATATTTATATACAAATATACTGAACTTTTCCGAAAATAAATTTAGTGCAGACGGTACATTCCTCCCGGCAAACAACGGATAAATCCTTTCATTTCCATCTCAAAAAGAATGACTGATAGTTTGCTAACAGGCATATTCAGTTCAATCGCAAGGATATTGAGGTGCATATTTTCTGTTTTCGACAGTATCTCCCAAACGGATTGTTCTTCTTCCAATAAATCTAATGCGAGTGTTTGTTGAATTATTCGCGGCTTTTTCGCCTCTGATTTGCACCAACACATTTCTTGTAAAATATCTTCGGAAGTTTCGATTAACGCGGCCTTTTTGTCTTTAATCAGTTTATTGCATCCCTGTGAATATAAATCGGTTGTTTTTCCAGGGATAGCAAAAACATCACGGTTATAAGCGCTTGCAATGTTAGCCGTGATTAGCGCACCTCCTTTACTTGCCGATTCGACAACCACAACACAATCGGCAAGTCCGGCAACTATCCGGTTGCGTTTTACAAAATTTTGTTTGTCGGGATTTGTTTCACTCATAAAATCGGTCAATAATCCGCCATTTTCAAGCATTTCGATTGCCGTATTTCTGTGTTGATGCGGATAAACGCGGTCTAATCCATGCGCCAAAACACCTATTGTCGACAAATTATTTTGCAATGCCGATTTATGCGCGGCAATATCAATTCCATAAGCTAATCCGCTTACAATCAATATATCGGGATAAATATGAGCAATATTTCGAATGATCTCCGCGGTTTTTTCTCTTCCGTAATTTGTGGCATACCGAGTGCCGACAATACTGATAATTTTACTCGCGTTCAGGTTGCAATTTCCTTTAAAATAAAGTATTATGGGAGAATCAACGCAATCTTTTAGCCTTTGAGGATAATTTTCATGGGCAATAAATATGGCTTCAATTTTATTTCTCTCAATAAATGTAATTTCTTTTTCGGCCTTCTTCAACACTTCCGGATTGGCAATTTCGTCTGTGATACGTGATGTGATTCCCGGAATACGTTCCAGTATCCGTTTCTTTTCTTTGAAAATATTTTCCGCGCTTCCCAAGTGTTCAAGAAGTTGTTTGGCTGTAATATTTCCGATTCCTTTTACTAAAGTTAATCCGATTTGGTATGTTAAGTCTGAGGTTGGCATAGTTAAAAATGACAAATTGGGAATTAAGAAACAATGTTCGACATCAGTCAATTAGGAATCAAGAGATAACATTTTATCAAAAAAATCGCCTCTTGTGAGTTTCCCATTTTCAATAACGGCGACTTCTACTTTAGCTTTACAACAGAGTTTCCTATCGAATTTCCTGTAGATTTCATGATAAAAAACGATTTTAACACCTTCTCTTTTAGGATATAAACGGGAAGTAAAGATATCTCTTCCTGTTAATGAATTTTTATATTGAATATCAATTTTCACCACAACCGGATCAATATGTAGTTTTTGAAGTTCGAGAAAAGAAACACCACAACTTTCTAAAAATTCATGTCTTGCATGTTCCAAATAGTGCAGATAATTGGCATTATTTACGATACCTTGAGAGTCGCATTCGTAATCGCGCACTTTCATTTCTATTTCAAAAAAATGATTTTCCATTAATTAGTTTGTTATTTTTTTATACTGATTCACAAGATTTAGCGTTTACATACAAAGAAGCTAACCTTCAGTCTATTCGGACTGAAAACAACTCAAATTATTCCCAGATAGAATTTTAAGAATCTAAAATTAAATACAATTGTTTTGGTAAAATAGGTTAAGGGTGATTTTTTAATGATTCGATTTGTTCCAAAGTCAACCCCGTCAGTTTAGATATTATTTCAATAGAAAGGCCTTCCTTTAGGCAATTTTGAGCAATTTGTATTTTTTCTTGCTCGACACCCTCTTCACGACCTTTTTGCTCATAATAAAGTATAGCGTCCTGGACATCGGCATATTCTGTTATACTTTTCTTGTATTCTTCCATCTCTTTTGTCGTTAATTGTGAAATTTCGGCTGCCCGGAACAACGTGTCGAAAATCCTGCCTTGCAACTCCGCCGGACGGTTCTCGAACGAGGGCAACTTCTTCAATAAATACACCCAACGGTCGAAATTTGTTGTGAGTTCGTCTATATTTTTTGTGAAATTGGGTAACTCCAAATATTTGTAAACCAATTTGTCATAAAATACTTCGCCCGTTTGTTTTTCTATCAGCATTACATCGTGGAAATAATTTTCATTTTTATCAAACAAGATAAAATCCACAATGGATATCGTATAAACAGCACTCAATTGAAAATTCCATTTTCCTTTCTTTGCTTGCGATTGGATTGGGAATGTGGAATAGTAGATACTCCTTTCCTTGAAATGCGCTTGCCGTACTTTCTGCAACTCAACGATAAAATACCTGTCACAATCGGTTTTGCAATAAATATCGAAAACTGCTTTCCGGTCGGTTTCCTTGTTTCCTAATTGTTCTGTTGTCAGATAACTCAAGTTGATGATTTTGCCCTGGTCATGAATCAATTCGTTCAAGAAATCAATTAACAACTCTTTGTAAGTTTCCGATCCGAAGATTCGTTTAAATCCGTAATCTGTGAGGGGATTCAGGTATTTCCCTTCTCCTAAAATTAACTCTTCCATAAAAATAGATGGTTTTAATGATTAAAAATGGCTTGATTAATAACGAGAGCAAATGTAAAGATTTTTTTGAATAATCTGAAGTATCCAATCATTTGATGTCAGAATCTATTTTGTAAATAATTACGCCGTGCGACTCTGTGTTTGAATTTATGTTTTTCTAAGAAATCAAGATGATTTCTTTATTTTTTTCGGTTTTTATCCCGTTTTTTCATTAAAAAACTTAAAATGATAATACAAACCAATGTTACTGAAATTGTTATTCCATATTGCCAGTAAGTTATTTCAGGATTACGCCCCGGGAAAGCATAAATAGCCATACCTATAAGGTATACCAATAAAATCAGAGGTATTGTTGTTGATCTTTTTAATTTCATTTGCCAACAGTTTTGATGAATATTGTTTTTCGAGTCCAAAGATAATGTTTCTAATTTTATTCCGTTATTTTTGTAGTAAAAATTCTTAATAATGAAAATTCAACAAATAGATTTAACAACACAATATTTCCATATAAAAGAAGAAATTGATGAAGCCGTTTTACAGGTTATTCATTCAGGACAATACATTAACGGAAAAGAGGTCGCTGATTTTACCGATACTTTGGCTTCATATCTTGAAAGTAAGTATGTGATTCCTTGCGCCAATGGAACCGACGCTTTGCAAATCGCCCTGATGGCATTGGACTTTGAACCCGGAGATGAAGTGATTGTTCCGGCATTTAATTATATCGCCGCGGCAGAAATGATCGCGTTGCTTAAACTTATTCCTGTCGCTGTTGACGTAGATGAAAATACATTCAATATCGATGTTGAAAAATTAAGGGAAGCCATAACTAATAAAACGAAAGCCGTAATTCCGGTTCATCTATTCGGAGAATCGTGTGGGATGGAACCGGTTATGAATATTTGCGAGGAGAAAAATATCGCGGTTATTGAAGATAACGCGCAAAGTCTTGGCGCTGTTTATTCTTTTTCAGACGGAAGTAAACGTAAGGCCGGAAATATTGGAAATATCGGCACATTTTCGTTTTTTCCAACTAAAAACCTGGGAGGATTCGGTGATGGCGGCGCTGTTTGTACGAATGATAAAATACTTGCGGACCGTTTGAAAATGATTGCTTCGCACGGGCAAGAACAAAGATATTTCCATGATATAATAGGTTGTAATTCTCGTTTGGATAGTTTGCAAGCTGCTATTTTAAATGTAAAAATTAAATATTTAGATGTTTATATTCAATCACGTCAGCAAGCTGCCGGATATTATTCAAAACATTTAGAATCTCTTTCCGGACTTATTGTTTTACCGAAAAATAGCCCATTTTCTACTCATACCTACAATCAATATACAATTCGGGTAAAAGAAGGGAAACGGGATGAATTAAAACAATTTTTGTCGAAAAATAATATTCCTTCGATGATTTATTATCCGATACCGTTGCACAAACAAAAAGCATATCAAAATTTAATATTGAAAAAAGGCGATTTAAGTTGCTCCGAAAAACTTTGCGGCGAAGTTTTATCTTTACCAATGCATACCGAATTAAATATTGTACAACAAGATTATATTATTGAAACGATTAAATGTTTTTATTCATGAATAAAACAGATTTTCACGCACACGAATCGACTATCATAGATGATAGTTGCCAAATAGGAAAAGGAACAAAAATCTGGCATTTTTCTCATATTATGCATGATTCGATAATAGGGGAAGATTGTAATATCGGACAAAACGTAGTTGTTTCTCCCAAAGTTGTAATTGGGAATCGGGTAAAAATACAAAATAACGTATCCGTTTATACCGGAGTATTGTGTGAAGATGATGTATTTTTAGGTCCGTCTTGTGTATTTACCAACGTAATCAATCCACGAAGTTTTATTTCCAGAAAAGAAGAATTCAGGAAAACAGTAGTAAAAAAAGGAGCAAGTATCGGAGCCAACGCGACAATTATCTGCGGATGTACGATAGGAGAATACGCGATGATTGGAGCTGGAGCAGTCGTCACAAAAAATGTTCTGGATTATGCTTTGATGGTCGGTAATCCGGCTCGTCAAACAGGTTGGGTCAGTAAAGCCGGGTATAAACTCACTTTCAATCACGAAAATATAGCTTTTTGCACAGAAACCGGAGATAAATATATTTTAGGAGATAACCGTATAAAATGCGTAACTGAATAAATCTACATAAAAAATCCCCGAAGCAACAACTCTTCGGGGAAACACACTATTTTATTAAACTATGAACTTTGTAAATGGAGAATTGAGAGTGGAAAGTTGAGAATTTTAGTATCCTCTAAATATCTTAAAAACAATGAATATCTTATTATCAACCAATATCTATAAATATCTTCTTATTGTAGGATCGTAACCAAATTACCCATGAAATGAGAAACTACCGCGTAACCGATAAGTAAAGACATAAAAGCGAAAACTTTGATTTGTCCGTTGATTCTTTTTTGATTTTCGTTGTTGCTGTTGTTGTTAATTGTTGCGTTCATGTTGTTTAATTTTTTAATTGTTGTGTGT
>JAVBKZ010000032.1:0-5134 GCA_031553755.1 Bacteroidales bacterium | reverse complement strand
CCCTAAATTTCAAAAAACGGTTTACGAATTGGGAACAAACGTTGACCGCTGGTTGTTTTCAATAAAGAACCTATATCAATTGAATAATCGTCCGTTGGAAGTTCAGGGTCGAATATTTGAAAAGCTTTTTAAGGCGGCAGAGATCAAACAATTAACAAAAGCAGAAATGGAAACTTACAGAAAAAGTATATTGGAATATCAGGACGTCCGTGATGCTGTTGACTATGCGAAAGAGGAAGGAAAAGAAGAGGGGAAAGAGGAACAAAAGGAACTAATCGCTAAAAACTGTTTGAAGAAAGGACTTTCAGTGGAAATGATTGCGGAAATTACCGGCTTAACCTCAGAACAAATAGAATTATTGAAATAACAATTAGTCTTCGTACTCTGAGGTAAATAATTTAGAAGTAAAAAATTTCATGTACCTTTGCGAATAAACATTGGATGAAAGAAATAAGGTATGTATAAGATTAGTAAGCAATTTTCATTTTCAGCATCTCATATATTGGACAAATTACCACAAGAACATCCATGCGCCAGAATGCATGGACACAACTACATAATTACAATTCATTTAAAAACAGAAACGCTGAATGAATTTGGCTTTGTGAAAGACTATCGGGATTTGGAATTTGTGAAAGAATACATTGATGAAAAGTTAGACCACAGGCACCTAAACGAAATCATTCCCTATCATCCTACAGCCGAAAATATCGCACGTTATTTATACGATATTTTTATAGAAAAACTTCCTGAATTATACGCTATTGAAGTGAGTGAAACTCCAAAAACAAGTGCCATTTATGAACCTTGAAATAAACGAAATTTTTTATTCGTTACAAGGAGAAGGAGGACGCGTAGGAGAAGCTTCGATTTTTATAAGGCTTGCTTTCTGTAATTTAAACTGTGATTTTTGCGATACCGACTTTGAATCAAAAAAAGCAATGACTTTGGATGAAATAATATCCACCGTTTCTTCATTTCCATGCCGGTGGATTATTTGGACAGGAGGAGAACCTACTTTACAATTGACTGATGAGATATTATTTTTTTTCAAAGAAAAAGGATATAAACAAGCCATTGAAAGTAATGGATTGAAACCTTTCTCCTCTTTGTTAGATTATACCGCCTGCAGTCCTAAAGGGGATAATTATGAATATATTAAACAAATAAATCCACAAGTAAATGAAATTCGTTTGCCGGTAAAAAAAGGTGATAAAATTCCATCTATTCACAAACTTCCTATTGCCGGTAATTACTTCTTGAGTCCTATATTCTGTAAAGAAAATGAAATTACAAAAAAAAATATCCTTTATTGTGTAGAACAAATCAAAGATCATCCTGAATGGAGATTAAGCGTGCAGATGCACAAACTGATTGATATTCCCTGAAAAATGGAAAAATTCGAAATTAATATATTAGGTTGCGGATCGGCTCTGCCAACGACAAAACGTTTCAATTGCTCGCAAGTAGTTAACCTGCGGGATAAATTATATATGGTAGATTGCGGAGAAGGCGCGCAAATTCAATTTCGAAATATGGGATTGAATTTTAGCCGGTTGAATCATATTTTTTTGTCACATTTACATGGGGACCATTGTTTTGGCATTTTCGGATTATTATCAACTTTGAACTTATTAGGAAAATCGGGTGAATTGGTTATCCACGCCCAACCTGATGCCGAAAAAATATTTCGTCCCGTATTGGATTATTTTTGTTCAGGAATGTTATACAATGTCAAATTCAACTCAATCGACCCGCTAAAAAACGAATTGATATTTGAAGATAAAACATTGAAAGTATATTCAATTCCGTTGAAACATAAAATACCAACATGCGGTTTTTTGTTTGAAGAATCAGCCAAACAACCACATATCATCAGAGATATGGTAGATTTTTACCAAGTACCTGTCAAACAAATGAATGAAATAAAAAATGGTGCCGATTTCATAACTGAAACCGGTGAAATTGTTCCAAATTATAAGCTTACATTTCCTGCCGAAACACCGAAAAAATACGCTTATTGTTCTGATACGATGTATTACGAAAAAATAATTCCAATTATAGAAGGAATCGATTTGCTTTATCACGAAGCTACATTTTGTGAATGCGACGCGATGCGTGCCCGGCAAACCAAACATTCTACGGCTCGCCAAGCTGCCACAATAGCTCAAAAAGCAGGTGTAAAAAAACTTTTACTCGGACATTTCTCCGCGCGATACCCTTCCACAGAAAAACTCTTGCTTGAAGCCAAAGAAATATTCCCTAATACAATTTTATCAGATGAAAAAACAGTTATTCCGGTAGGAAATGATTAATCCTTATCAGAAATAAAATCAGCCGCCTTATTGCGCAAATCTTTAACTTTTTTAGCGGTCTTATCCGATAAATCTTCGAAAACATCTCCCGCTTTATCTGCTAAGTCATGAATTTTGCCTCCTAAGGTTTGCGTTTTGTCAACCACTTGATTATAAGTGTTTTTTGTTTTGTCGGCAATTTTTTCAAATTTACGTTCAAAAAATTCTTCCCAATCGGGAGTCAAATCATTTTCTGACAAGTAATTCTTAACACAATCTACAGTTTTTCTCGCTTGTTCGGAAGTCAAACCAACCTCTCTTTCTAATTTTGAAACTAAACTATCCATGTCGATTTATTTTAATTATCCAATAAACAGCATATTAATTAAAACAAATAAACAAATGAAAAGTTGTCTTATTTTGACCTGAAAATTCCGTCAATCGAATATTTCCCGGGGCCTGAAACGTAATTTAAAATGAAAACGACTAAGTAAACAAATGCCAATTCTTTTTTCTCAAAAGGATCTCCTGCTTGTACTATAAAAAAAGCGATCATCATGGTAAAAATCATTGGGATGAGAGACAAGCGGAACAAACAACCAAAAATAAATCCAAAACTGCAAACTAATTCCGCGAAAATAACCAAAATCATAGAAGCTTCACTTCCTATTCCCAATGGATTAGGGAATTCCGTAACCATTGCATTGTAATGCATTACCTTGAAATAACCATGACTAAAAAATGATAGCCCTAATAAAATTCTACCAACTAAAATAAGGATAGAAAACCTGTCCTCCCTCGGATTAGGAGGAAACAATAAATTGTGTGTCGTCATAAGAAAAAATCCCTTTATTTATTAAATTAAAAACATATTAGTTATTGCACATAGTGTGTAGATGTGAAAAAACATCAAAAGTAAATTTGTACAATGTTATAGTGTGTAAAACTATTTTATAGCGTATTTTTGCAAAGGTAAAAACAAAAAAAATATTTAACAAATTTTTTGTTTTTAAAAATTTATTAAATATTTAGAGCGTAAAATGAATGTTTTATTAATCTCTTCTATCATTGTCATTTACTTTTTTTCCTTACTGGTTATTTCTATTTTCATAGGAAAAAAATACAACAATAACGACACCTTTTTCATAGGAAATCGACAATCTCCCTGGTATGTAGTCGCCATTGGCATGATAAGTACATCTATTTCAGGAGTCACTTTTATTTCCGTTCCGGGTTGGGTTCGTTCAATAGATATGACATATATTCAAATGACATTCGGTTTTTTATTCGGATACATTGTTATCGCCCAAGTTTTATTACCTCTTTACTACAAACTAAATTTGACTTCCATTTACACCTATTTGCAAGGACGATTCGGCAACATATCTTATAAAACCGGAGCTTTGATTTTTTCATTTTCTAAAATCCTGGGAGCCGCAGCCCGTTTATATGTTGTAGTTTTAATTATGCAACATTACTTATTTGACAACTGGAACTTCCCTTTTTATGTTACAGTTACGATTATTGTCGGATTAATATATTTGTATACTTTCAAAAGTGGACTCCGTACTATTGTATGGACAGATATGTTGCAAACTATTTTTTTATTAATTGCGTTAACCTTGATTATATGGCAAGTAATTGATAAACTTAATTTCAATCTCAAAGAAACTATTTCCGCTTTGACTTCCGACGAACATTTCAGGATTTTTGACTTTAACATCAAAAGTCCACAGAATTTTTACAAACAATTCTTAAGTGGAATATTTGTCGCGATCGCGATGACCGGATTAGACCAAGATGTAATGCAAAAAAACATCTCTTGCAAAAACCTGAAAGAAGCGAAAAAAAATATATATAGCTATGCGTGGACTTTTATTCCAATCAATTTTTTATTCCTTTCGTTAGGTATATTATTATTAATTTTTGCTCAAAAAAATAACATAAAGCTTCCGACCCAATCCGATGAAATTTTACCAATGTTCGCCGCTTCCGGAATGTTAGGCAGCCCTGTTCTTGTTTTTTTTATAATAGGATTGATGGCAGCCGCCTTTTCAAGCGCCGATTCGGCATTGACTTCTTTGACTACTTCCTTTTGTATTGATATATTAAATATAAAAAAATACCCTTCTGAAAAAGCAAAAAAAATCAGGTTGAAAACCCATCTTGTCATATCAATCGTTTTTATTTTTGCCATATTAGTGTTTAAGTTAATCAACAACAAAAGCGCGATTGATACTATTTATACCATTGTTTCATATACTTATGGACCTTTACTCGGATTATTCTCCTTCGGATTATTCACGAAGAAAAAACCAAATGACGCGTCAACTCCATATATTTGCATATTGTCTCCTTGTTTATCTTATCTAATCGACAATGCCTTATTTAAGCATACAGGTTATAAATGTGGATATGAATTATTAATAATTAACGGTATGATAACTTTTTTAGGCTTATGGATTTCTTGCAATTTCAAATTAAAAAAATAGAAACGAAGAAACTGATTGAAAATTTCGAATAAGGCAATAAATGAGTCATATTGTTCTCTATTGTAAATTTAAAACAGTTAACTCTAACAGAGTTCAGAACTCTGTTAGGGTTAAGTCACAAATTAATTGCCTTCTAAACTGACGGCAAGGGATAAGATACCCGGCAATGTTCAGGAACAGGTCTTTATAAGGATATGCTTCGTGTCTTTATAAGGATATGCTTCGTGTCTTTATAAGGAGATGAAAATTTTTATTCATGCGAATAAAGATTTATAGAACAAAGACTAAAAGACAAGCCTTTTTGTCTTTATTTTTTAGTCAAAATTAGGAATTTTCCACCCGTTAAGA
>JAVBKZ010000027.1:0-76818 GCA_031553755.1 Bacteroidales bacterium | reverse complement strand
CCTAACAAATTAAAAACCTAATTTGTCATTGCGGGCTTGACCCGCAATCTATTGATAATCAGCAATTCATTAAGAGATCCTGAATCAAGTTCAGGATGACAGAGCGATTAGGTAGTATAACGGATACTCATTTTATTTTATATAAATGTTAAAGCGATTATTTTTTCGCTTCCATTGTGATAAACGGAATCATCATTTCTTCCATCGAAATTCCTCCGTGTTGGAACGTATCGGTATAATACGAAACGTAATAATTGTAATTATTGGGATAGGCGAAAAAATCTTCATTGAGGGCAAAAATATACTTCGAACTAATGTTCGGACAAGGTAGTCCTATTTTTTCAGGATCTTTGATTTCGTATACTTCTTTTTGATTGTATGCCAGATTTTTACCTAACTTATACCTTAAATTCGTATTCGTATTTTTATCTCCCACTACTTTTATCGCGTTATTTACACGAATCGTTCCATGATCGGTTGTAAGAATGACTTTCTTACCTTTTTCCGCTATTTTTCTGAACAGTTCCAACGCCACGGAATGCCTAAACCAGGAACGTGTCAACGAACGGTACGCGGCTTCTCCCGAGGCCAATTCACGGATCATTTTAGATTCCGTACGGGCATGCGAAAGCATATCTACAAAGTTGAGAACAATAACATTCAATTGGTAATTATCCAACTGATTGAAATTATTCAATAAACGTTCTCCGTAGGATGAATCATTAATTTTATGATAGGAAAATGTATATTTTTTTCGAAAACGTTCGATTTGTGTCTGAATCAACGGTTCTTCATTGAGATTTTTTCCCTCTTCCGATTCTTCATCTACCCAAAGTTCGGGAAACATTTTTTCTATTTGCAAAGGCATTAATCCTGAAAAAATAGCATTTCGGGCATATTGCGTGGCCGTTGGAAGTATGGAGTAATATAAATCTTCGTTGAACGTAAAAAATTCGGAAAGCAAATCTTTTACTTCACGCCATTGGTCGAGCCTGAAATTATCAATAAGGATAAAAAATACTTGTTCATTATCATCCAACAAAGGGAACAGTTTCGTTTTGAATAAATCGGGACTCATCAACGGACGATTATCTGAATTATCTATCCAACCTTGATAATTACGTTTAATAAATTTGCCGAATAACCGGTTGGCTTCTAATTTTTGCATTTTTAGCATTTCGGTCATTCCGGTCTGCGAATCTTCTAATTCGAGTTCCCAGTAAACCAATTTTTTGTAAACGTCTTTCCAGTCGTCTGTTGTGAAAGAGTCGTTGATTTGCATTCCTATTTTTGAAAAATCCTGCTGGTATTCACTGGTTTTTGTTTGCGAAATCAGTTGATTTTTATGCAAATTTTTCTTGATAGAAAGAAGTATCTGATTCGGATTGACAGGCTTAATCAAATAATCGGCTATTTTGCTTCCGATTGCCTGATTCATAATGCTTTCTTCTTCACTTTTGGTTATCATCACAACGGGAATATCGGGATTTATTTCTTTGATGATAGCCAGCGTTTCCAATCCGCTGAGACCAGGCATATTTTCATCTAAGAAAATAATATCAAAATATTCTTCCCGGCAACAATCAACAGCATCTTGTCCGCTACAAACCGTTACAACTTCAAACCCTTTTTCTTCTAAAAAGAGGACATGCGGTTTAAGCAAGTCGATTTCATCATCAGCCCATAATAACCTGTCTTTCTTCATATTTTTTTATTTTTTCTTTCGTTCTTCTTCCTTTTGTTTGCGTTCCACTTCCCTTTGTTTCTCTTTCAACTTTTGAGCTTCTTTACGTGCTTTTTCTTTGGCTTTGCGTTCTTCTTCTTTTTGTTTTTGACGCTCTTCCGCATCCTTTTGTTTTTGCTTCCGGGCATTTTCTTTGTCTTTTTCCAACTGTTTCCGTTCGGCTTCTTTTTGTTTTTCTTCGAGTTTCTTTTGTTCTTCGAGATTTCTTTCTTGCTTTTCTTTTTCTTTCAACAATGCTTTTTCCTCGTCTTGTTGTTTTTTAAGCAATGCTTTACGTTCTTTTTCCTGTTGTTTAGCCAATTCCGCGGCTGCCTTATCTTTTGCTTTTTGTTCGGCATCGAGTTGTTTTTGACGTTCTTTTTCTTCTTTTTCCTGCTGTTTCACATATTCATCAATAGCATTCGACTTTTTACGTTTAGAGAATAAATTTTGTATCGCCCTGATCGGATCGTTCGAAATATCCTCCATTATTTTGTTAGCGGCATCAACGGATTTAGAAACGGTTTCGGCCGCTTTACCCGTTTTTTCCATTACTTCGTCTTCATTGATAACAGGCTTCGGCAATGCAATCGTATCGGTTTCTATTGATATGACCGTATCCGGAAATATCATTTGTATCGAATCGGTTTTCAAAGAATCCGTTTTTGCCGGTAATATTACATCGTCTTTAGAAGGTTGATTTTCTACATTCTCTTCATTCCTTTCATCTTCTTCATCCTCTGTCGATATCTTTTCTATTTCCTTTTTATCTAATTTCCATTTCGCTATAATTTGAGGATTTTCGGCGCCGAAATTTTTCTCAAAAAATGCCGTATATTCATCTAAACTCTTACCTTTCATAAGGATATCGTAATTATCGACCGACATCGGAACTACAATTACAGCCGCATTCAGTTGATTCATGTATCCGGCGGGTTTGTTAATCATATTACAATACTGAACGATTTCGTTATAATTATTAAACCCTCTTATTTGTAACATTCCGGTTTCTCCGATTGTTGCAACCTGAAGGTCGAAATCATTGACCATAAAATTAGAGAAATTGAACTCGGCAACGGTATACAAAATAATATTTCCATCGACATGATTAGCCGGATAAACCATTAACAGTAAATATGGCGTATTTTTTTCGGCGGTAAATACGATTGTAGAATCTAATACCGCACCTTCTTCGGTAGCTCCAAATCTGATATTGAATAAACCTCCTTTGGCCAAATTTCCATCACCGGAAAGCGTTAATCCTTTCAATAAATTTTTCATCATGCTACCGGCAAGTACGCTCACATCGGCATCGGGATATTTATCCAACAGTTCTTTCAATTTTTGTTTAAATATATCCGGTTCATGCGTTTGAACATAACTCAACGCATCCAAAAACATGAATTTAGGCATCAGTTTCGATTGAGGATATTTTTTCGCTACCTCATCATAATTTTTCCTGATTCCTGAAGGATTATTTTCGGTATAATATTGATATGTTTGCTGATAAATCGAATCTTGAACAACATCAATCATCCGCATATTATATTCATAATTAGGGTCAGCCATCGCAATTGCGTAGTCGCTTTCGGGGAATTCTTCACGTATTTTGGATTTATACAATTCAACCATATTCATATCGTTCATTTTCAGATAGATAAGATATAGTTGATAATATACGTCTAATTTAAATTCGTTGTCGGGGAAACGATTATTGAGACCGGTAAAAGTCTCTATTGCCAAAGAACTGTCTTCCAGTTTGTCTTTATAAATCAATCCCATATTGTATAATCCATCCATCCAAATATCGTTAGAGGCAGCGATATCTTCTTCTGTTAAGGGTATTTGCTGTAAATAATATTCTGGTTTTCTCGGATTGTTGGCAGCTTCTAATTCTTCGGCCGATTTTTCAGTTCCTTGTACGGATGAAGTATCCTGAACAACTTCACTGTCTGTCGAAGGTTGCATATCAGGCTGTGTTTCGGCTAATTCGCTATCAAATTGATTGATTTTATTGCGTAATCTCCAATTATCCTCCAATTTGCGTTTTCCCCATTTACGTTGGAATTCGTTTTTTCCCTGCGTTACAGTTTGTGGGTTATAAAAATAAAACGCGTTCCCTCCCCTTGCGGGAGTGATTGCCGGAGTTGCCATTGAAGGAGCTTTTCTACCAACGTTGAAATTTTCCATTTGCTCCCTGTTGGATTCCTGTTGGGTCAAATATTCTTCTTTTTCGGATTCTTTTTTAGCCTCTTCTTCTTTTTTAATGTAATTTTCCGCTAATTTTTTAACGGAGGCCATCCGTTCGGCTTCCGGTAAGCGAGCTAATATTTGTAAACTGTCTTGTAATTCGATAGCTTCGAAATGAACAACCAATTCATCTAATATTTCAGAACGTTTGGATATTCTCTGGTAATCTTTGTATTCTTTCTTGATTTGTCCTAAAGCTTCTGAATAACATGGTTGCGCGTCAACATATTCCCTTTGTTGAAAATAAATATCGCCGAGTTGTATCTGGCAAAGGGCTTTATCAAATCCGTTTTGTATACTTTTTTCGACACCAAGTTTATATTGTTCGATGGCTTTAACCGTATCGGGAATCGTCATATACACATTTCCCCAAGCATAATATACTTGGTCGAGATAATCTTTGTTTTTTTGGCTTTTCGACATTTTTTTGAGCATGCCGATTACTTTTTTCGTATTTCCTCCGGTAGAAACTTCTGTTTGACGGATTTTTGAACTGAATTGCAGGAGATAAGGAGCTGTAGAATTGGCAACTTCTCCAAAAGCTTTATAGGCTAAATCATTTTGTCCTAAATCTTTATAAATTTGCCCTAACAAGTATTCCATCCGGTATCGCTGTGTCTTGTTTTTTTCGGCTTTGATAGCGAGATTCAGGTAAGGAACAGCATCGGAATACCGCTTATTTTTAATCAGGTAATCGGCATAAACGGATGAAAACCAATTGACTTCATTTTTGGGAAGATTTTCATTGTTAAGTTTGGAAAAAATATCTTCAGCTTCGTAATACCAACCCATTTCGGAATAACATCTCGCTTGCCATATTTTGGCGGTAGCGACAATTTCGGGTTGTGTCGAATAATGCCGGGCTGTATAGGAAAAAGTACTTGCCGCAGTCAGGAAATCGCCATTGTGGAATTGAGATTTTCCCATCAACAACCATGCGTTATATAGGAAAGGATTGTATTCTTCCCGTTGCATAAATTCCTGATATTTAGGATCGTGTTTTTTTCCTTGTTTTTTTTCGGGTTTGGTTTGTATGGAATGCGTTTTAATGGCCTTTGCCGCTTTTTCAATCGACTTATCAAACGGACCTCCGATTTGTTGTTTGTCTTTAGGTAGGGAACTGACAGGATACATCAGGATAAAATCGGAATAACTCTCCTGATAACTGTCTTGTTGAGATTTCAAAGCTGTTTTATACGCCTCATTTCCATTGAAATAAACATTATAACGGGTGTTAAAAGAATGATACCAACGTGTCATACTTGTATTTTTCGTGGAAGTACACGAAACAAGTACAACAATAACAGTTCCTAAAAGAAGTGTCGTAAGGATTTTATTCTTAATCATTCCGATAATGCAAACGTATGAAAGCTATTCAACAGTGTATAAATAACAGAATTATAAGAGATTTATTGCCTTTCCGCACAAAATTTCCTTTTCAAACGCATCCCTGATTTACAGCAGGCGAAAATAATAACCTGAACAAAAATAATAGCTGCTCCTGATGGGACATTCAGATAATACGAAAGAAAAAGTCCGCCAAAGCACCCCAAGATACCAATGACGCAAGAAAAAATAATGATTTGTTTGAATCTGGAAGAAAAAATATTGGCTGTCATCTGTGGAATTGTTAACAAAGACAACAACATCATAATTCCTATCAACCTGATAGATAAAACAATGGTTATCGCTATTGACAACATCATCAAATGTTCTATCCACACCACAGGAAGTCCTTTGGTTCGCGCGAATTCCCTGTCGAAAGCGACATATAAAATCTGTTTAAAAAAAAGAGAAAATAAGACAATCATCAACAAGGCGAAAAGTCCGACGCTCCAAATATCTAACCGAGTAATTGTCAATATATTACCAAAAAGATAAGAAGTGGTACTTTGGGCATAACCCGGCGTCAAGTATATAAAGATGACTCCTATCGCCATTCCCAAAGCCCATACGGAAGCGATAGCGGAATCTTCTCTTATTCCTTGTTTTTTAGACAGCCACTCTACTCCGAAAGCTGAAGCTACCGAAAATACTAAGGCTGATAAAATCGGATTGATTCCGAAGTAAAAACCTAACCCCAAACCTCCGAGTGAAGCATGCGTGATTCCCCCGCTAATAAAGACCAAACGGCGTGAAACGATATAACTTCCAACGATTCCACAGGCAATACAAGTAAAAATACTTCCAATTAAAGCATGTTGAAAAAAAACATATTTCAGTATATCCATATAATTTTATCCTTTGCCTTCCATAAGCAAAATGACTTCGTCTTTTAATTCTTCGGGTAATTCAATTTCTCTTTGATGAAGGCTTCGCAACCAATCATTGATTTCATAAGTGTACATGGTGTAAAGAATTTCCCTGAATTCTTCTATTTCATTTTCGGAATATTCGTCAGATTTTTTGCCTTTGTAAATGTCTAATTCTTCATCGTCGAAATATTCTATTTCCGTTGTTTTTGGAGGTTTCATCAAACCTTTTTCACAAATTTCATGGGCGCCGCAACAAATATCGTCTTGTTCCATTTTGAAATAAATTTATCATTCATATTGAGTTACAAATAAACACTCCTCTCCAAACTTCTCCACACAAGGAAGAGAGGTGGTTCACAACGTTCCCAAATTGTTTTTTGTATTATGAGTTTTGGTATAACAAATTAAGGCTGATTTTTTAATGATTCGATTTGATCCGGAGATAAACCTGTAATTTCAGAAATTATTTCTACAGAAAATCCTTTTTTCAAGCAATTTTTCGCGAGTTGTATTTTTTCTTGCTCGATACCAATTTCAATACCTTCTTCTCTGCCTTTTTCCACACCTTTTTCTAATCCAATCTCCACACCTTCTTCACGACCTTTTTGTTCGTAATAAAGTATGGCATCCTGAACATCAGCATATTCCGTTATACTTTTCTTATATTCTTCCATTTCTTTTGTCGTTAATTGTGAAATTTCGGCTGCCCGGAACAACATGTCAAAAACCCTGCCTTGTAATTCCGGTGGACGGTTCTCGAATGAGGGCAACTTCTTTAATAAATACACCCAACGGTCGAAATTTGTTGCAAGTTCACCTAATTCTTTTGTGAACTTCGGTAATTCCAAGTATTTATACACCAACTTGTCATAAAATACTTCGCCCGTTTGTTTTTCTATCAGCATTACATCGTGAAAGTAATTTTCATTCTTGTCAAACAAAACAAAATCCACGATGGATATCGTGTACACCGCGCTTAACTGGAAATTCCATTTCCCTTTGACTGCTTGCGATTGAATTGGGAACGTAGAATAATAGATACTCCTTTCCTTGAAGTGTGCTTGTCGTACTTTCTGTAATTCAACGATAAAATACTTGTCACAGTCGGTTTTGCAATAAATGTCGAAAACTGCTTTCCGGTCGGTTTCTTTCTGTCCCAATTGCTCTGTTATCAGGCAACTCAGGTTGATGATTTTTCCCTGGTCAGGAATCAGTTCATTGAGGAAATCAATTAACAACTCTTTGTAAGTTTCCGAACCGAAGATTCGTTTAAATCCGTAATCTGTGAGGGGATTCAAATACTTCGCCCCCTTCTAAAATGGGTTCATTTTGCATAAATAAAATTTTATTGGTTAAAAAATTGTTTTGATTAATTACCGGGACAAATATAAAGATTTTTTTGCCCAGATTTTATTTTTAGCGTTTTTTTGAATTCAAAAAGTTTCGAAATATTCACATCGTTCCCATTATGAATTTAAACAATTAGTAAATTATTATAAATCCCGCTTTTTTCAAATCTTCCCAATATCCGGGATACGATTTGGAAACAACTTCGGGGTGATTAATGTTTATTTTTTTCAATATGATAGATACCGGAGCGAATGCCATTGCCATCCGGTGGTCTTCATAAGTGTCGATAACAGGTTCAATATCGGGTTCACAGCGTTCTCCATTCCATTCCATTATACAATTATCAGTAGACGTAACAAGGTAGCCCAGTTTTTTCAATTCCGTTTGTAATGCCGCGATCCTATCGGTTTCTTTGATTCCCAGACTTTGTAATCCTTCGAAATGAAACGGAATATTCAATAAAGTGCAGGTTACAACAAAAGTTTGAGCCATATCGGGCTCATTTACAAAATCATAATTAAATGTATTTGCCGGATTTTTTTCTTTTTTCAAGCATATTCCATTTGTTGTGTATTCGGTTGATATTCCGAAGTTTTCGAATAAAACGGCGATTTTAGAATCTCCTTGTAAGCTATTTTTATATAAACCGGTCAACTCTATTCGCGTTCCGATGGGTGAAAACGCCAATATTTCATACCAATAAGAAGCTGCCGACCAATCACTTTCTACCCGAAAACGTACAGGAATATAAGATTGATGATTTATCTGTATGACGTTCCCTTTCCATCCGGTTTCTATTCCAAAATCACGCATCATTCCGATTGTCAACTGGATATACGGACGCGATATAATTTCTCCTTCGAGGTGGATGGTCAGACCATTTTCCATATTCGGAGCAATCATCATTAATGCTGA
The DNA here is from genome assembly GCA_031553755.1 of Bacteroidales bacterium. Classification (GTDB taxonomy): domain Bacteria; phylum Bacteroidota; class Bacteroidia; order Bacteroidales; family Azobacteroidaceae; genus JAIRVZ01. The sequence goes on along the minus strand of JAVBKZ010000027.1, from coordinate 68,325 downwards.
AATATATTGAGAACTAACGCTACCGTCTAATGTGATATTTCCTCCTTTTAATTTATTTCCGTTGATTTTCAACGGAGGAAATCCTTCTTTTTCAACATATTCGACATCTGCTCCTAATTTCCTCAATGCGTTGACAAGAATCCGTATCGGACGGTTTTTCATCCGTTCGCTTCCGGTAATGATTATTTCTTTGTTTTCAAATTGAGAAAAATATGCCGCCAAAAAACGCATAGATGTTCCGGCTGCTTTGATGTCAATTTCTTGTTTATCCAATGCAAAAGCCGCTACCATAACTTCCGTATCATCGCAATCGGAAAGATTTTCGATTGTAAAATCGCTTTGGCTTAGCGCGTTGAGTATCAATGCCCGGTTGCTGATGCTTTTTGACGCGGGCAAATTAATTGTCGAAGATATGGAAAGAGGAGGTTGAATCGAATATTTCATTAATTTTAATTATTTAATACAGGGGTTTATTTTTAGCGATTTCTTTCAATCCTAAAATATCCCGTCCGGTTTCCCTTTCATATATTTCCAGTTCAAAATATTTGACAGCAGCAATCAAATGGTCGAAAATATCCGACATAATATTTTCATATTCAACCCAATTGGTGGTATTGGTAAAAACATAAAGTTCGAAAGGAAGTCCGATTTCGGTGGGAGCAAGCTGGCGTACCATCATTATCATATTTTTCTCCGTCCCGGGATGATTTTTCAGATACCATTCGGTATATTTCCGGAATAATCCGGAATTAGTTAAATTACGCCCGTTGACAGGAATACTTCTGTCGGCTCCTATTCTTTCGTTGTGTTCGTGTATTTCCTTTTGTTTTTCATCAATATAATCCGCGATTCCTTGTATTCTCCTGAATTTAGGGATTTCCGCATCCGAAATATACCTGATGCTGTTTTGTTTGATGATAATAGCACGTTTGATTCTTCGGCCTCCTGATTCTGTCATCCCTCTCCAATTCTGGAAAGAATCCGAAATCAAAGCATAAGTCGGAATTGTAGTATATGTTTTGTCGAAATTCCTGACTTTTACCGTGGTCAGGTTAATTTCAATGACATCTCCATCAGCGCCATATTTAGGCATGGTAATCCAGTCGTTCAATCGAACCATGTCGTTGCTCGAAACCTGTACACTTGCCACAAATCCCATGATAGAGTCTTTAAACATCAACAAAAGGACTGCGGATGCAGCTCCCATCGCAGCAAAAAAAGCGACCGGAGATTTTTCCGTTATCACAGAATAAATAACTACGATTCCGAATAACACTAAAATAAATTTGATGACTTGCAAATAGCTTGTCATTGGTTTATCTCTGAAAGAAGGTTTTTCTTTCAAGACATCAAAGCCGGATTTCACAATCGAAACAATTCCGGCAATAACCATGTAAACCAAATAAATATCCGCAAACTTAATTAAAGGTCGTATCCATGATGGAAAATCGGCAAAAATAATTGGTATTGAAGTCCTTACAATTTCAAAAGGAACTGTCAATGCCAAATAATGCGGAAACTTATTTATTACAAGATATTGTAAAAATTGAATTTTAGTGATTTTCGCTGATTTGGAAAGTATAATTTGTAATATATGCCTGACAATAAATTGAGTTAAATAAACAACTCCAACTAATAGCATTACCAAGCAAATAGCGTTGAGGTATTCCGCGTTTTCCTTCTCGATTCCCCAATCGATAAATAAGTCATAAAGATAATGACTGATTGTTTTTGTCAGTTTTCCAAAATTATACATAAAAATCAATTATGAATATTGATCCCTTTTTATTTCAACCACTGATCAAACCACCTAAAAAATTCACGTTGAAATAAAATGCCGTTTTGAGGACGTGAAATCCAATGATTTTCATCCGGATAAATCAACATGCGGGAAGGAATTCCTTTCAACTGGGCGGCATTAAATGCCATCATGCCTTGTGACGCCAAAATCCGGTAATCCAATTCTCCATGGGAAATCATAATCGGAGTATTCCAGTTTTGTATGAATTTATGAGGTGAAGTTGCATACGTTTTTTGAGCGACCGGATTGTTTTTATCCCAAAACGGGCCACCCAAATCCCAATCGGCAAACCACATTTCTTCGGTTTCGAGGTATTGCGCTTCGAGATTAAAAATTCCCGCGTGAGCGAAAAAGGCTTTGAAACGATTGTTGTGATTACCTGCCAACCAATAAACCGAAAAACCTCCGTAACTTGCTCCTGTACAACCCAATCTGGCTTCATCGACAAATGGCTCTTTCGACATTACGTCGATCGCGACAAGATAATCTTTCATGTTTTGTCCACCATAATCTCCGCTGATTTGTTCCAACCATTCCTGTCCGAATCCGGGTAATCCACGACGGTTAGGAGCTACAATAATATAACCATTGGCAGCCATCATTTGTAAATTCCAACGATAAGACCAAAATTGGCTAATGGTATTTTGCGGTCCTCCCTGACAATACAATATCGCGGGATATTTTTTGTTAGGATCGAATTTAGGAGGATAAACGATCCAAGTCAGCATTTCTTTGTTATCGGTAGTTTTAATCCAACGTTCTTCCACTTTTCCCATTTCGACTTGATCCAGAATTTCTTTGTTTTCTGTTGTCAATTGCTTTTGTTCTTTTGATGAGATATCTACAGAAAAAATTTCGTTGGGATAAGACATAGAATGACGCAAGGCGTATAATTTTCCATCCGAATATGCAACCGAAGCATAATCGTGACAACCTTCGGTCAGCGTTTGAATATTTTTTGTAAAATCAATACTAAAAAGTTGAGTCGTTCCTTTTACGCACGAAACCATGTAAAGCGATTGTGAATTGGAATTCCAATCGAAAGCATCCGTGTTGTAATCGAAATCGGCGGTCAGATACTGTTTTTCTTTCGTCGCCAAATTCATTGTAAACAACCGATTTTTATCAGATTCGTATCCATCCCTTTCCATACTCAACCAAGCTAAATGATTTCCATCGGGAGAAAAATCGGGATGAGTATCGTATCCCATCATTCCTTCAGTGAGATTGATAGTTGATTTATCTTCAATATTGTAAAGGTAAATATCTGAATTAGTAGACCTCGCGTATTCTTTTCCTGTTTTTTTGCGGCATGAATAAGCTATTTTTTTACCATCGGGGTGCCAACAAAATTCTTCGATTCCTCCGCCTGGTTTTGTAGGTGCTTCGAATGGTTCTCCTTCTAAAATATCAACTATGTTTTGTAATTTTCCATTGTTATACGCAGCTATGAAAATATGAGGAATCGTTTCTACCCATTCATCCCAATGTTTATACATTAAATCATCTACGATACGTCCGGAAGCTTCGGGTAAATCTTCATAAACATCTTTGGTTCGTTTTCCGAATTTGATTTCAGTATAATACGCTATTTGTTTTTCACCGGGAGAAAACTTAAATCCTGAAACACCGGTTTCACATTCGGAGATTTGTTTTACATTTTTTCCGTTGGAATCCATCACAAAAACCTGGGGTTTTCCATCTTTGTCGTTTTGCAGGAAAGCTATTTGTTTATCATTGTTTATCCAAACGGCATTTGATTCACTTTTAGGCGTTTTTGTGATTTGTTTCAATTCGGTTCCATCAGAATTCATCACAAAAAGCTCGGTATTCGATTTGTTTTCTTTTATTCCGATGTAAGTAACCGGATATAAAATTTGTTTTCCAGAAGAAGAAAGAGCCGGTTCGCCAACTCTTCCGAAACTATACAATACTTCCGGAGTCATTATTCCGTCATTGACTTTGATTTGCGCCTTTCCGATCAACGTGGGATCGTTTTTTTCTTTGTTTTCGGATGATTTGCTGCAAGCGGATAATAAAATTGACGCTGACATAATTGATAGGATAATTGTATTTACTTTCATAGAATTACAGTTGTTTTTGCAAATGTAGTTAATAATTCATGAAGTTATTTTATATGAAATTGGCTTACATGCAAAAATGTAAGCCAACTCGTAATTATTAACATTTAAATTTTCTTAGTATTCTTGTTCCAATAACCAAGCGTCTTGAAAATCGGGAGAATACTTAGCTTTGATAGCGTCTCTTGAAGCGGCAGCCGAAGCTTTATCATCGAAAGAAGCAACGATTACCCGGTACATATCTTGCGCGTTTTGTGCCAAGATAGCTTGATATCCGTCACTTTGCATACGCGCTTTCAAAGAAGACGCGTTCGTTTTATTTACAAAACTTCCGATAACTACACTATAGCGTTTCAGTCCGGAACCTTCAACTGTTGTAATTTTTTCTTTTTTTACGGTTACGTTTGTTGTAACGGCAGGTTTAGCAACAGGAGTAACTTCTTCAACTGTAGTTTCTGTCATCTCTTTTTCTTTAGCCTTTTCGTAAGCCGATTTGTATGCGCTTTCTTTTGATTTACAAGAACCTAATGCAAACAAAAGGGTGAAAGCGAATCCCCATACTAAAATTTTTGATTTCATATTTTGAGTATTTGTAAATAATTTTTGGCAAATATACAGATTTATTTATTCCGGTGTAATTATAACGGTCGAAAATGTTATTTAGTTTATAATTCTTTGAATATATCATCCAAGTCTATTTCCAAACCTTCGATTGCTTTTACCGGTACTTTTCCTTCAAATTCGTAAAGAGTTCCACGATCGTATTTTCCATCCGGTTGTAATAAAAAAACAAGTATTGCTCCATCCTTAGCAAAAACGACCCAATATTCAGGAACTCCTGCCAACTCGTAAGCGTCGAATTTTTCGGTTAAATCATACTTGGAAGTTGAAGGCGATTGTATTTCGATAATTAATTCCGGAGCGCCGAGACAACCTTTTTCATCTAATTTCGATAAATCACAAATCAAGCAAATATCCGGTTGAACAACGGTATATATTTTGTTGTTTTCCGTTTCTTTTTTATTAGTCGGTAAACGTACATCAAACGGAGCATTAAATACCAGACATTTCCCCTTTCGTTTTTTTATGAAATAGGTTAATTCAAACACTAATTTCGCCGATATTTTGGCATGTTTTGTCGTTGCTGCCGGCGACATCATTTTTATAAAACCGTTAATCAACTCTCGTCTTTTGTCATCGAACCAAGTAAGATAATCGGCATATGTATAGCGTTTGGTTTCGTCTAAATTCAGGGTAAATTGATTCCCATACACAGCAGTTGGTTCGGATATTTTGTTTGATTCCGATTCATCGTGTTGATGAACATTTTTTTCTTTTTCAGGTTTCATGATTTAAAATTTATTAATTCATTGATTAGTAGATTAGCTAATTGTCAAATCTGCTAATTACAATACTCCTTTTGTGGATGGCAATTCATAATGGAAAATATCACGTTTGATGGCCATTTTTAGTGCACGAGCCAATGCTTTGAATATCCCTTCAATTTTGTGATGCTCATTTTGTCCTTCCGCTTTGATGTTCAGGTTCATGCGGGAAGCATCGCTTAAGGATTTGAAAAAGTGCATAAACATTTCGGTTGGCATATCTCCCACTTTCTCACGATTGAATTCTGCATCCCAAACCAACCACGGACGACCTCCGAAATCTAACGCGACAGAACATAAGCAATCGTCCATCGGCAGACAGAAACCATAACGTTCGATTCCTCGTTTATTTCCTAAGGCTTTGAGAAGAGCTTCGCCTAAGGCGATTCCGGTATCTTCAATCGTATGATGTTCATCTACGTTCAAATCGCCTTTCACTCGGATTTTCAAATCCATTCCCGAATGTTTCCCGATTTGTTCCAACATATGGTCGAAAAAATGCAATCCTGTACAAATTTCAGTTTTACCGTTTCCGTCCAAATTTACTTCAACATAAATGTCTGTTTCTTTGGTTGTTCGTTGAATAATAGCGCGGCGTTCTCCGGCAAAAAGCAGTTCTGTAATTTTATCCCAATCTGTTGTAGATAAAACGCATATTTCCTGCAAATCAGGACGTTCCGAAAGTAATGTTTCATCATTTAAAAAGATGGCTTTACATCCGAGATTTTTCGCTAATTCAACATCTGTCAATCTATCTCCGATAACAAAGGAATTTGTCAGGTCGTATTCTCCAGTAAGATATTTTCCCAACATTCCGGTTCGAGGCTTACGAGTCGGGGCATTATCTTCCGGAAACGAACGGTCGATTAAAATATCGTCGAATATAATTCCTTCGTTTTCAAACGCTTTTAACATCTTGTTGTGAGCCGGCCAAAAAGTTTCTTCAGGAAAAGAATTCGTTCCTAATCCGTCTTGATTGGTAACCATCACAAATTCGAAATCCAAATTTTTCCGGATAAAATGGAGGTTGTTGAATACTTTGGGATAAAATTCTAATTTCTCCAAACTATCTAATTGATAATCGATTGGAGGTTCTATGACGAGTGTTCCGTCGCGGTCTATGAATAGTGCTGTTTTCATTGTTCTGTATAACTTATTGAGGATTCAATTGATCATCATTCCAAAAGAATGGATTATTTTCTATATAGTTTGATATTTTTATTAATGATTGTTGATTTCGAATAATGTGCTCGTAATAATTACGTTGCCATAATCTTTTATCAAAAGATTCCCATCCTAAATTTTTAACACCTTTGATGTATTCATTGGTCGTCATTGTTTTGAACCATTGAATAACCCGATGTAGGGGCGAACACATAGGTTCGCCCTTGTCTCCTGTATTTTCTAAAATACAATGAAAATGATTAGGCATAATCACATATTTATCACAATAAATATCCGGAAATTTATTGGAAATTTCTAAATACCATTTTTCAACCATCTTTCCTATATCATTTAAAATCAACTCATTATCTATAATTTTCCCAAAACGACAAATTCTCTCTTGACAACAAATTGTGACAAAATATAGTCCTTTTTGAGAATAATCGTATGATGATAATCTAATACTACGCCTGTGATGAATGTTTGGGTTAAATTTAGTCATGATGATTTTGGATTTGTAGGGGCGAACCTATGTGTTCGCCCTCATATTTTGTATAGAATATTTTGTTGCGTATAATATTAGGGAGCGAACACATAGGTTCGCCCCTACATCATGGTTTGCATTATTCTAATCAACTCATCATTCTCCTCTTTTGTCCCTACGGTTATCCGCAAACAATTCAAACACAGAGAGATTTTATGGCGGTTGCGGACGATAATTCCTTTATTTACTAAAGAGTTATAAATACCATCAGCATCACAGACTTTCACTAAAATAAAATTAGAATCGGTAGGATATATTTTTTCAACGCAACTCAATTCCGACAATTCCTTTTGCAGACGGCTGCGTTCTTGTAATAAAATATCAACCCAATCTTTGATTTGTTGGTGTTTATTCACTAAATCCAACGCATAATTTTGAGTCAATTGATTGATGTTGTAGGGATATTTTACTTTATTAAATATTTGTATAATTTCTTCTGATGCGAAAGCCATTCCCAATCTGACAGACGCGCTTGCCCACGCTTTAGAAAATGTTTGTAACACAACTAGATTAGGATATTTATCTAATTCATTTAAGAACGAAGGTTGAGATGAAAAATCAATGTATGCTTCATCAACAACTACAATTCCTGAGAAATTTTCTATCGTTTTGATGATTTCATTTCGATTCAAGGAATTTCCTGTCGGATTATTCGGAGAACACAAGAAGATAGCTTTCGTTTTTTTATCGGTTTTTTTCAACAAATCATCAGCCTTGAAATCGAAATCATCGTTTAATAACACTTTGCGATATTCGATATTATTGATATCAGCCGCCACTTGATACATCCCATAAGTTGGGTCAATTGCAACTACATTGTCAATCTCTGGTTCGCAAAATGTACGGAATACGATATCAATTGGTTCATCGCTACCGTTTCCGAGCATGATTTTTTCCTTAGCGACACCTTTGATTTTGGCGATTTTCTCTTTCACTTTCCATTGCATCGGGTCGGGATAACGGTTGAATGGCCCATTATAAGGGTTTTCGTTAGCATCCAAATATACTGAGGCTTCGCCCTTAAATTCATCGCGGGCAGAAGAATAGGGTTTCAAATCCCAAATATTTTTTCTGACTAAATTTTGTAAGTTCATTGTGTCTATTTTAATAACTTTCTATCATTCGTTGAGCTACAGAGCGTTGAATAATACTTTGAACCGTATGATTCATATTTCGTAGCTTAAAGATATTGTTATAACCATAAAAACCAAATATGACAACCATTTTTCCTATTAATTCATCGGCAAAAGAAGATGAAATTACATTAATATCTTTGAAATCAATTGTTATTGGTTGATGAGTCTGGTTGTAGATATTGATTAAATCGTTTCTCATTTTTTCTCCTGATTTACGAGTGCCAACTCCGGATGCCTTTTCTTTTAATGGATATATAATACCTCCCAAATCATCTTCTAAGGCTTCAATTTTAAGATTTACAGGAGGTTCATAGCCTCCCAATGCTTTAGATATGGAAATTTCTTTCTCATATTCTAATTGAAAATCAACGATACATCCTGAGAAAGCAAATAATTCAGGAAGATTTTCTAAAATATTTATCTCATTATTAACCGTTCTGTACGATGCCGTACCTGATGTAATATTCAATCTTCCTGTATTTTCTTTAATAATTTGATTTAACCCCCAAAGCCCATTTCCTTGTCCAATTGTCCTGTCCCTTGTCACTCTTTCCTGCACTGCTAATTCTAAGGCATTAGCTGCATTTCCGGGTTTATGAAAAGATGGTTGAAGTGACTTATAGATTCCGTTTCCTGTATCAACAACACAAAACATAAAACGTTTTGTCTTTTTATGAACTTGCCCCATTACATATCCATAATTATTTCCGGAATGTTGGATTACATTATCTAAAACTTCATTAATAGCCCATTCAAAACCTTCCAAAACTCCTTTTTGGCAAACAATAACTTGTGATAATTCTTTTGAAAAACTATCAACCAAAATATAGGCATCTTCAATGCTGTCGAACCTCCACATTTTATCCAAACATGAAATTTGAGCAATATCCAAATTTTCAATGACTTTGAAAGGGTTGGCTATAGATATCTTTTCTAAATATTTATTGAGATTTAAATATTCAAAAGAAAATATATTTTTCTTCGCTAAATCATTGGCAATTCCCGATATCGGAGTACAGATATTCGGGTAGGCCGAATTGACAGATTCAAAATCTAATAGGATGTTTTTTATTCCTTCCGAATACGATTGATTGAGTAAATCTATAAATTCTATGACAATATTAGGATTATTCAAATTAGTAGAGAACTTGAATTTGTTATTTTCTTTTTCAATATATTTTTTACTTTGTTTCATATTTGTTTGTTCATCTCAAAATGCGGAATGCCTACTTCAATAAATTCTTCTCCTTCACTTTGATAACCGTTTTTCTCGTAAAACTTGGTAGCTTCTTTTCTTGCGTGAAGCGTGATTCTATGATATCTGTTTTCTTTAGCAATCTGTTCTGCAAATTTAAGAATTTTGCCACCAATCCCTTTGTGTTGATAATCGGTCTTTATTGCCATTTGCCGCAACTTAACCAAATTATCGTTGATTTTCGTTAAAATGCAACATCCTATTATTTTCAGATTATCAAAGGCCGCGATAAAAAGATCGTTATGTTCTTTCTGAATATCATCTTCCGTCAACAATAAATTTATAGGTCGGCGCAAGACTTCATTGCGAAGTTCGCAAAGTTCTTGATATTCTGGAGATTGATATTTTATTGTTTTTATTTTTAAACACATAGGCACATAGGACACAATAGAATAATTTTATTGTTTGTCATATACTTTATTCAAATATAGTTTGTAGGGTTGAATTATCAAAGTATCCCCTTCTGCTAATTTTGAAACAATTTCATTGTCGGGAAGAGGGATATTGTTAATAGCTAAAAAAGGTCTCCGTACTTCACTTAATTCATTTTTTTTATAATACATTTTAAAATGAGGAATATAAGTTTCTTTCAAATTATCAATAATATACATACATCGTTTTATTTCAATAATATTGGAATATCCTGATGTGCTAGGAACCACAAATTCTTTGTGATATAGAGGTTTTAATGAATCAAAGTCAGATAATAAAACAATTAATTCTCCTGTGTTTTGATACATTTTAAAATTCCCATAATCATAAACCAGTCCCGAAGAAGTGTTTGTATCCTCCCAATAGGTAATACCATTTAATGTTTTTATCGTATAAATTCCAACATATTCTTTATAAGATGTAAAACTTGTATAGAATATAGGCTTGATGCTATCAGTACTTGTACACATTGCTACTTCCTCTTTTTCCACTTTTTTAATTAGGTTGTCGAATCTAAAATAATTCAACCATTTGACAGGTTGGATTGCATTTGGATTATATATTATTGTTTTTTCATCAACATTTTTAAGATATGATTTCATCTCTTCTTGATTTGTATTAACACCTGTCTTTGTATACATCTTAGGAAGTTCATATTCTTCCCTATCTGCCCAATAGGTATACGGATATTTTTCTTCTTCAATATTATCATCATCTTTACAAGATGAAATAACCAAACTACATGTTGCTATTAAAATAAAAATAAATTGTTTTTTCATGATTTTATTGTTGTTTGAGAAAAACGATTTTATATTATTTTTGTTTTTCACAAAAAACGTTTTTTGTTAATTTTTTCATTCTTTCATTACTCCCATCCTCAATGTTACCGCATTTTTGTGGGCTTCCAACTGTTCGTTTTCCGCCATAATTTCGATTATTTTTCCCAAATGTAGGATTCCTTCTTTCGAAATTTCTTGAAAAGTAATTTTTTTTGTGAAACTATCCAAATTTACGCCACTGTATGCTTTAGCATAGCCATTTGTAGGTAATGTATGATTGGTTCCCGATGCATAGTCTCCTGCACTTTCAGGTGTATAATGTCCCATAAAAACCGAACCTGCATTTGTAATTTGTTCCGATATTTCTTTGTAGTTCTTTGTTTCGATGATTAGGTGTTCGGGTGCATATTCGTTCGTCATTTCGATGATTTCCGCATTGTCTTTTACTAAAATAATTTTACTATTTTCCAATGCTTTACGAGCAAATTCTTTGCGTGGAAGTTTTTCTAATTGCACTTCAACTTCGGCAATAACTTTTTCAATAATTGATTCAGAAGCCGTAATCAAAATAGATTGACTATCAACTCCATGCTCAGCTTGCGACAATAAATCAGCCGCGACAAAAGTAGGATTAGCTGTTTCGTCGGCAATAACTTCTACTTCTGATGGACCAGCAGGCATATCAATAGCGACATCTTTTAAACTTACCAATTGTTTGGCGGCAGTTACATATTGGTTTCCCGGACCGAATATTTTATAAACTTTCGGAACGCTTTCTGTTCCGTATGACATTGAGGCAATTGCCTGTATTCCTCCGATTTTGAAGATTTTGTCCACTCCCGATTCTTTAGCAGCAAATAAGATGGCGGGATGAATTTTCCCTTCTTTATTGGGAGGAGAACACAACACGACTTCTTTGCACTCTGCAATTTTAGCAGGAACAGCAAGCATCAAAACGGTTGAAAACAAAGGAGCTGTTCCTCCGGGAATATACAATCCTACTTTTTCAATTCCAACAGCTTTCTGCCAACAAACAACTCCGGGAGTAGTTTCTACTTTTTTGATTTCGTGTTTTTGTGAGGCATGAAATATTTCGATATTGCGTTTTGCTGTCAGTATAGCAGATTTCAATTCTTCGGAAACCAATTTTTCAGCTTCTTCGATCTCACTTTCACTAACAAGTAATTCCGACAAATTTACTTTATCAAATTTGGCTTCGTATTCAAAAACAGCTTTATCGCCACGAGTTTTAATATCATCTAAAACCGATTGTACTGTTTCAAATAATGAAGAATTATCTAATACCGGACGGGAAAGGATTTTGTTCCAATCAGATTTTTGCGGATATTTTATTGTTTGCATTAATTTTAAAAGATTTTGTTTACCAAAGAGTTTTAACATTATAGAATTTGAAATTAGAATCTTTGGTTATGATAGAAAATTTATTTCTCATAGCTTGCGAAATTATAATCCTATCAAAAGGATCTCTGTGTTTTAATTCTAAGGATGTTAATAAAAATGTATCTTCAAATTGTATTGGAAGTATTTGAAATCCGTCTTTGATTATTTGTTCTTTTATTTTCTTGTAAGGAACACCAATTTCTAATTTACCCAAATTCAATTTTATCGCAATTTCCCAAAGACTTGCAATACTGATATATTTGACATTGTCGGTATTAAGTATAGCATTTTTTGCTTTTTGAGAAAGTTCGTCACTTCCATTTAAAAACCAAAGAAAAGCGTGAGTGTCTAATAGGTATTCCATTACATATAGTCTTTAAAATCATCTAATGGTTCGTCAAAATCAGGAGATAATTTGATTTTCCCTTTCAAGCTTCCAAATTGAGGTTTATTTAGCTTTTCTTTTTTTGATTTTTCAATCAAAAAATCAATATAATGAGAAACTTCTTTACGCATATTTATAGGTAAAGCCTCTATTTTATTGTATATTGAAATTACATTATCCATAGTATTTAACGAATTATCATATAAAAATAAAACATTTTTATTCTATTCAAGGTTTTCTTACATTATCATCTTCTCTATAGGAATAATCAAAATGCCTTCTGCTCCCAAAGCTTTCAATTTTCCGATAATTTCCCAAAAACGTTTTTCATCAATAACCGAATGAATAGAACTCCAACCTTCTTGTGCCAAAGGCAACACTGTCGGGCTTTTCATTCCCGGAAGTATGGAGAAAATTTCTTGTAATTTATCATTCGGAGCATTCAACAAAATATATTTCTTATTTTCGGCCGTTTGTACAGCATCAATTCTGAAAATCAATTCGTTAAGAATTTCAGTCTTTTCTTTGTTCAATTTATTGTGTCCGATTAGCAACGCTTCGGATTGCATCACAATTTCTACTTCTTTCAAACGATTACTAACCAACGTACTTCCCGAACTAACAATATCGAAAATCGCGTCAGCCAAACCTATTCCGGGAGCGATTTCGACAGAACCGGATATAACATGAATTTCGGTTTTTATCGCGTTTTTTTTCAGGAAATCATTCAAGATTCCGGGATAAGATGTGGCGATTTTTTTACCTGCAAACCAACTCAGGTTATTGTATTCCATATCTTTAGGAATCGCCAGAGACAAACGGCATTTGCTGAATCCCAAACGTTTGATGATGCAGGCATCTTCTTTCTTTTCCATGTATTCGTTTTCTCCTACGATTCCTACATCCGCGACTCCGGACGCGACCGATTGAGGAATATCATCGTCACGAAGAAAAAGTAATTCTACCGGAAATGTTTTAGACGGAACAAGTAAACTTCTTTTTCCGGCAGTTAACTTTATTCCGGCTTCGTTCAACAATTCCATTGTTTCTTCAAACAATCGGCCTTTGGCCTGCACAGCAATTCTAAGCATAATTTTATAATATAGATTTTTCTTAAAATGAGAAAGGCTTACCTCTATTTTGGCAAGCCTATATATTTTTATCAAGTTAATACACAATAAAGCCCACCGAAATTACTCGCTGTAATGATGATGCTGGAAATATGTGTAATTATTCATAGATTTTTCATTAAAACATTGCAAAGATACGCAAGAATTATTGTTCAACAAACAAATTGAAACTAAAATTTCAAATCGATTCCTCCCATAACAACAATTCCCGGCATCGGAAACCCCGCGTTGATTGTATAATCGCGATTCGTTAAATTATTTCCATTAACAAAGAGTGACATGTTTTTCATAACAAAATACGTTATTTTTCCATCCAGAAGCGTATAAAATTCGGTTTGAGGTTGAGGATTTACCGTTGTATAAAGTTCTCCGACATATTGCAAACTTGATGAAACTGAAAATTTTGAAAACCTCCAATACGCGTTAAGAAACGCTTGATGTTTGGGTGATCCAATTATTGGTTTATCGGTATGAAGAAAACTATAATTTCCGCTGATATTGAAATTCGATAAAATTTTATAATCGGCCACGAATTCGATACCCTTATTGATAAATGAACCGGAATTCATATTCCGATTTTTTCCATTAACCGGAATAGTTTGAATCAGATTTTCGCCCTGAGCAAAAAAAGCGGTCAACTCCAAATTTAGTTTATTATTCAATACATTTTGAATAATAGAACAATCGTAGTTCATCATCGATTCCGGTTTTAAATCAGGATTCGCTACAGGCCCATACATATACAATTCCCTGATACTCGGGCTTCTGAATCCTTTTGAGACAGATGCTTTCAAATCGGTTCGAGGTAATACACGGTAAGTGATTCCGGCTTGAGGAATCCATTCTTTTCCATAAGTTTCATTGATTTCTAACCGGACTCCGGCATTGAAAGTGAACCTATTTGCAATTGCTTGTTGAACAAGTAGATATAAAGCCCCTTCGCTGACGTTTTTATCAATTATATTTTGTCGCTTTCCGTTAACGGAATCATTCCAAGCATGTCCTCCCCAGTTTTTAAAATCTATTCCGGTTGAAATTAAATTTCCTTTAAATAGAAAAAATGATTCGTAAATAGAAAATCCCGCGTTGTGGTCATCTAAATTAAAAATATATTTTCTTGGTAGCCCTCCATTAGCAAAATATCCATCATTTATTTCATGATGTCCGAAATTGTAAAAAGCCTTAAACGCTCCTTTCATTTTTTCATAATCGTTTTCAACGGAAAAAGAATAAGTTCCACGCGAAGCATCCACTGTATTATCATTCAAGGGATTATTTTCTTGTCCGGGATTTTGCGAATTGATTCGTGCCTGTAAGAAATCTGTCGCGACCTTCCATTGAGGAGAAAAAGTATATCCGATTTTAGCCGAACCATTTGTCATTTTAAACGCCGAATTTTCACGGTGGCCATCTGTCCTGTCATGGTTGACAGACAAAAAAGCATCCCATTTCCGCGATTTCATTCCGGTATTTAACATGTATTTTTGAGTATTGAAAGAACCATACATCAACCGTCCTTTTCCATGAATCCCGTCTTTGTGTGATTTTCGCGTGATGATATTAATAGCTCCTCCCATCGCGTTAGAGCCGTAAAGCAAAGAAGCCGGACCTCTCACAACCTCTACTCGTTCGACATCAGAAGTTGAATAAGTATCAGGAAGATGATGCCCAAATATGCCTGCCCATTGTGGTTGTCCGTCAAAAAGCATCAACACTTTATTTCCACCGCCAACACCGCGTATATTTACTGTGCCTGCAGAACCTGTCGCCAGTCCGAATCCGGTAACGCCTTTTTCCGTAACAAATAATCCGGGAATACGTTCGGAAAGAATTGACAAAACGGCAGATTCTCCGGTTTCATCCATTTCTTCGCGGGATAAAACTGAAACAGTCGACGGAATATCGTCTCTGCCTGCCGGAGTTTTTGTTCCGCTCACAACAATTTCTTGCAACGGAATAGTATCTTTGTTTATTCTATTTTGAGAAAAAGATGTAGCGTAAAATGTGGATATAAAAATAAATAAAATACAATTTTTCAGACTCATTTGATAAATGTTGATTTTTCGAGATGCAAATGTAAACTTTTTATATCAGAATTTATTCTGTGAATAATCACTCCGTATAACTTTATATCTTTTGTAAAAGTCAAGATAACTTCATTGTCTACTACGAAAAAAATGTTACTTTTGGCTTTACAAATAAAAATATTCATCTATGCTATCATTTAATTCTGCGCTTGAAATCATCAATCAGAAAATAGGAACAATCGTATATCCTGAAAATCCACGCAACCTGTATGCGCCTATTCAATACATACTTTCATTGAAAGGAAAAAAAATTCGTCCGGTTTTGACTTTATTGGCATGTGAAATGTATAAAGAAGATATTCCGGACGCGATAAATCCTGCTTTAGCCTGGGAAATCTATCACAATTTTACATTGATGCACGATGATTTGATGGATAAAGCCGAAATGCGCAGAGGAAAACCGGTCGTATACCGTGTTTGGAACGAAAATGTCGCGATTCTTTCGGGAGATGCCATGCTCACGTTGGCATATCAGTATATGGCGAAAGCTCCTGCCGAAAAGTTGAAAGTGTTGCTTGATTTATTTTCCGCTACGGCGATGGAAATTTTTGAAGGTCAGCAATACGACATGGATTTTGAAACCCGGATGGATGTTTCCGTAGAAGAATACCTTAAAATGATCAAACTGAAAACCGCCGTCTTGTTGGGCGCGGCATTGAAAACCGGAGCAATTATCGGAGGATCAAATGATTCGGATGCGGGATCGCTTTATGATTTCGGAGTAAACATCGGTTTGGCTTTTCAAATCAAAGACGATTTATTGGACGTTTATGGTGATCCTGAAGTTTTCGGAAAACAAATAGGAGGTGATATTCTTTGCAATAAAAAAACTTTTTTGCTGATTCACGCATTAAATTTGGCGGAAGGAGAAGATAAAAAAGAATTATTGAATCAAATAGAAAATGAGGTTACCAATCCGGATTTCAAAATAAAAACGGTAACAAAGGTATACGACAATTTGAATGTAAAAGCTATTGCCGAAAATAAAATCGCGGAATACTACGAAAAAGCGTTGGCATCTTTGCGGGCGGTTAATGTAGAAGAAGATAAAAAGGTAGAATTACTCCGTTTTGCGCGACAATTGAAAAGCAGGGAATCCTAAAAAAAAGATGAATTTAATAGATACCCATACGCATATCTATCAACCCGATTTTGACACAGACATATCGGATGTCATACTAAGGGCTCAACAAAAAGGAATTTCAAAACTATTGTTGCCCAATATTGATGTCGAATCTATCGAAAGAATGCACGCTCTTCGCGATAAATATCCTCAAATCTGTTATCCAATGATGGGATTACATCCAACAAGCGTAACGGAATCTTATCAATCTGATTTAGAAACGATAAAGGTTAATTTTAAAAAACAGGAATACATCGCTGTCGGAGAAATAGGAATTGATTTGTATTGGGATAAAACTTTTATTGAAGAACAAAAAAAGGCATTTATCGAACAACTGAATTGGAGCATTGAATTCGATTTGCCAGTTGTGATCCATAACCGGGACGCTTTTCGGGAAGTGATAGAATGTATCGAACAAGTCGGAAAAGAAAAATTACACGGTGTTTTTCATAGTTTCGGAGGCGAAAAAGAAGAATTGGAAACAATACTTTCTCTTGAAAATTTTATGGTAGGAATAAATGGAGTAGTTACTTTCAAAAATTCAAAACTCAGGGATTATCTTGATTTATTTCCGCTGAATCGCATCGTATTAGAAACCGACGCGCCTTATTTATCTCCGGTTCCATATCGCGGTAAAAGAAATGAACCGGCTTACTTAGAGCAAATTGTCGGAGAATTAGCGAAAATTTACAATCTATTTCCTGAAATTATAGCTGAAAATACGACACGGAATGCCATCAATTTATTCAAATTTAATAAATAAATTTTATCTTTGTCATCATTGTATCATGAGTTGTCGTTAAATATACCTTGTCAACTCGTTTACTTGTCAACTTATTACCCGTCTACTCATTAATAAATTAAAATTTCATATTATGATTATCGATTCTTTAAAAAATTCAGACCGTTACGAAAATCTCAATCCTTACTTCAAACAAGCTTTTGATTATTTAAATTCGGCCGATTTCGCTCAATTAGAAGCCGGAAAGATAAAATTAAACGGTGACGCTTTGATTGTTAACATCAATGATACCAATTTGAAAACAAAAGAAGCGGCAAAGTTGGAAGTCCACAACAAATACATCGACATTCAAGTGCCGGTTTCATGCCCGGAAGCGTTCGGATGGAAAGACCGTGAAAATTGTACTGAGACGAAGGCTCCTTTTGATACGGATAAAGACATCGAATTTTTCGCGGATGTGCCGACTACCTATTTCACTTTAATGCCCGGAGAATTCGTGATCTTCTTTCCTGAAGACGGACACGCTCCCTGCGTAGGAGAAGGCCCTATCCGGAAAATTATTATTAAGGTATTGAATTAATCTTTCAAAAAGTAACTATAAAGAACATTATGCCTCATTCTAAGGATAAGGGTAGCAAAAAAACATAATTTATAATGTTGGCTGATTAAATGTATTAAAGATGAGGAAGTTAACTTGTATATTGCCTTTTATTCTCTTTTCTCAACTGAATGTCCAATTATACAATTCAGAACCGAGAAAAACTGCTTTTATGAGCAATAGCAAAGCGATTACTCCACTTATTCAAAATAGTACACAAAGTTCTCTATACGATTCTGCGTATACCGAAATATCCGATATGCTCGGAAGCAGACAGCCTTTGAGTATCAAACGGGCTGTTTTCCTTGCAGAGTGGGCTTATCTTGATGGGAAATTGGATTATGAAGAATTTTGCAAAACAATAAACAATACAGCTGATTTCGTCAAAAGATTTATAAGAGCAAATAAAATGGAAAAATACAAGACTGCTAAAAATATGTCGCTTATCGAATACTTTTTCCTCCCTTATTCCGGTAATGGACACAAGCCGTTTATATACAATTTTAGCGATGCCGAAGCGACAGAAGACTTTACTCAGCAATTTGTAAGTAAAGTTATGCAGACACATTCAGGACAATGTCGTTCTCTACCCATGTACTATAGAGTTCTTGCGGAAGCTGTTGATGCGGATGCATATATTGCATATGCACCTCAGCATGTTTTTATTCGCTATCGTGATGAGGACAATCTCTTTCCAGAAGATTGGGTCAATATAGAGCTTACCTCACATCAATTAGTACCTGAATTTTCGATTAAAGAAAATTTTGAAATAAGTGAAAAAACAATTGAGAACAAAGTTTACCTCTACCCGCTGACAGATAAAGAAACAGTTGCATCCCAACTTGCAGACCTTGCATTCGGTTATTGGAAAAAATACCGGATTTATGACGATTTCACATTGTTGTGTACCGATAAATCGTTAGAATATTATCCTCAAAACCCTAAAGCCCTTATAATTAAAGGTAAATCTCTTGATATGGCCCTCATGAAACATTTAGAACATAACGGATATAGGATGGATAGTCAGACCCTATACCTTGAAAGCCAAATAAAAAAGATTTTGAAACAGCTGGAACATTTAGGATGGGAAGAAATGAGTGAAGATTTGAACAATAAACTTGAAGAGGCAGGTGCAGAAGTAAGGAAAAAACAAGAAATAAAATCCCAAATAGAATAAAAAACCATTTAAAATTTTGATATTATGAAAACAAGACAAATTTTTATTACTACTGCAATCATTGGCATTACGTCTTTATTTTCTATAAATTCGTCATATGGCTATCCCTGGTTGTCTCCGTATAGCTATTGTGGCAACAACCCTGTGAACAGAATTGATCCGGACGGAAGGGATTGGATTGAAGATGAAGACGGTAATGTTTCCTGGTATAAGAATATAAATAAAGATAATGTACCCAAAGGATATAAGTATATCGGAACAGAATATATGGGCATTTCAATTATCGCATTTAAACCTTACTCTACAGAATCTAATACAAACCATTTAGTGATTGATATAGGATATTCAGAACCAAACTCTAAAGAAAGTTCTTACAATTGGATTCAAACGGTAGAAAGAGACGGTAATGGAAAACAAATTGTTGATTATGATAGTAAATCTAAAGAAGGACAGGCGAATTATCCCTATTATCAGGATAAGGATGAAAACGAGATTTCCAAAGATAAAAATGGATATAATATTACATATCATGACGAGCCGAGTGAAATTCATACAAATGGGAGTTTTGATGCAGAATTATCATTGATTGGAGATCCGTTAGGAATACAAAGAGTGAATCAAACTTTCGCCCCCAATTCAGGCGTTTCAGGTAAAGGCATCTATGCCCCAAAATTCACGTTGAGATATGGATTTTCTGTTAAAAATGGAATTATGACAGTTAATCCCATAAGCGTAGTGAAACCTTCTTCGTTTCACAGGCAAACAATAAATAAAATAAAATGAAAACAAAAATATTGATAATTGTAATAATTTTTTCAAATATTTTTTTTTGTTCCTGTTTAAATAAGGAAAAATCAAGTTTAATTCAAGAAAATCAAGATTGCTTACCTGGATATATTTGGATTAATTATGTGGGTGAAACAAATAAAATTAAGAAATTTACATTAATTCGGACATCAGAAAAAGATTCTACTTTTTTTCATACTTATTTTAGAAAAGAAACAGCATCTATGCATAGTAATCCATTTTTTGAAATTTATTGTAATAATTATATAGCAAATACAAAACAATTTGCTGAATTAAAAGAATACATAATTATTCACAATACACATAAAAGGGAAGAGATAATTAATATAGACAATTATGATGCAATAAAAATGGTTATTGTGGATCAATGTGATTCTGTGGAATACATTGTAAACAATGAAGACAAAGGTTATTTTTCTAATATGATAGTCTCTCTTAATATCAATGATGAATCATTGAAAAAATATCTGTCTTACTACGAAAATATCCTGAATTAAGTAGTTTAAAAAGATGTTTAGATAAATGAATAAAAGTAATTGATGAATAAAATTTTAATTTAATCTCAAAAAAATAAATAGGATTTTAGTCGTATTTTAAAACTACCAATATGATGCTCAATTTAATAAAAAACGACACTTGGCTTGAGCCGTATAAAGAAGCCATCGAAGGAAGGTATAAATATTACCTTGAAAAAGAAAATCAATTAACACATAACGGAAAAGAACCTTTGGGTAATTTCGCGTCCGGATACTTGTATTTTGGATTGCATAAAACTTCCGGAGGTTGGGTTTTCAGGGAATGGGCTCCAAACGCGACAAGTATCTATATGATAGGAACTTTCAGCAATTGGAAAGAATCTGATAATTACAAATTGAATAAGTTGGAAAACGGTGTTTGGGAAATTACTCTCCCCGAACAATTATTACGTCATGAAGACCTATACAAATTGAAAGTATATTGGGATGGAGGTTCGGGCGAACGGATTCCCGCATGGACGAGAAGAGTTGTTCAAGATGAACAAACTTACATTTTCAGCGCTCAGGTATGGAATCCTGAAAAATCATATCAATTTAAAACCCGGAAATTCAAACCGAATACATCCCCCCTGTTAATTTACGAATGCCATATCGGAATGGCTGCGGAAGAAGAAAAAGTCGGTACATACAGAGAATTCAAAGAAAAAGTATTGCCCCGCATCGCCGAAGACGGATACAACGCCATACAAATCATGGCGATACAAGAACATCCTTATTATGGCTCGTTTGGTTATCATGTTTCGAGTTTTTTCGCCGCCTCTTCAAGATTCGGCACACCCGAAGAACTGAAAGAATTAATCGATACGGCGCACGAATTAGGGATAGCCGTTATCATGGATATCGTTCATTCTCACGCGGTAAAAAATGAATCGGAAGGACTTGGAAGATTCGATGGCACTTTCTCTCAATATTTTCACGAAAATCCGAAACGCAGGGAACATCAGGCTTGGGATTCCCTTTGTTTTAATTACGGTAAAAATGAGGTTTTACATTTTCTCCTTTCGAATTGTAAATTTTGGATGGAAGAATATAAATTCGATGGATTCCGTTTCGACGGAGTAACCTCAATGTTATATTATAGCCATGGCTTAGGTGAAAATTTTGGCGGTTATGGCGATTATTACAACGGACATCAGGACGGAGACGCGATTGCTTATCTTACATTAGCGAATAAACTTATCCATGAAATAAATCCTTATGCCATCACTATCGCAGAAGAAGTAAGCGGAATGCCCGGTTTAGCCACATCCGTAGAAGATGGAGGATACGGATTTGATTACCGTATGGCGATGAATATTCCTGATTTCTGGATTAAAACATTAAAAGAAAAGAAAGATCAGGATTGGCATCCATCGGCTATTTGGTGGGAAACTACAAACAGGCGCGCCGATGAAAAGACAATCAGTTATGCCGAAAGTCACGACCAAGCGCTTGTAGGAGATAAAACACTGATTTTTTGGCTGATAGACGCCGATATGTATTGGCACATGCACAAAGGCGATCAAAACCTCACAGTAAACAGAGGGTTAGCTTTACATAAAATGATCCGTTTAGTAACTTTATCAACCATTAACGGAGGATACCTCAACTTCATGGGCAATGAATTCGGACATCCCGAATGGGTTGATTTTCCCAGGAAAGACAACGGTTGGTCGTATAAATACGCCCGTCGTCAATGGAATTTAGTCGATAACCAAGACTTAAAATATCATTATTTAGGTGATTTTGACAAAGCGATGATTCGCTTGATTAAAGGAATAAAAAACTTTCAAAAGCTCCCGATCCTGAAATTGTGGGATAACAATGGAGATCAAGTGTTGGCTTATCAACGGAAAGATTATATTTTCGTGTTCAATTTCAATCCTGAAAAATCTTTCAACGGTTATGGTATCCTGACTCCTTATCCCGGAGAATATAAAGTTGTATTAAATAGTGACAGTCCTGCTTTTGGAGGTTTCGGCTTAAACGATGATTCGCAAATACATTTTACTCAATCCGATCCTTTATATAAAAAAGAAAAAAAAGAATGGCTTAAACTGTATTTACCTGCCCGCACCGCGATGGTTTTGAAAAAAATATAAAGTTTAGTTTTCTGTTTTCAGCTTTTAGTTTTATCTTTTAGTTTTTATCTTTTTATGTTATACCCTATCACTTTCGAACCTATCCTCAAATCCGTACTTTGGGGAGGAAATAAAATTTGTACATTCAAAGAAATCCAACCATTGCAAGATGGAATCGGTGAAAGTTGGGAAGTCTCCCATGTGAAAAATAATGTTTCAGTTGTCGCCAACGGAATATTAAAAGGAAAATCATTAGATGATTTAATCGAACAATACGGCAATGATTTGCTTGGAGAAAACGTAGTAAAACGATTTGGGAAATCCTTTCCGTTGTTAATTAAATTCATCGACGCGAAAGACGCGCTTTCCATTCAGGTTCATCCTGATGACGAATTAGCAAAAAAACGACACAATTCATTCGGGAAAACTGAAATGTGGTATGTAGTAGACGCGATGCCCGAAGCTTTTCTTTATTCCGGATTTGCCAAACAACTAACATCCGCAGAATACATTCAAAGTGTTGAAAACAATACTTTTACCGACACTTTAGCCAAGCATGATGTTAAAACAGGAGATGTATTTTTCCTTCCCGCAGGTCGTGTTCATGCCATTGGAGCCGGATGTTTTATCGCCGAAATACAGCAGACATCCGACATTACTTACCGAATTTACGATTTTAACCGCAAAGACGCCCAAGGAAATCCACGCGAACTGCATACCGAATTAGCGAAAGACGCGATTGATTATCAGATTTATCCCGATTATAAACTGGATTATACTCCTCAAACCGACGCGATACAATCATTGGTCGAATGTCCTTATTTCACAACAAATTTAATCGAAATAAAGAACGAGAAAAAAATTGAATTAAATTCAAGGAGTTCTTTCTCCATATATATATGTATGCAGGGAAAACTTTCATTGGAAGACAATTCAGGAAATAAGATAGAACTTCACCAAGGCCAAACCGTTTTAGTTCCGGCTGTTTGTCAAAATATAACCATCAAACCGGCAGCAGAATGTAAGTTGTTGGAAACGTATATCGGTTGATATTTGTAAGCATTTTTCAACTTACCAAGCTTATCCTTCAAATTAAAGTTTTCGAAAATAATTGTTTATCTTTGCGCTTCTAAATTTGTTACTGGTTATGGGCAATTATGTTACACATTGATTTTGTATAACTTACAACCCTTAACTTTATAACTCATAACTAAGATATATGGCACAACAAGAAGATGTTTTCAAGAAATTAGTTTCTCATTGTAAAGAATATGGTTTCGTTTTTCCTTCTTCAGAAATCTATGACGGATTGGGAGCTGTCTATGACTATGGACAAACCGGCGTAGAACTTAAAAATAACATCAAAAAATATTGGTGGGACAGTATGACGTTGCTGAATGAAAATGTAGTTGGAATTGATTCCGCTATATTTATGCACCCTACTATTTGGAAAGCTTCGGGACACGTTGACGCTTTCAACGACCCTTTGATTGATAATAAAGATTCGAAAAAACGTTATCGCGCTGATGTGCTGATTGAGGAACAAATCGCGAAATACGACGATAAAATAGCGAAGGAAGTAGAAAAAGCGGCGAAAAAATTCGGAGATGCTTTCAATGAAGAACAATTTTTAAGTACAAATCAACGTGTACTTGAAAATGTGGCTAAAAAGAACGAATTACACGAACGTTTTGCGAAAGCTTTGAATGACAGCAACTTGGAAGAACTTCGCCAAATCATCTTAGATTATGAAATTGTTTGTCCGGTTTCAGGCACAAAAAACTGGACGGAAGTTCGTCAGTTTAACTTGATGTTTTCTACTGAAATGGGGTCGACTGCCGATGGAGCGATGAAGATTTACTTGCGTCCGGAAACAGCACAAGGTATTTTCGTAAATTTCCTGAATGTGCAAAAAAGCGGACGGATGAAAATTCCATTTGGAATCGCTCAAATTGGGAAAGCCTTCCGTAACGAAATTGTAGCCCGTCAGTTTGTATTCCGTATGAGAGAATTCGAACAAATGGAAATGCAATTTTTTGTACGTCCGGGAGAAGAACTCGAGTGGTTTGCCAAATGGAAAGAAACCCGCTTGAAATGGCACAAAGCATTAGGATTAGGTGAAGAAAAATATCGCTACCACGATCACGAAAAATTGGCTCACTACGCTAACGCGGCAACAGATATCGAATTCAAAATGCCATTCGGATTCAAAGAAGTAGAAGGAATACATTCCCGTACAGACTTCGACCTAAGCAGCCACGAAAAATATTCAGGAAAAAAAATACAATATTTCGATCCTGAATTAAATCAATCGTATGTCCCTTATGTGATTGAAACTTCTATCGGAGTCGACCGTATGTTTTTGAGTGTACTTGCAGGTTCTTACTGCGAAGAGACATTGGAAAACGGGGAAATTCGCGTTGTATTAAGACTACCGGCAGCATTGGCTCCCGTGAAATTAGCCGTATTGCCTTTAGTAAAAAAAGATGGATTGCCTGAAAAAGCACGAGAAATCATGAACGAGTTGAAGTTTGAATTCAACTGTCAATACGACGAAAAAGATTCTATCGGAAAACGTTACCGCCGCCAAGACGCTATAGGAACTCCATATTGTATCACTGTAGATCATGACAGCTTGAATGACAATTGTGTAACTATCCGCAACCGAGATACGATGGAACAAGAACGTGTGTCAATTGCTGATTTACGCAATATTATTGCAGAAAAAGTAAGTATTAAGAATTTATTGAAAAAAATATGAAAAAGTCGTTAATCGCGATTATTGTTATCGCAGTTGTTGTTGCCGGAATTTTCTTTTGGTACACAGGAGCATATAACAAAATGGTTTCCGCCGATGAAACAGTAACAGCACAATGGGGAAATGTAGAAAACCAATATCAAAGACGCTCGGATTTGATTCCCAATTTGGTTGCTACAGTTAAAGGTTATGCCACTCACGAAGAAAGCACTTTGGAGGGAGTAATTGAAGCCCGCGCTAAAGCGACACAAGTAACAGTAGATCCAACAAATATTACTCCTGAAGCATTGGCGCAATTCCAACAAGCACAAAGTGGAGTAAGTTCCGCTTTAGGACGATTGTTGGTAAGCGTTGAAGCTTATCCCGATTTGAAAGCCAACCAAAACTTCTTGGATTTGCAAGCCCAGTTAGAAGGAACTGAAAACCGTATCTCAACCGAACGGACACGATTCAATGATGTCGCGCAAGTATTCAACACCTTGATTCGCAAATTTCCGAATAATATCATTGCGAATATGTCGGGTTTCACTGCGAAACCATACTTCAAAGCAGAAGAGGGTTCGGAAAAAGCGCCCAAGGTTGAGTTTTAATCACTAATAAACAAACGATGAAAACAAACAAAATTTTCTATTACCTAACTTTATTTTGTTTATTGTCTTTTTTGCTTCCTTCGTGCGGCGATGATGACGAAAATACGATAGATACCGCTTGGAAAAATGAAAATGAAGACGCTTTCAATAAAATAGCGGACGATAATAGTTATTCTCCGGCAACGATACCGCAAGGTCCGGGAACAATCTATTATAAAGAACTAAAAAAGGGAAACGGAACAATATCTCCGGTTTATACCAGTCAGGTAAAAGTTTATTATAAAGGTTATCTCATTGATGGAACTGTATTTGATTCAAGAACAGAGCCGGGGATTCCGCTTGAATTTAGGATAGATGGAAATTCATTTTATTCTAAAAGTCCAGTTTCCGGAGGGCTTGTTTTGGTTTCAGGAACATCAGTTGTTAATGCCATTAATGGATGGAAAGTCGCCTTGCAAAACATGAAAGCGGGAGATAAATGGCAGATTTATATTCCTTGGACTTTAGCATACGGAGAATCCGGATATTCATCTATACCCGGATATTCAACGCTTATTTTTGAAATTGAGTTAGTCGAAGTCGTTAACTATTAAATACTAATGCGTTTTCTTATTTTGAATCAATCCAAAATAAGGAAATTTAAGTAAATTTTTGAAACAAATTATTTGTGTTAATTGTTTATTTTTTACTTTTGCGAGGTATTAATACTATAAATAAAATTAAAGACATGGCTTACGTAATTACAGATGACTGTATTGCTTGTGGAACTTGTATTGATGAATGTCCTGTGAGTGCAATCTCTGAAGGAGATATATACAAGATTGATCCGGATCAATGTACTGATTGTGGTACTTGTGCGGATGTTTGTCCTACATCAGCAATTCATCCGGCATAACAAGGTTTATAGCCGAAAAATAAAAGAGACCGTTGATTTTCGAATCTCCGGTCTTTTTTTTTATAAATTCGCATTTCTTACAAATTCATGGAAGCATATAGTATCGTTATTATTTTGTTAGCTGTCGCGATAGGTTTATATCCCATCGCGTCTAAAACCCGGTTACCTTATCCAATTTTATTATTGGTTACAGGTATCGCGGTCGGATTTATTCCGGGATTTCATCAGATTTCAATCAGTCCTGAGGTCGTTTTCCTGATATTTTTGCCACCGATGCTCTACGACGCGGCCTTTAATATTTCATACAAAGATTTCAAATCGAATTTACATATCATCTCCACATTAGCAATCTCCCTGATATTTATAACGACTGTAGGCATCGCGGTTGTGTCTTATTATTGCATACCGGGAATGACTTGGCCATTGGCCTTTGTGCTTGGAGCTATTCTTTCTCCACCCGACGCGATTGCTGCATCAGGAGTCACGAAAGGACTTGATTTACCTCACCGCGCCGTTACCATACTCGAAGGAGAAAGTTTAATCAATGACGCTTCGGCTCTTGTAGCGTTTCGTTTCGCGGTGGCCGCTGTTGCCGGAAGTTCATTTGTACTTTCAAAAGCCATCGGTTTATTTCTTATTTCCCTTATCGGAGGATTTCTTGCCGGAATAATTATTTGTTTTATTTTCACTTTTATAGTAAAAAAACAACGTCAGAGTACCGAAGTTACAGTCAGCTTAAATTTATTGGTTCCGTTTGTAGCATACTTGATTGCCGAAGAATTTCACGTTTCGGGAGTAATCGCGGTTGTTACGGCCGGTTTGGTTATTTCCAGGCATAAAGATAAATTTTCTGAACAGGTTCAAATTCAATCGAAATCTATTTGGGAAACAACGATTTTTATTTTAGGAGGTTTGATTTTTATCTTAATAGGATTAGAATTCCCCCATATTCTTAAAAATATCGACAATAATCTTATTTTTCCGCTTATTGGATGCTCATTCCTTATATTTCTAGTCTCATTGATTATCAGAATGATATTTGTTTTATGGGATAAAAAAGCCCTCGATAAGCGTATCGTTAAATTGCAACAAAGAGAAAAAAATATCATTCACCGAATAAATAATGATGAAAGAATTATAGCCTTGCGGGAAGAAAATACGCTTGAAGCAAAAATAAAAATAGAAGCGATGGAAAGAAATCATTCCAGAGTAAAAGAAAAATTCAAACGGATGAAAGATATAGAATCCCTGAGTTTCAAAGAATGTTTTATTATCGGTTGGTCGGGAATGAGAGGGATTGTTTCATTAGCCGCGGCTCTATCTCTTCCGTTACTGATGGCCGATGGAAATATGTTCCCTCAAAGAGATGTTATCATTTTCCTTACCGTAGTCACAGTAATATTCATGTTAATTATACAAGGCTTAGGATTGCCTTTATTCGTTAAATTTTTGAAAATAAACAGCAAAATATCATAGAATAATAACCAACACAACTTTTCTTGAAATATTTTTGTAGAAATTTGCTTTTAGATAACTTTTAAGTTAACTTTGTAATATGAATACGCAAAGAAAAATCATTTTTCATGAGCATTATTTTATAGATTTCTATTTAAATCAATCTGAAAATGTGCAAGAAAAAATCGAATACGTTTTTAAAGTAATTCGTAATGTTCAGAATGTACCGAGAAAATTTCTGGATTATTTAACAGGGACTGATGGGCTTTATGAAATTCGTATAGAGTTCGAAAGTAATATATATCGAATTTTTTGTTGTTTTGATAAAGGGAATTTGGTTGTATTGTTTAACGCGTTTCAAAAAAAAACGCAAAAAACTCCTAAGAAAGAAATCGAATTGGCTTTGAAATTAAAAGATGAATATTTTAACTCAAAAAAAGAACACAAATGAAAAAAGAAGAAATTAGAAAAGCTAAAAACTTGGATGAGTTATTAGATATTAAATACGGAAAAATAGGCAGTGATAAACGGGATGATTTTGAAGAAAGAGCACAATATTTTGTGATTAGTGAAATGCTGAAAGAAGCAAGAAAAGAGGCTAATATGACTCAAGAACAACTTGCAGAAAAAGTAGGGACTAAAAAAAGTTATATATCAAGACTTGAAAATGGAAAGTGTGACATACAACTTTCAACATTATACAGAATATTTGAATTTGGACTTGGAAAGCAAATAAGCTTATTAATAGGGTAAACTGATTTATTTACAAATAAAATATGAAAATTGCAGCATTGGTTTCCGGAGGAGTGGATAGTTCTGTTGTTGTACATCAACTAAAAGAAGCCGGGTATGAACCGACAATTTTTTACATCAAAATCGGAATGGAAGACGAACATGGCTATATCGATTGTCCGTCGGAAGAAGATATTGAAATAACGACCTACATCGCGAAAAAATACGGATGTAAAATGGAAGTTGTTTCCTTGCATGAAGAATATTGGGAAAATGTGGTAAATTATACGATAGACGCCGTAAAACGCGGATTGACTCCTAACCCCGATATGATGTGCAATAAACTTATCAAATTTGGTTGTTTTGAACAAAAATGGGGACACGAATTCGATAAAATAGCGACCGGACATTATGCGACAACAACCGAAATTGATGGTAAAACATGGCTTTCGACTGCTGCCGACAAGGTAAAAGACCAAACTTATTTCCTCGGACAAGTGAATTATCTTCAAGTTTCGAAACTGATGTTTCCCATCGGGCATTTGCAAAAAAGTGAAGTCCGTGAAATTGCCGCGAATGCCGCATTACCTAGCGCCCAGCGCAAAGACAGTCAGGGAATTTGTTTTTTGGGTAAAATCAACTACAATGATTTTATAAAAAGATATTTAGGAGAACGTCCCGGAAAAATCATCGAACTGGAAACCGGCAATGTTGTCGGAAAACATAAAGGTTATTGGTTTCATACGATTGGGCAAAGAAAAGGCTTGGGATTAAGCGGAGGCCCGTGGTTTGTGATAAAAAAAGATATCCGCAGAAATATCATTTATGTTTCTAACGGATATGATCCTGAAACACAATATGGAAAAATCGTTAACCTGAAAGGATTCGATTTCATTACCGAAGACGTTTGGGGCGAATTTGACGGAGAAAAAGAAATCGCTTTCAAAATTCGCCATACACCCGAATTCACGTTTGGAAAAATTCGCCGTATCGGAGACTTATACCGCGTCCAATCTGAAGATAAAATACAAGGAATCGCTTCCGGACAATTCGGAGTCGTTTATGATAAAGATTGTACACTTTGTATCGGTAGCGGAATGATTATTGATGAAGAGTAAACAGCTTTCTGCACATTAATTATTTTCACTATCTTTGTGCCCTACAATTCCGTAAAATAATGAATACAAAAAAACAATTTGATCATGTAATTTCTTTATGCCGCGATTTATTTGAGAAAAAACTCAATGATTATGGCGCTTCTTGGCGTATTATGCGCCCTCAGTCGTTAACTGACCAGATTTTTATCAAAGCAAATCGTATTCGCAGTTTAGAAACCAAAGGGATGAGCCTTATCAATGAAGGAATCAGGCCCGAATTCATTGGGATTGTCAATTACGGAGTAGTCGGATTGATACAATTAGAACTTGGATATGCCGACAGGATCGATATTTCGAACGAAGAAGCGATGGTGCTCTACAATAAACACATTACCGCTACAAAAGAGTTGATGTATGCTAAAAATCATGATTATGACGAAGCTTGGAGAAGTATGAGAATCAGTTCGTATACCGATTTGATTTTGACTAAAATATACCGTACGAAACAAATCGAAAGCAATGACGGAAAAACATTGGTTTCGGAAGGAATTGATGCTAATTACATGGACATGATTAATTACGCGCTCTTCGGATTGATTAAATTAGAATACGGCGAAGATTAATCTTTCGTATCAACATCAATGCAGGATAAAATCAAAAAAATAGCAGTTGAATTTTGCCGGATATTGGTTGGCGCTTTATTCGTTTTCTCCGGATTCGTGAAAGCTATCGATCCGCTTGGAAGCGCCTATAAATTCCACGATTATTTCAACGCTTTCGGCATGCCGTGGATGGATCCGTTTACATTACCGATGTCTTTTTGTTTATCCGCGTTCGAATTTTCATTAGGTGTATTGCTCCTATTCGGAACATATAGGAACCTGACTTCCTTCCTCGTATTGGCTTTCATGCTTTTTATGACTCCGCTTACCCTTTATTTAGCCATTGCAAATCCGGTTTCGGATTGTGGTTGTTTCGGAGATGCTTTAATTATCACCAATTGGGAAACATTTTTCAAAAATATTATCTTACTTTCCGCCGCGGTAATTATATTTTTATGGCGAAAAAAAATTACTCCGGTCTATACTCATAAATTAAATTGGCTGAGCGTTCTTTATACTTATATTTTCATATTCGGAGTATCGTTTTATTGCTACCTGAATTTACCGATTCTTGATTTTCGTCCATATAAAATAGGCGCGGATATTCCTGAATTGACGCGTATTCCTGAAGATGCTAAACACGATAAATTCGAAACGACTTTCATTTATGAGAAAGATGGTGTTGAAAAAGAATTTTCTTTAGAAAATTATCCGGCAAACGATTCAACCTGGAAATTTGTAGATTCAAAAACTAAATTAATAGAAAAAGGATATATCCCTCCTATTCACGATTTTTCCATAACCATGCAAAATGGTTCGGAAATAACAGATATTGTATTGTCTGACACAGCTTATACATTTCTTCTGATTTCTCAGCAATTCTATAAAGCCAATGATTCGGATATTGACAAAATCAACGAAGTTTTTGACTACGCCCAAATGCACGACTACGGCTTTTATTGCCTTACCGCGTCTTCTTCCGAAAGTATTTCGGAATGGATTGAAGATATGGGGGCAGAATATCCTATATGCATTACAGACGAAACAACATTGAAAACAATTATCCGTTCGAATCCCGGATTACTTTTATTGAAATCCGGAACAATTATCAATAAATGGCATCACCGGAATATTCCGAAGGATGAAGAATTAAATCTTCCTTTGGGAAAGAGCCAATTGGGTAAAATTCCACCCAATACAGATAAGCAAAAAATAATGTATTCGGCGTTATTCCTGATAGGCCCTTTGTTGCTGATTTATATTTTTGATTATTTTATATATAGGAGAAAAAAAACGCCCATAACCCCCTAAAATAATACAAAAATAAGATTAGTCAAAAATTAAATTAAAGAATTATTTCCCGCTGATTACACTGAATAACGCAAATTGAGAATATAAAAATCCGCGTATTCCACGGGAATAAATAACATGAACTAATCAATATTGAATACTTAATTATTAATAAATAATAAATATAAACCCAATGAGAAAAAACATTGTAGCAGGTAACTGGAAAATGAATAACAACCTGCAAGAAGGATTAAAATTAGCTAAAGACTTAGAAACAGCTTTAGCCGGTAAAACAGTAAATTGTGACGTTGTTGTCGGAACACCTTTCATCCATTTGGCAACTGTCGCGGCCGCTATCGATACTAATAAAATCGGAGTTTCCGCTCAAAATTGCGCCGACAAAGTTTCAGGAGCATATACCGGAGAAGTTTCTGCGGCTATGATTGCTTCAACAGGAGCGAAATATGTGATTTTAGGACACTCCGAACGTCGCGCATATTATGGAGAAACAGACGCTATTTTGAAAGAAAAAGTTCTTTTGGCATTGGCTAACGGACTAACTCCTATCTTTTGCGTTGGAGAAGTTTTGGAAGAAAGAGAAGCGGATAAACAAGAAGAAGTTGTAAAATCTCAAGTAGAAAACGGATTATTCAATCTTCCGGCAGAAGATTTTTCGAAAATAGTAATCGCTTACGAACCGGTTTGGGCTATCGGAACAGGAAAAACAGCTACTTCTGAACAAGCACAGGAAATGCACGCTTACATCCGCCGTATTTTGATTGAAAAATATGGCAAAGAAATCGCTGATAATACTTCAATCCTTTACGGAGGAAGCTGTAACGCCGGAAATGCTAAGGAATTATTTGCAAATCCTGATGTTGACGGCGGACTTATCGGAGGTGCTTCTTTGGGCGTAGACAAATTTTTACCTATCATTGAAGCTTTTTAAGTGAAATAAATAACCCCTAAGTTCTCTTTAAAAGTCTCCTTTAGGAGATTTAGGGGTTTACTACTCACGAAATTAAAATTTCCCTTATGATGAAATTGAAAATAGTCATAATGTTTGTCTTTATAGCCGGAATTTCTTCGTATGTGGGAGCTCAATCGAAATCTATTCTCGAAGAGCTTGCCCGTCCCAACGAAGCGGGAGCCGTTGTTACGATAAACAGCGACTCTAAAATAAACGCGTTGATCGGTAAAGGAAATTTTTTTGATCCCGCGGCCGAAAATGAATTACTCGTAAAAGGATACAGGATTCAAATTTATTCCGGGAATCAGCGTCAATCACGCGACGAAGCCAATGCGAAAGCAAAAGAATTTAAAGAATATTTCCCCAATACCGCGACTTATGTAAAATACACAGCTCCTATATGGAGACTTCGTGTAGGAGATTTTCAAACCAATGAAGAGGCTGTTTTTTTTATGCAGGAAATGAAAAAAAAATTACCGTCATTAGGTTCGGAAATGTATATCGTAAGTGATGAAGTAAAAGTTATTACTGAATGAACTTAAATAAAATGGATGACGTTGAAAGAAAGTCGGAAATCGCCTTTCATTATAAAAAAATACTGGAATTGTTAGGTGAAGATGCCGAACGGGAAGGTTTATTGAAAACTCCCGAAAGAGTGGCGAAATCGTTGATGTTTTTCACAAAAGGCTATCAGCAAGATCCCTCGAAAATATTAAATTCAGCGACATTTTCAGAGGACTACAAGCAAATGGTAATCGTTAAAGACATTGACTTTTTTTCAATGTGCGAACATCATGTTCTTCCTTTTTTCGGCAAAGCCCATGTCGCTTACATTCCCAATGGAAAAGTTACCGGACTAAGTAAAATTCCTAGAATTGTAGATGTTTTCGCGCGCCGTTTGCAAATTCAGGAAAGATTGACAACCCAAATCAAAGAATGTATTCAAAATACGTTGAATCCGTTGGGCGTGATGGTTGTTATTGAGGCGCAACACATGTGTATGCAGATGCGTGGAGTAGAAAAACAAAATTCTATTACAACAACATCCGATTTTACAGGTATTTTCAATACCGCGAAAACCAGGGAAGAATTTATAAATTTAATTCGGGATAGAAAATAATTTACACTTCCTCATAATCAACATATTCCCCTTCATCTTTAGAAAATATTTTTTTTTCGTTTTGAGACTGGGTATTGTTTTTTGAAGAGTTATACTTTTGTTCTGCTCCGGATTGTTTCCTTTCTTGTGATGATTTATTGATTCGAGTTCCGAATATAAGATTAAAAATCAATTTTATGACAGAAAAACCGACCATAAAAATCATCAGAAGAAATAAAAAGAAGAGTATTAAAAGAAATTTCATTATTATTTTGATTCATCGTCAATAGAGACGCGTTGCACGCAGCAAAGATATAAAAAATTTCCCGATTTTTTCATGCCGCGCACAACGTCTTATACAAATAAAAGAACGTTTTCATTTCTTTTTTGTTTTTTATTTTATGTTAAAAAAGTAATATAAAGATTATTTCAACAATATGCAAAAGCCTTCTATACCTAAAGGTACAAGAGATTTTTCGCCTGAAGAAATGGCGAAACGAAATTACATTTTCAATACAATCAAAGAAGTATATCACCTCTACGGATTCAAACAAATAGAAACTCCGGCAATGGAAAATTTGTCGACTTTAATGGGTAAATACGGAGATGAAGGCGATAAATTACTTTTCAAGATATTAAATTCGGGTGATTTTTTAAATGGTATTCAAGACGAAGATCTTTTAGGACGTAATCCTTTGAAATTAACAAATAAAATAAGTGAAAAAGGTCTTCGCTACGATTTAACAGTTCCTTTCGCGCGTTATGTAGTAATGCACCAAAACGAAATTTCATTTCCATTTAAACGTTATCAAATACAACCGGTTTGGCGTGCCGACCGTCCGCAAAAAGGTCGTTACCGCGAATTTTTTCAATGCGATGCTGATGTTGTTGGTTCGGATTCATTGCTTAATGAAGTAGAATTGGTTCAGATCATGGACGAAGTATACCAACATTTCGGAATCAGGGTTTGCATCAAAATAAATAACCGTAAAATATTGAGTGGAATTGCCGAAATAATCGGCGCTTCGGATAAAATTACGGATATTACAGTCGCCATCGATAAGTTGGATAAAATCGGATTGGAGAATGTAAACGCGGAATTAAATTCAAAAGGTATTTCAGAAGAAGCTATCAAACAATTACAGCCAATTATTTTATTAAGCGGAAACAACCGCGAAAAATTGGCAACTTTAAGAAACGTTCTGGCATCTTCCGAAACGGGAATGAAAGGAATTGAAGAAATCGAATTTATCCTCAACAAACTCGATTTACTGGAAATTGCGTGTGAACTAGAACTTGACCTTACATTAGCGCGTGGATTGAATTATTATACAGGCGCTATTTTCGAAGTAAAAGCGTTAGATGTGCAAATAGGAAGCATCACAGGAGGAGGACGATATGATAACCTGACGGGAGTATTTGGAATGCCGGGAGTTTCGGGAGTTGGAATATCTTTCGGAGCCGACCGCATTTTCGATGTCTTGAATCAATTGGATTTATATCCTTCCGATTCGATTACTTCCACCCAAGTTTTATTTGTCAATTTCGGAGAAAAAGAAGAAAATTTTATTTTACCGGTATTGAATGTTTTAAGGAAAAAAGGAATCAAAGCCGAACTTTATCCCGATGCCGTTAAAATGAAAAAACAAATGTCATACGCTGATAACAATAAAATTCCGTATGTGATTTTAGCCGGAGAAAATGAAATCAACGAAGGTTTGCTGACCGTGAAAAACATGATGACGGGAGAACAACAAAAATTGACTGTTCGACAAATCATTGAGGTTTTTGGGTAATAAAATTTTAGACAATAACTCTAACAGAATTCCAAACTCTGTTAGAGTTTAGTTCAACCATTACTTAACGTCTTCTTCCTCCTAATCCCAAAGCTCCCAACAAACCTCTTACCAATGCGTTAGAAGCTGTCCTTCCGATTTGTTTGGCAGCCGGGCTGCTTAAAATAGCCTCTAAAGTAGATTTTTCTTGTCTATTTCTTGAAGAAGAAGTTGTTCTTTCCATTTTTTCAGCCTCTTTCTGAGCTTTTACAAGTTCTTCTTGTTGTTGAACTTGTTCCATTTTTCTGGACAAAATTTCGAAAGCGCTTTCCGGATCAACTATTTTATTGTATCTCGGTGCCAACTTGCTTTTACTCACCAATTCATCAATTTCCTGTTCTGAAAGAATGTCCATTCTGGAGCGAGGAGATACCAAAAGAGAGTAAGACAAAGCCGTAGGCATTCCTTTTTCGTTTAATACTGTAACTAAAGCTTCTCCCATACCCATCTGTGTAAGCAATTCATCTGTCTTGTAAAATGGAGAATTAGGGAAATTTTCCGCCATGCTTTTGATGGCTTTCCGGTCTTTTTCAGTAAATGCCCGCAAAGCATGCTGTACCTTGAAACCAAGTTGACTAAGGACAGAGGCAGGAACATCTGTCGGATTTTGTGTACAGAAGAAAATACCAACACCTTTGGAACGAATTAATTTGATAACTGTTTCTATTTGTTTCAATAAAGCGCTGCTTGCTTCCTGAAAAATCAAGTGTGCTTCATCAATAAACATAATAAGTTTAGGTTTATCCATATCGCCTACTTCGGGACTGGTCGCGTAGATTTCAGCTAACATCTGAAGCAGGAAGGTTGAGAATAATTTAGGTTTATCTTGCATATCCGTTACACGGACGATATTAATCATTCCACGTCCTTGCGAATCAATCCGCATCAAATCATCTACATCAAAAGACGGCTCTCCAAAAAACAATTCGCCACCTTGCTGTTGCAATTCGATTATTTTCCGGAGGATAGTTCCGGTTGACGCTGTGGATATTTTTCCATATTCCTTTTCAATTTCAGCTTTTCCTTGGTCGCCAATATATTGCAAAATTTTTGTAAAATCTTTTAAATCGACTAATGGAAAATTGTTGTCATCGCAATACTTAAAAATCAAGGAAACAAGACTTGATTGAGTATCATTCAATTCCAAGATTTTGGAAAGTAAAACCGGACCAAATTCCGTTACTGTAGCTTTTAAACGAACACCTTTTTCTTTGCTGATAGTCATCAACTCAACCGGAAACGCCGCGGGTTTATATTCCAGATCCATTTTCGGATAACGTTCTTTGATTGGTTTATTTTCAACGCCTTCGGCTGCTAAACCACTCAAATCGCCTTTGATGTCGAGCATAACGACAGATATGCTGGCATCGCTCAACGCTTCGGCAATTACTTGCAATGTTTTCGTTTTACCTGTTCCGGTTGCTCCTGCGATCAAACCGTGTCGATTCAATGTTTTGAAAGGAACCCTTATGTAAGAACCTGTCATCACTTCTCCATCTAATATGGGTGCTCCAAGAATGAATGATTCCCCTTTGAACGTATAGTCTTTTTCAATAATCTGCTTAAATTGTTCGATTTTACTCATTTTATTTCATTTATTATTTTGTCCAAAGTTATTAAATTTTGAGAGTAAATCTCTGCACTGAAAGAAATTATTTATTTGCCTATATCATATCTATCAAATTATTCAAAAAAATCTTTACATTTGTTTCCTTTATTAATCAAAACAAATTTTAATCATTAAAACCATCTATTTTTCATGGAAGAGTTATGTTTAGAAGGGGTGAAATACTTGAATCCCCTCACAGATTACGGATTTAAACGAATCTTCGGTTCGGAAACTTACAAAGAGTTGTTAATCAATTTTCTCAATGAACTGATTCATGACCAGGGAAAAATCATCAACCTGAGTTATTTGACAACAGAACAATTAGGACAAAAAGAAACCGACCGGAAAGCAGTTTTCGATATTTATTGCAAAACCAATTGTGACAAATATTTTATCGTTGAGTTACAGAAAGTACGGCAAGCGCATTTCAAGGAAAGAAGTATCTATTATTCCACTTTTCCGATTCAATCACAAGCAAAAAAAGGGAAATGGAATTTCCAGTTAAGTGCGGTGTACACTATTTCCATTGTGGATTTTGTTTTATTTGACAAGAATGAAAATTATTTCCACGATGTGATGCTAATAGAAAAACAAACGGGCGAAGTATTTTATGACAAGTTAGTTTATAAATACTTGGAATTGCCGAAGTTCACAAAAAAGTTAGACGAACTTGCAACAAATTTCGACCGTTGGGTGTATTTATTGAAGAAGTTGCCCTCGTTCGAGAACCGTCCCGCGGAATTACAAGGCAGGGTTTTTGACACGTTGTTCCGGGCAGCCGAGATTTCACAATTAACAACAAAAGAGATGGAAGAGTACAAGAAAAGTATAACGGAATATGCCGATGTCCAGGATGCTATACTTTATTATGAGCAAAAAGGTTTTTCTGAAGGTGTGGAAAAAGGAAAAGAAGAAGGTGTCGAGATTGGATTAGAAAGAGGTATGGAAAAAGGTGTCGAGCAGGAAAAAATACAACTCGCGAAAAATTGCTTGAAAAAAGGATTTTCTGTAGAAATAATTTCTGAAATTACAGGATTATCCTCAGAACAAATTGAATCATTGAAATGATTTTAACATAAAAAAAAGAGCCACCTCTCAGTGACTCTTTTTTTTATATTTTTCGTTTCCGTTTGAAAATTATTTTTTGATCATTTTTCCAATATAATTCATATTTCCTGTTACAACTTTTACCAAATAAAGACCTTGTTGTAAGGAAGAAACATTGTATATCCCATCAACTATTTTTCCTGAAGAAATAATTTTACCGCTTAAATCAGTAATTGAAATAATGCCCGAATTTGTATTTTTTATAGAAATAATATCTTTTGCCGGATTTGGATATATTCCCGCATCTTCAATCTTGATGTTTTTAATACTATTTCCATTTTGGTTTGCCGCGATGAAATTTCCTATTTCTTCTAAATAATCCATCGAATCTCCTTTAAGTTTCGAAAAGAAATATTCATGACCGGCTCCTGTAATTTTATAATGAATTACGTCTTTTGAGCCTGGAGAAGAATAGGTATATTTGGTTACATTTTTTCCGTTAGCCTCGCGAAAATCTAAAGGTGCCGGTTGAACTCCCGAAGGATGATTGACACTATTCCAAAAAGAAATAACATTTTCTGTTTTTTCACAAAGAGAAACATTTGCGATTAAAGTAGCTCCGCCATAATCTACAGGAGTACTCGTATTTCCTTCATACGGAACAACTTCGTCTGTAGTGCTATGGAAATCACAAATAGGTAAATTTTTCACATTTTCTTTGTTTTTAATTTCTGTTCCCATTGAACCGGCAATAGAAATCAATCCTGCGAGACTTTCGGCGTGATACATAGCATATTGATACGACATAAAACCACCTAAAGAAGTTCCTAAAAAGTAAATTCTTTTTGAATTAAGAGAGTAGTTGTTTCGATTTTCATCTATAATTGTTTTCAGGAAAGTAACATCATCAATATCTTTGTTCAACTGCACCGAAATGTAAGGAATATCAAACATTCCTATCTTTACTTTAACATCAACATATAAACCTGCTCCCCAAACTGCGTCTAATGGAATCCTTGAATCTTCAGGAAGTTTATTGATATCTTCAATGACTTTAGGAGTTTGTTCGGGCAAAGCTTTAGGCGCTATAATTGCCAAATTTAACATTTCCGCGAGAGGTACAATATTCAAATCACCGAAAAAATCTTCAGGACTGCGGTTTAATCCATGCAAGCACATCAATATTCCAGTTTCATTATTGTAAGTGGAAGGAAGGTAAAGTTGATAATCGCGTTCAAATCCGCCAACCGTTATTTTTTTACTTTCCGGATATTGACCGGCATAAAGGTTACAAATAGATAAAAAGCACGCAAAAAAGTAAAAAAAATTCCTCATAAACCTGTATTTTAAAATTAATAATAATGATAAACTAACGAAATTATCACAAAGATAAAGAGTTTTTACTTAAATATATATGTTTTTTACAATTTTATAGTATATATTTGCAAAAG
This sequence comes from Bacteroidales bacterium, assembly GCA_031553755.1. GTDB lineage: Bacteria > Bacteroidota > Bacteroidia > Bacteroidales > Azobacteroidaceae > JAIRVZ01. The sequence goes on along the minus strand of JAVBKZ010000027.1, from coordinate 28,272 downwards.
GATAAAACTATATTCCCTTTTTAAACACATTCTTTACTAATATTTAGTACATTTTTTGCGTGAGATATTATTAATTAAATTTAAATTATATGAAATTCTTTCCTCGATTTTTGATACCTGTTCTTGGTATCTTTTTACTTCTACCTGCATGTGTAGATAAAGATTATGACTTTGATGACTTAGACAAAAACGCGGTTTTCAGTCCCAATGGAGTGAACGTTCCTGTAGGAAATCTCAATAAAATCGTGTTACTTGATGAGATAGAAAAACATTATGAAGACATCCTTTTTGATGAAAAGGGAGAACTTTATGTGAATTTTTCCGGTGAGTTTTCCGATTTTGAAATTCCTAAATTTGAAGGTGTTCCTGAAACAAATATCAGTATTGAACCTATTACTCAAACAGAACCGGAAATTACAATCAATGATTTCCTCCCAACGGAAGTTGTGATTGCTGATAATTCGGAAGTAGAATTTGATATCAATAAGCCTACAATCGAATATAACGATTGGAATATTGATGTTAAATCAATTGACTTTAAGAGTTGTAAGATTCAACTTTCAGTCATATTCAGAGGAATTAAATTTGAAACATCCGCAGATAAAGATTCGGCGATAATGAATTTTGAAATCGTTTTACCTGAAAATTTTACTGTTAAAAATCCGAAAGATCCTAATAAACCTCGTACAATAATAAACGCGATAGATGTTCGCAGGTTTAATAACAATAAACCTTTCGTTATTGAAGCGGATGTTGCTAATTACCAATATAAAAATACAGGTAATATGCTTAAGTATTCAGCAAAAATTACTAATGGACAAAAAACCAGAGTAACCACTAAAACAAGTGAATTTGAATTTGAAATGCAAATTGAAGCAGGAACAGCAAATACAGGAACTATCAAACCTTCTTTTGTAAATGTTTCGGCAAAGATTGAAGAAAACATTACAGGAAGTATCACAGGAATGGAGTCGTTTTATGACTCATTCACAAGTAATGATGTTTTCAATTTTTATAACCCCCAGTTGAACTTTGATTTGAAATCGAATTTAGGACTTGCCTTCAGTATCAATGCTAAATTTGATGCTATTAACGGAAGTACAAAAAATACTATCAACATCAATGATCCTTTGATATTCACAAAACCGGCTACAAAAGGAGGAGTAGAAGAAACTAATTACTGGCTATCTCCTAAAAATATTTTTCCTTCAGAAAAATGGGTAAGAGCAGATTTGGATCAGCTTTTCAATCATAAACCTAATCAAGTTGATTATACCTTGGTATTGAAAGCAGATCAAGAAGACGCTTATTTTGTATTTGATGATGTTCAATTAAATGGAAATTACAATATGAAAGTGCCTCTCAGTTTCTCTCAATTGAATTTAAATGTTAAAGATACTTTGAGGGATGTATTTTCAGAAGACATTTATGATCAGTTTTTCAAAAATGCAAAAGCAGGTAGCTATGTTTCTATAGAAGCCGACTCGGTAGATGTTTCTCTTGGGAAACCAGTTGTTAAAGATGCCGTAAACATGTCAGTTGCGGCAACAATATTAGATAATAACGGAAAAAAAATAGACGGACTCAATATCACTGTAAGTCCTTCAAAATTGGCCAACGGATTGAATATTGGAGACAATCGTTTAGTCATTAAAATTACGTCAGGAAGCGATGGCTTTGCCAAAATGAAAGACGCGAAACATTTGAGCCTTAATTTTACCATAAACGGAAAATCTACCGGAGCAGATTTGCCGCTGATTCTGACCAAAGATGATTATATCGGAATTAGAAAATTGAGATTGATTTCTTCTGATGGAATTCATTTTACTCTCTAATATCAACCTTTAAAAGAACTACATTTTATGAATACAATATATAAAAACATACGATTTTTTCTGTTGGTCGCGGGCGTATTTTGCTCAATGTTACCTGCATTCGCGCAAACAACAAACACGGGATATTTTATGAAATCCCAACATAGTAGAACTTCTTTCAATCCGGCGCTTCGCCCCGAACAAGGTTATTTTGGCTTTCCTTTCCTTGCTAATATTTACGCCGATGTGAAAACCAATACATTTAATCTTGACCATTTTATTTTTCCGGGAGGAACTCAATCTAAAACTTTTCTACATGAAGATATTTCGAATGATGATTTTCTGAAAAATATAGGAGAAAACAACTATGCGAATATCGACCTTTCGTATTCTTTATTTTCGATGGGATTTTATAGCGGAGAGAGTTTTTGGACGATTGATTTAGGAGTGAAAGCTCATATCGACGCTAATGTTCCTTATTCTTTCTTTGAGTTTGGAAAAAAAGGTTTCAGCGCGAATAATCCCTCCATTTATAACATAGGTAATTCCAGAGGTACCGCCACCGGATATGGTGAATTAGGACTTGGCTATTCTCGTCCGTTTCTTGACAATACGCTTGTTGTGGGAGTTAAAGGAAAACTTTTGTTAGGTTTTGTCGATACCGATTTTTATTTGAAAAATTTAACTGTCGATGCTGGGAAAGATGTATGGACAATGAGTTCTCACGCGATGATCGAAGGATCGGCTCCCGGGCTTAAAGCTACATACAAAGATGATGGCACGCTTGATGAACTTGAGATGGACGGATTTGGAATCACCGGTTCGGGATTTGGATTCGACTTGGGAGCTACTTATAAATTGTCAACACTTGCTGAATCAATCAATGGCCCATTGTCGGATATTGTTAATCGGTTTACGGTTTCAGCCGCGCTTACCGATATCGGATTTATTTCCTGGTCGAAAAAAAATAGTGTATACCTTGCTACAGACCCAATGGAACAAGTTGTTACCGGAGAGTATATATTCTCAACAAATGGTGACGAAAACGATGAAAATTCTTTTGAAAATCAGATTGAAAAAATAGGAGACGCTGTTGAAGACGCTATGGAATTGAGAGAAGATTCTGAAAAATCGGGAGACCGTTCAACTTCTTTGAGAATGAAAATGAATTTCGGATTGGAATATGAATTTTTGAAAGACAAACTTTCCGGAGGATTGCTTTCAACAACTTATTTCAATAAGTCTCACAGTGTAACGGAATTTACAATGGCGGGAGCATATAAACCTGTAAGTTGGTTTGAAGCGGGATTGAGTTATTCTTTCGTTCATAGCAAATTCAATACTTTCGGATTAGCGTTGAATTTTGTTCCAAGCAAAGGTTTGAACTTATTCCTTGCCAGTGATTACATTATTCCCCATTGGAATTCAGACTATGTGCCGACAACAATGAAAGCATATAATGTACAGTTCGGGCTAACAATTCCTCTCGGACAAAAACATTGAAGTAATGAAATAAAAAAATCCCGCTGATAGCGGGATTTTTTTTATTGTATACGTTACAGTTTTATTTCAATTGAAAATATTATAATGAAGAAACATAAGAAGCGCAAGCTGCATTGTTTGTGTTAACTCTTGTATATTTAGCGGCTCCACTCACAGGCGCGTTCGCGTCAGTTTCAGCTTTTTTATCCATTTCTTCCATAGTCGCGAATTTTTGTAATGCGGAAACCAATGCTTTAGTATCTTTTTTATTGTTTTTCAACAAATTAAAAGCATATTCATCGGCCGCTTTATTTTGTTTGTCGGAATAAGGAATTTGAATCAATTCGTTAACAATACTACCCATTTTATCTCCTGAAAATGAAAGCATTTTTTCCAATTGAGCGCTTGTAGCATTAGCCGCGTTACCTTGAGAAGCGACTTTCATCAAAGCGTCTCTTGTATCTTTGTTCACAATATGTCCGATTTGAATAGCGATAGTCGCTAATAATTCGTCATCGGTCAAAGCGTCCATCATTCCCGAATAAACACGAATACATCCATTGGCGCAAGCTAAAACATTAACTTCAGCGCTTTCATACACTTTATAGTTCAGTGATAAGCCATCAACTGTTACATAATTAGTTCCTACAATAGAAGCTAATCTTTTGGTATAAGCGCTATTATCCGCGGAAACCTTATTGTTGTTATCCATAAAAACAACAATATTGTCAGATACTTTGTTAGCCGCTACATCGGCAGCCATGTCTCCCGCTACAGCGGTTACCGCGCCACCTACCGATTTACCTACATTTTTTAACGCTTTGCCGAATTGAGCTTGCGCAGGAGTTGCACATACACACATTACCGCAACAACAGATGCTGCAAGAAAAGTTTTCTTAATCATGAATTTAATTTTTATTATTAATAAAATTTTGAGAAGTCAATAATGTATCTTAATACGCGAATGGAGGTGCAAATGTATAAAGAAATTTGAAAACAAAAAAATTGGGAAATTATTCTTTCATCCTTAACTTCATTCCCGCGAAAATCGTATCGAATTTTAAGTCAAAAACACTCCGCATTTCTCCCGCCATCGAAAATCCGCAATTGTCGCAAACATTTGCCGTTTTTCCTTGACATTCATTAAGGCGAGTCCCGTCAGACATGATAAAATTCGTTACCCAACACTGTTTTTTGAATTGGTTGTGTTTCATCAATTTCAATCCCGAAATAGAATTCATAATAGAATAACCCGCTTTTTTCTTCGCGATAATTAAATCAATAACCTCTTTGCGCCTTTCCCAATCGAGAAACAAATGTTCCGTTCCTTTGTAAGGAGTATGGAAGTTGAGGGATATAGATTGTATATGAGGATTATTTTGAGCAAATTCAATGGTTCTTTCAACACACTTATAATTAATGGTGTTGATAACCATATTTACGCTTAATTTCGGATGTCCGGAACCCGCGATGTTTTTTACCAACTTTTCAAAAGCGCCCTTTCCTCTGATTACATCATGATAATCCTTGATGCCATCTAAACTGACCCAAATCGAATCGGCTTCACAACCAACAAAAGGAAGTTGGGCGTTGGTAGTTACGGTAGCCGAATAAAATCCTATTTCTTTGGATAACCTGATGAGGTCGTTCAATCTATAATTTCCTTGTTTCCAAATAGTTGGCTCTCCTCCTTCGAAATCGACAAAACGTGAACCTAATTTGTATGAATATTCTAATTCTTCTTTAATCTGCGCGTAGGTTTTGATATTTAAATTTTCCTGTTTGTAAACCGTACAATGTTTACATGCTAAATTACATTGATCAGATATAAATAGAACAGTTTGCAGCGGCGCTTTAATTCCTAAAAACTTAGCTTTTACAAACCAAAGGGGAAGATATATCAAGGATTTTAACATGATTTATTTGAATAAAGAAATAATAATAATTATCAAACAGAAAAAAGACAACAAATTGCGGGCCAACAACCAACGAATCATAAACCAATCTAAACCGATGGATTTCATTCTTTCCCAATCTCCCATAGGCCCCATCCAAAAACGAGGAACAAATGTTCGTTCCGGATTCTTGACAAATTCTTTCATCATATAATACAATGAAAATGCCATCGGCAATGTCAATAATATCAACAAGTAATACAAAGATAAATAACCGGTTACAATTCCGGCGATAACGCTTAGATACGATATTGACAATAAAATCGAAAGTGCCGCCAGCATACGTTTTTTGGTTTTAAGTAGTACGGCAAAAGTCATTTTCCCTACTTTTTTATCCGGTTCATAATCCATAATCGCATGCGAATAAACAATATTAGCCACCAATAATCCAATAGGAATAGAAATAAAAATGACCGACCAATCCATCGTGCCACAAGCTGAATAATAAACACCGGTCATCAATAATGGGCCGAACATCAAGCCAATAACAAGTTCTCCTAATCCACGATAAGATAAACGCAACGGGGCCCCGGAATAAGATATTCCGATGATTGCCGTAGCAATGGCATAATATACAATAACATCTCCTCGATGAAGAAATATGATAAATCCTAAACAAATAGAAACAAGCCCGAAAACCAAACAGGCTACAAATAGTTGTTGTAGGTTTGCCGCGCCCGAAGTTAGGTAATCGCATTTAGCTATACGCGCGCGAACTCCTTCACGAGCCATTTTATCCCTGAATTCTGACCCTTTCACTTTATAGTCGAAATAATCATCAAACAAATTCATCGACAAATGTCCGAATACAACTCCTAAAACAGCTAAAATTCCAAGATAAATAGAGAAATTTTCACTCCGGGAAGCCATACATACAGCTAATATCGCAGGTAAAATACTTTGAGGCAAAGCCTTGGTTCTTGAATTTTTCAACCAGAAACGAAATATATTCATAATGTTTAATTGTTGAATGTTTAATTGTTGAACGTTTATCATTCAATATTCAAATAAAATTTGATGATACGTTTAACAAACAATAATAAGTCTGACAAAATTATGAAATTTCATCCAACTATCAATAAAATATTCACCGATAAAAAGCGGGCTTTCATCGGGAAAACTTTTATTTTCGCGGAATAAGTATTTTATTCTCGTGTATGAGTAGATAACTTTGCAACGTTAAATAAAATTATAAAAAATATGAATACAAACGGAATAAAAATAAGTTCTATCTTATTCGGATTAATACTGATAGTAGCAAGCGTTTTATTACTTCTTGTGAGTGCCGGAATTTTACCTCCCATCTATAAATCGGTCATTATTTCATGGCAGATGTTATTGACCGCGATCGGATTTGCCAATCTGTTCAGAGGCCGAAGTTTTTTCTGGGGGCTTTCATTGATGTTGACCGGAGGATTTTTTCTTGTCCGTAAATTTGATATCGAAGGATTAGAATTCATTTCAGAAAATATTTGGCCAATCATATTGCTTGTCGCAGGAATTACAATTATCTTTAGTAGTATTTTCCACAGTATAAGACGAAAAAAATGTAAAAAAGAGAATTACGATTGGTGTGAAAAGAAGGAATATCGAAATTTATATGCGGAAACAAATTCAAAAAAATACGAGTCGGGATATATTGAAAAAAATTATGTATTTGCCGGAAATAAAGAAAAACTGGATATAAAAAATTTCAAAGGTGGAGAAATCAATTGCGTATTCGGAGGATTAGAATTAGATTTGTCGGACGCGCAATTGGAGGAAGGAAATAATTATCTGGAAATCAACACAGTGTTTGGAGGAGTCGTAATCTTTCTTCCTGTCGATTGGCCGGTAGAAATAAGACAAAATCATGTCTTTGGGAATTTTTCAGATAATCGTCCGAAACCCAATTTTGAAATAGCTGAAAATCGAAAATTAATTATCAATGTATCCGCTGTTTTCGGTGGCGGAGAAATTAAAAATAAATAATGAATAATCCTATATTCAGGAATTATCAATCAAGAATAATTTACACAAGTGTTTGGATATTGATTACAATATTCCAAATACTTGTTGTACTTTTTGTTTATGAATTACCTGTGAAATACGCGTTAGCCGATTCTCTTATATATAATGTAGTTTGCGCGTGCATGTTGGTTGTTTTTTGGTTTCCTGTTTTATATAATCCGCTTAAAAATCGAAATTGGTATTATAATTTATTGTTTCATTTAGGATTAATCGGATTATTGTTATTGCCATTTTGGTTAGGATCCAGCTCTACATTCATGTATTTTTTGGCGGGATCCGACAAAATATACCTGCATTTTATGGTAACATCAATATGGTGGAAAATTATCGAAGGAATCATTTTTTATATTATCATCGTATTGGTGTATTATCTTTATATCTATATCGAAAAATTGAATGAAAACGCTAAAAATGAAATCCGTTTAAACCAAATTATACGAGATAGCGAATTGAATTTGCTCAAATCTCAAATCAATCCTCACTTTTTGTTTAATAGCCTTAATTCGGTAAACGCGCTGATTATCAACTCTCCCTCAAAAGCGCAGGAAATGTTAGTCGGACTTTCGGATTATTTACGTTATACAGTATTGTCAATCAAACAAATATCTTCTTCTTTGCAAAACGAAATAGAAAATATAAAACGATACTTGTCAATCGAAAAATTACGGTTTGGAGATAAATTATCATACGAAATTAATCTTGAACCGGAATGTTCATCCATTGAAATTCCGGCGATGTTGTTGCAACCATTGTTTGAAAATGCCATCAAACATGGGGTGTATGAAAGTATTCAAACTGTGCATATTCATTCGGAAATAAAAAAAGAGGACGATTATTTATTCATAGAAATATCCAATAATTTTGATGAAGATAATTTTTCTTCCAAAAAAGGTTCGGGAACAGGATTGAAAAATATCAGGGAACGATTGCGTCTGACATACGGAAACGGTGCTATTTTACAGACAAAAATTCAAGACAATTTATTTATTGTCACATTAAAAATAGCCACGAAGGATCAAAGTCACAAAGTTTATTTGTCAATAAACAGATGACTGCAGACTGACGACAGTAGACCCAAATTACCTTAGTGGCATAACAATTACTTATGTATGGAAATAAAAACAATAATCATTGATGATGAACAACCTGCCAGGGAATTGATTAAACATTATTTGAATGAATTTCAGGAAATTACAATCGCGGGAGAAGCTTCGAATGGATTTGAGGCCATAAAACTAATTAAAGAATCAAATCCCGAATTGATTTTTTTAGACGTTCAAATGCCGAAATTAACCGGATTAGAAATGCTCGAACTGATGGAAAATCATCCGGAAATCATTTTTTCGACTGCTTATGATGAATTCGCGATTAAAGCTTTCGAAATGAACGCGATTGATTATTTATTGAAACCATATTCAAAAGAAAGGTTTAAATTAGCCGTAGAAAAAGCTTTATTGAAAATAAATACAGGAAATTATAATATTGCTGATTATCAAAATATTAAACAATCACTTAATACACAATTCTCAACATTAAACAGAATCGCTATCAAAGATAAACAGCAAATTCATGTAATTCCGGTAACAGAAATCAATTATATAGAAGCAGAAGGAGATTATGTGGCGTTACACACATCGAAAGGCAAATTTTTGAAAGAAAAAACCATGAAATATTTTGAAGGAAATCTTCCTTCTTTACAATTTATTAGAATTCATCGCTCTTATATAGTTAACGTGGAAGAAGTTTCAAAAATCGAACTATACGAAAAAGAAACTTATCGTGTTTACCTGAAAAATGGAATTGTCTTAAAAGCCAGTAGCGCCGGATATAAATTAATGAAAGAAGTTATCAGATTATAATATCTAAAAAAAACTTACTTTTACACTCTGAATCAGACATAAAGTACATCATGGATATAGAATTTGTAGATATTATTGAATTTTTAGGAACTTTCGCCTTCGCGATTTCGGGAATCCGTTTGGCTTCGGCAAAGCAATTCGATTGGTTCGGAGCTTTTGTTATCGGATTTGTAACTGCCGTTGGCGGAGGTACTTTACGCGATCTAATGCTGAACCAAACACCATTTTGGATGTTAAATCCGATTTATCTTATTTGTACCGGATTAGCCGTTTTCGTTGTTTTGACTTATCGCAAAATACTCGTAAGATTAAATTATACGTTTTTTACTTTCGACACGATCGGCTTGGCTTTATTCACTGTTGTCGGTATCGAAAAAACACTCAATTGCGGTTTCCCGTATTGGGTCGCGATGACAATGGGAGTCGTTACTGGCTCTGTAGGAGGAATGATCCGCGATGTATTAATTAACGAAATTCCTTTGATTTTCAGAAAAGAAATTTATGCCTTAGCTTGTCTTGCCGGAGGTTTTTTTTATTGGTTGAGTGATTATATAGGTATGCCTATAGAAATAAATCAAATAGTTAGTATAGCTGTCGTTATTATCGTAAGAATCATCGCGGTAAAATATCAAATAGGATTACCTGTTTTGAAGGGAAATTTATGACTTCAGCTCTGATTAAACAAGAAGCGTTACGTTTAGGATTCGATGCCTGTGGAATCTGTAAAGCGGAATTTACCGGAGAACATGCGGTGTATCTTCAAAAATGGATCGACAACGGATACAACGGCGAAATGGATTACATGAAAAATAATGTGGAAAAACGTTCGAATACGCGATTGTTAGTTGAAAACGCAAAATCCGTAATTGTAACCGCCTTGAATTATTATCCGAAAAAAACGCAAAATCCGGAAAATCCTCAATTTTCATATCACGCTTATGGAAAAGATTACCATATCGTTGTAAAAGAAAAACTTAAACAATTGTATGAATATATCAACCGTGAAATATTTCCTGTAACGGGGCGATTTTTTTGTGATACTGCTCCTTTGTTGGAAAAATACAACGCGCAAAAATCGGGTTTAGGTTGGATCGGAAAAAATACGCAACTGATTATTCCCGGAAAAGGTTCTTTTTTCTTTCTTGGAGAAATTATTATAGACAAAGAATTAGATTATGATATTCCTCAAACCAACAAATGTGGAAATTGCCAAAAATGCGTCGATGCTTGTCCGGTTAATGCTTTGATTGCTCCATTTCAATTGGACGCGCGCCGCTGTATTTCTTATTTGACGATAGAAGATAAATCCGAATTGTCGCGACCTCTTCCCAATAATATCATTTACGGATGCGATATCTGCAATAAAGTTTGTCCACACAATCAGTTAGCTACTCCGACAAAAATTATAGAATTTCATCCTTCTGATCAATTTTTGAATTTAGATAAGAATGCTATTTTAGCAATGGACGAAAAATCTTTCCATAAAATATTCAAAGATTCCCCAGTAAAAAGAATCGGATTAGCGCACCTGAAATCTGCCATATCGAAATAATTTCTTATCTTAGCGGCATACATGTAGCATTAATTTCATTATGGAAGCGCAATCAACCGTATTTGTTATCATACAGATTGCTTATTTCTTAACCGTTTTAAGTATCGTTTTGTTGGTTATTTCGGAAAACCGGAATCCCATCAAAACAATATCATGGGCATTGCTACTGTTGTTAGTTCCAGTCGCGGGATTGGTGATTTATTATTTTTTCGGACAAGACACTCGTAAAATTCGTATTATTTCTAAGAAACAATACCGCCTGCTCAAAAAACGTTCCTTAGATGCCTTGATTTTTAAAGGGAAAGAAACCATTAGTCCGGAATACACACCTTTAGTAAGGCTACTTATTAACAATAACGATGCTATTTTATTGCAAGGGAGTGAGGTAAATTATTTCACATCGGGAAAAGAAAAATTCGCGTCTATGATTAAAGATTTGGAAAACGCGAAACATCACATTCACTTTCAGTACTACATCTTTGAAAATGACGAAATTGGAAACGAAATCAAAAATTTACTGATGAAAAAAGCATCGGAAGGAATCGAAGTCAGGTTCCTTTATGATGATGCCGCCAACTGGAAAATAAAAAACCGTTTCTACGATGAAATGCAAACAGCGAACGTTGAAGTTACTTCCTATCTGAAAGTGCGTTTTCCGTTGTTTACAAGCCGGGTAAATTACCGTAACCACCGTAAAATTGTTGTAATCGACGGGGAAATAGGATATATAGGAGGAATGAACGTCGCGGATCGTTATCTTGAAGATGATTGGAAAGATTTACACCTAAGAATTAAAGGAAAAGGAGTTACCGGCCTGCAATCGGCATTTCTTGTCGACTGGGCATCATCGGGGAAATCGCTTCCTCCCCTAAACAACAAATTATATTTTCCTGATTCTCCCGTAATAACAAAAAACCTGATGCAAATAGTAACCGGGGGTCCTATAAATCCTTGGAGAACATTACTTCAGGCTACAATCCAGATTATATCGAACGCGAAAAATTACGTATATATACAAACTCCCTATTTCCTTCCTACCGAAACGTTGTTACAAGTCCTGCAATCGGCGGCATTGAGCGGAATAGATATCAGGTTAATGCTTCCGAAACATTCCGACATTCGTTTTGTGAATACTGCCGCTCGTTCTTATTTTTCAGATATTATGAAAGCGGGTGTAAAAATATATACATACAATGAAGGTTTTATTCATTCAAAAATGATGGTAACCGATGATTTTTTAAGCGTGATTGGTTCTGCCAATATGGATTTCCGTAGTTTCGAACATAATTTCGAAGTCAACGCGTATTTATATGACAAAGAAATAGCAATTAAGATGAAACAACTATTTCTCGAAGACATTCAAAAAAGTGATAGAATTTTATTAAGAGAATGGGGGAAACGCCCTCGTGTAGAGAAATTCAAAGAATCGGTAGCAAGGATGCTTTCTCCGCTTTTATAGTAGACGAGTTGACGAGTTAACAAGTAGACGAGTTGACAAGTTGATAAAAAAGTCAGTGGTTTTAAATAGTAAATCGAAATTTTTATGCTGTTAAACAATATATCAAATAAGTATAAGTCATTAAAATATAGAAACCTACGTATTCTGCGGGAATAAATATTATAAACTAATTAACAGCAAATACTTATTCAAATTTACTTGTAACTCGTTTACTCGTAACTTGTCAACTAAATATATGAACTGGAATAAACTTTTGTCGGACAAACGTTTCGGCATGGAACAATATCACGAAGAAAGACATCACGACCGGACTGATTTTCAACGCGACTACGACCGGCTGATTTTTTCTTCTCCTTTCAGAAGATTGCAAAACAAGACACAGGTATTTCCGCTTCCCGGAAGTGTTTTTGTACACAACAGACTAACCCACAGCCTTGAGGTTGCTTGTGTAGGGCGTTCCATCGGTGATAAGGTGGGGCGAAATCTTTTTTCAAAATATGGAAACGAAAATCAATCATTCCTGCAAATAGGTTCTATCGTTTCGGCGGCTTGTCTTGCACATGACTTGGGAAATCCGCCATTCGGACATTCGGGAGAAAAAGCTATTTCTACTTATTTTTCAGAAGGATCGGGACAAATGTATATCGCGAAAATGAAAGAAGAAAATACCCGATTTTCCGATTTTCTTACTTTCGAAGGAAATGCCAATTCATTGCGCCTGCTGACCCATCAATTCAAAGGACGCCGGCCTGGAGGATTTGCCATGACTTATTCGACCCTGGCATCGATAGTAAAATATCCTTACGCTTCTACTTTAGCCGGAAAGAAAAGAAAATTCGGTTTTTTCGAATCGGAAGAAACTGGTTATGCTAAAATCGCGGGAGAATTGGGAATCATCAAACAAAATAATGATCCTTTGCGGTTCAAACGTTATCCTTTGGTTTATTTAGTCGAAGCTGCCGATGACATTTGTTATCAAATCATGGATATCGAAGACGCGCATAAATTAAAACTTATATCTACGGCTGATTGTAAAGATTTATTATTCAATTTTTTTCCTCAGGAGACAAAAGACCGAAGATTGAAAATAATGAAAATGGTCGATGATATAAATGAGCAAATCGCTTATTTACGGTCGTCTGTTATCGGGCTGCTTATCGATAAGTGTTCTGATGTTTTTCTTGAAAATGAAGAAAATATCCTGAACGGAACTTTCGAATCTTCTTTGATAAAAAATATGGAAGAACACTCAGCTTCCGCGTATCAGGCTTGTTCGGAGTTGGCATTTAGCAAGATATACCGTTCGCAAGATGTGTTGGATGTTGAATTGGCCGGATATAAAATCATCGATTTTCTACTGGATTGTTTACTCGAAGCTGTCAATAATCCTAATCGGGCTTATTCTAAACTGTTGATAGAGAGGATACCGAGTCAATTTGAAACTTATTCCGAAAATACTTATTCCCAAGTACAAGGAATTGTTGATTATATTTCCGGAATGACAGACATATATGCTTTAGATTTGTATCGAAAAATTACGGGAATGAATTTGCCTACTTTGTGAGAAGTAAGATTATCGGTTTCGGCCTCCACTACGAGAATTTCCCCTTTCTCTCGGCATATCGTTGTTTTGCCGGTATTGTTGATATTCCTGATTTTCATCCGAATTCGTCCTCGAGTTACGGCTACTCCTGCCCCCTCCCATTTGATTGAATCTGTATGCAAACGAAACCAAGAAATAGCTTGTCAAAACATTAGATTCCCGGTCTTCTATATAACTGGCTGTTACATTTCTGTTTATATTCAACGCTTGTTGTAAAATATCGTTCCATTTGAAACGGATAGTCGCTTGTTTTTTACTAAGAAACAACTTACTGACTTCCGCGTTCCAAACTGTTTCATTGGTATTATATCCTTGTGTTAATCCCCTTGTAGCCCTGAAATTCACATCAGAGGAAACTTGAAAATCATACGGTAAAAACAATTGGGTATTGTATGTCAGTCCATAATTCGCATTTTTTTGATTTTGTCTTCCTTTAAGCGTATTTTTTGTATCGGAATACCTGATGTTTCCGCGAAGTTGTCCGTAAAACCAGTCTTTACTATAACTTAATCCAACAGCCTCTGACAAAGAAATCGTTCCTGATACGTTTCTTTCGCTTTGTTTATCTACTTTTATAAAGCCGACCTGATTATTATATCCCCCTCCTGTTGTAGAACTTATTCTGAATTTCTTTTTATCTCCTAAAGATATGGAATATACAAAATCTCCCTGCATTCTCCAAGAACCGTTTTCATTGATTGGCGCCGTTGTTTGAATGCCTGTTGTATCTTCGTAAGAAGTAAAATTAATAATCTGATTTTGGGTAAAAGATCCGCTGATATTCGCGGAAATATTTTGACTGGTCAACGGATTGTTATCTCCGTACCTCAAATTCATCGTATGAGAAAATTCGGGTAATAAATCGGGATTTCCATAACGAATATTCAACGGGTTAGTATTATTCGGAGTCGGGTCTAATTGAGAAACGCTCGGTTGATTTGTTCTTCCCCTGTAAGTAAACTGTAGATTCCTTCTTCGGGTAAAACGATACATATAAGTTAATTGAGGCGAATAATTGATAACTTCCCTTCCCGGAATTTTATTCAGTATAGAATCGTTCCCATCCATATCCCCATTTTTCACGTAATTAGTACTTTGCGTATAAGAAGGAATAATATTTATACCGATATTGTAATTGTATTTTTCGTGTACAGCGTTGAAACTGATTCCAAAAGTCTGATTCAGGTATTTATTCTTCATACTTTTGCTATAATTAGGATTCAATATGGTATAAGTCCCCGCGATAGAATCATAATCAAACGTTTCACGAACATTGTCAGTCGTATTGTAACGAGCATCGTATGAAAATTGCAATGTATTATTGGTTTTCCAAACAGGCTCGACATAAGAAATTCTGAAACGATAATTATCGCGAGCGGAAGTATTTTCAGATTCCTGATTCAGGTTTGTATTTTTGTTAGGTTGTAAAAAAAATTCATTGATAGAATGATTTGTTCCGGTTCCGGAGCTATGATTGATATCGACTCCTCCTGTTATACTGAATCGGCGGCCTTTTTTCTCAAACTTGCGGGCATAAGTTAAATCCGTCGCGAAAACCAATCCGTCACTTTCCAAATAAGAGTGAGCATCACTTTTGTTCACCAATGTAGAATCGGCATCTCCCGCTCTCGTAGTTTGAAGAGTATAATCATTCGAAGAAGAAAAATTATATTCCAAACGGGTATTCAGTACAAATGAATTCAAACTGTCCGGGTCGAATTCAATCCGGCTATTTATTCTCGCGTTATTAGAATAGCCACGCTCTATAGATTCGCTGTTTCTATAACTTACACTATCAGCCTTCAGTATGTTTTGCCTGAACGATTTACGGTCTACTAATTCATCCGAATAATTATAAGAAACATCTCCGCCAATTTTTAATTTATCGGTAATCGCGTTCATGTAATTGATTCCGGCAGTAGCGGAACTTGTCATTCCCGATCCCGCGTTACTTCCTCTTCCGCCTCCGGACCTCATTCCCGACCGAGACTGGTTGCCTCCATCTGTAGAACCCTGATTATTTATATTATTAACGTTGACAGTAATTCCGATTTGCTGGCTATCCATAAATCTGGCGGTAAAAGTATTAGCGGTATACCTTAAATCATTCGTTGTCGGATTATCAATAAAACCACCCAAACCGGCGGCGGAATTGGAAATCCAACCTTTTTTCATTCCTTTTTTTATTGTAATATTGATAATTGTTTCTTCTTCTCCATCGGCCACTCCGGTCAGGAGTTCCATATCCGATTTCTTCGTAACAACCTGAACTTTATCAACAACATCCAATGTCACATTTTTAGTAGTCATCTTAGGATCGTTTCCGAAAAATGGTTTTCCGTCAACGAAAACACGCGAAACATCTTTTCCCGCCGTAGTTTTAATCTTTCCGTCTTGTTCAACCTCAATTCCGGGCAATCTTTTTAAAAGGTCCTCAACAACAGCGCTTTCTGTCATTTTGAAAGCCCCCGGATTATATTCCAACGTATCTTCCTTTACTACAACTTCAGGAACTTCCGCCTCCACTACTAATTCAGAAAGTAATATACCATTTTCAGACAACGCGATTTTTCCGACATCAATGGAAACAACAGGAAATCCGGAAGGTGTAATTTGCTTAAAATAAGCATTATAAGAAATTAATGATATTTTTAATAAATAATTTTTTTTCTGAACGGAAGAAAACGAAAACGCGCCATTTTTATCAGTCACCATACTTTTAACAACCGAACTGTCATTCGAATTCAACAAACTAACAAAAACGCCTTCTATTGATAGATCTTCATTTTTATCAACAACAACACCTTTAATTTCTTTCCATGTTGATGTTTCCTGAGCATCAAGCAATTGAATGAAAAATAAAAAAGTGATTATTGTAATAATTATCCGAAATTTAACTATCATTTATGTTAGTTGTAATAATTTGATTTGACTTTGACAAGAAAAATAAAAATAGTTTAAATTTTAACAGATTTTTTTTGAATTTATTGAAACTACTTTCTACTAATTTTATTCAACCTCAAACTTCATAATAATTTCTATGTATCCTATGTGCCTTATGTGGTCAGAGAATAAACTCCTTTTGCTTTTTGTTTGATTAAAAAGTCAAGACAAATTCACTGTTTAATTTAAACGAAAAAAGTACCTTTGTTGTCTGATTTTTTCGAAGAACTAAGCAAATGGAACCAAATATAATCATCAAAGGAGCGAGAGTCAATAATTTGAAAAACATTGATTTGGAAATTCCGAGAGATAAACTCATAGTGATTACCGGATTGTCCGGATCAGGTAAATCTTCTTTGGCTTTTGATACATTATATGCCGAAGGACAGCGGCGTTATGTAGAAAGTCTTTCATCTTATGCCCGGCAGTTTTTAGGACGGATGAGTAAACCCGAATGTGATTATATCAAGGGAATTCCTCCCGCGATCGCGATTGAACAAAAAGTAAACACCCGCAATCCGCGGTCTACGGTTGGGACTTCTACCGAAATATATGATTATATCCGGTTGTTGTATGCCCGTATCGGTAAAACGATATCTCCCGTTTCAGGCGAACTGGTAAAAAAACACCAGGTAAGCGATGTTGTCGACGAAATGTTGAAATATCCCGAAAATACTCGGTTGGCTGTTTTAACTTCCATCCGTTTAAGGAATGACAGAACGATGGCAGAACAACTTCAAATGCTTCAAAAAGAAGGATTTTCAAGGATAGATGTCAATGATGAAGTTTTTCAGATTGAAGATATTTTAAGTAAGAAAAATTATTCTTTTTCCAACAAAGAAGTTTTTTTATTGATTGACCGTTTGACGTGTTCAAACGAAAATCAAAATATATCTCGTCTTTCTGATTCGGTTCAGACTGCTTTTTATGAAGGAGAAGGATATTGCCTTATTAAGTTTTACACCGGAAAAGAAATTATCCGCAGAGAATTTTCCGGGAAATTCGAAGCCGATGGAATTGTATTTGAAGAACCGACCGATTTGATGTTTAATTTCAATAGTCCCGCCGGCGCTTGTCCTATTTGCGAAGGATTTGGAAAAATAATCGGAATAGACGAAGATTTAGTTATTCCTAATAAATCCTTATCTGTCTATGAAGATGCCGTAATGTGTTGGAAAGGAGAAAAAACAGGCGAATTCAAACAATGGTTTATTGAAAACGCGAGCAAGTATAATTTCCCTATTCATAAACCTTATTTCGAATTAAGTGATAAAGAAAAAGATATTTTGTGGCACGGAAAACCCGGTTTACTTGGAATTGACGATTTCTTTAAACATGTAGAAGAAAATCTATACAAAATACAATACCGTGTGATGTTGGCCCGCTATCGTGGAAAAACGGTTTGTCCATCGTGCAAAGGAGCCAGGCTCAAACCCCAAGCTCTGTATGTAAAAGTAGGAGGGAAGTCGATTGCCGATTTGGTACTTCTGCCCATTTCCGAATTACAACAATTTTTCAAGGAATTATTTTTAGATGAACACGACCAGATTGTTGCCAAACGTTTGTTGATAGAAATTAATTCCCGGATACAATTCCTCTATGATGTCGGATTGGGATACCTTACTCTCAACCGTTTATCTTCCACTCTTTCGGGAGGCGAAAGCCAACGCATCAATTTAGCGACATCATTAGGAAGCAGTTTAGTAGGTTCCTTATATATATTAGATGAACCGAGTATCGGATTACATTCGAAAGATACTGATTTATTAATCAAAGTATTGAAACAACTTCAACAATTAGGCAATACGGTAATTGTAGTTGAACACGATGAAGAAATTATCCGTACGGCCGATTATATCATCGATATCGGTCCGGATGCAGGACAATTAGGCGGAGAAGTTGTTTATCAGGGAGATATCACGAATCTCCGGAAAAACGCGGCGGGATATACCGTAAAATATTTAACAGGAGAAGAACAAATAGAAGTTCCGGTTATCCGCCGTCTCTGGAATAATTATATCGAAGTAAAAGGGGTCAGGCAAAACAACCTGAAATCGGTTGATGTCAAATTTCCGTTGAATGTGATGACCGTTGTTACGGGAGTTAGCGGTTCGGGAAAATCGTCATTAGTGAGGGATGTTTTTTATGAATCGGTAAAAAAATATTACGAAGGTAATCGTGAAATCAGTGGACAATTGGTCGGGATTTCGGGCGATTTCAAGTTGGCAAACGCTATCGAATTTGTAGACCAGAATCCTATCGGACGCTCTTCCCGTTCAAATCCTGTTACATACATCAAGGCTTACGATGAAATTCGTAAATTATACGCCGACCAGGCATTATCAAAACAATTGAATTTTACTCCCGCTTATTTTTCGTTCAACGTAGAAGGCGGGCGATGCGAAGAATGTAAAGGCGATGGCGTGATAACTGTCGAAATGCAATTCATGGCTGATGTGGTGCTCGAATGCGAGTCATGTCACGGAAAACGATTCAAGCAAGAAGTATTGGATGTTGAATATCATGGAAAAAATATTTACGATATTTTAGAAATGACTATCAGCGAAGCTATTACATTTTTCGAACAACAAAAAGGAAATACGGAAAAAAAAATCATCAAAAAACTAAATTGTTTGCAAGAGGTCGGATTGGGTTATATAAAACTCGGACAAAGTTCTTTCACGCTTTCGGGAGGAGAAAATCAACGGGTTAAATTGGCGTTCCACCTGAGTGAAGAACGCAGTCAACCTACTATTTTTATTTTCGATGAACCTACCACCGGATTGCATTTTCATGATATAAAAACGCTCTTAAAAGCATTTGACGCGTTAATTTCGAGAGGACATACAGTGATTATTATCGAACATAATATGGATGTTATCAAATGTGCCGACCATATTATTGATTTAGGTCCGGAAGGAGGCGATAAAGGAGGTTATGTGGTTTGTTCGGGAACTCCCGAAACAATCGTTTCATGCAAAGAATCTTATACAGGTAAATTTTTGATTGAAAAATTAAAATGATTATCAGATATTTCATGTCGTCATTACGAATATTTTCACATTAGTGTATTTAAGACGTATTTATAGGTGTTTTAATATTTTTTTTGAATATTTTGCATTTTATTAACAATTTTTTTTATGAAAATACTTGACACGTATATAAAAATCTTATACCTTTGCATCGTGGTTTTTTCATAATAGTATTAGATTTAAGGTTAACAAAGATTGGATTAGGGAGTTCGTGAGAATTCCCTTTTTCTTTTTAAAATTTATCATCTACATTTGTGGTATAAATTTTCCGTAGTAATGAAAAAAAATAAAATATCACCGCAAAAAATATCTCAACTGCGAAGTTTTATTGTCGCTTTTCAAGGTTTAAAAGAATTATTTTGCTCACAACGCAACTTCAGGTTTCATATATTCGCGTCTTTTATAGCTTTGGTTTGCTGTTTTTTTTTCGAAGTTAAACCGCATGAATGGATAGCCGTTCTGTTTTTGATAGCGATGATTTTATCTGTGGAAGCTTTAAATACTTCGATAGAATATATTTGCGACATGATTTCTCCCGAATATCATCCATTGATAAAAAAAATAAAAGATGTGGCGGCGGCGGCAGTGTTGTTATGCGCGATTATTTCTGTTGTTATAGGATGTATTATTTTTATACCTTATATTATAAGATTTATATAATTTCAGGTTTCAAGAATTTAATTATAAGTCATCTTGACTTTTTACAAAAGATATAAAATGATAGATTTTAAACACTGAGTTGCACGGAGTAATTATTCACAGAGTCGAATCTAATATATAGTAAAGGGGTATTCCGTGAAATAAACTCCTTCTACTCCGTGTTTAATAAAAAGTAGAGACGAATTCTATATATAAATCATAAAATGAAAAAAATATTGTTGGTATTATTTTTTATTCCGGTTTTGTTGCATGCACAAACAGAGAATGATTCGGTTTTACAAATTAAAAAATTTCCCGAAACTACTTCCGGTTTGAAATTTTCTCCTGCCCAGTTGATTGTTCCCGCCTCATTGATAGGTTTAGGTGTTTACGAAATCGCGGTCGACAACCATCAATTGGATAAAAAAATAAGAAAAGAAGTCGAAAAACATGATTGGAATACCTCTGTCGATGATTTACTCCCTTTTGTCGCTCCCGCTTCGGTTTATGTGTTAAATTGGTGTGGAGACAGGGGGAAACATAATTTTATAGATCGATCGGTTATATTGGGAACGTCAGCGGTTTTTGTTACTGCTCCTGTTTTTTTATTGAAAGAAGTTACCAAAGTCGAACGTCCCGACGGAGACGGAGAAGATTCTTTCCCATCCATGCACACCGCGATTGCTTTTATGGGCGCTGAATTTATGAGGCAGGAATACGTCGATAAATCAATTTGGTATGGCATAGCGGGTTATGGCATCGCGACTTGTACCGGTTTTTTAAGAATTTATAATAATCGCCATTGGCTGTCGGATGTGTTAACAGGCGCCGGAATCGGGATATTGGGAACGAAAGCCGCTTATTGGCTTTATCCCGAAATAAGAAAATTTTACTCCGGAACAAGATTTGATCAGGCGATCATACTTCCTTATGCTTCAAGTACCGGTTTCGGATTGAGTATTTCCGCAAGATTTTGAACCCGATTAAAATATTTACAAGTAATGAATATACAACTTCTTAATCCTCAAAATTTCCTTGATTATCAACTGATTGATTCCGGATGTTATGAAAAATTAGAACAATTTGGGAAATATACAATCCGGCGTCCTGAACCGCAAGCTGTTTGGAAAAAATCGTTGAAAGAGAAAGAATGGGAAAATCGTGCCGATGCATTCTTTAAAAAAGAAAAAAGTAAAAATACGATTAATGACGGAAGTGAACGCGGAGAATGGATTTTGAAACCCAATATGCCTCAACAATGGTTTGTTTCGTATAAATACAAAGGAATGAATCTTCGTTTCCGGCTCGGATTAACCGCATTTAAACATGTTGGCATATTTCCCGAACAAGCAAGTAATTGGGATTTTATCTACGATACAGTTTCCGGAATGCCGGTCGAAACTCCTAAAGTTTTGAATTTATTCGCTTACACAGGAGGCGCTTCATTAGCCGCGAAAAGCGCCGGAGCAGATGTGACGCATGTAGATTCGGTAAAACAAGTACTCAATTGGTCGCGTGAAAATATGGAAGTTTCGAACTTGAAAGACATCCGTTGGGTGCTGGAAGACGCGTTGAAATTTGTGAAACGTGAAGCCAAACGCGAAAAAATATATCATGGAATTATTCTGGATCCTCCGGCCTACGGAAGAGGGCCTGATGGCGAAAAATGGATTTTGGAAGACAATATCGCCGAGTTGATGGAAGCCTGCGGGGAAATATCTGACAAGCAGCATTTTTTTTGTATACTTAATCTTTATTCGATGGGATTTTCATCCCTGATCGCGGAAAATCTGGTTCGTGATTATTTTCCTCAATCCCGGAACTTATTTTCAGGAGAATTGTTTTTAACAGATAAAGGAGGTAAAAATCTACCTTTAAGTGTGTTTTGCAGAATGAGTACTGAATGAAAAACTAATTTCACTTTTTCTTAATAATTCATGGCTTTCATCGATTACTATCAAATTCTCGGAGTGGATAAAAAAGCTTCTTCCGAAGAAATAAAAAAGGCTTACCGGAAATTAGCCCGGAAGTACCACCCGGATGTAAATCCGAACGATACGGAAGCTCATAAAAAATTCCAACAGATCAACGAAGCCAACGAAGTATTAAGTGATTCCGAAAAACGAAAAAAATATGATGAATATGGCGAGCATTGGTCGCACGCGGATGATTTTGAGAAAGCCAAAAAACAACAACCGCGACAAGGTGGATTTTCGTCCGCTACAGGTTGGCAAGACTTCACTTACAGCGACGCCGGAGAATTTTCTGATTTTTTTGAAAATCTTTTCGGGCATCATACCGGAAAGGAAAGAAGAAGTTCCGGAAATTTCCGTGGACAGGATTTTAATGCCGAATTACATTTAAATCTACGTGATGCCGCTCAAACTCATAAGCAAACATTGAATGTAAACGGAAATAACATCCGGATTACGATACCGGCGGGTGTGGCTAACGGGCAAATAATCAAAATTAATGGGCAAGGCGGACAAGGGATTAATGGAGGGCTTAACGGTGATCTTTATATCACTTTTGTTATCAAAAACGATTCGATGTTCAAACGCTTGGGAGACGACTTATATGTAACTTCGCCACTCAATCTTTACACGGCTGTTTTGGGAGGAGAACAAACTATTAAGACTCTCAACGAACAGGTTAAAGTAAAAATAAAACCTGAAACACAAAACGGGACAAAAATACGCCTCAAAGGAAAAGGGTTTCCTTTATATAAAAAAGAAGGACAATCCGGAGACTTGATAGTTACTTTTGAAATTCAAATTCCTACCGGATTAACGGAAAAACAGAAGACTTTATTCGAAGAACTACTTAAAACTCAAAACTCATGAATTCCGGATTAATCATCATCAGCGAATATTGTCGCGAAGCCCGTATAGAACCATCTTTCGTTTTATTGCTTGAAGAAGTTGGTTTGATAGAGATTGATATTATTGAAAATGAAAGATATTTCCATGAATCACAATTGCGTGATTTGGAAAAATTCGCGCGAATGTATTACGACCTGTCTATCAACATTGAAGGAATAGATGTTATCAACCAACTGCTGGCTAAAATAGAAATGATGCGTGATGAAATCAAGGAATTAAAAAACAGATTATCTTTATATGTTTCCAAAGACTGATTTTTTTCAAAAAATTCATATATTTGCCCTCGGTTTTTAAATGTAAGCCGCAATGGCTCAGTTGGTAGAGCAATTCATTCGTAATGAATAGGTCGCCGGTTCGAGTCCGGCTTGCGGCTCTTGATTATAAAGTAGTTACGGAAATGTGGCTGCTTTTTCTGTTTTATGCCACTATAATAAACGCATGTGAAGCAATAGGTATATTATTGTACGACCATGTTATTGTAACTTCGATCGGCTTATGAAACAATAATTTTTGTTGAATAAATAATTGACTGAAATTCAGGCTTAAAACGGAGAATATAAACTCCTTGAGGTAAGTTCATACTAAATTGATGTTCAATAACTTTTTTTATTGGGTTGTCATACAAAACTTGTCCGGTAATAGAATTAATGCTAAATATTCCTGCTAAAAGTTGATGATTGGTGTTTTTAAGGATAATATTTTTATTGTCGATTTTTACAATAAAGGGGAAGTTATTTTACTTATCCCAACCCCATCCCATTCATAAAAGTTTCGACAAAAGAAACAATCTGTTTCAGGATACGGTCGCCTGTTTGTTTGCGTTGCAACAGGCTTGGTTTTTCGCCTTCGATGAGCTCCAATACTTCGTCGCGTAAAGGTTCTCGTTCGGCAAACAGATATTCTTCGATTAACTTCTCTGCTTTTTCGGATGAGAGTTTTTCTTCCTCAACGATTTTGGCGAATTCCTTTTGTTGTTCTTCGCTCCAAAATTGTTCGAAAGCCGGGATAATTTCGTCTGAATCTTTGATGGTTGGCAGGTTTTCCAAGATGAATTTCTCTATCAATTCGCGTTTACTTCTTAGTGTTGCTTCGGTGTTGAGCAAGTTAAATATCTCTTTTTCAGCATTGGAAGTATCTTTTTGTGTTTGCGATTTCAGTTTGATTAATAGTTGAATGATATATGCCACATTGATTTCGTCGCGGTGTATCAGTTCCAGTTCAAAATCAACATCTTCTAAAATAGATACTTTCTCTTTTTGATGATTATGCTTTACTTTTTCGTACAAATCGAGGTATTTGCTTTTAAAATCCTCAAAAAGTTGTTCGTCCATTTTCAGGTCATCCCATGTGAAAGTTGAAAACGAAGTGAGAATGTTTTTTATCCGTATCAGATCGCGAAATGCTTTGATGAAATTAAGCTCGTCATCTTCGGTTTCGAGAGCATTTACAGCATCGGTTGTTGGGGTAATTTCAACTAATTTTTCAAAGGCTTTGTTAAATTTGGTAACATAATATTCGTAAGATTCCATGATGATAACCTCAATAGCTTCTTTGTTGCTGAACAGTGTAATAGCCTCGTCTGTCCTATTTTTCAAATTTCGGAAAACAACAATATTTCCTTGCGATTTGGTTTCGTTCAAAATGCGGTTGGTTCGGCTGTATGCCTGAATTAATCCATGATACTTCAAATTTTTATCTACGTAAAGTGTATTTACTTTTTTTGCATCAAAACCTGTCAGAAACATATTGACAACTAATACAATATCGATACGATGTTCTTCGTTTTCGGGTTGGCGTTCGCGGTCTTTCAGCTTTTTTGAAATGTCATTGTAATAACCATAAAAATCTTCGCTGGTTTTGGTTGAATATTTTGTTCCGTACAAAAGGTTGTAATCTTCGATATATTGGTCCAATTTTTCGCGGCTATGAGCTTGTAAACCGTACAATGCGCGGGGTTCTTCTACAACAGAAACTTCTTCAGGCAACGAACCGTTGGCATCAGCGTCGTCTTCGTTGGCGGCATAGCTGAAAATGGTAGCAATATTCAAATTGTGTTCACCTGCCAATTTTTTTTGCTTAAAAATATCGTAATACTTAATCAACGATTTGACACTATCTACACAAAACATAGCCGAAAATTCCCGATTGTGCGCTTTTCGATTGTGGTTGGCAATAATATAATCTACAATTTTCTCCAATCGTTTTTTATCTTCCATCAATTCTTGGGTATCAATATCTTCCACTTCGATATCGATTTCCGTAGCAGAATCTTTCCGTTTGTATTTACCAACATATTCAACCGAAAATTTCAATACATTTTCATCTTTGATGGCATCAGTAATTACATATTTATGTAAACATTCTTCAAAAAGATCTTTGGTAGTTCGCTTACCTAATTCGTTTTTGTTCGAGTTATCGTTAAAAATCGGAGTACCGGTAAATCCGAACATTTGAGCTTTCTGAAAATACTCTTTAATGCGTTTATGGGTTTCGCCAAACTGACTTCGATGACATTCGTCGAAAATAAAAATAACACGTTTGTATTTCAAATCCGCCATTTTCTTTTCATACTTCATTCGGCTGATAGCAGTATTGAGCTTTTGGATAGTGGTAACAATCAATTTCGAATTTTGAGATTCGCCTTTTTTGTTTACATAATCGCCTGTAAACTGCTTCACGAGATTATTGGTGTTGTCGGTACCATCGATAGAACCTTCCTGAAAGCTGTTGAATTCTTTGGTGGTTTGGAAATCCAAATCTTTTCTGTCCACCACGAAAACAACTTTGTGCACCTGCGGCATTTCCATCAGGATTTGACTTGTTTTGAAGCTGGTGAGTGTTTTTCCCGAACCGGTGGTGTGCCAAATATAACCGTTTTTGGTCGAATTTTTTACACGCTCAATCAATGCCTCAACGGCATAAAACTGATATGGACGCAGTATCATCGGAATTTTGAAAGTTTCGTTCAGCACAATGTATTTACATATCATTTTACTGATATGGCAAGGATCTAAAAAAGAGAAAGCGAAGTCATTCAGAATATTGGTTTGACGGTTGTTTTTCGCATCGGTCCAATAAAAGGTTTGCTTAAAACTTTGTCTTCGATTGTTTGCGTAATACTTGGTATTTACGCCGTTACTGATTACAAATATTTGCACATATTGAAACAAAGCTGAATTGGCACTGTAAGAATGCCGCTGATAACGGTTGATTTGATTGAAAGCTTCTTTGAGTTCCAAGCCTCGTCGTTTGAGTTCAATCTGGACCAAAGGCAAACCGTTGATAAGCAAAGTAACATCGTAGCGATTCTTGTATGTACCTTCTTGCGCCACTTGATGACAGACTTGATATTGATTTTGACACCAATTTTCGACATTGAAAAATTCGAAATAAAGGTTGTCGCCGTTATCACGAACAATATGCTGTTTTTGGCGAAGCGTTTTGGCCTTTTCGAATACGGAACCTTTGTTTAAGATATTGAGTACTCGCTCAAATTCAGCATCGGACAACATGATGTTGTTGTGTTTTTCTAATTGAAGTTTAAGATTAACCAATAAGTCTTTTTCATTGCTTACCGCAACATATTTATAGCCTATCTTTTCTAAAATCAAAATGAGTTGGTCTTCCAGTACTTGTTCGCTTTGCTTGGACATATTTGTCTGAATTAGATTTTTAAGTTTCCAAAATTAAGTATTTTTTTTAGTATTGGCATATAATTTGGTTTTGGTTGAACTCTAACAGGATTTAAAACCCTGTTAGAGTTAGAAAATTATGGTTAAACGGTTAGTAATCTTATCTCAATGTCTTAAACATTTGTTCAATCGCTTTTTTCTTCTGTTCCATGTTCGGATGCACATACAAATTGAGCGTGGTACTGATATTGGAATGCCCCAACAAGACACTTACCGTTTTATAATCGCATTTGCTTTCGATACAACGAGTGGCAAAACTGTGACGAAGTCCGTGAAATTTTAGTTTTGGCATATCCAACTCCTTCATAAAATTTTCGTAATAACATCGGTAGGTGCGAGGTTCGGTAGGCTTGGCATCGTTGGTAAGCACGAAAAATGAGTTGTTTACAATCTTTTTTATTGGTTTTAGTATTCGCAACAAATCGCGACTGATGGGAATGTCGCGAATAGAGTTTTTTGTTTTGGGCGTGTCGAGTACCAATTCTGTTTTACGTATACCGTCTTCTATTGTATAAATCCGTTGAATGGTTTGCCGCACGCTGATAACACCCGAATTAACATCGATATCGTCCCAAGTGAGGGCACAAACTTCGCCAATCCGTATGCCCGAACTTAAACAGATATACACGCCCAAATTCCGAAAAGTAAAATGTTCCTGTATGTAGTTCATGATTTTTTTCTGATTAGAGCGGCTCAATACTTCCAACTGATGTTTTTCCCGTTCGGTTGGAAATTGAACATCGAATGGCTTATGTTCTATCCACTTGTTTTTGTCTCCGAATTTAAGAATCATTTTCAACACAATCAGTATGTCCTTAATCGTTTTCTGACTAAGTCCTTGCTCCAATTTTTGCAATACAAAATCCTGAACATCGGCTTCTTCAATAATTGAACTTTCGCCGAAAATAGGAAGTAAATGATTTTCAATCAGCAACATATATGCCGCGTAACTCGATTTTTTGACGTATTTTTTCTTGTCTTCTCTCCATAACTTTACGATTTCCGAAATGTTTTTTTGTTCGTTCATTTTGATTTTTTTATTGATTAATAAATGGAATTTTTTACCACATAGGCACATAGAAGCACAATAGAAAAGAATTTATGTGTCTATATGGTTAATATTTTTTTGCAAAGGTAAAGCGGGGATTTCTAAACCTTAATGATTCTAAAGTACAAAGGCGAATAATTAAGGTTGAAAATTCGAGTGTCCCCAAATTACGGTTCCCTCAATTTGAAGGAAAGTGGGAAAGGAAGAGGTTGGGAAATATTATGGATTTCAAAACAACAAATTCCTTTTCGAGAGAAGACCTTAATTACGAAAAAGGAACTGTTAAGAATATTCATTATGGC
>JAVBKZ010000050.1:0-54224 GCA_031553755.1 Bacteroidales bacterium | reverse complement strand
CCTAACAAATTAAAAACCTAATTTGTCATTGCGGGCTTGACCCGCAATCTATTGATAATCAGCAATTCATTAAGAGATCCTGAATCAAGTTCAGGATGACAGAGCGATTAGGTAGTATAACGGATACTCATTTTATTTTATTTTCAACGTTAAACATTAAACGTTCAACAATTTCAGAAAATCTTCCTGTTTTTTAATTATTTTTGTACTAAATATTTACAAAAAAATACAACAATGGGATACAACAATCTTCCAATTCTCATAAAAAAATGTATTTCTATATTTACATTTTTTCTTACAACTCTGTTGTGTTATTCCCAACCAATCGTTCCGTATATCGCCAATTTTACAAAAAATGACTATAAAGCGGCAAGTAGGAATTGGGCTGTTGAAACAGATTCGGAAGGCTCGGTATATTTTGGTAATTCGAAAGGGCTTCTACGTTATACCGGAGTAGAATGGCAATTACTCCCAATGCCGGGCGGAAAAATTGTACGTTCCATTATGATTGACAAAAATGACCGGATATATGTCGGTTCGTTCGAAGAATTCGGATATTTTGAAAAAACAGAAAACGGAAAATTCAAATACACTTCACTATCGGATTTGTTGGATAACTACAATTTCCATAATGAAGAAATCTGGAACATTATATCCGAAAACGGCAAAATATATTTTCGTTCTTTTTCTTCTTATTTCACCTATTCCAATAATAAAGTCAACGCTTCTGCCTTGCCTTTCACTTTTCTTTTTCTCGACAAACTGAATAATTCGTTATACGCGAGTATAGAAGAAAAAGGATTTTATTCGTTCAATGGAAACGACTTCAACATGCTAATCCCTTCTTCACAAATCAATAACGATAATGTAACAGGCATTTTTCCGTTCAACAAATCTAAAATAATATTGGCAACTACCCACAATGGACTTTTTATTTACGAAGATGGAAAATGCAATGTTTGGGCGAATGAAGTCAACGAAAAACTCAAAAAAGCCTTTGTCAACAGATGTATAATGACGCGCGATTCCGCTTATATTATTGGCACTATTTCCGACGGAATATATGCGTTGAATAAAGAAGGAAAATTATTGTGGAATATCAACACTTCAAATGGCCTATTAAACAACACAGTGTTGGGAATGGGGACAGACGGAAGCAATAATATCTGGGTTGCCTTAGACGATGGAATTTCTTACATCAAATATAATTCTCAAATCAGATTTATTAAATCATTTCAACCCAACATCGGATACGTTTATTCGGTTAAAAACAAAGACAATTATTTGTATCTGGCAACCAATCAGGGAATTTTCTATATTTCGCTCAAAGACGAAGAATATATTCCCCGGCAAATTCCCAACACGAACGAACAAGCTTGGGATTTATTTGAAATTGACAGCCAGCTTTTTTGCGGACACAATCAGGGAACTTTCGAAATAGAAGGAACAAACGCGATTAAAGTATCTTCCGTAAAAGGAGGAACATCCATGCGAAGAGGAACCATTCACGGACAAGATGTTTTGATACAATCCACTTATACTTATTTAGTTGTATATAAAAAGAATAAATCCGGGAAATGGGAATTCAGTAATATCGTAGACAATTTCATTCAACCCATCCGTTCTTTGGAAATCGATTCCCACGGAAATATCTGGGCGCAACATTTTTATAAAGGTCTATATTGTGTGAAATTATCACCCGACCTCAAAACTGCGGAAAAAACAGACGTTTACTATTCATTAGATAAGAAAAAGAATAAATCGAAAGAATCAATAATCAGAGTTTTCAAGTTGAGAGGACGAATTATTTGCTGTGAAGGCGATGGATTTTATAAATTTGACGAATTAACAGACAGTATTGTACCTTTCAAATTCAGTGGAGAAAAAATTTCAGCAATAAAAGATGTCAGACGTGTTATTCCTATAAATGACGACCTTTATTGGTTAGTCTGTCCTAATGAATTTATTTTCATTGATTTCAAAGAAAATGACGTTGAAATCCTGAATAGAATTCCTTTTTCCGATTTCTACAATATGCTGTCGGACGATGAAGAAAACCTCACTCCTATTTCTATTGACAAATTTATTTTTTGCCTTAACAACGGAATTGCCGTTTTCGATAAAAACATTCGATTAGAACCGGATATGGAACGAGTATTGAGAATTGATAAAATCACAAAAAACAATCAAAATTCAATCACGTTTCATGTAGAATTTCCTGCTTTCCCCGGAGAAAACATATCATTTGAATACCGGCTCAAAGGAGTAGATGATAATGAAAATGAAATATCTCAAAAAAATGAAATTCAATATTTTAGACTATATCCGGGAGAATTTGTTTTCGAAGTAAAAGCTATCGACAACTTGGGAAATGTAAAAAGTAAAGCCGAATATGCATTTACCATCGAACCACCTTTTTACCAACGAAAAGAAGCGATATTCGTATATATTATTTTGATAATTCTTGTTTTATATTTGATATTCAAGGTAATACAAAAATACATCAAACATAAAGAAGCGAAAATCAAACAACAACAATTAGAAATTCGTCAAAAAGAATTAGAAAAACAAGAACAGCAAATCATCAAACTGGAAAAAGAAAAACTCGAACAAGAATTAATTTTCAAAAGTAAAGAAATCGCAGGTTCTGCCATGTCGATTATTCAAAAAGACGAAATCTTGGACGAAATCAAAAGGGAACTTTCAGAACAAAAGAAATTATTCAAAAATGAATCTCAAATAGAAGGATACCAAAAAATTATCAAAAAAATAGATTCACACCTTACATCTGAAGATGAATGGGAAGTATTCCAAAGTAATTTCGACAGGATTCACGAAAACTTTTTCCGCGATTTGAAAACTAATTATCCTGAACTCACGCCTAACGACCTCAAGTTTTGCGCTTTACTCCGACTCAATCAATCTTCGAAAGAAATCGCGAACATGATGAATATTTCCGTGAAAGGAGTTGAAGTCGCTCGTTCTCGTCTGAGAAAGAAATTCGGAATCGCTCCCGAAGAAAGTTTAGTCGGTTTTCTGATAGGATTCAAAGGGAAAGTTAATTAGCAAATATGTCAATTAGCAGATTTGACAATTCGAAAATATGTTAATTAATTAATTTGCGAATCTACTAATTATCACATCTGCGAATCTGCTAATTGACACATTTGTTGTATCTTTGCCGAGTTTTTATACTTAGAAATGAAACAATGAACGGAATGAAATCCTTGGCCAAAGACACGGCCATTTATGGAGTTAGTAGTATTTTGGGCAAGACACTAAATTGGTTGCTTACTCCTCTTTTCACATATACTCTGGCGACAACCGGCGAGTACGGAATCATTACCAACATATACGCTTATGTGGCATTGGCAATCGTCATTCTGACTTTCGGCATGGAAACCGGATTGTTTCGATTTGCTAACCAAAAAGATAGATACAATTCCGAAACTGTATATTCCACCACGCTTATTGCTGTCGGATTTGTCGTTTCAATATTTCTTGTTTTATCAATGTTATTTTTAAAACCACTGACTCACTTACTCGACCCAAGAATATCCGAAACATATATTCTGTTGATGTTGTTGGTTTTATGTATGGATGCGTTCAGTTGTATTCCATTTGCTTACTTGAGGTACAAAAACCGCCCGGTGAAGTTTGCTGGTTTGAAAATGCTATTCATCATATTGTATATAGCTTTCTGTTTCTTCTTCTTGGTTGGTTGTCCTAAAATATACAAACATTATCCACAATTGATAGATTGGTTTTATAAACCCGATTCAGGAGTGTTGTATATTTTAATTTCCAATCTCATCGCAACTTTCGTTCAAACATGTTGTTTACTTCCAGAACTCACAGGATTCAAATATAAATTCGATAAATCTTTATTGAATAAAATGCTAAAATATTCATTCCCTTTATTGATATTGGGAATCGCGGGAATATTGAATCAAACAATCGACAAGATAATTTTTCCCTATGTATATCCGGATAAAGCAGAATCCATGAATCAATTAGGAATTTACGGAGCCTGTTTCAAAATTGCAGTTGTAATGGTTATGTTTACCCAAGCATTCAGGTATGCGTATGAACCATTTATTTTCGCGAAAAACAAAAATAAAGACAACCGGCAATCCTATGCCGAAGCCATGAAGTATTTTGTCATTTTAGGATTACTCATTTTTATCGGAGTAATGTTTTATATGGATATCTTAAAATATTTTATTGAACCATCTTATTTCGCCGGACTTTCGGTCGTGTCAATCGTGATGTTGGGAGAATTATTTTTCGGTATTTATTTTAATCTTTCACTCTGGTACAAATTGACAGACCAAACACATTGGGGTGCGATTTTTTCGGTTATGGGATGCGTTGTGATAATTATTATCAATATTCTATTTATTCCTGCTTTTGGTTATATGGCTTGCGCTTGGGCAGCATTCATTGGCAACCTTTTTATTATGTTGATATCATATTTCATGGGACAAAAAAAATATCCCATCAATTACGATTTAAAAACAATCGGATTATATTTCGGATTAGCGATGATTTTATTTTTCACATCAAAAATAATACATATAGAAAATGTACCACTTCGGCTCATTTTCAATACATTTTTGTTAGGAATATATTTAACAGTATTATTTAAGAGAGATTTACCGTTAAAAGAAATTCCGTTTTTGAAGAGAAAAGAGAAAAGATAAAAATCCACCCTTATCCCAACCTTCCCTCACAAGGGAAAGGACAGAGAAGTTAAAAACTTGCGCAAGCAGCTCCCTCTCTTTGGGAGAGGGCGGGGGGAGAGGCTGATTTAAAAATTAAAAGATATATATTAAAAATAGAGAGAACAAAACTCGTTAACTTGTTTACTCGTCAACTAATTAAAAGTATGAGAATAAAAGAACTTCGATTATATGTCAAATTACGGAATTATTTTTCCCGGATATTAGATATCCGTCAGGAAAAAGAAAACGAAACAGACATTATCGAATCAATAAAAAAAGGAACCGAATTCAAAGGAACCAACCTTTGGGTACTGATTTTCGCGATATACATCGCTTCCTTGGGGCTTAATACCAATTCCACAGCCGTAATTATCGGAGCCATGTTAATCTCTCCGTTAATGGGACCAATCATGGGATTTGGTTTAGCTTTAGGAATAAATGATTTCGAATTATTGAAACGTTCTCTGAAAAACTTCGCTACAGCCACTATTTTCAGCGTAATCACATCAACCGTTTATTTTTTAATATCTCCGTTGGCCGAAGCACAATCAGAATTATTAGCCCGCACACAACCTTCCATTTATGACGTATTGATAGCTTTTTTCGGAGGATTAGCCGGAGTAGTAGCCATAACTTCTAAATCGAAAGGAAACGTTATTCCGGGTGTCGCCATCGCTACCGCTTTGATGCCACCACTTTGTACTGCCGGTTTCGGTATCGCGACAGGAAATCTCCACTATTTTCTCGGAGCATTTTATCTGTATTTCATCAATACAGTTTTTATCAGTTTCGCAACTCTGGTGGTAATCAGAATATTGGGATTTCAGAAAAAAACATTTGTAGACAAAGACAGACAGAAGAAAGTAACTCGTTATATCACAATTATCCTTCTATTTACTCTTATTCCAAGTACTTACATCACTTATAATATGGTAAAAGAAAGCTGGTTCAAGGAAAATGTAAACGATTTCATCTCGAAAGAATTAAATTTTCCGGGAACACATATTATTGATAAAGAAATCAAATTCGACAGAAATGTAAAACAAATCAATATCGTTACCGTTGGAGAACATATTTCAGACGAAGCATTGAGATTATCCGAACGTAAATTAAAAGACTACAAATTAGACGAAGTTAAATTATCCATCAAACAAGGAGTTGAAGGAAATGCCGCAAATATTGAAGCATTAAAAACAATGGTTTTGCAAGACTTTTATCAAAATGCGGAAAAAACAATCTATAACCAATCAATGAAAATTGATTCTTTGTCTAAAAAAATAAAAGACTATGAATCAGTCAGTAAATTAAACATAGAACTATTTCCTGAATTTAAAACACTATTTCCTAAAGTCAAAGAAATCTCTATCTCTAACGCAATAGCAGTAGAAATAGATAGTTCGAAGATAGATACATTAACTTTTGTATATTTAAAAAATAAAGTAAAATTATCACATCAGGAATTAGAAACTATTGAAAAATGGTTAAAAGTGAGAACAAAGAGCAAGTCAATCAAATTGATTGCAGAATAATGTTTGGAGTCCAAACGCTTTGTCATTACGGGCTTGAGCTGCAATCTATTGATAATCAGCAATGATTCATAAAAGATCCCGCATCAAATGCGGGATGACAGAATGATTAAGTAGTATAACGAATAATCATAAAATATAAATAAAAACAATGAAAAATTTAATTTTTACCTTCATCGGATTAATCATCGCTTCAATATCATGGGCAGATGAAGGAATGTGGATGCTTAACCATTTAAAAGAATCCAACTGGCAAAGAATGAAAGAATTGGGATTCACCTTAACTGAAGATGAACTTTACAGTACAGAAAATTCCTCACTAAAAGACGCTGTTGTCATATTTGGCGGAGGATGCACAGGCATAACCGTTTCTGACAAAGGCCTGATTTTCACAAACCATCACTGCGGATTCGATGCAATCCAATCCCAAAGTTCCGTAGAACATGACTATTTAAAAGACGGATTTATTGCTCAAACACAAGAACAAGAATTGAGAATACCGGATTTGGAAATAAGATATCTTCTTTATACGGAAAATATTACTGAAAAATTATTTGCAGCTTCCGATACGATTCAAGATGAATATGAGCGCTTAATGAAAATTCAGGCATTAGCCATACAAATGGAAGACTCAGTTAAGAACAACAATGAATTTATTGACGCTGTTATTTCTTCTTATTTCAATAAAAACGAATATTATCTGAATGTATATCAAGTATTCAAAGACATTCGGATGGTATTCGCGCCACCATCTTCAGTCGGTAAATTCGGCGCGGATACCGACAATTGGATGTGGCCCCGTCATACCGGCGATTTCAGCGTATTTCGCGTATATGCCGGAGCTGATAACCAGCCTGCGAAGTATAGTCCGGAAAATATTCCCTATAATCCGAAAAAATTTGCTCAAATTTCATTGGCAGGATATAAAGCGTCAGACTATTCCATGACTATAGGTTTTCCCGGAAGTACAAGTCGTTATTTATCCTCTTGGGGAATTATGCAAGAAATGAATGATAGCAATAAACCAAGAATCGAAACCAGAGGTATAAAACAAGATATATGGAAAGAAGCGATGGTTGAAAGCGATGAAATTCGCATCAAATACGCGTCGAAATATGCTTCAAGTTCAAATTATTGGAAAAATTCTATCGGAATGAATAGGGGAATCGAACAAATGCGTGTGATAGATCGAAAAAAAGTCATAGAAAAACAATTTACCGATTGGTTGGAAAAAAATCCGGACAAAAAAGAAATTTATGGAAACGCGTTGGAATTAATCGAAAAAGGTTACACATCGACAAACGAACTTAGATATGCCTCGACTTACCTGCAAGAAGCTTTTATGCGAGGAACTGAAATTGTAGAAATTGCCAATATTGCCATGGAACTTGATGTCAATCTCCCTGTAGAAGAGCAAGAATCCTATTGGAAAGAAAATTTAGAACCTATATACAAAAATTATTTACCAGAATTAGACCGGAAAGTATTAGTTGCCATGCTTAAATTAGCCAAAAAGAGGTTGCCCGAAATTTATCTTCTACCTATCTACAAGGAAATTGATAAAAAATACAAAGGCGATTATGAAAAATATGCCGATAATTTCTTCAAAAAATCAGTAATTCCTTATCCTGAAAAATTAAAAGAAATATTAAAAGATAAAAATAAGGTAAAAAAATTAAGTAAAGATCCTGCTTATCAATTGGCAATGGCGGTGAGAGAAATCGAAAATGCCATATATGCCGAATTAGGAATATATTTTTATGATACATTGAAGGGCGAACGCTTGTTTTTTGCAGGGTTGAAAGAAATGAATCCTGACAGGAATTTTTATTCTGATGCCAATTTTACCATGCGGTTAAGTTATGGGAATATCAACGGATACATTCCTTATGACGGAGCTTGGTATGATTATTCCACTACGCAAAAAGGAGTATTGGAAAAATATAAAAAAGGCGACTACGAATTTGATGTTCAAGACGAAATACTTAAATTGCTGTCGGATAAAAATTTTGGAAATTACGCCAACGAAAACGGAGATATAAACCTTTGTTTTATATCAAATAACGACATCACGGGAGGAAATTCAGGAAGCCCGATGTTCAATAAAAATGGGAATCTCATGGGCTTGGCATTTGATGGAAATTGGGAAGCCATGAGCGGAGATATCGTATTCGAACCCGAAGTTCAGAAGACAATCGGAGTCGATATCCGTTATGTTTTGTTTATGATTGATAAATGGGGAAAATGCGACCGTTTGATGAAAGAAATAAAATTGGCCGATTGATATTAATAGATTTTAAACACAGAGTTACACGGAGTGATTATTCACAGAGTAGATTCTTATATTAATATAATGGGATATTCTGTGAAATAAACTCCTTTTACTCCGTATTTGATAAAAAGTAGAGACAAACTCATTATCCAAAAAATAAATAACAAACAAGTATCGCTGTAATCACCCCTGCTAAATCGGCTAAAAGAGAAGCTGAAATCGTATAACGGGTATTTTTGACATTGATAGCGCCATAATACACCGCTATCAAATAAAACGTAGTATCTGTTGTTCCCTGAAAAATACAAGCCAAACGTCCCGCAAAAGAATCGGCGCCCAACGTTTGCATCGCATCTATCATCATTCCCCGCGCCCCGCTTCCGCTCAAAGGTTTCATCAACGCGGTTGGCAGCGCGTCTACAAACCGGGTGTCTGAACCACAAAAAGCGACCAATGAAGCCACTCCTTCCGTAAGAAAGTTCATGGCTCCGGATGCCCTGAAAAGCGCGATTCCGACCAACATCGCCACTAAATAAGGAATAATCATGATTGCCGTATTGAAACCTTCTTTAGCGCCTTCAATAAAAGAATCGTAAATATTGACCTTTTTTCTTATTCCGGCAAGAATAAATCCGATGATGATGCAAAACAAAATAAAATTTGCTGTAAATCCGGAATAGATCGATATTTTTTCCTGAGGCATTGATCTGAAAAGCCAGGTTATACCTGCTATAAAAGCAATCATTCCACTAAAAAATCCACATAAAACTTTATCGAATTTGATGCGTTGTTTCAGGCAAACGAAAAACGTACCTGCCAATGTTGCCGCGAATGTAGCGATCATCAACGGAATAAAAATATCCGAAGGATTCACGGCTCCCATTTGAGCCCGGTAAACCATAATTGTTATGGGAATAATTGTCAAACCCGAAGCATTCAGCACTAAAAACATAATCATCGGATTACTTGCCGTATTTTTATCCGCGTTCAATTCTTGCATTTCTTTCATGGCTTTCAACCCGAGAGGAGTCGCGGCATTGTCTAAATTCAGCATGTTGGCGGCAATATTCATAAAAATAGAACCCGTAGCCGGATGTCCTTTGGGAATGTCAGGAAACAAACGACTGAAAACCGGACTACCTATTCTTGCCAGAAAATTAACCATCCCACCTTTTTCGCCAATTTTCATAAATCCCAACCAAAGGGATAAAACACCCGTTAATCCTAAAGAAATTTCGAACGCGGTTTTAGCCGATGAAAAAGTAGAATTCATCATCTCGGTAAAAATTCCTAAATCTCCGGTAAATATAACCTTACAAATTCCAACGAAAAAAGCGATTAGAAAAAAGGCGATCCAAATGTAGTTCAATACCATATTAGAAATATATCAGATGTATAATTTTGCGAATATAGGGATTTTATTTTATTATTTTTCCTCGTATAAAACTTTATTTATGCGAATCAGGAGTTGAATTATCCCAAAGGGATTATATGTAAATAAGAGGCTGTCTAAAAGTATTATTAGAATACAGATAATACGAATTTACACAGTTTAGACACATTGCATATTGCAACAAAAGAAACTTTGAATTTATATCGTACAACACCAACAAATATTCATTATCCGGTAAAAGTCAATGTCTTACTTTTTCCTGAAAAATTTACCACCGCTGGTCAATATGCTGATTTATTGAATAATTACCTGACACTCTCTCCCGGAGCATATATTTGTCAAATAACATCGTTTGACATTAAAATTTCAGACTCTGAATCGAAAACAATTTATACACCTGAACTTTCTATACCTTTTGAAGTAAAAGAGAATCAGATAAGTTCTTTACTTGGAGAATTTGAAGTATGTATCAATCAATAAATAAAACCATGAAAAATCTTCTATATTGCTTTGTCTTTATTTTATTTCTTATCTCATGTGAAGAGAAAAAAGCCCATGTTCAATTGACAAATAAAGTACATAATGTCAGATTAGAAAATATTTCCTATGGAAAAATTCGAATAAGTTCTTACTTGTTGCCTGGAGAATCAAGTGAAAAAATTGAAATTTCAGAAGAAGATGATAATATTTCTTTTCCATTTGAGGCTCAAATTGAATTTTATATGTTAAAAGGAGATAAAAGAGTGTATCTCAAAACTAAAAATTCGTATAAGATTGACGAAGATCAAGAGTTGTTGATAGAAATTAATGATAACACAGAAGTTATCAATCCAATGGACGAATGACCTAAAATAAAATTGCTCAAAAAGCCTCAGTCATGCGGAAATAAATGCCCCAATCGTCTTTTCCTAAAGCGCCGTCGATTCCCGCGTTGATTTTATACTTTGGAAGAACTTTGTAACGTATTCCTACTCCCGCTCCTGGCAATACTTGACTTGTAGGATCGGCGGTCATTGCCAATCCTAAAAATCCGACCATTCCCCAACGGCGGTAAAAATTCCAACGGAATTCACTTTGTGCGGCATAAGTCTGGTTTCCCCTGAACTCACCTTTTGTATATCCACGTATATCTTTTCCTCCTACATAGCTTTGAGCTGAGAAAGGAACGTCTCCCAAGCCGATATTCACAGAAACACGAGATGCCAATGTTTTGGTTTTGTCGATAGGATAATAATAATTTGTGTAAAAATATATTTTGCTGTACGCGTTATCATTTTTAAACCAATAAGGACTGTTTGAGTAACGCAACATACCGGTAATTCCATGAGATGGAGTATATTGATTATCTTTCGTATCATAAAGGACCGACAAAGCCAATGAATTTGAATAATCACGTTCGAACCCTGTGGAATCATTCGGAAATGTAAATGAAACATCCGATCGAGATATCGAGACGCCCGGCCCGACATATATTTTGTCATGAATTTTAAAAAGGGGCGAACCGAAAAAGAAATAACCTTTGTTTATGTAAGGAATTTCCATATCTCCAAATCCACTGATATTTTCATACGTTTGAAAATGAGAATCCATATATCCTCCGCCAAAACTGAGACGCAAAAAATCTTCAAATAAGAATAATTGTGAAAACGCCCCTGTAAACCAGTTTTTTTCTGTCGAATATTCCCCCATGATAGAAACTCGAGACGGAGGAGTATTTTCTTTATTCCCAATTTTAAAAAATGCCATTCCCATTGCTCCGAATCCCATTCCTCGTGAACGGTTAAACGATAATAACGGCATTCCCGATATTCCAAAATCCTTTTTAGGAGCAGTAATCGTATCTTCAGATTGAGAAGAAGAATTCTGTCCCGATAAGAAAAAAGATGATAAAAATAAAAAAAACATCAATATGGATATTTTTATCCGAAATATATGTTTCATATAGTTGTCGTTTTTGTATAGTTACAAACAGGATATAAAGTAAAATTGTTTTATTATTCAAGATATTTTCAGACCTTTGTCATTGGTTGTTCCCTATAAATTTATGACTTTAAAAAATAATTATTTACGTATGAAACTGTTACTTTTAAGCAACTCAACTAATCCCGGCGAACAATATTTAGGATGGCCTAAATCGGAAATCAAGAATTTTTTAGGAGAAAAAACGATTAATGCCGTTTTTATCCCTTATGCGGCCGTAACATTCAGTTATGATGAATATGAATCGAAAGTAGAAGACCGGTTTTCCGAACTGGGGCATCATGTAACAAGTATTCATCATTTTCAAAATCCGATTGAGGCTATTGAAAATGCCGAAACTATTGTGATAGGAGGAGGGAATACGTGGAAATTGGTTTATCTTCTGCAACAAAATAAACTGATTGAGCTAATCCGTAAAAAAGTATTGGCTGGAACTCCATATATTGGATGGAGCGCGGGAAGTAATGTTGCCTGCCCTACTTTAAGGACAACCAACGATATGCCGATCATTTGTCCGGAAAGTTTTGACACTTTGAATTTAGTCCCTTTTCAAATCAATCCTCATTATTTGGATGCTAATCCCGAAGGCTTTGGAGGAGAAACAAGAGAAACTAGAATCAACGAATTCATTGAAATTAATCCGGATGTATTTGTTGTCGGATTAAGAGAATCCACATTATTAAAGATAGAAAATAAAAAAATATCATTAGTAGGAAACAGGACCGCGAGGATATTTAAAAAAGGATTAAATCCGGTTGAATTAAGTCAAAAAGATGATTTCTCTTTCATCATTTAAACTTATCATTAGAAATAATATCTAACGAGATAAAATTGCACGGTTTTTGCGTAGTTGATTTTATCTGCTCTGTTCGTGTGATTTTTTTGAAATAATAAGTATAATTTAAAAACAATTCAACATGAAAGCGTTAGTAAAAAAAAGTATTCTATTGATGGTGGTTTCTTTATTTGTTGTCGGGATTTCGGCACAAGAACCACAGAAAAGACAAAGGATGACAGCGGAAGAAAGAGCTTCCAAGCAAACAGAAATGATGACAAAGAATTTGGCTTTGACTTCCGAACAAGAAGTTAAAATCAAAGAAATTAACTTAAGGTATGCCAAACAAGCCGAAGAAAAAATGGCTTCCGCGCAAAATGACAGGGAGTCAAACAGAGAAGCTATTAAAAATCAAATGAAGGCTAAAGACGATGAGTTAAAGCAAGTATTGACAGGCGATCAATACAATAAATGGAAATCCGAGAGAAAAGAATTTACAAAGAAAGGCAAAGAGAGAATGAATAAAGAGAAAAATGATTCTAAGTGAAAACTCTTTGTTTTACAATGAATTATAGTTAAATATTATAAAATCACTTGCAATCTTCTCGCTTTTTTTTATATTTGTAAAAAAGAATAACAAAGAAAAGAAAAAGTTTCACAAATAAAAAAGTAAGAACATGAAAACTTTCAGATGGTATAGTTTATTATCGATGCTTTTTTTGACATTATCAATAGCGGCTCAAAACGATGATTTTTCCGATGATATTTATTATTCACCTAAAAAAGAGTCAAAAACAGAGCAAAAGGCAACTAAAAAAGCAACGAACCAGCAATCTTATCCTGTTGTTACAGCGGAGGTTGCAAGTGCGAGAGATGTCGATGAATATAATCGCAGGTATAGTGGAAACAATGTATATGAAGAACCTGTGTCTTCAGAAGATTCAGTCATTGAAGTAATTGATGATGGAGAATATACTCAACGAATTGTCAGATTCCACGATCCTTCAAAAATAACGATTACAGGAACCGACAATGTCAATATCTACACAGATAAAGATGGCGGTTACATTATTGATTTTGTAGAACCGGAACCTCAAGCCTCGGTTAGTTTGAATATTGGATTCGGTTATGGAGGATATTATCCATACAACTATTACAATTCGTATTATCCATGGTACGACCCTTGGTATAACCCTTATTGGTATGGATGGAATAGTCCGTGGTATTATTCATCATGGTATTCTCCTTGGTATAATCCATGGTATTCACCATATTATAACCCCTATTGTTATGGTTACGGGCCTTATTATGGAGGAAAATACTATTCCTCGTATTCAGTAGGAAATTACTCTCGCGGAGGAAGATATAATAATTCTTATGACAGAGGTAATCGAAATAGTTCAGGAAATTATTCTTCTAGTGGACGTTCCTCAAGAAGTGAATATGGAAATTCTCGTTCGAATGACTCAAGGTCAACATCTATTGGAGCATCATCGCGTTCGTCACGTTCTTCTTCTAATGAAACAGTCAGATCTTCCCGTTCAACAACTTCGGATGATCTTGAAGTAAAGAACTCCACAACTAGAAGTGGCCGTTCTACTGTTGATTCTTCAGAAAGGACAACAAATACTCGTTCTACTTCCGATTATGGAACAACAACTAGGACTCGTTCTTCCAGATCAGAATCAGTAACAACTCCAACGAATTCTTCTACAAGAAATTCAACTCCTTCTGGTTATAATAACAGCAATAGGAGTAATGGTAATTCCGAGATGACTACTCGTTCTTCTGAAAATAGTAGCCGTTCATCAAATGGAAATTCAGAATCTTATTCTAGTGGAAGTAGTAGTCGTTCATCAGGAAGTTCAGGAAATTATTCTGGAGGTGGGAGTGGAAGCAGCCGTTCATCAGGAGGAAGCAGTAGCGGAGGAAGTAGTCGCTCGTCTCGTAGATAAATGTAATTTTAATTATAGAAGCTTTGATATGAATAAATATATTTTGTTTATTACAATGTTTTTCATTGTATCGTTGGGTATGTATGCGCAAGGAGAAATGGATGCTTTCAATCTGTCTCGTAATGGTCAAATGGGGACTGCTCGTGCTATTTCTATGGGAGGAGCTTTTGGCGCATTAGGAGGTGACATCACAGGTGTTGCCCAAAATCCTGCCGGAATTGGAGTGTATCGATCGTCTGAAGTTGTTGCTTCTATGGGTTTTACATCTAATAATATAGAAACGAATACGGCAAAAGAAAGTAAGTTTAAGTTTGCCTTTGATAATGTGTCTTACATGGGATATATGCCGTTATCAGATAATGTTTTCAAGTCATTTAATTTTGGGTTTTCATATAATAGGCTAAAAGATTTTGATAGAAATTATACTGCTTCTGGTAAAAATAGAAATACGTCGTTAGCAGATTATACAGCAATAATATCGAATAAAATATCTTCTTCTAACCTTGATATTATAGATAATCCTAATGCGTATTACCAAGATCTTCCATGGATGAGTCTGTTAGGATATAATCTGTATAATAGACCTACAAATACATATAGTGGAATTATTTATAATGCTGACAATATAAATGGAAAAGATTACTACGAAAGCCAATTTAATGGTTATGAACTCAATGATAATTCTTTAACTGTTTCAGAAGAAGGACATATAGAATCGTATGACTTTACTATGGGAACCAATATTTCAAATAAATTATATTTAGGATTTACATTTTCTATTACTGATATATTTTATAGAATGGACTCTTATTATGTAGAGGATTTTTTACCTGTTACATCTGATAAGATAGGTTTTGACTTAGAGAATTGGCTTGAAAGCAAAGGAGCTGGATATCAGGTTTCTATTGGAGCTATTTTCAGACCAACTGATGCTCTAAGATTGGGGTTGGCATATCATTCACCAACATGGTATGATATGCAAGATTTGCGTTATGGAGATATGATTGCCAACTTGCCGTATGAAACAGTTCAACCATGGGGAGGACATGCTCCTGATGATAACGATATTGCCGAAATTAATTATAAATTGCAAACGCCGGGAAGATGGGTTGCAAGTGCTGCCGCCATATTAGGGGCAAAGGCAATTTTAAGTCTTGATTATGAATATATCGATTACAGTCAAATGAAATTGAAATATACTGATGGTTTTGAATATCAAGAAGATAATTCTTTTATATCGGAACATTTTAAAAGAGCAAACACTTTGAAGGCCGGTATTGAATACAGAGCAACTTCTCAGTTTTCACTAAGAGCCGGATATTCTTGGATTCAAAGTCCATTAGAAGCAAAAATTAAAAATGGAAAACAAGAGGTTGTGCTTGGACTTAATAGTACTGCTCCCCATTATGTTT
Source organism: Bacteroidales bacterium (assembly GCA_031553755.1). Lineage (GTDB taxonomy): Bacteria > Bacteroidota > Bacteroidia > Bacteroidales > Azobacteroidaceae > JAIRVZ01. The sequence goes on along the minus strand of JAVBKZ010000050.1, from coordinate 38,187 downwards.
TGGAAGGAGATGCCAATACTATGTCTTATGGATTAGGTTACAAATTCACTCCTAATTTTTATATAGATTTAGCATTTTCATTTAAATTTCAAGACAATGATTTATATGCTTTTTCTCCGTTATTTGCGGATGATGGAAGACAAATTTTAGCATCTACTTCCTCGAAATTCAAAAATAATACATTCAAAGGCCTACTTACTCTTGGTTACAAATTCTAAAACCTAAATATAGGTTTATACGATATATTTCTCTTATTGATAACACAGAATTTTGCAGGATTTTATTTTGTAAAATTCTGTGTTTTAGTGTTTTCTAACTAAATCTTAACCAAATTGTAATAATATCTTGTAAGTTTTGTAATATTTGGAGAATAATTTTGCATTGTATAAAAAGAATTTAAAATCAAGAAAAATGAAAACAGCAATTTTAACAGGATTTATTATTATGGGCGCATTATTCGATATGCAAGCTCAAAAGATTAAAGGCTCGGATACGATGCTGCCTTTATCACAAAAAGAAGCCGAAAGTTTCATGAACATTAATAAAGGAAGTACTTTAACTGTAACCGGAGGTGGTAGTGGTGTGGGAATTTCCGCTTTACTCGAAGGTACAACCGATTTGGCACAAGCATCGCGTAAAATAAAATTCGATGAAAAACAAAAACTACAAGAAGGCGGTAAGACCGTCAAAGAAGTCGTTGCTGCCTATGATGCTTTGGCTGTTGTGGTCAATCCTTCCAATAAAGTGAAAAATCTTACCCGCGAACAATTGGAAGGTATTTTTACCGGAAAAATCAAAAACTGGAAAGAAGTGGGCGGTGATGATTTGAAAATCGTTCCTTATTCTCGCGAAACATCATCTGGTACTTATGAGTTTTTCAAAGAAAGTGTTTTGAAAAACAAAAATTATATGAATGGCATCATGAGTATGCCTGCGACAGGCGCTATCATTCAGTCGGTTAGCCAGACCAAAGGCGCTATCGGTTATGTAGGATTGGCGTATTTGAATAAAGATGTGAAAGCGATTCATGTTTCTTATGATAAAGGTAAAACTTATGTAGAACCTTCGGTTGTGAACGCTAAAAATAAAACTTACCCGGTTGTACGTCCATTGTATTACTATTATGTAACTACAGCTGAAAAGAAAGTAAAACCGTTCATTGATTATGTTTTATCTGCCGAAGGACAAAAGATTGTAGCTGAAATCGGATTTATAACAATTAAGTAAATTAATAGCTGATAACTGATAGTTGAAACTATAATATACCTTATCTGATGGTGAAAAACGGTATTTTTCCAGGTTAAAACGAAATTTCTTTTTTGTATTCGCTTTTATTGCCGCAGTTGTCTTTAACGGTAAAAATCAATTGTTGTTTACCTTTTTTCATTCGTTGAGGGTCAAAATTACAGAAAACGCGCGCCGCTTTAGGTTCGTATTCAAAGAGGACAAAGTTGCCGTCTAACGTGCCTTTATATTCCGTAATACCACTGAGGTTATCTGTTACTTTGAATGAAATTTTTCCTGATTTACTCCATCCTGTAGGATTTTCGGGTTTTATTACAGGAGCAATTGTATCGATTGAAACAGAATAATTTCCTAATTCCCGGATTTCGGTGTTCAGGTATCCGTTTTCATATTTTCCTCCGATCCAACTTTTTTTTGTTCCGATAACGTTAATGATTCCGTATTTGGTTTTATCAGGAAAAATATTGTTCTTGATTTTGATTTTCAGAGGACAATACGTATGCAGAGGATATCTTTCTCCTAATTTGTATAAAGGAGAAAAAGCGGTATATCCGGAAATTTCTTCATAAATAAAATCGATATCGGTATATAAATTACCTTTGGGAATTGTCAGGGAAATATATTCTTTCGAAAACTTATTTTCTTTATCATAGGTAAATAAAATTCCTCGTGGTTTATTTTCCGTTATTTTTTGTTTTTCTCCAATAATCTCAAACTCAAAAACAGCTTTATTTTCGTAATCATCTTCCAACGTATACCGGCATTTATACAATCGTTCTTCTTTAACGTTAATGATTCCGTTGGATTTAGTTTTATAAATTTTCAACTTATTGCCTGATTCTACAAAAGATTTCATAAAGAAAGATTTGTTGTCTATCCATTCTTCAAAAGAAATTAAACTGTTCAGGTAGCGAGTTTCTGAAAGAGAAAAATGGCCCATATCTTGCGCGAAAATTTCTTTCCCATCTATTTCGAGCGCGATTTTCCGGGGCAAATATGTGTTATAAGTACCGGTCATTTTATCATACGCTTTGATTCCAATGCCAACATCACCCCACACTTTAATTTGAGGTGAAAGAAGTTGTTCTCCCGACTTGTCGTTTTTTATTTTTATCTCTACGTCAGTATTTCCGCCATTGATCATCCCTTTTCCTTTTTGAGGAAAAATCATTAATCCCATCACTTGAGGAGCAATATCATCTTCTATCGAATTCTTGAAATAGGGCAAAGGGTCGATAAATGTTTTGGCGGATAAATCACGTATTTCAAAATGTAAATGAGGGCCTCCCGAACTCCCCGAATTTCCGCTAAATCCGATAATATCTCCCGCTTTCACTCTGAATTCATCAGGAGAAAGGGTTAAATCAATGGCGAACGATTCTTTGATATATTGGTTGTCTCTTGCCAGATTTTCTATCGTTTTGGAAAACCGGTCCAAATGTCCGTAAACAGTTTGCGTTCCGTCAGGATGTGTTATGTACAATACCCGTCCATATCCCCAAGGGCTGATTACCAATCTTTCTAAATAACCGTCTTTGACCGATTTTACCGGAATTCCGGTTCGGCTTTCCGTTTTGAAATCTATTCCCGAATGAAAATGATTGCTTCTTAATTCTCCAAAATTACCACTCAGATATAGGGGAATATCCATCGGAGGAATCAGGTTTTGGGCATAATTCGAAACGTGAAATAAAAAAAATAAAAGGATTGATATTATCTTATAATGCATTGTTGTTTAATTTATGTGAAATTCACAATTCACTTACTTCCAATAATCGAAAAATCTACCATTACAGGCAAGTGGTCGCTAAATCCTCCTTCATGTTTAGAACCATTGTATGTTTTTTTCGGACGTTGTCCACCGTTACCTTGTGTGTCTTTTGTTAAAAGAAAATCACGGTTGAATATTTCAGCGCTTTCCGGTTTTACATGAAACGTTTGTTTTCTGTCGATTAAATTTCCGGAAACAATGATTTGATCTAAAACGTTCCATTGATCTTTGTATTTATAAGAGCCAGTGTTGTTTTGTTTAACATATTTATAAAAAAGATTATACAAACATTTGGGTTTTATTTCTTTTTCAAGCGGAAATGCACGTAAAGTTTTTTCCATACTTTCATTCGATGGTTCATCGTTGAAATCGCCCATAATAATAATGTTCGCGTTTTTCCTGATACGCGTCAGACTGTCGGTTTTTGATTTCAAAAATGAAGCCGCGTATATTCTTCCGGGTTCTGACTCTTGTTCTCCACCACGGCGGGAAGGAAAATGACAAACGAAAACATCTAAAGTATCTCCGGTTTGCACTTGTCCCGAAACATGCAGAATATCTCTGGTTACTTTTTCCGGCTGTTTGGGAAATTTGATTTTATAAGCCTTATGTTCTAAGTATTTAAATCTGTCTTTTTGATACATCAACGCCACATTTATTCCTCTCCGGTCGGCACAATTTGTAACAATATATTTATATTCTTGTTTTTTTAAAGGAGAATACTTGGTTAAGTCGTTCATTACGTTATCGTTCTCGACTTCGCATAAACCAACGAGCGCGGGAGTTCCCCATTCTCCTGACGAAGTAATTACTTTTGATATATTATTCAACTTATTATGATAACGTCCTGCCGTCCAATGTTTAATTCCTTCGGGAGTAAAATCCGAATCATCTTTTTTAGAACTTTTTTCCGTATCAAATAAATTTTCGACATTATAAAACAAAACCCTGAAAGTATTTTGGCATAATACGGGAGTTATCAGGAAGAGGCTAAAAAAGAATGCCGGGAATATTTTTTTCATTTTTCGGAATTAGTATTTGTAGAAGGAGTCCATTCATAAGCGCCCATATCGGGGCCTTCATCATTGAAACGGTAAACTCCATTCATGTCGTAAGGTAGATTGGCGGAAATATTGGAATCTGCTTTATTGCGGGCGGGAGAAATTGAATCTAATTGAAAACTGAAAATGAAATCATCTCCCGCTGTGGATTTCACAAATTCGGGATTTTGATTAAAAATACAATCTATCGTTTGATTTTTATCAAGTTCATCATTCGTTTTCAGTAAACAATTTTGAAATTTATAATTAAAGGGAGCATCCGGATTTGTATCCTTATCTTTCATAAAAAGGATATTTGACCCCGAAGAATTATTTCCATAAACAATACAATTCAGGAAATCGGCTTGGTCGACAGGCATGGAAATAGTGTTGTCTCCTTCTTTCTTATAATTCGAAAGTACTATGGTTTGTCCGGTTACAGACATGTTGTTCCACGCCGGTAAATAATTGGCCATTGTGCAATGTCTGAAGTTATATTTGCCTCCCCGTAAAAAAAGCAATGCTCCCGATGCGTTCGACAATTCGGAATTTTCTATTTCAATGTTACAATTTTCGGCAGCAAACAGTTGTCCGTTGACATTTGTCAGAATCGAATTTTTCATCTTGAGTTTAGAATTTTCGGTTCCGGATGACTCAAAATTCATAGCGAACATTCCATTTCGAATATGTACGTATTCAAATTCATTATTATAACTCGAAGACGCAAATTGTAAACCTCCCCACTGTCCGGGAACACGGTCGTAAGGAATGTCAATCAGGTAATCGGTTCTGTATCCCCTGAAAACAACCGGTTTTTCTTTTGTTCCTTTGGCTTTTATATTTCCGTATACTTTTATTTTTGATTTGGAATACATATAAAAAGTAACGTTTTCGGGAATTTCGAGTGTAACATTTTCTTTGATAACCAAACTGTCGAAAACGAGGTAAGGTTTATCATTCGGCAATGTCGTGGATTCTTCAAAAATTTTAGAACGAAAAACGTAAACATCTTGTCCGGACGCTTCCAGCACAACCTTTTGTTGTACGTTATTCGTTACAAAAACAACTTCATCAGTTATGATTTGCGGCGTATTATTCGCATTTTCTTTCAATGTCGCTTCGACAAAAACATACAAGCTATCGGCTGCTCCAATCCTGATATCGGAAAATTCCTGTCCTTTTTGTCCATCGATATTGACTCTGAATCCATTATCTCCCGATAAACGAATTGAAGAAATTAACAATGGTTTGTTGTGGCGATTGTATATCATGAATTTTTTCGTTGTTGAACCCAATGTCGAAAGCAGTGTATCGAAAGAAAGTGTATCAACCGAAAAAGACAGTACTTGATTACTGTCGAACGAATAATCATCGTAACCGTCTTTACAGGAAAGAAACGAAGTTATCAAAAATATTACTATTCCGAATAAAATATACCGCGATTTGTTCATCTATATCTTTGTTTTCAAATATGAAAATAAAAACACGAAAAACACAGATTGTCTACCATTCCGGCATCCGTGCTTTCCGTGTTGTTATTCAATAACGAATTTTTAACCTGTTTATTTTGCAGGAATATTCTTCAATAATTCGATGAGGAATTTCCACCATTTTTCAACTGTCGAAATTTGAACTCTTTCTTCAGGAGAATGAGCGCCTAAAATAGTTGGTCCGCAAGAAATCATATCCAAATCGGGATATTTTTCTAAAAATAATCCACATTCCAATCCGGCATGGATGGCTTTAATTTCGGGGGCATTTCCAAATAAACCGTTATATACTTTTTCTGAAATTTTCAATATTCCTGAATTCATATTGGGTTTCCATCCGGGATAACCATCTGTAGCTTTGATTTCGGCTCCCGCTAATTTAAATACGGAAGCGACCATATTTCCGATATCTGTTTTAAGAGAATTTGTAGAGCTGCGTTGGCTTGTTGTTACCAAAATCGTATTGTTTTCCTGCATTTTCACAGAAGCCAAATTGGTAGAAGTTTCAACTAATCCTTCTATTTCGAAACTCATTCCGATTACTCCATGCGGACAGGCATACAAGGCGTTTAACAAGTTTTCCGTTGTTTTTTTGTCAATACACGCAATTGGAGTGTCAACCGAATCAAGAAGAATCTCTACACGGGGTTCTATTGTTTTTAATTCGGCTTCAATATCCGAAAACAACACATTCAAAACGGTTCTCGCTTTTTCTTTCGAGGCAAAAGGAATTCCCGCGATGGCAGAGGCTTCGCGAGCGATTGCGTTGCTCAGGTTTCCTCCATTGATTTGCGCCAATGCCAACGGATACGATTGCATCAACGTCCACAGGTATCTGGTCAATATTTTATTCGCGTTACCTAAGCCTTTATCGATTTCGCTTCCTGAGTGTCCGCCATTCAATCCTTTCACTTGCACATTGAACCAATAATAATCTTCCGGGGATTTTTCTTCCTGATAACGGAAAATCGCTTGGGTATTTTTTCCTCCCGCGCAGCCAACGTAAAATTGACCTTCTTCTTCGGTGTCTAAATTAACTAAAATTTTTCCGGACAAAAAGTCATTTTTTAGCGCGAATGCTCCGGTCAATCCGGTTTCTTCATCGATAGTGAAAAGACATTCCAAATCACCATGTTGTATTTCTTTCGATGCCAAAATCGCCAACGCCGCGGCCACTCCTATTCCATCGTCCGCTCCTAATGTCGTATCTTTGGCTTTTACCCAATCTCCTTCGATATATGTTTGAATCGGGTCGTTTTCAAAATCATGTACCACTCCTTTGTTTTTCTCACAAACCATATCTACGTGCGATTGCAGAACTAAAGTCGCCAGATTTTCCATTCCGGGAGTCGCTTTCTTTTTGATCAATACGTTATTGACCTCGTCTTTATATACTTCCAACCCCTGATTTTTTGCAAAATCGAGCAAGTATTGAACTATTTTTTCTTCTTTTTTCGAAGGACGTGGAATACTTGTGATTGTATCAAAATAACTCCAAACAGGATTTGAATTTAATTCTTTTATGTTCATGATTAATTTTTATTAATAAGTGGATAAATACGATAACTCTATTGAAAAAACAAAAATAAGATAAAAAAACCATTTATTAGTTACAATAATAACCTTTTTTAGATAAATAAGTTTATATTTGCACTCTAAATAAAATCAACAACATCAACATTATAAATGTTTTTTTTTATCACGTTATTGGTTGTTATATTGTTAGTTGCTATATCTGTTATGTTGATAGGCGTCAGGGTTTTCTTCACTAAAGAAAAACAATTTCCGAACACACATATAGGAAAAAACGCGGCAATGAAAACAAGAGGTATTTCTTGTGTAAAAACACAAGATATAGAAGAAAGGAACAAAAAAAATATTTTTGACATTACTAATTCATACACAAATAAATAAATTAAATAATAAAATCATTTATGAAAAATGTTAGTCTTATTGTAAACGGGATATTAGGAGTTGCGGTTATTGCTCTTTTTGTTTTATATTTTACGAACAAATCAAGTTTAACACAATCAGGAAAGGAAGTTTCCATACAAATGGATGATACTGTTTTTACCAGGCCTCCTGTCGCTTATATCAACACAGATTCTCTTCTTATGAATTATAAATATGCCAAAGATTTAAATGAAACCCTTATGCGTAAAGCGGAAACTTCGCGCGCGAGTTTAACTCAAAAAGGAATTAAATTAGAGGCTGACATGAAAGAATTTCAAAGGAAATATGAAAATAACGCTTTCCTTTCACCGGAAAGGGCACAACAAGAACAAACAAGCCTGATGAAAAGGCAACAAGAATTGCAAGAATTAACAGAAAGAATTCAGCAAGAGCTTAGTATGGAGCAAATGAAAATGAATCAACAAATGACAGATACAGTCATTTCTGCATTGAAAGAATATAATAAAAAGAAAAATTATCAGATGATTTATAATAATGTCGGAGGAAATAGTACAATATTAATAGCTGATGATATGTATAATATTACAAATGAAGTAACTGAATTCTTAAATAAAAAATATACTCCCGGAAAAAAATAATTTAATAATTCCATGTTTATGAAAAATTTAAATAATATTACCACCGGTGTATTGGCAATCGCTATTGTTGCTCTTTTCTTTTTATTCTTATCAGACATAAGAATAAAAAATAACAAAAAAGAGAAAAACCTGATTGAAAAAGTAGATCATCAGCCGGTAGTATATATTGATACTGATTCTTTATTAATCAATTACAATTTTGCGATAGACCTTAATGAACAATTATTCCGAAAGGCAGAAAATTCAAGGGCTGATTTGAATCAAAAGAAACTTCAGGTGCAAACTGCAATGTCTGAATTCAAAAAGAAATTTGAAAATAATGCTTTTTTAACACAGGAAAGAACCGAACAAGAGCGAAGAAACATCATCAAAATGCAACAGGAGTTACAAGAATTAACGGCAAAAATGCAGCAAGAATTTGCGCAAGAACAAATGCAAATCAATCAACAATTGAATGATACTATTACTAAGGCATTGAAAGAATGGAATAAAGACAAAAATTTTCAAATGATTCATAACAACATTGGAGGAAACAGCACAATCCTTTATTGTGGAGATAAATTTGATTACAATGTTACCCAAGAAGTTACAGAATTTTTGAATGAAAAGTACGGAAAAAAATAAACCGGCACTGTTTATTTATACTGCCTTATTTTCTGCTTCCAATTGATTTTTAACCGGATATGCGTACATTTCCAATAGTTTTTCCGTTAGGAATGGGATATTTTTGTTGGGAATGTCGATCATATCCAGACGTTGTTGAAAATAATCTTCCACTTTCTGAAGTTCTTCATCTGAGTAAAAACTTCTGAATTTTCCATTTCCCCACAATTTGTCGTAAGCGACATAATTAATCGGATAAAACTTATAATTCAAGTAAATTTCATTATCAATGAAATTCGCGACTTGTGAGATTTGCTCATTTTTGTCGGAAGAACGGTCTATTTTTGTAATAAACTGATTGATCGGCCTTCCGATTTGAAAATGAATATTTCCTTTATATCCAAGTATTCCGGTTTCCATATTTTTCATATCGTCTTCCGGCGATTTTTTATATTCCGGATTATCGCGTTTCAATTGAAATTCTTTTGCTTTTAGGTAATCACAAGGGTCGAATTCGTATGAAAGGGATAAAGGAACGATATTGACATGTTTTATATTATCCAAAAAATTATCTCCACCACCTAAACTCAGCATTTTCAGTACGCTCATTTGTGTTTTATCGTCTGAATTTTTAGCGCGTCCTTCCCGCTGGGCAATCCATACAGACTGATTTTCATTATTGATAGCATGGTGAATGTAGTCGGAAAGGTGCTTAGAAACTTCGTATTGTTGACGAGTTCCGACTCCTCTTTTTACGAGAACTCCTTTGTTGAGACGAACTATATTCGTAATCCAAGGCTTGACTAATAAATTATCTCCTAAGCAAATTTTGCAGGTGTCATATCCTGCATCCAGCAGCAAAACGCAGAGAATAGAGGCATCTAAAATAATGTCGCGATGATTGGAAATATAGGTGTATGCTTTTGATTTGGACACGTTTTCAAATCCCGAACAGTCGGCAGATTTCGCGGATTTTGCGAGAACCGCGAAAACAGTGTCTTTGATAATTGTTTCCTGAAATCGTCTTTTATTATTAAAACCAAGCAATAATTTTTTCAAAGATTCCCATTCTATATTGGATATGACGAATTTTACTACTCGTTCGAATTCAGGATCATCCAATAGTTCTTGAATTTTAAGAGCTACTTCTTCATCATAATACGGACGTATGTCATCAAAATCCATGTTTATTTCCATTGCTTTTAATTATATTTTTGAATTTCAAATTCGTTTTCAATAATATCTGTCATTACATTTTTTATATCCAATCCGGCGGCTCTCACTTGTTGAGGAATAAAACTTGTAGTTGTCATTCCCGGCGTGGTATTTACCTCCAACATCTTGATAATTCCTTCCGGTGATACGATATAGTCGATACGGATAATTCCTTTAGCATCAATAATGTCGTATATTTCGGAAGTCAAGGCTTGTACTTTTTCAGTTAATTCGGCGGAAATTCTCGCGGGAGTAATTTCTTCTACTTTTTCGGCTGTATATTTTGCCTCAAAATCGAAAAATTCGTTTTTACTTACCACTTCCGTAACCGGAAAAACTACACTTTTTCCTTTTGTTTTATAACAACCGCAAGTCAATTCCGTCCCTTGCATGAATTGTTCGATCAATACTTCATCACCTTCAGCGAATGCTTTTTCAATGGCGGGTTGTATTTCTTCTTCTGTCTTCACTTTCGATGTTCCGCAACTCGAACCGCCATCGTTGGGCTTGATAAAAACAGGCAGTCCTAATTCTTTTACAACCGTTTGACTGTCGATGGATTTCTCCTTTCTTAGCAATATTGATTTAGCTACGTGAACTCCAAAAGACTGCAAGTATTTATTACAGAAATATTTATTGAAAGTAAGGGCCGAAGCCAAAACGTTGCACGAAGAGTAGGGGAGAGATATTAAATCGAAATAACCTTGTAGTTTTCCGTTTTCTCCCGGAGTTCCATGAATTGTGATATAGGCAAAATCGAATTTAGTCTTGCCTTTTCCGGTCGTAAAACTAAAATCGTTTTTATCAATCGCGATTTTTTTATTTTCTCCGGATTGGACATACCATTCTTTTTTTTTGATAATCACAATATAAAGGTTGTATTTTTCTTTATTGATAAAAGAATACAATCCTTGCGCGCTTTTTAACGAAACTACAATTTCCGATGAATCGCCTCCGGCTACGATGGCAATATTTTTCTTTTCCATTTTTCAATTAATTGATTGAGGTCATCAGGAACAGGAGATTCAAAAAACATTTCTTCTCCTGTACGAGGATGTACGAACCCTAATGTTTTCGCGTGTAACGCTTGTCTCGGGCAAATTTCAAAACAATTTTTTATGAATTGTTTGTATTTACTTTCTGTAGTACCCTTTAATATTTCATCACCTCCATAACGGGAATCATTAAACAAGGTATGTCCGATATATTTCATGTGTACACGAATCTGGTGCGTTCGGCCTGTTTCGAGCCTGCATTCGACTAAAGTAACATATCCTAAACGTTCTAATACAGTGTAATGAGTGACGGCTGTTTTACCGGATTCTCCTTCAGGAAAAACGGTCATCAATTTCCGGTCTTTAGGATGGCGTCCAATATTTCCTTCAATCGTTCCTTCGTTTTCTTTGACATTTCCCCACACAAGAGCGATGTATTTCCGTTTGGTCGTTTTATTGAAGAATTGTATGCCTAAATTTGTTTTAGCATCAGGTGTTTTCGCGATAACGAGCAGTCCGGAAGTATCTTTGTCGATACGATGTACCAAGCCTAATCGTGGATCTTTAATGTCGTAAGAAGGATTGTCTTTCAGATACCAGGCGATAGCATTAACCAATGTTCCGGTATAATTACCATGTCCGGGATGCACTACCAATCCGGCAGGTTTATCGACAACCATTAAGTCTTCGTCTTCGTATACAATGTTTATCGGAATATTTTCAGGAATGATTTCGATCTCCCGGCGCGGTTTGTCCATCACGATCGAAATAACATCTCCGGGTTTTACCTTATAGTTAGATTTTACAGGATTTCCATTCGCTAAAATACAATTGGCTTCCGCCGCGTTTTGTATTCTGTTACGAGAAACATTTTCTACCCTGTCGCAAAGGAATTTATCAACACGAATAAGTGTTTGACCTTTATCGGCGACAAACCGATAATGTTCATACCGTTCTCCGGAATCTGCAAATTCATCCGAATCGTGCAAATCATCCTCTTCTATTTCATCAAAGAGTTCCAGCATATGATACAACTAAAACCAAGATTCGTCAACTGCGGGTTCGGATTCGTCAGAATCATTTAGTATTTCGATTTCTTCTTCATTTCCGGAACTTATGAACAAAGTAAATTGCCCATTGACAGGGAGTCTTTCTCCGGGTTTTACAGTCTTTCCTTCATATTCCAAATTAATAACTAAGTTTTCGTATGATCCGGAAATATATTTTTCAACAATATTTTTAATTCCCAACGAGGTTAACATCGCGATTGCTTGTCTTTTAGATTGGTCTCTAACATCAGGCATGGCGACTTTAGGAGCGGAAACCGCGTTGATTTTAAGGAATATTTTACGCCCTTTTTTTACCTTAGTTCCGGCTTTGGGAATGGTTTCTACGATGACTCCCGGTTTTGAGGCCTTGTTGTAAACGGAATCAATTATTTCAAAACGTAGTTCATTATTTCTGAAAAGCACGGAAGCTTGTTCCATTTTTAGTCTTTTGACATCAGGGACAACAACCGCTTCGTTATGATGGGTGTAAATATTCAACCACCATAAGATTCCGGATACGAGGATTATAATGACAAGAGTGGCTAATAACAGGTTCCTGATATATATATTACTCCAAAACTTCATTTGATATTTTTAGTAGAAAATAATAATGCTATTGATTAAGAAGTAAATAACAAAAATATAAAAAAGGGAATAAACTTTTGAAAGCTTACTCCCCTTATGTTTATGTTTCAGACTTCCCGGAGCTAACCGTTAATATTCGTCTGATACAGTTAATTTTTTTCTTCCTTTCGCGCGACGAGATGCTAATACTCTACGTCCGTTAGCAGTTTCCATTCTTGAACGGAATCCATGTTTGTTTTTTCTTTTCCTATTGGATGGTTGAAATGTACGTTTCATGACCTGATATGTTATTTTATATTATTATTCAAATAATTGTAATTGGGATGCAAAGGTAATATTTATTTTTCAATATACAAATTTTTTTCGACTTTACTGTTTATCATACAATTCCAACATTTGTTTTGCCGCGATAAAAGAACTTATTTCGGAATTGAGTATTTGTTTTTCTTTTATTTTTAGTTCTTTCAAAATCATTTCATTTTGATAAAACCTTGATTTAATCTGCTCATTGATACTTTCATACATCCAATATTTAGCTTGGCTGTTTCTTCTGTATTCGAAATACTCATTTTCTTTTGTGAATGCGAAATATTCGTCGATCATTTCCCAAATTTCTTTGATTCCTTTTTTATAGTATCCGGAGTAAGTTAATACTTTAGGTAACCAACCTGATTCAGGCATAGGGAAAAGATGTAAAGCGTTTTTGAATTGCGAAGCAGCTAATTTGGCTTTGTCGATATTATTTCCATCGGCTTTATTGACAACGATTCCGTCGGCCATTTCCATGATTCCCCGTTTAATTCCTTGCAGTTCATCTCCTGTTCCGGCCAATTGAATCAATAGAAAGAAATCGACCATTGAATGGACGGCGGTTTCTGATTGCCCGACTCCTACGGTTTCGACAAAAATGGTATCGAATCCGGCAGATTCGCAAAGAACGATGGTTTCTCTTGTTTTACGCGCGACGCCGCCTAATGATCCTGCCGAAGGAGAAGGGCGAATAAACGCGTTTTCTTCCTTGGAGAGTTCTTCCATCCGTGTTTTATCACCCAGAATACTTCCTTTGCTCCGTTCGCTGCTGGGGTCAATTGCCAATACGGCTAATTTCTTTTTTTTGTCATGAATAAGGTGTATCCCAAAGGCATCTATCGAAGTACTTTTTCCTGCTCCCGGTACTCCTGTAATACCAATCCGGCAGGATTTTCCGGAATACGGCAGGCATTTTTCGATAATTTCCTGGGCAATTTGCTGGTGTTCGTATTTATTGCTTTCAACCAAAGTTACAGCCTGACTTAATACTGTAATATTTCCTTTCAGGATTTCTTCCGCGTATTCTCCTGAAGTATATGTTTTTCTTTGAATTTTTTTCTTCAGATAGGGACTAATAGCCGGAGGTTGTGAAATACCTTGGTTAACGCTCAATCCGGTGTATTTTGGATCGTTTTCGGGATGATGCATTATTCGCGGGGGTTGTTTGATGAGAATTAAGGAAATTTTATTGCAGATAACGCGGAATTATACAGTCCCATCCGGTTACTGCATAACTCCGCGTTATTCAATGTATAATTACAAATTATTGTACTTTTACAGGAGCGGCGGCAGGCGATGTCGCTGCGGGTTCTTCTTGCGGTTTAGGAATCACTTCTCCTTTGATTGTTAAAATGAAAGGAGCTTCCTGTAAATTTGAATAAACCGAAACAGTCTTAGTAAACATACCCGGACGTCCTTTGGCTCCGTATGTGGCTTTTACAAAACCTGTTTTTCCGGGAGCAATGGGTTCTTTTGTCCAATTAGGAGTAGTGCATCCGCAAGATGCCGTTACTTTGTTTAATACCAAAGGAGTTTTTCCCTTATTTGTAATTGTAAATTCATGGGTCGCGTCTCCGTTTTCTTCTTTAATTTTTCCAAAATCATAAGTTGTTTCAGAAAAACTTATATCTGTTTTTTCTTGAGCAAAAGCGATAGAAAAGCAGAAAAGCATACATGTAAATAAAAATCCAATTCGTTTCATACCTTCTTATAAATTAATTATTAATATTTAACGTCAGTGTGTATTAGACTGCAAAAATCGTGCAAAGTTACTAATAAACCTGAAAAATGTTGTTTAAATTAAGTTAAGAAAATGGATTCAAGCAAAAATATTTTTTCAGGATCCAAGAATATTTTCAATTTGACTTAATTCTTCCTGAGTAAAATTCATTTTTCCAAGTGTATCAATATTGTCATCCAATTGAGACACGGAACTTGTTCCTATAATAACGGAAGTAACAACCGGATTGTTTAAAACCCAAGCTAAAGCCATTTCCGCGAGAGTTTGTCCTCTTTTTTGAGCCAATTCATTCAATTGAATAACTTTTGATATAACATCGGGAGAAACTTGGTCCCTTTGTAAAAATCCATGACTTTTAGCCGCTCTCGATTGTTCGGGGATCCCTTGTAGGTATTTATTTGTTAATAATCCTTGCGCCAAAGGAGAAAAGGCGATATATCCGATTTTCCATTTTTTTAATAATTCGAATATTTCCTGTTCAGGTTCTCTGTTCAACATATTATATTTACCTTGGTAAATCAAACATGGAACTTTTTGCTCTTGTAATATTTCGAACGCCATTTTTGCCTGTTCTTCCGGATATTTGGAAATACCTATATACAGCGCTTTCCCTTGTTTAACAATGTCGATAAAAGCCTGTATGGTTTCTTCTATCGGGGTTGATGGATCATAACGATGTGTGTAAAAAATATCGAAATATTCCAATCCGGTTCGTTTGAGACTTTGATTAATACTTGCCATGATATACTTGCGTGAACCTCCGTCGCCATAAGGCCCGTTCCACATTAAATGTCCCGCCTTAGAAGATACGATTAATTCATCTCGATGGCCTTTCAATTCGGTCGCAAGTATTTTCCCGAAATTTGTTTCCGCGCTTCCGGGAGGAGGCCCGTAGTTGTTAGCTAAATCGAAATGGGTGATTCCTCTTTCGAAAGCCCTGCATATCATGTTTGTAGCTACCGAAAAATCGTCGACATCTCCAAAGTTATGCCATAATCCGAGCGATATGCGTGGTAATTGTAATCCGCTTTTCCCACAAAATTGATAATCCATGATTTATTGATATTTAGAAGCTGTTTAAATTTACAATCAAGAACTATTTGGCTGTTTTTAAACCACATTAGACAGATAGAACACATAAGATTTAGACAAAAGAACAAAGACTAAAAGACGAGTTTTGAAGTCTTTTAACCTAAACCTATCTTCTTTGTTCTATAAATCTTTATTCCCATAATAATTCTATGTGCCTTATGTGGTTTAAAACATTCATTTAGTTCCAGATAATATATATTCATTGGTTTACGATTTTTTCTAAACAAAACTGCATTAATCTGTGGACGGGATAATTATCCAATTCCGAAAATGGGATTTTCAAATATGAAGATAAAGATTCCGATTCTTCGCATAATTCTACTTGATATAAATCCATCCACAAGACGCGGTGCGTCAATACGTGTTTTTTATTTTTCAATATTAATTTACATCTTATTTTTTCTGATACGGGGAAAAGATTCCTGAAATTTTCTGATTTTTTCAAATCTTCAAAATCTAAAGGCTCTGTTGTTTCGATAGACGGAAATTCATATAAATTTTGCCAAATATCTTTTTCTGTTCTTCTCCTTATATGTATATGGTCGTTGATGCGAATATAAAAATAATGGAAATACCTGTTTTTAATTTTTACCTTATTTAATTTAACCGGATACGCCTCTGTTTTTGATTCGGAGTACGCGAAACATTTTTCGGAAAACGGACAAGTGAAACAATTGGGAGATGCCGGTACGCATTGTAAAGCTCCGAATTCCATAATTGCCTGATTAAAAATCCCGGCTTGTGAAACGTCCATTAATTCTCCCGCTATTTTTGTAAACAAAGTTTTTCCTTTGTTTGTATCGATGGGTTCGTCTATCATCAGTAAGCGGGATAGAAAACGAAAAACATTTCCGTCAACTACAGGATATGGTTTATTCCACGCGAAAGATATGATTGCCGAAGCCGTATATTCTCCGATTCCTTTCAGTTGGATTATTGAATGATAATCATTCGGAAATATTCCTCCAAAATCATTAACAACGGTTTGGGCCGCCGCGTGTAAATTACGCGCTCTGGAATAATATCCAAGACCTTGCCAATATTTCAGAACTTCTTGTTCATCGGCATCTGCTAAAGTGTGTATGTCAGGAAATCTGTCTATAAAACGTAGATAATAATCCATTCCCTGATTTACGCGCGTTTGTTGCAATATGATTTCTGATATCCATATTTTATACGGGTCGTTTATATCTCTCCATGGCAATTCCCGTTTGTTTGATTCATACCATTCGATTAATTTAGAAGCCACAAAACCATTGTCTGTGAATTCCAATTCCGTATACTCTTTTTTATCAGTTTTATTTTTTTGTGTAGCCATATATTTTAGATACAAATATAGAGGATAAATTTGGGATTTGGTTTATTGACATAAATTCGTCTCGACTTTTTTCACCATAGAGGGTATGAAGAATTTAATTGAACCACATAGACACATAAGGGGCATATAGAAATTATTATGAGGATAAAGATTTATAGGGCAAATAAGATAGATTTAGATTAAAAAGACTTTAGTACTAGTGTCGCGTCAATTCTAAATTGCCGCTAACGAATATTGCCCGCAGAATTCGCAAAATATTTTATTGTTATTTTTTTGCTAAAATCGGCGAGTCCCACAGAAATCATTTGATAGTTAACGGGACGATAGTCTTTTTGTCTTTGTTCTTTTGTTTAAAATCTATGTGTTCTATGTGCCTTATGTGGTTTTAAAAAATTTATTTCGTTTCCGAGTATAAATTTAAACAGTTACTTATATTTTTTGGAAAAAATTAAGAAGACTTCATTATAAAGAGAGGGGTTATTGTGTTTTTTTTATGAATAAAAACAATTTATTTTTCAAATTTGATTGATTTTATTTTTACAAAAGAATAAAAGCCGTATATTTGCAGTCCGAAAAATTTAAAATATTACATATTAAACAATTGAATCATGACAAAAGCTGATATTGTGAGCGAAATTTCTAAGAGTACAGGCGTAGATCGGAGTACTGTTCTTAGTACTGTTGAAGCATTTATGGAAACAGTGATGAATGCAATGACAGAAGGAGAAAACGTATATTTAAGGGGATTTGGATCTTTCGTTGTTAAAAAAAGAGCGGCAAAAGCCGCGCGTGATATTCAAAACGAAACTACGATTATTATACCTGAACGTTATGTTCCTACATTTAAGCCATCTCAATACTTCGCAGAAAAATTAAAAGTTAATCTCGAAGGAAAATAAGCTAATTAATTGAAATTGAGTATTAACATTTTATAAATTAACAAAGATGCCAAGCGGAAAAAAAAGAAAAAGACATAAAATGTCTACGCACAAGCGAAAAAAAAGACTAAGAAAGAATAGGCACAAAAAGAAAAAATAAGTTTATTCTTTACTTGAAAAAATTAAAGGTTAAAAGTGCTATGGTTGAATCGCACGTTTTAACCTTTAACTTTATAAAAATGCACATACAAAGTTTAATAAACTTTATCTCTACTCCAAAAGTCTTTAAGCTCTCATCTTTTAAATAAACAAAAACATTGTGATCAGCGAATTAGTTATCGACGTCCAACATAAAGACATTTCTATCGCGGTTCTGGAAGACAAAAAATTGGTTGAAATCCAGAAGGAAGCCAGGAATATTTCGTATGCTGTTGGAGACATTTATTTGGGCAAAGTGAAAAAACTGATGCCCGGACTGAATGCTGCCTTTGTTGATGTGGGATACAAAAAAGATGCATTTCTTCACTATCAAGACTTGGGAGCTAATTTCAATTCTCTGCAAAAATTTCTAAAAGGGACTCTTGCTTCCGACAAAAAAAAATTACCTTCAATCAGTAAAAGCGTAAGAAATCCTGAAATTCCTAAAGAAGGCAGCATTACTGATATCTTGACTCAAGGAGAAGAGGTTTTGGTACAAATTGCCAAAGAGCCTATTTCTACCAAAGGGCCTCGATTAACTTCTGAAATTTCTTTTGCCGGACGTTTTTTGGTTGTTATTCCTTTTGGCGACAAGGTTTCTGTTTCGCAAAAAATTAAATCAAACGAAGAACGTGCAAGATTGAAGCAGTTGATACACAGCATTAAACCTAAAAATTTCGGTGTAATTGTCCGTACCTCATCTGAGGGGAAAAAAGTAGCAGAATTAGATTCCGAGTTAAAAACTCTCATTAAACGTTGGGATGATAACATGGGGAAAATATTTAAGGCCAAGGTTCCTTCTCTTATTTATGAAGAAACAGGACGAACCGTAGCCATTCTCCGTGATATATTCAATCCTTCGTTTGAACACATTTACGTTAACGATCAGGATGTATATAATGAAATACATGATTACATCAGTATCATCGCGCCTGAACGTGCCAATATTTTAGAACAGTATGCGGGAGAACTGCCGATTTTTGACAATTTCGCGATAACCAAGCAAATTAAATCCGGTTTCGGGAAAACAGTTACATTCAAAAGCGGAGCTTATCTGATTATTGAACATACCGAAGCAATGCATGTTATCGATGTTAATAGCGGTAATCGTTCAAAATCAAGTACCGGACAAGAAAATACGGCAATTGACGTAAATACGGCGGCAGCCGATGAAATAGCCCGTCAGTTACGCCTTCGCGATATGGGGGGAATTATTGTTGTCGATTTTATCGATATGCATGAATCCGAAAATCGCAACAAATTATTCGAACACATGCGTAACGCGATGGCACTCGACAGGGCAAGGCATAATATTCTTCCGTTAAGTAAATTCGGATTGATGCAAATAACACGCCAAAGAGTGCGTCCGGAAATGGACTTCAATACCTCAGAAACATGTCCTACGTGTCTTGGGAAAGGTGAAATTCAATCTTCTATTTTATTCACCGATATATTGGAGGAAAAAATAAAGTATGTTGTTCTAAATTTAAAAGTGAAGAAATTCAAACTGCATGTACATCCTTACATCGCGGCATTTGTAAACCGGGGACTTATTTCTACTCGTATGAAGTGGAATTTAAGATATTCCCTGAAAATGAAACTTATTCCCGATCAAAGTCTTGGTTTCTTAGAATACAAATTCTTTGACGGAAATAAAGAAGAACTCGACTTGAAAGAGGAAATCGCTCCTTCGGTCTAATTTATTAAAGTCTTCCTTTGGGGAGACTTTTTTTATTTCTCAGCGCCACTTCAGCGTTTCCAACTCATCCTAAATTTAAAAATTGGTTTTAAACAATAAGTATCAATCGGTCTCGTTAATGAAAACGACATGCAATTGCCAATTCATTATTTTACATAGATGCCCGATCCACCGGGTAGACCGCCCTGAATTTTTCCCTGATTAATCGAATTGCTCTCAATCTGATTAAAAATGAACAATCGAAGAAAAGAAGTGTGAAAGTCAAAACCATGGTTCAGGAATACCCTATTTTGTTGATATAGAAACTATTTGTATATTTGTAATTCCAATTGATTATGGCGTTTTTGTAGAATATTTAAGAAATCAAAAAACATTGTGGAAGAAAAAGAATCAAATTTGAAGCAAGTTCGTGTGCGCCGTTCTAATTTAGCGATTGAGAGAGATGTCTTGAACGCGGTATCTTCGCTTGTAAAAGAAGTTGGATTTTCTAAAATCACTCTTCTCCTAATTTCTCAAAAGGCGAATGTTGAGATTTCGGTTATCAACCGGCATTTTGGGACTTTAGAACAATTATTAGAAAGATATACTCAGAAATATGATTTTTGGTTGAATGATATTTTAGACAAAAATCTTGAAAGTATTTTATCCGAAGAAAATTCGTTGGAGTCTGTTGTTGAACAATTTGTTTCGGCTTTGTGGAATAACAAAGAGATGCAGCAATTGATGATTTGGGAACTAATGGAAGATAATGCCATTACAAGAAGAAGCGCGAAAAGGAGAGAGATTTCGATCGAAAATATCTTGCCTCATTACGAAGCTTTTTTAGGAAAAATAAATGGGAATTGCGACCCCAAAGCCATATTGGCTATACTCGTTTCCGGAATGTATTTTCTTGTTTTGAGAAGAAAACGTTCTTCTTTTTGCGGAATAGATTTCAGTACCAAACAAGGCAGGAAAGAGCTAATCAGCGCCCTTTCCTACATGATGTCTGTTTTAGGCGAAAAAACACCCTGAATTATTGAATATTGTTATTTTCAAAATTAAAATCTATATCCGAATGTGATTCCTCCCCGTCCGGTAACTTCGGGAGAATAATCAGATATTCCAAATGAGCGGCCGCCTCCAAGGTTAATGTCTAATACAAAACCTTTTTTGCTGACAAATTTAAATCCCAATCCAACACCTATAGCCATATCGAAATACGATTTAGTAGTAAAAGTGCTTGAACTATAGTAGTCGTAGTAGTCATAGTTTTCATATTCTCCTCCAAAGCTTTTTAAAAACGTTTCGGCATAAAATCCTTTGGAGCCATAATCTTGTTTATTAAAGAAATAATACCTGAAAAAAGGCGTAACAGAATATTTCTCCGTGTCCGAAGCATCGTCAAAACAATACCGGGCAGCTAATCCGAATCCTAATTCCGGATTTTTAATAAATTCATACGAAACATCTATCGAACGGAGAACGGCCAAATCGAAAACATCCAATCCGATTTCATGGGTTCTAATTTCTGACTCTTTATTGCCTTGAGCAAATCCACAAAATACGACAAGAGATAACATGGTGGTCAATAATAATTTTCTCATATTATAAATTTTTTAAATAAAAATGTTACAAAATTAATTTTTTCCTGTTAAAATAGGTGTCAAAATTTTATTATATTTAGACACCCTGCGAATAAACTACCATTTTATGGCATCTGAAAATTATTTTGGCTGCTCTACTCGCACCCCCCAATAATAAAAGTTATTATCAAACTTATCACTAAGAAATAAAGAATCTCTTGATTGAGAAATTTTATATCCAACAGCAAATTCACGAGAACCATACATCCAACTTTCGTTATAATCATAAATCATTAATGTGTCACCTTTGGTGTACCAGTATTCGTCAGATTTTAGGATATACAATTTATTATCACTTTCTTTTCTGTAAGCGTCTTTCAAAACACCTCCTGATTGAAATTCCTGATAACGTTTATCTTGGCCAGAATCACCTTCTATAAACCACCAACCAACAAGATTTGGGTCCCGTTTTTGAGAAAGATAAAAATCTCTCATCATTTCTTCCTCTTTTTTATCTCCACAAGAAAGAAACGTTGATAGCAAAAAAATAGTTAGCCCAAAAAAAATGCTCATTTTCATAATTTTCATTTTATTTCTTTTCTAACATAAGTACTTTCATCCAAATAAACCCCACTTGGACTTACCATTGTAGCCCACCAATCTGAAATATTGATATCATACGCCTTGTTTGCGCAATACCAAACTAAAGTAGTGCAGGTAAAGCGGGAAGGAGCAGCCCATTTTGCAGTTAAAAATTCATACCAATAGACATATTCCCTTCCTTTGTATTTATTCGCCCAATCTGCCAATGCTCCAGGATTTGAAACCGGAGTCGATGTTTTTACGAATTTACTTTTAAATCCTCTCCATTGCCATTTCCACGAAACTTTTTGAATACCCATTAGATAACAACGAACACTCCAAGTATTAATACTTTCATCCTTTACGCCTCCACTAGTCCAAGCTCCAAGTGAAATTCCTTGCTGAAAATTAGTATAAGAATATACAGTAGACGTAAGTATACCTGCATGCCCTACTTTAAAATTATCATTTGAAAGGTTTGCAAATGCCCACGGTTGTCCATGTTTAGGCAAAACTAAAAGGAAGTCTCCTCTTCTCGCATTGGCAATCAATGAATTTTTCACGATATCCGAAGAAATTTTATCTTCAGAAGAAATTGTGGAACGTAATTCTGGTTGAATTTCTGAATTTTTTGTTTCCAATCGAGATTTAATTTTTTCAAAAAATACTTTATTATCTTTCACTAGAGATATTTCTGTGCTTTTTAACGTTGTAGTTTCTTCTTCTAAAACATCTCCAACAATTTCATTTTGTTCTTTTAAATATTCCTCTAATTCGGGGTTTTCTATGAGTTTTCGACTCATTTCTTCAGCTTGTAATAACGACCAATCTTCCAAGAAATCAATTTGAGAATTTTCTGGCATATCAAAAAAAGAAATTTGTTCGCCATTTTCTTCTTTGATAATTTCAATTTCTTCTAATTTTTCAATTAATGGATTTTCTTCATCTTCTGAACTTCTCAAAGAGTTTTTTTTATTCGAACCTGTAGCTAAAATTGCAGTTTTTAGATTTGAGTAATAATCGAAAGCTTCTTTGTTGATTTCTGAAAGGTTTATGTCATCTACACTAATGTTTTTAGAAGAATCTGCGGTAAAATTATCTTTTTTAGTATTTGCCACTTCATTCTCTTTGTTGCAGCTTAATGTAACAACACTGATAAATAAAATGTTTATCAGTTTAAAATTTAGATTTTTCATGATTTACAACTTTTGTGTGTTAATTAATGTGTTAATTAATAAATTGAATCAATGCGCATGATTTCATGACAAATATATTTTATTATAATTAATTTAACAAATAAAAATTAATAAAAAATCATAACTTTATAATAATAAGCAATTTAAAATTTAATAAAAAATATTTATATCTAAAATATATAAATAAAAAATCACAATCAGGGCTGATACATCTAAATTAAAAAATCTGTTTAAAAAAAATTAAGCATCAATCGGTCTCATTAATGAAAACGACATGCAATCACCAATTCATTATTTTACATAGATGCCCGATTCACGGGTAGACCGCCCGGAATTTTTCCCTGATTAATCAAATTGCTCTCAATCGGATTAAAAATGAACAATCGAAGAAAAGAAGTGTGAAAGTCAAAAGACTTGATGCCGGAGGGAATAATGAGTATTTGTTGAAAATCCTAACTAATTAAAATGCGGTTGTCCTGTCCCTTCTGTTATTTTTTTGCCGAATTCAAAATAATTTACGAACTTTGTCCCCCAAATGTGGAAAAAAGTTTGACTCATAAAAACTTTATTCTTCAATAAATTTAATAAAATAACAGCATGGTGTTCAATGCAAAGCAGATTGCCGATATTCTTGGTGGAATAATAGAAGGCGATTCGGATGTGAAGGTTAACAATTTTTCTAAGATTGAAGAAGGGAAACCCGGAACTCTTACTTTTCTTGCTAATTTAAAGTATGCGTCTCATATTTATGAAACAAAAGCAAGTATTGCATTGGTCAACAATGATTTCGTTCCCGAAAAACCGCTTCCTGTTTCTCTGACATTGATTCGCGTCCCCAATGCATATTCGGCATTGGCGATTCTTTTGAACTTAGTTGATCAAACAAAAAATAAAAAACGAGGCATTGAGCCAATGTCATTTATCAGTTCTTCAGCACAAGTTGATCTGGAAACTGTATACGTAGGCGCGTTTGCATATATTGGTGAAAATGTCAAATTAGGAAAAAATGTATCAATCTATTCGCAAGCTTTCATTGGCGATGATGTGGAAATCGGAGATAATACGGTTATTTATTCAGGAGTTAAGATTTACGAAAACTGCAAAGTTGGAACAAATTGCATTATTCATGCCGGCGCTGTGATTGGTTCTGACGGCTTTGGATTCGCGACCGAAGGAGATAAATACAAAAAAATTCCCCAATTGGGAAATGTCGTTATCGAAGATGATGTAGAAATTGGCGCGAATACGACGATAGACAGGGCTGTTATGGATTCTACCATAATCCGTTCGGGAGTTAAGTTAGATAACCTGATTCAAATCGCGCACAATGTAGAAGTTGGAGAAAACACAGGGATGGCAGCGCAAGTAGGAATCTCAGGTTCGACCAAAATAGGCCGTAATTGTATGATTGGAGGGCAAGTCGGATTGGGAGGACATATCAAAATAGGAGATAGGGTAAATATCGGAGCGCAATCGGGAATTATCAGTAATATTGAAGATGGAAAGTCGCTCATTGGAAGTCCGGCGATTGAAGTAAAAAACTTCTTCCGTTCGAGCATTATTTTCCCGAAATTGCCCGACATGTACAGGACGCTCAACCAACTTCAAAAAGAAATAGAAAGTCTTAAAAAAACGATAAACGGTGAATCATAATATTCACTTGCTTATAAATTAATGTAAACAAATATGTCTAAACAACATACGTTAAAAGAAAGTTTTTCCTTAGAAGGAAAAGGATTGCATACAGGAGTAGATATTAAAATCACATTCAATCCGGCTCCGGAGAACCATGGTTATAAAATTAAAAGAATAGATGTAGAAGGCGAACCTATCATTGAAGCTCTTGCCGAAAATGTGACAGGAACTCAAAGGGGAACTGTCCTTTCGAAAAACGGAGTGCAAGTAAGTACCGTAGAACACGCCTTGGCTGCCTTATACGCATACGGCGTTGATAATTGCCTGATTGAAGTCGACGCGCCCGAATTTCCTATTTTAGATGGAAGCGCCGTCGTTTATTCTAACGAAATAGAAAGGATCGGATTAGAAAAACAATCTGCCGACAGGGATTTTTATATAGTCAAAAAGAAAATTGAAATCAAAGATTCGGAAACGGGTTCTTCGATTGTTATCCTTCCTGATGATAAATTTTGTGTAAGCGCTCTTATTTCTTTTGATTCTGTTTTTCTTGATAATCAATATGCTGTACTTGAAGATTTGAAAGATTTTAAAAATGAAGTCGCCTCTTGCCGTACCTTTGTTTTTGTAAGAGAAATAGAACCTTTATTGCAAAATAATCTTATCAAGGGAGGAGATTTAGATAATGCTATTGTCATTTACGAACGTCAAATCAGTCAGGAACGTTTCGATCAATTAGCAGATAAAATGGCAGTTCCTCACAAAGACGCGACACAATTGGGATACATCATGAACAATCCCTTGAAGTTTCCTAACGAACCGGCCAGGCATAAACTATTGGATGTGATAGGAGATATGGCTTTGATCGGAAAACCTATTAAAGGAAGGATTATCGCTACTTGTCCCGGGCATAAAATCAATAATAAATTCGCGCGCCTTATAAGGAAAGACATAAAAACCAATGAAGTGCAAGCGCCTGTTTATGACCCCAACAACACTCCTTATATGGAAATAAACCGGATAAAAGAATTGTTACCGCACCGTTATCCGTTCCTTTTGGTTGAAAAAATTATAGAAATTGGAGATAATTATATTGTCGGACTTAAAAACGTATCTGTAAACGAACCATTTTTCCAAGGACATTTTCCGGAAGAACCCGTAATGCCGGGAGTTTTATTAGTTGAAGCCATGGCTCAAACAGGAGGATTGTTAGTATTAAACGGTGTGGATGAACCTCATCGTTATTCTACTTATTTTCTTAAAATAGATAATGTGAAATTCCGTCAAAAAGTAGTTCCCGGAGATACTTTAATCCTTAAACTGGAATTATTAACGGGAATAAGACGAGGAATAGCCAATATGAAAGGACATGTATTTGTTGGAGAAAAAGTAGTTTGCGAAGCCGAATTCATGGCTCAAATTGTCAAAAATAAATAATAAGATAATGAATAATCCGCTTTCATGCGTTCATCCCGATGCTATTATCGGAAATAATGTAACCATAAGTCCGTTTGTGACAATTGAAAAAAATGTAGAAATTGGAGACAATTCTTACATTTATCCAAACGCGGTGATTATGGAAGGTGCGAGAATCGGTAAAAATTGCCGGATTTTTCCCGGAGCTGTCATTTCAGGAATTCCGCAAGATCTTAAATTTCAAGGAGAAAATTCTTTGTGTTTGATCGGAGATAATACAACTGTAAGAGAATGTGTGACTATTAACAGGGGAACAGCGGCTAAAGGACAAACCATAATTGGAAACAACTGTTTATTGATGGCTTATTCTCACATTGCACACGATTGCATCCTGAAAGATAATATAATTGTTGGAAACGCTTCGCAGTTAGCGGGAGAAGTAGAGGTCGATGATTCCGCTATCTTGAGTGGCGGAGTTTTGGTTCATCAATTTTCACGCATTGGGCAACATGTGATGATACAAGGAGGTTCAAGATTAGGAAAAGATATTCCTCCATATATTATAGCCGGACGTGAACCTATTTCATTTTCAGGACTAAACATCGTTGGGCTTCGGAGAAAAGGATTTTCAAACGAACAAATCAGCTCGATACAAGAAATTTACAGGGCATTGTATCAATCGGGAATGAATAACTCCGAGGCTGTAAAATATATAGAATCGCAACTTCCCGATTCAAAAGAAAAAGAAAATATATTAACATTTATCAATAGTTCCAAGCGAGGAATAGTGAGAGGGTATTTGGAATAAATAATATGAGTATCCGTTATTTTACCTAACAAATTAAAACCCTAATTTGTCATTGCGGGCTTGACCCGCAATCTATTGATAATCAGCAATTCATTAAAAGATCCTGAATCAAGTTCAGGATGACAGAGCGATTAGGTAGTATAACGGATACTCATTATAAATAATTATATAATTCATGATTTATAAAATTATAATGTTATCAGACGAAGTCGATGATTTCAAAAGAGTAATTACAATCGACTCAGAAGCTACGTTTCTTGATTTGCACAACGCGATTCTTGATTCTGTGGGATATGCCAAAGACCAACCCGCTTCTTTTTTTATTTGTGATGACGACTGGGCTAAACTTACGGAAATTACTTTGATAGAAATGGATACAAATCCGGAAGAAGACAGTTATATAATGGAAACAACCCGCTTAAGTGAAGGGCTTGAAGAAGAAAAACAAAAATTTATTTATGTTTTTGAATATCTTACCGAAAGAGCTTTTTTCATGGAATTGAGCGAAATTGTTCCGGGAAAAACGCAAAATAAACCTGTTTGTATCAAATCAACAGGAAATCCTCCCGCGCAAGTGTCGTCATTCGAAGATTTCGAACAATCGTTATCTCAATCCAATGTTGATTTAGGAGAAGATTTTTATGGAGATAATGAATATGATATGGATGAACTCGACCAAGACGGTTTTGACGGATTAGATAATTTTTCCGGAGGTAATCCCTACGATGACTCATATTAACAAATCACTTGTCGTTTTACTTGGACCAACAGGTGTAGGAAAAACAGAATTGAGCCTGGAACTGGCTGAAAGGCTCAATTCTCCAATTATATCATGCGATTCTCGCCAACTCTACAAAGACCTGACTATCGGAACCGCCGCTCCTTCTGAATTCCAACTTCAACGTGTAAAACATTATTTTATAGCTACTCATGAATTGACAGACTATTACAGTGCCAGTCAATTTGAGGAAGACGTTATGTTACTTCTTGAAAAACTCTTCAAAACAAAAAACACAATCCTGATGACAGGAGGTTCGATGATGTATATCGATGCCGTTTGCAAAGGAATTGATGAAATTCCCACCATAGATGAAGATTTACGGAAAGATTTATACAATCAATACGAAAAAGAAGGCTTAGAACCAATACGCAATCAATTGAAAATGCTCGATCCTGTTTTTTATAATCAAGTTGATTTGAAAAATTACAAACGGGTAATTCATGCCCTGGAAGTTTGTTTAATGACCGGTAAGCCATATTCTGAACTTCGTACAGGAAAGAAGAAAGAACGTCCGTTTAATATCGTTAAAATAGGATTACAGCGTGATAGAGAAGAGTTATATGACCGAATTAATCTGAGAGTGGAAGAAATGATGAAATCGGGTTTATTAGAAGAGGCCCGCCGGTTTTATCCTTTCCGCCGCCACAATTCACTCAATACAGTCGGTTACAAAGAACTATTTCAATATTTTGACGGTACATGCGCATTGGATTTCGCTATTGAAAAAATTAAGCAAAACTCACGGATTTATTCCCGTAAACAAATGACCTGGTTCAAAAAAGATACTGGAATTAAGTGGTTTCATCCCGATGAGAAAAACAAAATAATCGAAATTTTGGAAAAATCAGTATAATCCTAATTCTCTATCTTCCTCCCTCTACTCAATGTTTACAACATCTCCGGATTGACCCCGAATTTTTCTTTCGAATGATAACAGCCTTCGGGCTCAACGTGTACAACAATATCGTATACATTTTCAACGGAATCCCGTATGCTTTTTTCTACCTGGTGGGCGATATCGTGGGCTTCCTTTAATGTCATATTACCATCAACTTCAATATCCAAATCAATCATATATAAATTTCCTATTTGCCGCGATCTTACCCGGTGCGGATTACTTACTCCGGATACACGTTCCGCCGCTTCGAATATTGTTTGGTAAACCGAAGGATCTTTCACACCATCCATTAATGTCACATTCGATTCCATAAATATTCCGATTGATGACTTAATAATATAAATACTAATCAATAATCCGGTAATAGAGTCAAGTATCGGCATTTTCAAAATAAAAGTGAAAAATAATCCCAGTAGTACGCCTCCTGAAATAATCACGTCGTTGCGCATGTTTTTGGCATTGGCAATTAACATCGAACTTTCTACTTTTTTTCCTTGCCTGAATTGGTAATAAGCTAATAACAATTTGCCAACTATCGAAAAAATAGTAACATAAATAACAATTGGATTGGGTAATTCACGAGGTTCAACAAAAATAATACTTTTTCCTGTTGATATAAGCATCTGTAAACCGGCAAAAAAGATTATAAACGAGAGAACTTTGGTCGCGATATCTTCGGCCTTTTCATATCCGAAAGCATATTTCGAGTTAGGAGGACGACTTACAATTTTTGCGGTAAACAAAGTTACTAATGAAATCACAACATCGGTTGCCGAATCAATACCATCGCCTAAAACGGCCAAACTTCCCGCAAAAGCTCCTACAATAATTTTAAGTAAAGACAATACCGCATTGCCTATGATACTTACCCATGAAGCTTTGATTAAAACTTTTTTCCGATTATCCATATTTCAAACCAACAAGCCTAAATTTAACGCATAAATTGCAAAAGAATTCGTTTCGACTTTTTATTAAACACGGAGTGAAAGGAGTTTATTTCACGAAGTATCCCGTCTCTTATATATAAATCTACCTTGTGAATAATTACTCCGTGCAACTCAGTGTTTAAAATTTATCATTTTATATCTTTTGTAAAAAGTCAAGATAACTTCAAAATAAACTGACAAAAATAGTAATTAACTCTGAATATTTTACTGTATGTTTTTAAGTTATATAAAATAGAATTTTGAAAAATAAATTACTACTTTTGCAGCGAGTTTTAATTTTATTTCTGTCGCTTGAGAAATAATTACTTAATACTCGTTTGTCTGTCTGTTAATTGATTTATTTTTTATGAACAAATGTACCCCATTTAAGGTGTTTTCGGGAACAAAATCCCACTATCTTGCCGAAAAAATTTGTAACAGTTTAGGCTGTGAACTTGGAAAAATGAAAATCGAATATTTTGCGGATGGTGAATTTTCGGTTTCTTATGAAGAATCTATACGTGGTTCTTATGTCTTTTTAGTTCAATCTACATTTCCGAGTTCCGACAACTTGATGGAATTATTGTTAATGATTGATGCGGCTAAACGTGCTTCTGCAAAATCAATCATAGCCGTTATTCCTTATTTCGGATGGGCGCGCCAAGACAGAAAAGATAAACCCCGTGTATCTATTGGGGCTAAATTGATAGCCGATTTATTGGCTACGGCAGGAATCAACCGATTGATAACAATGGATTTACATGCCGACCAGATTCAAGGATTTTTCAATGTTCCGGTAGACCATTTATATGGGTCTTCTATTTTTGTTGAATATGTCAAAACTTTGAACCTTCAAAATTTGGTTATCGCTACCCCCGATGTAGGAGGAACGAAAAGAGCGAATACTTATGCCAAACACCTGAATGTCCCGATGGTAATATGCTACAAATTGAGAGAAAAAGCCAATGAAATTGCAGGGATGAAATTAATCGGAGACGTGAAAGGTATGGATGTCTTATTGGTTGATGACATGGTAGATACTGCAGGGACAATCACTAAAGCCGCCGATTTGATGTTAGAACAAGGAGCTAACTCTGTGAGGGCAATCGCTACTCATGCGGTAATGTCGGATCCAGCTTCTATGCGTGTAGATCAATCAGCTTTAACACAAATTATTTTTACGGATAGTATTCCTTATTCAAAGAAAAGCGAAAAAGTAACAATACTTTCTATAGCTGATATGTTTGCCGATGCAATCAGCAGGGTATTCAACAATGAATCAATCAGTTCGCTGTATTTGGATTTAAAATAAATATTGTACGAATTATATTTTGAGGGGGTATGTCTGAAAAATCAGGCATGCCCTCTTTCATTTTCATCTTGATATCTTTAAAATAATCATTATCTTTGCACCGACATTTTGGGGTGCTCCTTCCGAGGGGCTGAGATTATACCCTTTGAACCTGGAGCGGGTAATGCCGCTTAGGGAGAAAAGAAATGCTTCGATTGTGCACATCAGGCAGGTACCTATCTTTAAAAACCCCTTTTTTATTTATTAATTATATTATCCTTGAATTCCCTAAAAGGGACTCAAAGAGGGAGTTTGAAAGGTTTGTCAATTTTTTGACATCTTTATCTTCCTAAAAGTCCCCTTTAAGGGATTAGGGATATTGTATTAAAACTCAATTAAATGAAAAAGGAATTTATTCTTTTAGCAGCATTGTTTGCTGCACAGTTTTCTTTTGCTCAAAAGCAAGATACTATCAAATCAATTCACATTCAGGAAGTTCAGGTTATTTCGAACAGGGCAACCGAAAAAACTCCTTTCTCATATTCCAATATGGGAAAAGAAGAAATTGAGAAATATAATTTCGGACAAGACATCCCTTTTTTGATTGCGTTGACTCCTTCTGTTGTTACTACTTCCGAAGCGGGAACGGGAATTGGTTATACCGGCTTTCGTATTCGTGGTACGGATGCTAATCGAATCAATATTACAACGAATGGAATACCCTTGAATGACGCGGAATCTCAAACTGTTTTCTGGGTAAATATACCTGATTTGGCATCTTCCTTACAGGATTTACAAGTGCAACGTGGCGTAGGAACTTCAACAAACGGAGCCGGAGCATTTGGCGCGAGCGTGAACATGAAGACTGAAAATATTCCGGCAAAAGCTTATGGAGAACTAAACGGGACTTATGGCTCGTTTAATACTTCTAAAGCTACCTTGAAATTGGGTACAGGTATTATCGGAAACCATTTTGCCTTTGATGCCCGGCTTTCAGACATTCAATCTGACGGATATATCGACAGGGCTTCAGCCGATTTGAAATCGTATTTCTTTCAAGGAGCTTATTATGATGAAAAAAATATTTTGAAATTCATTGTTTTCGGAGGAAAAGAAAAAACATATCATGCATGGGATGGTGTCCCGAAAGATAAATTAGAAACAGACCGGACGTTTAATCCAAGCGGACACATGGAAGAAGATGATTATGGAAATCCGCTCCCTCCTTTTTATGATGATCAAACCGATAATTATACTCAAAAAAATTATCAAGCTCTATTTACGCGTATCTTCAAGCCGGAATTGCAGCTAAACGCGGCGTTACATTACACCAAAGGAGATGGTTTTTATAATGAATATAAAATTGGGAGAAAATTGATAGAATACGGTTTAGTCCCTTTTGAATCAGGAGGTAAAACTATTAAAAAGAGTGATTTGGTTCGTCAAAAATGGTTAGATAATGATTTTTACGGAGGAATATTTTCATTAAATTATAAAAAGGATAAATGGGATGCAGTGATTGGCGGAGGCGCTAACTATTATGATGGAAATCATTTCGGAAAAGTGATGTGGCTTCAAAATTATTTGGGAGGTTCCGAGTTTTATCCCGAACATGAATATTACCGGAATACGGCAGGAAAAACAGACGCGAATATTTATGCGAAAGCGAATTATTCACTGACCTCAAAACTTAATATTTATGGAGATTTGCAATATCGTTATATCCATTATAAAATGGATGGAACAAATGACAAATGGGATTCGAATACAGGAGCAATGCAAATATTAGATTTTGATGAAACATTTAACTTTTTTAATCCTAAAGCCGGATTATTTTATAAAATAAATGAGCAAAATAATATGTACGCTTCTTTTGCTATAGCCAACCGCGAGCCTAACCGGAAAAATTATACAAATGGAGAAAAAGATAAAATGCCTGTTTCTGAAAAATTGTTCGATTATGAATTAGGTTATACTTTCAAACATCATTTATTTTCGGCGGGAATGAATTTGTATTATATGAAATACGATAATCAATTAATTCTAAATGGAAAAGTGAATGAAATAGGAGAGATGTTGACCAGTAATATTCCGGATAGTTACAGGGCCGGCGCAGAATTTACATTAGGAGCGAATATCTGCTCTTGGTTGAAATGGAATGGAAACCTGACAATAAGTCGTAATAGGATTAAAAATTTTACAGAATATGTGACCGTATATGATGAAAATTGGGAAAGAAAGAATCAGCAATATGAACAATACTTGGGAACTGTTCCGATTGCGTTTTCCCCCGAAATAATCGCAGGTAGTTTATTCTCTTTTTCATACAAAAATTGGGATGGAGGATTATTGTCTAATTATGTTGGAAAACAATACATTGACAATACCGGAGATGAACAACATACTCTTGACGCGTATTTTGTAACCAATTTGCAAATGGGATATTCTTTCAATGTAAAAGGATTGAAAAAGCTAAAACTGAGTGTATTGGTTAATAATATTTTTAATCAAAAATATGAGACGAATGCTTGGATCGAACCTTACTATCAACAACCCGATCCTAATAGCCCAAACATGGATAAATATGAACCGAATGGTTATTTTCCTCAAGCGGGAACCAATGTGATGGCCAATTTGTCGGTAACTTTTTGAACATTTTCTTATTAAGTATTCAATATTAGTCTGGTTAAATTATTTATTCCCGCTGATTACGCAGATTGTTAAATATTTAGACATAAAAATCTGCGTATTCCGCGGGAAATAGTTCTTTAATTCAATTTCTGAATCATACTTGTGGAAAATATTATTATCTAAACGAATTTTCTCTTTTGATATATTCTCCTTTTTTGATGAGATTGAGTGTGTAGTTCAATATAGTATCCCCGTTTTTATAAGAAATTTCTTCAATGCTTAGCGGACAGGGATAATCAGGTATAACTCCACGACCGTAGGGGACACGGTCATTTACTACTGTGTCAAAAACAATATGTACAAGCGGAATCGTTATTGTTATCAACGAATTAGGCAAACGTATATCGACAAATTTGAGCGCGTTCATGAAATGGTAGGCAGTGCGTGTTTCCCTACCGACTACAACTCCCCTGTGATTGCGAATCAAAAATCCCGGAAACATGGTGGCGGCCGATGTCGACCATTCATTGGTCAACACATAAACCTTTCCCTTATAGTTGATGGTTTGATCAGCCTTGATGATTGTTTTTTTATTTAATATTGAATAGTAACCTTCCTTTCCTTCTGCCGGCATATAATCAGCAAATAAAGAGTCTCCCTCTAATCTGTTTAACGACTGGTTAAAACATTTATAACCACCTTGTTTATTTACTTTTGAATAGCTGTTAACAGAAAAAGGATCACCGGCAATAAAAGAATAAAGTTGTTTAATAACCTCATCATGCCCTCCGCCATTATTCCGTACATCAATTATTAGGTTTGGAATATTTTTCTTGGAAACAGAATCTATAAATTGTCCGATATTTTCGACTTGCACTTGATTTAGATTGAAGGTAGAAAGCCCGAGATAAGCCGTAGAATCATTCATCATTTTTGTGAAATATCCATTTCTATGGCGATTAATAGATTCAAAATTATTGGTAGAATAACTGAATTTGGAATTTGTTGGTATCTTCTTCAATGTTGCCTTTTCTCCATCAGCAAATTCAATATCTAAATTATCAAAACTCATAAATTTCAAATTTCTGGCAAAGAATAAGTTGTAATCAATTACACTTTGTGCTTGCGCGTCATAACCAGAAATGAGAGATTTAATCTCCTTGCTGATCGAGTCGGAGGCCCACCCATTTACGGTTCTGATTGGCTTCTCAATTAGATTTTCATATTGTAGGGCTGCATTCCGGCAGAAAAGCGTATCTTGGATAAATCCGAAAGTAATCGGAGCAATGGACGTTATTTGCATGTTTTCTCTTTTCCATGGAACGCCTTTAGAATAAATATGGCTATCATGTATTTTAGCAAGTGTTTTGGCCATAATTTTGTTAAATTCATCAAATGTAAGATTTCCTTTGTTTGAATCAATCGATGTCAAAGTTTGGAAAATATACCGTTCCAATTCGTCTTTTGTTACCACATCGTAAAGTCCGGGGAAAGCTTCCTTTAAGGCATTGATATACACCATAAAATCTTCTTTCGCTTGTATTTTGGTAAGAGAAAACACAGGTTTTATTTCTTCCGGAGCTTTAAAAGTAGTCTTGATTCCAAAAGGAGACATCGGATCGGATGCTTTTGAATATTTTGATATTGATACACAGATTGATGGTTCTTTTACCTTGTGATAGCTGTAAGCCACTTTTCCGATGACTTCTCCTTTCTTAAGAGTTTGCCCCGTTTTAAATGGCAGATCGCCGCTCAATCCGTTGATATAGATCATTATTCCATCTTTAAATTTTATACCCAAAGATCCATTGAGATAGTTAGGATTCTTTGTTTTATCAAAGTCAGAACGAATTTTTTCTAAACTTTTATCAAAATTGGTTTCAAATTTCCAAGATGTTAAGGATGTCAAACTTGAACTATAGCTGATAGAAACATGGTTTATTATTCCATCAACAGGCGAAACAACTGTGGTACCTCCGGGAGCTCCAATAAAGAGATTACTGAAATTTAATTCACCATCTATATAACTTTGGGGAACAGATAATATATTTGTTCCCGGTTGTGCGCCTTCGATAGGCCACAAGTATGTTTCAGCCTGATTTTGTGCATGAACTGCAATCGACATGTAAATCGAAGATAATAAAAGACAAATGTTTTTCATACGTAATAATTTAGTAGACGAGTAAACAAGTAGATGAGTAGGCAAGTGAAAGCAATTAACAATTCTCAATTCTCCACTCTCAATTCCTTTAACTCCCTTTTATTTTAAATCTGACCAATCTCAACGGATTTCCTTTGACTTCTTTCAGCGTTTGTAATCCATAGATGTATCCGTTGTGAAATACCATTTTGGATGGATTGATTTGCAGGTTATAATCATCGCATGCAAAGCTGCTTTGGCATATAAACTGTCCTTCTTTGCCGTATACCCAAACATTGAACTTATTGTGCCCGTCTTCTTTGGGCATATCAAAAAACAACAAGTTTTCGTCCGAATCTTTGATTATAGTGGAAAATGCAGGTGCCGGTATGGGTTCGGAAATTTTATTCAGGTCTTCTTCCATTTGTTTCAAAATGGAAGTTCTGGCTTTTTTATTATCTTCATCACTCGAAGGACTGAATTTTCCCTTCCTGTTTTTCATGCGCTCTATGGCTTTTTGTTGTATTTCCTTTTGTTCTTCGACAGAAATACTATTTAAAGTCCATTCTATTTCATCTTTCGATTTCAAATTTCCATTGATATTATAAATTAATATTTCTCCTGTTACTGGTAAAGCAATTACTAATTGATCTTTTACAAATTCAATCAATGGAGGAGTATTTATCCCGACATTTTTTGAATAAGGCATCGTTGTTATATGAATGGAAGAATTGTTTTCGAATGTATATGAATAATTGAATAATTTTCGTCTTTCCGTTTTTTCATTTCTCTCGGTAAATTGCTCCCAGATAATTTTTTGCTCATTGGTATTATAATCTACTATCGCGACAAAATCCCTGAATTTTTCTTTCCATATTACCCAGCCAACTACCGCGAATTTATTATTTTTCAGAGGAATCATATCTCTTGTCATATAATCTAATTTCAGTTCCTTTACATAATTTCCGTCATAATCAAAAGCATACATTCGTCCCATATTGTCGAGCGATGTAAAAAACTTTCCATTAAGAACTCCTTTTATCGTATAGGCATCTTTGAATTTCTTACCGGATTTTCCGATAATTCCGAATTCTTTTATAAACTTTCCGGTCGAATCAAATTTTGAATAATAATTCCGGTAGGCATGATTCACAACAACCGATCCATCGGGAGTTAAAATGATTGATTTCCGTTCTCCCATCGGACGGTTATAAATGGTATCGTGATAAGTCTCAAAAATTTTATCCCAGTCATTATTGATAGCATACTCTTTATCAGGAACTAATTTTACTGTTCCTTTTTTATAAATGTCAACCAACGATTGTGATTGCAATCTTCCGGCAAATATTACCAAAAGACAAATGAGAATTAAATACTTGATTTTCATATTTTAAAAATTAACTATGGAAACATTCCCATTTTGATCAATCATTTGCATTTCGAAATCTTGTTTTGAAATAGTCCGATTGGCATCATATTCACTTTCATTGTTGTAAAAATAATAGACTGTTTCCTTTTCTTTCTGCTGTCTTAATGGGAAGAAAAATAAAATTGCTAAAATCAAAAAGGCAGCAATCGAAGCTGCGTAAAAATACATTTTACGGAATTTAAGCGGCTTTTTCCGCAAAATTATCTTTGAAGAATCGAATTCGGGAATAACAATCTCACCTGTGTTTGAAGAATCTAATTGCTTTTTTATATTTGCAGTGAATTCCTGATGCTCTTTTATTTTTTTTGCGCATTTTGCACAACCGGAAATATGGCTTTCTATTATTTTTCTTTCCGAAGAGCAGATTTCCTTATCTATATATTGTTGAATTAACGAATTTTCAATACATTTCATAATTCATTTTCTTTAAAATTACTTTTAATTTTTCGAGTGAACGAAATAAACTTTTTCCAACGGAAGAGAATTTTATACCTGTTATTTCTGAAATTTCTTTGTAAGAAAAATCTTCGCTATAGAGTATGACCAATTTCATCTCTTTTTCACTGAGTTGAGAAATTGCATTTCTTATTTCCGATTCGGATTGTTGCTTTTCAACCAATTCATCTTCTTTATAATCTTTAACCGCGTCCAAGCTCGTATGTCTTTTTTGGTGATTTAAATAATCAATCGATTTATTGACAGTTGCTTTCATTAGCCATGAACGAGGAAATTCGATTGAAGATCCGGATTTTAATTTTTCGTAATAACAAACAAAAATCTCTTGAAGAATATCCGGGATATCATCTTGCTCAACTAACATTTTCTGTGCTAATTGAAACATTTTTTGATAATTATCCTTATATGTTGATTCGAAATGCTCCAAGAGATGATCGATATTTATTTATAAGTCGGATAAAGGTATGGATTTGTGACAAAAAGTATAAATTTAATAAAATAGAGTGTCTCCCGAAGTAACTACTCAGGTCAGCACTTTAGGATCTACGGGATTTTACAATTTGGCAATTTCTGCCAACGCATAATACCTTGACCTTCCATTCTTCCTGGCAGTATCAGCGATAGAAAGCAGTTGTGAGAAAGAGTCCGCACCG